>JACKHA010000001.1 GCA_020639215.1 Phycisphaeraceae bacterium
TGTCCTTGAGCAGGGCCCGCTCCGTGTTGTCGCAGAACGAGATCGCGATGCCCGTGGCCCCCGCCCGCCCGGTCCGCCCGATGCGGTGGACGTAGGCCTCGGGCTCCATGGGCAGGTCGAAGTTGACCACGTGGGTGATGTCATCAACGTCCAGGCCGCGGGCGGCCACGTCGGTCGCGACCAGCACGCGGGCCTCGCCGCGTTTGAACGCGGCCAGGGCGCGGGTGCGCTGGTTCTGGCCCTTGTTGCCGTGGATCGTGCGGGCCGAGATGCCGGCCCGCTCGAGTTTCTCGCCGACGCGGTCGGCCCCGTGCTTGGTCTTGGTGAACACGACGACGCGGGACATCGCGGCGTCGGCGAGCAGGTGGGTCAGCAGGCCCTGCTTCTCGGGGCGCTGGACGTGGTACAGCGACTGCTCGATCTTCGGGGCCGCGGAGGCGACCGGGGTCACCGCGATCTGCTCCGGCTCGTGCAGGAGCGACTGGGCCAGGGCCCGGATGTCCTTGGACATGGTCGCGGAGAAGAGCAGGGTCTGGCGGTCCTCGCGCGTCTCGGCGGCGATGCGCCGGATGGGGTGGATGAAGCCCATGTCGAGCATGCGGTCGGCCTCGTCGAGCACGAGGGTGTCGACGCCCGACAGGTCGGCGTGCCCCTGCTCCATGAGGTCGATGAGGCGGCCTGGGGTGGCGACGATGACGTCGACGCCGCGCTTCAGGTCGCGGACCTGGGGGCCCTGGCCGACGCCGCCGTAGATGACGGTGCCGGAGACGCGGGTCTCGCGGCCGTAGGTCTTGAAGGAGTCGGCGATCTGGCAGGCCAGTTCGCGGGTTGGGGCCAGGATCAGGACGCGGGCGAGGCGCCCGCCGCGGCGGGGCTTGTCGGCGGGCTGCTCGAGCAGGTTGTGGAGGATGGGCAGGGCGAAGGCGGCGGTTTTGCCGGTGCCGGTCTGGGCACAGCCGAGCACGTCCTTGCCGGCGAGGATGGGGGGGATGGCCTTGGCCTGGATGGGTGTTGGGGTGGTGTACCCCTCCTGTGCCAGGGCGCGCAGGAGGAGCGGGGACAGACCGAGATTGCTGAAATCCATGAAGGGAGACTCTCCGACCGGCGGATCAGGCCGTGCTGGAAGGGGTGTGGCGGCTGCGGCACGGACGTGCCATTTTGGAAGAGCCGCGGGCCAGCAGGGGTCCAGAGGGTCGAGAGGTCGCGAGAATCAAGGTTCGAGACAGAGCGAACCGGCGTGGAGCCACTGGCGGATCTGGGAAGACAATAGGCTTGATCGGGCGGTTGTTCCTGGGACTGGTGGGAATCTGTGGGGTTCAAGCATCCGGACGGGTCGGCGGATGCCGCGGCGGAGCGGTCGGTGGGGCCGATCCGGCGGCCATTGCTCGCCGACCGGGCGGCACGATCGCCTTCTCGACGCGCTTGGCCACTTCCTCGGCCCGAATCCCCTTGGCCCACGTCCACCCCGCCTCGGCCGTTTCTTCGAGCGCGGCGGCGAGCAGTTCGGGGTCGGCTCCGTCCAGGATGTGCCCCCGGATCAGCAGTTCGGCCAGTGCCCGCTCGCGCGGCCCCTGCGTGCCGGCGACCGCGAACTTGACCAAGAGGGCGAAGGTCGGCAGCGCGAGCACCGCGGGGATCCACCACCACCACTCGCCGTAGTACTTCGAGAACGCCGCAACTCCAAACAGGATCATGAACAGCAGCGCGAGCAGCACCTTGCCGGACTCCGCGGCCCCGCCGACGCTCCGCTTGTCGATCTCGTATCCGAACCGCGGGAGCGCGGCGGCGAGCACCGTCTGGCGGACGTCGCGCGGCTGGGACTGGATGTCGTTCTCAAGCGCGACCAGCGTCTCAAGTTCGGAGAGGCGCAACGGGTTTGTCTTGCGAACAAACTTCGCGAACTCCATCTGCGCGGGAGGCGTCGCCCGGTAGAAACTCGGGGGACGGATCAGGTCCGTGTTGCAACCCGGGCAGCGGGCTACGAGCGCAAGCCTGCGGCCGCGACTCACCGGCACGAAGTACAGATGCGAGACGTCGCTGATCTGTCGGGCCGGCAACGCCAGAATCTGGCGGCAGATCGGGCAGTGGTCGGCCACCCAGCCGATCGGACGTTCGACGCGTCGTGTTCCCCAGACGATCAGCACGACCGAAGCCTCCACGCCTCATGCAGAGGGGACGGACCCGGACCGGACCACGACGCACAACTTGTTTGAGAGCCACCGCACCCGCCGGTGAAAGCATAGCGAACACCCGGCCAACCCGACTCACCCCGGCCTCACCAGCGTTCCGATCGACGCCCCCTCGATGACCGCCCGGATGTTGCCCGGGCGTTTGAAGTCGAATACCAGCACCGGGACTTTCTGCTCCTGGCACATGGCCAGGGCGGTCATGTCCATGATGCGGAGGTTCTTGGTGATGGCCTCGCCGAAGGTGAGGGTCTCGTAGCGGGTGGCCTTGGGGTCCTTCTTGGGGTCGGCGGTGTAGACGCCGTCAACCTTGGTGGCCTTGAGCAGGATCTCGCACTCGAGTTCGGTGGCGCGCAGGGCGGCGCAGGTGTCGGTGGTGAAGAAGGGGTTGCCGGTGCCGGCGGCCAGGATGACCACGCGGCCCTTCTCGAGGTGGCGCAGCGCCCGCCCGCGGATGAACGGCTCGGCGACGGCCCTGATCTCGATGGCCGAGAGGACGCGCGAGTCCTGGCCGAGGGTGAGCAGTTTCTCCTTGAGGGCCAGGGCGTTGATGACGGTGCCGAGCATGCCCATGTAGTCGGCGGTGGACTGGGGGATGTGCCCCTGCTCGGCCAGGGTGGCCCCGCGGATGATGTTGCCCCCGCCGACGACGACCGCGACCTGGGTCCCGACCTGGCAGGCCTGGCAGACCTCGCGGGCGATGAGGTCGAGCTCGTCGTTCTCGATGCCGAAGCCGCCGGATGCGGCGAAGGCCTCGCCGGAGAGTTTGAGCAGGACGCGGCTGAAGCGGGGGGCGGCGGCTGTGCTGGCCTGGGACTTGGCGGCCTGGGACTTGGGGGCGGTGCCCATGCGGGTCTCCGGACCGGGGCGGAAGAACGCCGGACGGTCGCTGGTTGGGTCTGGCGGATCGTGGCGCGAACAGCGCGAACCGATTGAACGGTCGGGCGTCCAAGGGGTCAAGCCGCCAATGGAGGGCGGCGTGCGGATTTGCTGCGCCGGGTTGATCCCGCCCGCGCTTTCCGCGGCGAACCGGGGCGGTCGGCGGTACGAATCGCAGGCAGGGCGATTGCGATCGGTTTGCGTCCGGGCTGGGTCCGAGGCGGGGCCCGGTGCCGATAGACTGACTCGGGGGGCGTCGGCGAGCGTGCGCACGTGGCCGGAAGGGGCCGCGGGCGACGGGCGGTTTGGACTCGGTGCAACCGGGATACGAGCAGAGCGATGGCGCACAGCACTCCCACCAGCAACGGCCCGGTCGGTCCCCGCCAAGCGGGGGCGGGGGCGGCGACGCCCGCGGGGTCCGGGGCGGGCGCGACGGCACGCAGCCGCACGCCGGTCGCGGTGCCGCGCCGGGCGGCGGGGCTGCGCCGGTGGCTGCGGGTGTCGGGGGCGGCGGGGATCGCGATCTCGATGGCGTTCCACGTGATGCTGCTGAGCGCGGCGGCGCTGGTGGTGCTGGCGGCCCAGCCGGATGACGGCGCGGGCGGGGCGGCCCCGGTGCAGTTCGCGGTGCTCAACGAGTCGGAACTGGCCGAGCTCGGCGGGGGCACGCTGGACACGGCCTCGCCCGAGGTCCCAGACGCCGCGCCGACCAATCAGCCCGAGATCGAGATCAACGTGCCCGACACGCTCGGGCTCGAGTCGATGCGTGAGGCCCTGAGCACGAACTTGGGCGGCGCGGGCGACGGCGCGGGCGACATCGGGGCCGGCGGCGACGGGCTTGGCTTCCCCGGCTCCGGCGGCGGCGCGGGCGGGGGCGGCGGGGCCGGGTTCTTCGGCGTCGAGGCGGCGGGCAACCGGTTCGCGTACATCATCGACGTGTCGGGCTCGATGGCGATCGGCGGAAAGATGGACGCGATGCGGAGCGAGCTGCTGCGGTCCATCAACGCCATGCAGGACCAGCACTCGTTCATCGTCGTGCCGTTCTCGACCGACGCCGCCCCGCTCGGCGGGCGGAACGGGTGGATCGAGGCGACCGACCGGGGCAAGTCGTGGACGCGCCGGGCGGCGATGGACCTGCAGCCGGTCGGCGGGACGAACCCGTCGCCGGGGTTCTTCTACGTGTTCAGCCAGAGGCCGCGGCCCGATGCGATCTACTTCCTGACCGACGGCGAGTTCGCGCCGGAGGTTGCGGCGGAGATCGCGGGGCTCAACGCGCAGGCCGACGTGCCGATCCACTGCATCGCGTTCGGGACGCGCGAGGCCGAGCCGTTGATGCGGCGCATCGCCCAGCAGTCCGGCGGGACGTACACGTTCGTGTCGGTCGGGGGCGTGCCGTGAGGCGAGCCGTCCCGCGCGATGGGGCGCGATGCGTGCAACGATTGCTGGTGCGTGGGAATCGTGCGCGAGATGGAACGATGACCCGGACCTTCGTCGCAGAGCCTCCTCAGGTCCGGCGTCTGAGGCGTTGCTGTGTGATCGGGGCGGTGGCGTCCGGTGTGCTTGTTTGCGGGTGGACGGGGCGAGCGGGCGCGCAGCCGGAGGCATCCGGGTCGCCGACCGCGCCCGCGAGCGAACCGAGCCGGGTTTCCATGCACGGGCGGGAGGGCACGCTCGAAGCCGCCGAGGTGCGGGCCGACGGCGTGCTGGTGCGCGATGGCGGCGTCGAGTACGTCCTCGGCTGGGACCGGGTCGCGGGCGTCGAGGGACCACTGGGCGCCCAGGCCGCGCCGTTCCGCGATCTGGCGATGCTCGCGTGGCGGGCCCGGACGCGTCTGGAGCGCGGCGACGCGGTCGCCGCCGAGCCGCTCTACGAGGAACTGTTCGATCGGCTGCCCGAGACGGGCGGGGCGACGGCGCTCTCGATCTGCGAGGGGCTGCTGCGGTGCCGGTTGTGGCGCGGGGCGCTGGCTTCGGCGCTGTCGCCGTGGCTGCAGTGGGTGGCCCTGGCGGGCGACGCCTCGATGGGCGGCGTGCCGGCGTCGGGCAGTCGGGACGACCTGCGCTCGCCCTCGCCCGGCGAGGTGGCGGCCCGGATCTGGCCGATGGCGCTGCTGCCGGTGATCGACGCCCAGACCGGGCTGGTGGTCTCGCTGCCGCCGGTGTGGGTGCCGGGGCCTTCGGTGCGGGCGCTGGCAGCGGGGCGCGATCCTCTCGCGGCGGTTTCGGGCGATGCCCCGGGGGCCGAGCGGGCCCGTGTGCTGGCGGACCTGTACATGGCCGCGGCCCGGTTCGAGGGCGGGCAGAGCGTGGTGGTTCCGGTGCCGTCGCAGACGCTGCTGGACACGGACCCCGGCGTGGCGCTCGTCGCCGACCTTGTGTTGGCGCGCGTCGGCGATGAGGCGCAGCGCGAGCGGGCGCGGGCGTCGCTGCGGGCGCGTCTGGCGATCGAGGACCTGCCCGAGTGGCAGGAGGCGTGGTGCCGCGCGGGGATCGGTCGGTCGCTGCTGGTCGAGGCCGACGGCGAGCGGATCATGCAAGGGGTGGTGGAACTGATGCACCTGCCGGCGCGGTTCGGATCGGAGCAGGCGTATCTGACGGGGATCGCGCTGGCCGAGTCGGCGGCGGCGCTGCGGGACTTGGGTGACGTCGGCGGCGGCGAGACGCTGGAGCAGCTGCTCGGGCAGTCGTACGCCGGGCACCCGGCGCTGGAGTGGACGGAACTGGAGCGGATCCGGACGACGCCGGCGGCGCCGCCTGGCGCGTCTTCAGCAAGCCAGCCGAGCGTGGGGGTGACGCCGCGGCCATGAAGCACGCAACTGCGATCAGAGCGGTGTGGTGGTGCGGCCTGGGGTTGGGCGCGGCGTTGCTGTCGCTCGCGCCGACCCGCGCGATCGCCCAGGGCGCACCGACCGAGCAGGAGGAGCCCGCGGTCACGCCCGACGAGCAGGTCGAGGCGTTCCTGCGCGACCACGACCTCGAAGAGCTGCTGGCGGCCCAGCTCCGCCAGCGCCTGGCCGCGGCCCGCGGGGCGGATCGCCTGCCGCTGGCCGAGCGTCTCGGACAGATCTATGTCTCGCTGATGGGGGCGACGCGCGATCCGGCCCGACTCGAACGCCTGGAGCGCCTCGGGCGCGAACTGATCGAGACGGTGCCGGAGGCCCAGACCTACGCGCTGCGCCTGGACCTCGCCAAGGCGCGGTATCTGGTGGCCGAGGGTGTGGTCGAGGACTCGATCGTTCGTCTGGCGACGCCGGCGGCGCTGCAGGACGCCGAGCGGGCCCTGCGGACGGTGGTGGAGACCTTCGACGAGGTCGGGCGCGAGTCGCACAGGCGGGTGGAGAACCTGGATCGCCTGGAAGAGCGCGGGCGGCTGGAGGGCGACCCGGCGGCGCGGGAAGCGCTGGCCGAGGCCCGGCGTCTGCGGTCGCTGGCGCACTACTACGCGGGCTGGACGCGGTACTACCTGGCAGTGCTCGCGGCGGACCGGAACATCGCCCAGGCGTCGCTGGTGGACTTCGGTTGGCTTCTGAGCGCCGAGACGGGCCAGGCGCCGACCATCGACCGGTTCCCCAAGGCCCTGCTGCGATACGAGCACATCGCCCGGGCCGCGATTGGCTGTGCGCTGGCGTCGTCAATCCGCGGGTCGTCGGTGGACGCGATCCGGTGGCTCGAGGAGGTCGATTCCAACCCGGACACGCCGGAGAACGTGCGCGAGCAGGTGTTCCGCCGTCGCATCGCGATCCTGTGCCAGTCGCGTCGCTGGGCGGACCTGGCCTGGCAGATCGAGCGTGTGCGCCGGTCTCGCGCCAGCGGGAGCGAGCCCGGGCGTCTGACGATCCGGGAGGCTCGCCTGCTGGCCGTCGGAACACTCGAGGCGTTGCGCGAACCGGGCGCGCCCGCGGAACGCGCCGAAATCGCAGAGGGCTTGGCCCAGGGCGCGCTGGCGGACCTGGTCGCCGCGGGCCAGGTGGCCCACGTGCTCGATCTCGTGCAGCGCTACGGCACGGCCCCGATCGGCAACGAGGGGTTCATCGTCGCCTACGTCCGCGGGCTCCAGACCTACGACGAGGCCCGCGCGAGGCACCAGGGGTCCGGGCAGGACCCCTCGGCCCCGGCCGCGACGCCCGAGCTGGTCAACGCCTACCGCCAGGCCTCGGACCTGCTCGGCGCCGCGCTCGAGAGCCAGGACGCGGCCCGCTTCGAGGCCGAGCGAGCCCAGTGCGGCATGATGCGGGGCTTTGCGCTCTACTACGCGGGAGACTTCCCCGCGGCGGCCGACGCGCTCGAGCGGGCGGCGTCGGTGGCGGGCGATCCAAGCGACGCCGAGGAGGCGCTATGGGTCGCGATCGTGGCGCTCGACCAGGGCGTCGAGGGCGGGCAGTTGTCGCTCGGCGAGCGGCGCGACCGTTTGGCCCTGCTGTTCCTGCAGGAGCACCCGTCGAGCCCGCGCGCGGCCGAACTGCTGCTGCGTCGGGCGTCGGCGGGGCTGATCGACGACGAGCAGGCGGTGCAGATCCTGCTGTCGGTCGAGCGGGCCAGCCCGGTCTACCTGAGCGCACGCCGCCGGGCGGTGGCGCTGCTGTATCGGCTGTACCGCCGGGCCCTGGGGCCGGAGCGTGACTTCGCGGCGTTGCGCCTGGCGGACGTGGCCGAGGAGGTCATCCGTCTCGACGCGGCTCTGGCGACCAGCGCGCGGGGGCAGGAGGCGGCCGACGCCGCGGCGTCGCTGGTGCTGCACGCCAGGCAGGTGCTCGACGCGCTGCTCGGGGCGTCGGCCCCGGACCTGCAGCGGGCCGAGTCGATGCTCGAAACGGTGGAGCGGGTGCTGGGCCAGAGCCCGGCGATCGCGCCGCCCGAGGTCGCGGAGGAACTCGCGTATCGGCGCGTGCAGATCGCCCTGGCTCGCGGCGACGACACGCAGATCTCGCGACGCCTCGACGAACTCCGGGCGATGGACGGCCGCCTGTCGCAAACCGCGGATCGGCTGATCTACTCGCGGGCGTCGCGCGCGTGGCAGGCCGCGCCGGAGGATGTGGCGCTCGCCCGAGCCGTCGTGTCGTCCGGGCAGCGGGTGATCGAGCAGTACCCGGCGCCGCCCGAGGCGTTCCAAGACCCGGTGGTCGCGCCGCTGTACGCCACGGTGGCCGAGGCCGCGGCTGTTGTCTGGCGGGCGGACCAGAACGGCGTGTTCCGAGACATGGCCGTCCGCCTCGACCGCGCGCTGGTCGAGAACGATCGGGCGACGGCCTCGACGCTGCGCCGGGTCGCGCGGCTGAGCGAGTCCGGCGGGGATACCGGCGTCGCGCTCGACGCGTGGCGGCGGCTGCTCTCGGGCCTGCCCGCCGGACAGCCAGAATGGTTCGAAGCTCGCTACGAGTCGCTGAGACTGCTCGCCGGGCAGCAGCCGGCGGCGGCGCGCCAGGCCCTCGACCAGCACAAGATCCTGTACCCGGAGTTCGGCCCCGAGCCATGGGGGCAGCGGCTCCGCGATCTGGACGAGCAGATCCCGCGCGCTCCCGAGACCTCCCCCACCGCACCGAGCAGCCCGCGTTGAGCGCCGACCGCACCGAATCCGTTGAGGCCGTCCGGGGCAGCGCTCCGGGTGGCCCGGCGCGCGGTGCGTCCGACCCGATCGAGCGGTTCCTCGGCCCCGAGGCCGCGGCGGGCGGGCCGTTCGCCCTGCTCGGTGTCGCGGTTGGCGGGTGCAACGAGGCGGCAATCCGGGCCGGGTTCGAGCGCCAGATGCTCCGCGTCGACGGACACCCGCAGGGCGACACGCCCGAGGGCGAGGAGGTCCGGATCGCGCTGCACACCGCGGCGGCGCAGCTGATGGACGCGTCGGTGCGCGAGCAGATGGCACGCCGATGGGCTGGGGTTGTCCCGACGAGGTCCGCACCTGGTGCTCCGGCAGCTGGCGCCGCGTCGGGGGTTCCGGGCACGAGTCCGGTCGTGGCGTCGGGGTTCACGCCGCCGTCCGCCGCGAGCCCGCATTCGGGTCTGGACATCGATCTCCAGCGTGACATCCGGCGCACGCTTGCCGCCGGTCGGGGCATGAACGCCCACACCGCGCAGCAGTTGGCGATGCTCGCGAAGAAGCGCGGGCTCTCGCAACAGGCGGTGCCGGGTCTGGCCCGCGCGGCGATGGGGGCGGCGAGCGGCACGACCGGTGCGCCGGCCGCGCGAACGCCCGGCGGGCCCGCATCGGCTTCGCCGCCGGCATCGATCAGCACCCAACCCCGCCCACAACCAGCGTCTCACCAAGTCTTCGGCGTCAGCGCGACCGGCGGCGAGATCGTCCCGACCGTCGGCGGCGATCTGGTCCTGCCCCGCGAACTCGACGACGACCGGGCTGCACGCACGGTCAAGGCCGTCGCGGCGCTGACGATCCTCGGCATCATCGCGATGGCCGGGGCGTTCTGGGCGGTCGTCAGCCTGACCAAGCCGCCGGCGAGTCCGCCGGGCGGGACGACTCCCGCCCGCCGGCCCGGCTCGCTCATCGCCCAGACGCCCGAGCCCGAGCCTCCCGAACAACTGTTCCCAACGAGGCGCGACACGCCGGCACCGGCGCCAACGGTCGAGGCCCCGCCGCCCGACGCGGGCGATCTGCTGGCCCGCCTCCGGGCCGCGGTCGAGGCCCAGAGCGTCGATCCCGGCGCGGCCGGCGACGCGTTCCGCCAGCTCATCGACCAGACGGGGCAGGCCTGGCCCGCGATCCCTGTCGATCGGCGCCGCGCGCTGATCGACGCGATCGTGGAGTACGTCTACCGCTCCGCCTCGTCGCCCGAGGGCCCGATCCAGACGCTGGAGGACGTGGCCCGCGGCGCTGTGACGCTGGCCCGGGCCCGCTCGCTCTCACAGGAACAGGTCGCCCCGGCGGCGTGGTCGGTCGGGCTCCTGGTCCGCCTGCAGCGCGAACGCGACATCTCGGCCCGGGCCGGCTCGCTCATCGAGTCGCGCGTCGGGGCCGCCCTCGCGGGGCGTCGCCCCGAGGGTGCGTCGGCATTCGAAGCGGGCGCGGCGGCGGCCTTGGGCGCCATGCCCCCCCTGCTGGTGCCGAGCGAGCAGGCCGGTCGCACACGCGAGTCGATCGACGCCGGGCTCGACGCGTGGCGCGCGTGGCTCGCCAGCGCGCAGGGCGTGACTCATGGTGACGCGGCGGCCCGCACCGCGCTGATCCTCGCCGGGATGAACGTGCTGCTGATTGACGCCCCCCAACCGACCGACGACCGCCTGGTCTTCGAGGCGATCGGCCTGCTGGCGGTCGCGATGGACTGGAGCGAGGGGGCCGCCGCCCGGGAGTGGCTGGTCCGCCTGATCGACGCCCCCGGCGTGTCGTCCGGCGATGTTCACGCGATCCTGAGCGCGGTGGCGACCCAGGCCCCGGGGGCGCGTCTGGACATTTCGCTCGTGCCGCCGGCCCGCGCGACCGACCTCGAGCGGCGCGAGATCCGCGACCGCCTCGCGATCCTGTGGAACCTCGCGGATGAGCAGGACCGTGATGCGCTCGCGTCGGCCTGGCGTGAGGGCGCGAGCGACGCCCGGGCCCGGCGCAATGCGAGCCTGACGCCCGAGGAGCACCTGGCCTCGGCCGTGGTTCTCTCGCGCATCAGCGAGGCGGCCCACCTCCGTTGGCGGGGCCTGACCCAGGAGGCCGACGACCTGCTGTTCAACCTCGACGACGACATCGAAGCCACGCTCTCGTTGGCGGCAGACGCCACCGGTCGGGCCCTCTCCGACGGCTCGGGCGACGGCGTGTGGGCCGAGCAATACCTCCTCGCAGGGCGCAGCATCCCGATCCGGATCGACCTGCTCACGCAGGCGGCGTCGCGCTTCACAATCGACATCGGGCCGGTCGACGCCGAGGTTCTCGTGCGTGAGGCGGTCCGCGGCTCGCCCCCGCCGGTGGCCCAGGCGGCGTACGACATCGTGATGCGCATGAACGGCAGCCCCTGGATCACGAACGCGCTGCTGGAAGAACTGCCGACGATCCCGAAGACCCGGCGCAACACCCGCCTGATCTCGGCCCTGACCGGGGCCCGCCTGCCCCAGGGGCGCGACGACGCCTGGGACGCCGCGGCACGGGGCGCGGTGGTCAGCCGCCTGCTCGAGATTCTGGCCGCCGACAGCGACTTCCGCGTGTTCGACGACCTCTCGAACCTGCTGGCGTGGTCGGTGATGGTGCGTTCCGACCGCGCGACGGGCCCGCCCGCGCCGGGCAACGCGATCGACGAGCCGGAACTGGCGGTGTCGGTGCTGCGCCTCCGGTGGTCCCGCCAGGCCCAGGCCCAGCTGGCCCCGCCCGGCCTCGGGCTGACAATGGACGAGGTGGAGCGCCGCCGGGCCTCGCGTCTCGAACTGGCCGAGGGCCCGGTGCAGCTGTACGCGGCGGAGCAACTGGCGGCGACGGAGATGATGGCGCTGGTGGTCGCGGCCGAGCAGCCGGATCGCACGAGCCTGGTTCGAGGGGTGCTGGACGACCTGTCGCGGGCCCGCCAGCGTGCGAGGCACATCGCCGAGCAGATCGCCGCCGGCGAGGAGGCGGCGGTGCGACTGTGGGGGATCCGCCTGAAGGAGCCGCTGCCATGAGCGTGCGCGAGACCGCATTGGCATGGAGACTGGCGATCCTTGCAACAGCGTTCGGCGCCGCCTTTGCCGCCACGGCGGCCGCGCAGCTCGACACACCCGCACCCGCGCGGCCCGCTCAGACCGTCGGCGAGCCCGACTCCAACGTCCTCCAGAGCGGGATGGCGTTCGACGATCTCGACCCCGACGCGCCGGTCCCAGCCACGCGGGTCTGGGCCGACCGGCTGGCCACACTCTCGCCGGCCAACCCCCGCGCGTATTTCGTGCTGGGTGAAGAGGTGGCCGGGGCCGCCCGGTCCAGATCCGACACCGAGCTGGCCCGCCACCTCTACGCGCTGGCGTTCGAACTCGATCGGCGTCGACAGGAAGCGGGTGCCTCCGCGGATCCGGGCTTGGCCGCCAGCGCGTGCCTGGCCCTGGCCGATCTGGCACGCTCCGAAGAGGACCGGCGCTGGCTGATCGCCCTGGCCCGTTCGGTCGACCGTCGCTACGCCAGCCCCGACTGGAGCCGCGCCGCCCAGCCGGCGTGGTCGGGAAGGGCCGGGTTCCTGGCGGCCGAGTTCCTCGGGCTGGTGCGCTCGGGCGACGGAGCCCAGGCCCGCAACCGCCTCGACGATGAGGAGGTCGCACGCGTGCTCGAGGAGCACGAGGGCATGATCGGCGGGGTGGGCTCGTCCGGGTTCCTGGCCGAGATCGTCCGCCAGTCGCGCCAATGGCCATGCCCGCAGTGCGGCAACGAGCGGATCACCACGCTCGGCGAGACCCGCCCGCCACGACGCGGCCTGTGCCCGACGTGCCACGGAAACCCGGGCCCGCTGCTCACCGACCAGGCCCTCATCAACCAGCTGCGGTTTGAGTCTGGCCTGCTGGACGGGATCCAGTCGTCGTGGTCGGCCCAGATGGCCCTGGACCTGGGCGCCCCCCTCCGCGAGCCCCGGGCCGAGGAACTGGCCCCGACGCTGGGCGTGGACGCGGACTTGCCCTACTTCCGAGACGGGCGATGGGTCGAGGCCCCGACCAGGGGCACCGCGCCGCCGCTACCATCGCCCTCGCCCGCGAACCCGCGGGATCGCAACGATCTCTCGCGCCCCACGGCCGAGCCTGCGACACGCCCGACCGTCCCGCAAGCCGCTCCATAGTCCGCCCGACACGGCGGGGGAGAACACCATGACCGACCAACCCGCCGCTCCCTCAACGCCGGCCCCCCAGGGCGCCCCCGCGGAGCCCGTCGCCAAGCCCGAGATCGAGTTCGCCGACTTCGCAAAGGTGGACCTCCGCGTCGCCCGCGTCGTCCAGGCCGAGCCTCACCCCAACGCCGACCGCCTGCTCAGGCTCCAGATCGACGACGGCAGCGGTACGCCCCGCCAGATCTGCGCCGGCATCAAGGCCTTCTACAAGCCCGAGGACCTGGTCGGCAAGCACATCGTCATCGTCGCGAACCTCAAGGCCCGGACCATCCGGGGCGAAGAGTCGCGCGGCATGCTGCTGGCCGCCAGCGACGCCCCGAAGGACGGTGGGAACCAGGGCGAGCGGAACGTCGTGGTGCTGACGCCCATGGGCCAGATTCCGGCCGGGTCGATCGTTTCGTAGGCGGAGCGACGGGGCGACGAAGGGGGACCCGGGGGGCGCCTTCCGAGCGTTGGGTGCCGGGCCCGGCTCGAGCGGTTCGGCAGGTTCCGCGTTCCGACACGCGCCGACATGCTGTCGGTTCAACCTGAACCCCCGCCTCCGACCGATATTCTCGTCACGGTGGGGCGGCGGCGTGCGCTGGTGCGCGCGCCCAAGCCGCCCAACGGATCGGAGATCCGGATACGGAGGTCGGACAATGGGGCGGAGCCCGATGGCACGGACGGCGTCGGAATCTCAAGGCAACTCCCGGACACACCCGCGCCCTGCTCGCTCGGCTCGGGCCGCGCTGGCCGGGCTGATCGGCGTGGCCTTGGCAGCCCTCGGCGGGTGCGCCAGCGGCGGCGACGCCGAGTACGACGCCCTGCTCGACGAGAACTCGGCCCTGAGGGCCCGTGTCTCCACCCTCCAGACGGCCCTGGATCAGTGCGAGGTCAACCGCCAGGCTGCCGAGGACGAGAACGCCCAGCTCGCTGCGGGCCTTGCCAACATGCAGGGCGGCGAGACGCCCGGATCCGCCGCCACGGGCTTCGAGGGCATCTCGGGCGCGACCGTGACCCACGGCTCGGGCGGCGAGATCGTGGTCGCCATCGCCGGCGACGTGCTGTTCGACTCCGGGCGGGCCGAGCTCAAGTCCTCGGCCCAGAACTCGCTGGCCCGCATCGCCCAGGTGCTCAACGCCCAGTACGCGGGCAACACCGTCCGCATCGAGGGCTACACCGACAGCGACCCGATCCGGCGCAGCAACTGGCAATCCAACGAGCACCTCTCCGCCGAGCGGGCCCTGGCGGTCGAGCGGTATCTCGTGCAGCGCGGCGTGAACAACGACCGCGTGTACTCGGCGGCGTTCGGGCCCTCGAACCCGCGCGCGACCCGCGACCAGAGCCGGCGCGTGGAGATCGTGGTGTTGGGCAGCGGTATGTAGAGCTGTTCGGCTCCCGGCGGACTCATCTGGCAGGCAGACACCGACCCGCCCCACGTCCCTACCGGGTGCCGTGGGGCGCTTTGCCGCGCAGCCGCTCTGAATCCGCCATCGCCGCGGCGTCGAAGTCAGTCTCGTCATTCCTGATCGCTGCCCTCGCGGATCGTTCCGATCGGGGCGGCTCAAACCAACCAGGAAAGGAGCCTGATCATGGCGCTCATCCGCGTCGCCGCTGTCTCTCTGCTCGCCGGTCTGGCCTTCAACGCCACGGCCCAGTGCCAGTACTCCACCACCGCCCGCAAGGCCGAGGCCAACTCGGGCCAGTGCTCGGTGCAGACGGCTTCCGAGTGCTCGGCGACCTCGACCGTGACGCTGGCCTCGATGGACAACCACCGCACCGGAAACATCATTGAGGTGGCTCAGCGGGCCGGCTCGTTTACGACGCTGGTCGCCGCCGTCCAGGCTGCCGGCCTTGCCGATGTGCTCTCCGGTGAGGGCCCTTTCACGGTGCTGGCCCCGACTGATGAGGCCTTCGAGGCCCTGCCGGCCGGCACCGTCGCGCACCTGCTCGAGCCGGAGAACAAGGCCCTCCTGCAGTCGATCCTGCTCTACCACGTCATCCCGGCCGAGGTGGCCAGCACGCAGGTCGTGAAGGTTACGTCCGCGCAGACCGCCGGCGGCCAGCGGGTCGACATCGACGTCCGCAATGGCCAGGTGTTCGTCGACGACGCCCGCGTCATCGCCACGGATGTTGAGGCGACCAACGGCGTCATCCACGCGATCGACCGCGTGATCATGCCCGCGACCGAGGACATCCTCGCCACGGCCGGCGAGGCCGGCTCGTTCACAACTCTCGCGGCCGCCCTCGACGCCGCCCGCCTGGTCGGCGCGCTGCGCGGCGACGGCCCCTTCACGGTGTTCGCACCGACCGACGAGGCGTTCGCGGCCCTGCCCGCGGGCACCGTTCAGGAACTGCTCAAGCCCGAGAACCGCTCGACCCTGCAGGCGATCCTGAAGTACCACGTGATCAGCGGACGGATCTACGCCGACGACGCGGTCGAGGCCGGCGTGGCCGCCACGCTCCAGGGCGATGACGTCCGCATCCGCATCAGCAACGGCCGCCTGACGGTCAATGGCGCGAACGTCATCGCGTCCGACATCGAGACGACCAACGGCATCATCCACGTGATCGACGCGGTCATCCTCCCACCCCGCTGATCGGGACTGTCTCCATCCCGCGCGGGCCCATCGGCGAGAGCCGCGGCCAGCCCGAGCGGCGACGTGGGAAGTGGGAATCCGCCCGCCCCGGTTCACGCCGGGGCGGGCATTCAAGCCGAGAGTTGGTTGAATCGATTTGTCGCGTGCGGGCGAAACAGCTCCCCGTCCCCGCACGCGATGTGTTCAGGAGCAAGCGGGATGCTGGCAGTTTCGGGTGGTGCGACAGATGCTTGGAGTTTCCGACCGCAGGAGCAGCGTGTGGCAGGTTGCCTGGTCTCGGCTTACAGTTCGCTGCTCTCGTCAGGAACCGTGTCGCCACGCGGCACCGAATCGAGCCCCACGCGTCGAACCGCCCCTGCTGAGAAAGCGTCGGCCCTTTCGTCCCGCAAGGAGCCCCGTCGAGCCGTGCCGGAAACGCTGCTTGAACGAATTGGAAACGGCGACACATCCGCGGTCCGGGAGTGTCTTGACCGGTTCAGCGGTCTGATCTGGGCGCTGGCGCGTCGCGCGGGTCTGTCTGGGGCCGAGGCAGAGGACTCGGTCCAGGAGATCTTTGTCGAAATCTGGAAGAGCGCCGGTCGGTACCGCCCGGAGATCGCTTCCGAGACGGCTTTCGTGGCGACCATCGCGCGTCGCCGCCTGATCGACGCCCGGCGTCGCAAGACGCGCCGCCCACCATCGCAGGTTCTCCACGAGGACGCCGCGACCGCGGCGCCCATCAGCGACCGGGCCGAAGTCGCCCAGGAGGCCGACCGGGCGACTCGTGCCCTGGAGCGCCTCTCGGCGGAGCAGCAGCGGGTGCTGCGGCTGTCCGTCTTCGAGGGCCTGTCCCACGAGAAGATCGCAACCGCCACGGGCCTGCCGCTCGGCACCGTCAAGACCCACGCCAGGCGCGGGCTGATCAAGATTCGCGCGATGCTCGGCGTCGAGTCGGGCTCGGGCGGCGAGTCGTCCGGTTCCCCAGCATCGACGACGCGGGCCGCCGGTGGGGCGAGCGGCGGGCGGAAGGAGGTGACCCGATGAGTCACTTCTCGCCCAAGACCAACGGCTTGGATCACGAAACGGACGGCGCCACGCTCGAACTCATCGCGGCCCAGGTGCTCGACGACATCTCGCTCGACGAGAAGTCCTCACTGTCGGACGCCCCCGTGGGCGCGCTCGCCATCGACGAGGCCTCCCTCGAGGCTGCGGCTGGCTCGCTGTTCCTGGCACTGGCCCAGCAGTCCGCCCCGGTCCTTCCCGACGCGATCGGCGGCGACACAGGCGCCGGTTCATCGGACGCAATGCCGGGCGATGTTCGTCGCCGCCTCGATCGCCTGGCCGAGGCGTTCATCGCCGCCCGTCAGGGGGAACCGGTCCGCGTCATCGCGTCCCCGATCCCGGCTCCGACGCCCGCGGCGACGCCGAAGGCCCAGAAACCGGCCGCGGCATCTCCGACGCGAACGAACCGCCTCGCACCCGCGATCCCGCTGTGGTCAAAACTGGCGATGGCCGCCGCCGTCGCGATCGCTGCCCTTGGGTGGTGGGTCGCGTTGTCCGGGCCCGCCGACCCGGGCGGATTCCGCTCCCCCGCCGAGGTGCTCGTCTCATTGCGGGACAGCGCCGACACCGTCCGACTCGACCTGGGCGAGTGGAGTGACGAATCGGTCACCGCCGAGATCAAAGACGTTTCAGGCTCTGTCACCTGGAGCGACCAGGCCCAGTGCGGCGTGCTGACGCTCCACGGCCTGCCCGAGCTGCGCGATTCCGTCTACCAACTCTGGATCATCGACGCCGAGCGCGGCATGTCGCAGCGCATCAGCGGGGCGATCTTCCAGAGCGACGGCAAGGACACTGCCGTCGTGATTGACCCGCGACTGCCCGTCAACCGGGCCGCGGCCTTCGCGCTGACCATCGAGCAGCCGGGTGGCACGTGGGTCTCCGACATGTCGCGCCGCGTCGTGATCGCCGCCCGCCAATGAGCGAGCGTCCCGAGCGTGATCCTGCCGCGCCCGCCAAGGCATAGGGTTCCCCAGCAAGGGAGACCCATGGACCTCGACACCCGCATCGCCCAGTTCGAGAAGATGGCCGCCGACGACCCGGCCAACGACATGGCCCATTTCTCGCTCGGCTCGGCGTACAACCAGGCCGGGCGGTACGAGGACGCGGCCGCGGCGTTCCTGCGCTGCGTCTCGATCAACCCCGCCATGAGCAAGGCGTACCAGCTCGCCGGGGCCGCCCTCATGGCCGCCCAGCAAACCCAGCGGGCCGGCGAGGTCCTCACCGAGGGCTACAAGGTGGCCGCGGGCCGCGGCGACCTGATGCCGAAGAACGCGATCGGCGAGATGCTCCGGAAACTGGACCTGCCCGTGCCCGAGGTCGAGCCCAAACGCTCCGGCCCGGCTCCGGACGGCTCGTTCGTGTGCCGACGCACCGGACGACCGGGTACCAAAATGGCCCGCCCGCCCTTCAAGGGCCCGGTCGGCGAGTGGATCCACGCGAACATCGCCAAAGAGACGTTCGATCAGTGGATCGGCCAGGGGACCAAGGTCATCAACGAGCTGCGTCTGGATATGTCGCGCGACGAGGACGCCGCCACGTACGACAAGTACATGGAGGAGTTCCTGGGGATCGACGCCCAAATGCGGGAGCAGATCGTCACGGAGTGGCGGGCGAAGCAGGGCTGAGGTTCGAACTCAACGGGACGGAGTCGAAGGCCCCCTTGGGGTTGCGGGCGTTCCGCCCGCAACCGGGAGCCCGCTCCCACACGACGAGGGGGCGGGGCTTTCCAGCCCCGCTCGAACGCGGCGATCCCGCAGCGTCGTTCTTCCGCCTCCGCCGTTGCCTTGGACTCCCGAGCCGACTGGAGCAAAGGACGTTGTGCGTCCTTCTCCGCAACCGGGCGGGCTGGAAAGCCCGCCCCCCTCGTGAACGCGTGGTCCGCTCCTCGGGCGTCCCGCCCCAATAAACTCGCCCAATGCCCGACGCCCCCCGCGCCCTCATCTCCGGCATCACAGGACAGGATGGCTCCTACCTCGCCGAGTTCCTGCTCGCCAAGGGCTACGAGGTCCACGGCGTCGTCCGGCGTGCCTCGCTGTTCAACACCGGCCGCATCGACCACATCTACCAGGACCCCCACGAGCCCGCCCCCCGCCTCCGCCTGCACTACGGCGACATCACCGACGTCTCCAGCCTCCGGCGTGCCCTGGCCATCGCCCGCCCGCGCGAGGTCTACAACCTGGCCGCCCAGAGCCACGTCCGCGTCTCGTTCGACCTGCCGATCTCGACCGCCGAGTCGATCGCGATGGGCACGCTGAACCTGCTCGAGGCCGTCCGCCAGCACCAGCAGGAAACCGGCGACCAGGTCCGTTTCTACCAGGCCTCATCCAGCGAGCAGTACGGGCGCGTGGCCGAGACGCCCCAGCGCGAGACCACGCCCTTCCGCCCGCGCTCGCCGTACGCCTGCGCCAAGGTCATGGCCCACGACCTGACCGTCAACTACCGCGACGCCTACGGGCTGTTCGCCTGCTGCGGCATCCTGTTCAACCACGAGAGCCCCCGGCGCGGCGAGACGTTCGTGACCCGCAAGATCACCCGGGCCGCGGGGCGGATCAAACTCGGTCTGGACCGCGAGGTGTTCCTGGGCAACCTCGACGCGAAGCGCGACTGGGGCTTCGCGGGCGACTACGTGCGGGCCATGTGGCTGATGCTCCAGCAGGACCAGCCGGGCGACTATGTGGTGGCGACCGGGCGTTCGATCAGTGTCCGAGAGTTCGGGCAGATGGTCTTCGCCCACCTTGGGCTCACGTTCGAGGACCGTGTGCGGTTCGACGCCCGCTACCTCCGCCCGGCGGAGGTGGAGACGCTCCAGGGCGACGCGAGCAAGGCCCGCACCGCGCTGGGCTGGCAGCCCACGACCAGCGTCGAGGACCTGGCCCGCCTGATGGGCGACGCCGACCTGGAACTGGCCCGGCGTGAGAAGACTCTCCGCGACGCCGGGCACCAGATGCCCGCCCGCGAGGGGCACGACCAGCAGTAGGGCCCAAGGCACAGTCTGCGGACCTGTGCCACCTCGAAGCCCGTATACTCCGCTCCCTCGACCACCAACCGCCCCCGCGGGGCGCAGAAGGAGACGCGTCATGCCGAACTGGGGATGGGCACTCGTCGCGATCGGCGCCATCTTCGGCCTGATCCTCATCGCGATCCTCGGCCAATTCTTCAACCTCTACATCCAGGCCTGGCTCTCCAACGCCAAGGTCAACCTGCTCGAACTCGTCGGCATGCGCCTGCGCCGGGTCGACATCCGCATCATCGTCTTCAACCGCATCCGGGCCGCCAAGGCCGGCCTGCAGATCACCACCAACAACCTGGAGACCCACTACCTGGCCGGCGGTCGAGTGCCCCAGGTCGTCTCGGCCATGATTGCTGCCCAGTCCGCGGGCATCCACCTGCCCTGGAACATCGCCGCCGCCATCGATCTGGCGGGACGCGACATCCTCGACGCGGTCAACACCAGCGTCAATCCCAAGGTCATCGACTGCCCCGGGCACAACAGCCCCCGCCCGACCATCGACGCGGTCGCCAAGGACGGCATCCAGCTCCGCGCCAAGGCCCGCGTGACCGTCCGCACAAACCTCCAAAGACTCGTCGGCGGCGCCACCGAGGAGACCATCATCGCCCGCGTCGGCCAGGGCATCGTCTCCACCATCGGCTCGGCCAAGGAGCACAAGAACGTGCTCGAGAACCCCGACGAGATCAGCCGCAAGGTCATGGCCTCCGGCCTCGACGCGGGCACGGCGTTCGAGATCCTGTCGATCGACATCGCCGATGTCGATGTGGGCGAGAACATCGGCGCCAAACTCCAGACCGACCAGGCCAACGCCAACAAGCAGATGGCCCAGGCCGAGGCCGAGAAACGCCGCGCCCTCGCGGTCGCCGAGGAGCAGGAGTACCGGGCCCAGGAGCAGAAAAACCGGGCGGTGGTGGTGCTGGCCGAGGCCGAGGTGCCCAAGGCGATGGCCGAGGCCTTCCGCACGGGCAACATGGGCATCATGGACTACTACCGGATGAAGAACATCGTGGCCGACACGTCGATGCGCGACTCGATCGCGGGCGGCGACTCCAAGCCGGCGTCGGGCTCGAACTGAGGCCAGAATCCGACCCGAGCGAGCGCGCGGCGTGGGCCCTACGACGCGCGCGCCGCAGGAATCACGGGGTGCCGTGCCCGCCGCTCTGGGCGGCCACGCGATGAATCAGGGCGATTCGATCGGCGCCACGGACGTTTCCCGCCCGGCCCGGGCGGCCATCGCCGCCCCATCCGAAGTCGCGCTACGCCCGCTCCTGGCCCGTCTCGGCGTGATTCCGCCCCCGAAGGCGCCGGCGACGCCACGCCCGCTTCGCGTCGGGGTCCGGCAGCGAGCCCAGGATCGGACGCACGAACGTGTTGCCCGAGAGCCGCACCGCGATCGGGCGCATCAGCAGCGGTCGGACCTTGAACGACGGGATCGGCACCATCGCCAGCAGCCCGACCGCCGCCAGCCGCAATCCCGACGAGAGCAGGAACAGCGTGTGATACGCGTCCTTGTCCTTGCCGAGAGAAGCCAGAAGCGCTCCACCGCTCAGCGAGCCCGCGGCCAGAGCGCCCGCCTGCATCGCGTTGAACATGGTCAGCACGCTGGTGCGCTCGCGCGGCGGCACGGTCTCGAACACCAGCAGGGACGTGCCCATCTCGTACGTCGCCCACACGACGCCCGAGACCATCTGCAGCAGAAGCAGATACCAGAACGCGTCGGACACGACCCACAGCCCCGCCATCGGGATGATCCCGAGCCCCCCCACCCACAGCATCCGGCGTGGCCCGAAGAACCGCGGCATCACGCCCAGCACGCTCAGCCCCGCCATCTTGCCCACGAACGACGCCGCCGCCAGCGTCATGAACGTGAGATACGACATTCCGAGCTGGACCCGCATGTAGGGGCCGAAGTAGGGCCCGCTGAGCTGGACAAAGACCTGCACGGCGAGCATGTACACGAGCACGCGTCCGGCCGGCCCCTTGCGCGTGGAGATCAGCTCCCGCCACCCGACCGAACGGTGATCGGGCGGCATCGGGACCGGCTCGCTGGTGGCGGCGAGGCGATTGGCCGAGACCACGCGGGCCAGCAAGGCCACGCCGAACAGCAGGGCAAACCACGCCACCCCGCTCTCGGCCCGCCCCTGGCCCCGCACGAGGAGCTCGAGCACCAGCCCGCCGGCGATCAGCCCGCCCAGGATGCCGACCTGGGCCAGACGCGTCCTCGACGCGAAGTACCGCGACCGGACGCGCGGCGGGACGATCGTCGTGATCCACGTGTTCCACGCGCTGCCCGTGCCCATGCCCGCCGCCCAGTACAGCGTCACCGACGCGAACAGCATCCACGCGGGCATCCACCCGGCGATCGCCCCGATCACCAGCGGCAGGAACGCCGCCGCCTGCACGTGCGCGCACAGCACCACCCATCGTTTGTGCGAGCCCAGACGCCGCACCATCGCCGGAGACACCAGCTGGAGCAGCCCGCCCGCCACCATCGGCAGCGACGAGACCAGCCCGGCCAGCACCTCGCCCACCTGCACCGCCAGCGCGAACAGCACGAAGTAGAACTCGCCGATGCCCGTCATCACGCCCCACGACACGGCGTCCTGCGTCGAGCGACGCAGGTCGGTTCGCGTCAGTGAATCGGGCGGGCCCGCGGTCTTTCCGGGCGAGGCGGCCGGGGTCATCGCGGACGATCCTCCGTGCGGGCGGGCTCCGCGGGCATCCGTGCCGCGCCAATTGGAGGATAGCCAAGCCGCGCGGGCGTTTCGGCGTGCGCGAAACGGTTTCCGCCCTCGTACCCTTGCAACGCCAGACCGAGTCCCCGAGTCGTGCCCAGCGGCTCCGAGTTGCGCCCGCGTCACGAGGAGGAACCATGGCCCGGAACGCAATCACGCCATCCGCCCCCAAGGGCCGCAAGAAGCGTCGCCGCCGCCTCGCGCGCGCCCTCCTCGTCTGCTTCGCGCTGCTGCTGGTCCTGCTGATCGGGCTGATCATCGCGCTGCCGACCATTGCCGGGGCCGTAGCCCCCGGCATCGTGCAGGACTCGCTCAACCCGCGCCTCAACGGGCGTATCGAGGTCCGCGATGTCAGCGTCCGCTGGCTCCGCGCCGGCTCGCCCGTGCAGACCGCGTCGGTCGAAGTCTTCGACCGGAGCGGCACCAGCATCGCCCAGGTCACGCTAAAGTCCCAGGCCGGCCTGCTCGACTTCCTCGGCGGCATCGGCGACCTCGGCGAGATCGTCGTCTCCGGGCGGGCCGACGTTGTCCGCCACGCCGACGGCACCACCAACCTCGAACGCGTCTTCGCCCCGCTCACGCAGGGCCAGCCGACCCCGCCCGAGCCAACCCGGACCGGCGAGCCCCCCCGCCTGCCCCCGAATCTCGCCGCCGTGCTCCGCATCGACGCCATCACCGGCACGTTCCTCGACGAGTCCCGCGACCCGCCGCTCCGCGTTGCGCTCGAGTCGCTGACCGGACAGGTCGACGTCGCCACCGGCAAGCCCGCCGTGGCGAACCTCCAGATGGCCGTGCGCACCGGCGCGCCCGCCCGCTCCGCCGGCGCCGCCACCGAACCCCGATCGCGCGGCACGCTGAGCCTCGACGCCACCATCGACTCGTTCTCGAACGCCCAGGGCGACCTGACCATCGACCGGGCCACCGCCGACGTCACCATCGCCGCCCGCGACCTGCCCCTGGGCCTGGCCGACTCGCTCGCCGGGCTCGACGGTCTGCTTACCAGGGCCATCGGCGAAAACCTCCGCATCGACATCACCGCGCGCGGCGGCCTGCAGCAGGGCGCCGCGACCCTCGCCATCGCCACCGACGCCGGCACGAGCCTGCAGGGCGCGGTCAGCCTCGCCGACAACGTCCTGACCACGACCCAGCCGCTCACCTTCACGCTCGACACCGCCCGCGCCGCCGCCGCCGACCCCGCCATCGCCCAGGCCCTCTCCGCCGGCGACGCCGCCCGCGTCACCACGCTCCCAACGCTCGGGCTGACCCTCACCGACCTGCGCCTGCGCATCCCCACAGGCGGCGCCGCCCCGGACCTCCGCGGCGCGACCGCCACCATCACCGCCGCGCTCGGTCCGGTCGAGGGCACCGTCGCCGTGCCCGGTCAGAGCCAGGCGCAGACCTTCGGCGTCGCGCCCATGAACATCGTCGTCGCGACGCCCGACCTGGCCCAGGGGCTGAACGTCTCGGCCACCACCAACGCCACCATCGGCGGCCGCCCCGCCGGCGCGCTGGGCATCAACCTCCGCGCCGCCGACCTGCTCGACGACGCCGGCGCCCCGCGCACCGGCCTGCCCAGCGTCGCCGGTGCGATCGTCCTCGACCAGTTCTCCATGCCGATCGTCCAGCCGATCCTCGACGCCATGGCCCCGGACTTGGGCATCGCCCTGACCGAGGCCATCGGCCCGACGCTCTCGTTCCGCCTTGGGGCCGAGTCCGAGTCAACCGGCGGCACGCCTCTGGCGCCCGGCGCGATCCCGCCCACCACGCTCAGCCTCGCCGTGCAGTCCGCCAACGTGGTCGCCTCGGGCGGGCTGCGCGTCGCCACCGACGCTATCTCGACGATCAACCAGCAGGGCCTCTCGCTCCGCGTCAACTCCCTCGCCCCCATCGCCCGCCCGTTCCTGGAACCCGCCGGCGTCTCGCTCGAGTCGGGCGGGCAACTCACGCTGCGCCTGCAAGACCTCAACGTCGCCGAACCGACCTCCGCCGCGCCGCCCCTCGAACGAGCCAGCGCCCGCCTCAGCATCGATCTCACCGAGACCCGCGGCACGCTCTCGATGGGCGCCTCCCCCACCGCCTACCGCGTCGACCCCGCCACCATCGCCCTGAACATCAGCGGCGCACGCGACACCATCGCCCTGACCGGCCAACTCAACACCGCCATCCAGGGCGACGCCTCCATCGCCGCCCGGTTCGACACCACCATCTCGGGCCTCATGGCCCAGGCCATGGGCCAGCCCCGCGCCGTCACCAGCACCGGCGAGGGGATCACCATCACCGCGGCCCAGGTCGGACGCTGGCTGTCCACCGTGCTCCCGCCCGACGCGCCGGTGCAGGTCGAACCGGGTGGGCAACTCCGCCTGGCCCTTTCCGGCATCGCCATCGCCCCCCCGCCACCCACGCCCGCCGGCAACGTCGGCAAGGCGCCCGTCGCCCCGGACATCGCCCAGCGGCTCAGCGTGAACCTGGATGTCACGGGGTCGGGCCTGCGCTTCGCGCCGGTGCTGGCCGCCGACATCCCCGGTGAGGCGGCCCCGACGCCGCAGATGATCCAGATGGGCAACCTGAACCTGGCCGCCCGCGTCGCGCCCAGCACGCCCCCCTCGCTCACGCTCGAGTCCGCGTACACCGTCGCCGGCCAGCGATTCTCGATGGGCGGCAACCTGAACCTCCAGGGCCCACTGTCTCGCCTCAGCACGATGCGCGAGATGGTCCCGCGCGGACGCATCGCGCTCGAGCAGGTGCCCATCGAGATGCTCCAGCTGCTGCCCATCGACCTCAAGCGGGCCGACGGCCAGAGCATCAACCTCACCAACATGGCCCGCGAGGCCGTCGGCAACACCCTCGAGCTCGTGCTGAACTTCTACGGCGGCGGCCAAGGCGCGCCGGCCGACCACAGCCGCGTCGCCTTCCGCCTCTCCGGGCGCGGCCTGCGGCTCGAGACCCTCGGCACCATCAACGATCAGGGCCTCGCGGCCAGCGACACCACGCTGAGCGCAACCATCACCCCCCGCCTCGTGCAGATGGCGACCAACAACTTCGCTCCGGACCTGCCGAACAAGCCGCGCCTGACCGAGAACGCCACGATCAACGCGACGCTCGCGGGATTCAGCGTCCCGCTCGACGAGAACCTGGCTCCGCGCCCGAACGCCACTGTGCCGCTCCGCGCCACAGTCGAAACGTCGATGACCCTCGACAACCTCGTGCTGGCCCAGGACGCCAACCAGCGCCCCATCAACGCCGGGCCGGTCACGATCCGCGGCCTCCGCGCCGTGGCCAACACCGCCCTCACGCTCGCCGCGCCGGCATCGAGCAGCCCGACCGCTGGAGCCGCGCCCGCTGCCGCAGCGCCGCCGATCCACCTCGAGTTCTCGGCCACCGCCCACCGCCCGGGGCGCCAGAACCAGCCGCTGCTGACCCTGACCGGCACGACCTCCATGGAGTCGGGCGTCATCGACGCCCGCACCACCCTCTCCGACCTCGACCTGGCATGGCTCGACGCCTCGCTCGCCCAGCCCGGCATGATCTCCGGCGCGCTCGGCCCCACCGCCACCGCCGACGCCACGTTCGCCGGCGACCCCGCGGCCAGCGCAACCGCCACGCTCGCCCTCCGCGCCGCCAACCTCACCATGCCCCAGCCCGCCCGCGTCTCGCTCACGCCCGGCGCGATCACGCTGGCCTCGCCCATCCGCGCCACCTTCACCGCCACGCCCGACTGGGCCACCCGCTACATCTTCGGCCAGGCCGACCCCGCCAACCGCATGCTGGCCGCAAGCGCCGCCATCCCGTTCAACTTGAATGTCGCCTCGCTCACGATCACGCGCGGTCAGGTCGGCGACCAGGTCCGCGGGCCGCTCGTGCCGGGCGAATGGGGCGTCGACGCGACCATCACCGCGCCGGAGATCGCCGTCCGCCTCCAGGACGGCTCGGCCATCCGATATCAGAATCCGGAGGTCATCGTCCGCACCGCCCGCAACGACCCGCGCCGGATCAATGCCAGCGTCCGAATGACCGACGCGACCGCCGTCGCAGCCCCCACTCCATCGCCGACCCCCGCCCAGCCCGGCACGAACCCGGTGGCGCCGGGCTCGCCGAGCGCCCCGGCGGCCGCCGCGCCCGCACCCACTCGCCCCGAGGACAACGTCATCCGCCTGGCCGTCATCAACCCGATGAACGACGAGGGCCAGGTCGATCTGACCGGCGCCACCGCCGAGGCCGTCGGGCGCATCCCCGGCTTCCCCACCACGGTTCTCGACTCGCTCGCCCGCCAGAACGGGCTGCTGGCCGAGCTGCTCGGCCCGACCGTCGCGCTCGACGTCACCGCCCGCAACGTCCCGCTGGCGTTCGCCGCCGCCCCACCGGAACCAGCGCCGCCGATGCCCGTCGGCGAGCGTGCCGCCGGGTCGAGGCGGACGCCGACGCCCCCGACGCCATCGCCGCTCAGCGGCGCCCGTGGACGCGTCGAAGCGACGCTCACATCCCCGCGCGCCAGCGCCCGACTGGCCGGCGACATCGACAACCTCGTGCTCACCTCGTCCGAGCCGCTCCAGATCAGCCTCAGCGAGATCACCCGCGCCCTTTCCGAGCAGCTCGTCGGCGGCATGCCCCTGGTTTCAACCTTCGAGAAGCCCAGGAGCGTCCGACCGGCCACCGTCCGCGGCGAGGCGATGACCCTCCCGCTCGACGGGAACCTGGCCAACCTCAACGGGCGATTCGCCATCGACCCCGGCGAGATCATGTTCTCCTCGAGCAACCTGCTCGGGTCGCTCCTCAAGACCGCCGGCGGGCAGGCCAGCGGCGTCGCCGGGCGACGCATCCAGCCGTTCAACTTCACGATCGCTTCGGGCGTCGTGAACTACGACCGCTTCACCTTGCCGCTGGGCGAGTTCAACATCTCCACAACCGGGAGCGTCAACCTCGTCAACCAGCAGATGGATCTGCTCGTGTACCTCCCCGTCGGTGCTGTCGCCGACGACGCCCTGGGCCTGTTCAACACGGGCCTGGGCACCCGCCTCTCCCAGATCGCCCCCGGCTTCGACGGATCGCTCCCGTTCCGCATCCGCGGGCCCATCGGCCAGGCACGCCCCCAGCCCGCGGTCGACGTGTTCGTCAAGGAGTTTGGCTCCCAGCTGGTCAACCCCGGCAACCTCCTCCAGCGATTCCTGCCCGGCCAGACCCCGCCCGCCGAGGGCGAGCCCGCCCGACGCGGCCCGTTCGACTTCCTACGCCGGAACCGAGGCACCGGCGGCGGATGATCGCGCCCGGAGCGGCACCCCTGCGTGACGTGCGAGCCGGGGCGTCCCCGCCCCGGCTCTCCCCAGCGTTTCGTTGGGCTTGAGCGATGTTGGGACCGGGGCGGGGACGCCCCGGCTCGCTCGGTTCCCGCTGGACATCCCGCCGCCCGCTCCTAAACTCCCTGCCCGGCCCGAGATGCCCCCGCATCCGCCCGGAACGCAGCATCCCGCCACACCCGCCCCGTCCGGCTTGGCCCCGGGGCGCCTTCCGGAGCCTCCGTCATGGCACACAAAAAGGGTCAGGGCTCGACCAAGAACGGGCGCGACTCCAACCCCCAGTACCTGGGCGTCAAGACCTACGGCGGCGAGACCGTCCGGGCCGGCGGCGTCATCGTCCGCCAGCGCGGCACGCCCATCATGCCGGGCTACAACGTCCGTCGCGGCAAGGACGACACCCTCTTCAGCGTCGTCGACGGCACGATCGTCTTCCAGGGCCGCAAGGTCCACGTCAACCCGCTCGACCCCGCCGCCCCGACGCCCTTCTACCTGAAGAAGCTCGTCAGCAACAACTGACCCCGCTCTGGGCGATTCCGAGTTGTGTAACAAGAAGCCGCCGGCCCCAAGGCCGGCGGTTGTCGTTCTGGCCCGGTCACCCTCGTCTACCGATTCTCTGCCTGCACCGGCGTCAGGTACGCCTCGAACAGCCGGTCGATCGACTCCCGGTACGCCCGGACCAGCACGCCGCGCCCCTCCTTGGCCCCCTCGGCCAGGGCCGCGATCGCGTCGGCCCCGCCGGTCACGGGCTGGCCGTTGATCTGGATCACCAGGTCGCCCCGGCGCAGGCTGACGCGCCCGCCGCCCGACGACACCGCATCGGAGACCAGCAGCCCCGTCAGCCCCGCGTCGTCGAGGAGCTTCTGCTGAGCCTCGGTCGGGGCGTCGAACCGCACGCCGTAGAGGTTTAGCAGCGCGGTCGCGGCGGACTGGTCGGCGACGGGGCGCCCCGCGGCATCCACCTGCGACGCCGCCAGGGCCGCCAGCAGGTCGTAGTCGCCGATGGTCAGGTCCAGCGGCACGCGCCGCCCGTCGCGGACCACCTCGAGGCGGGCCACGCTGCTGGGCGCGGCGATCCCGATCGCCGCCTGGAACCCCGCCAGATCCTCGATGCGCCGCCCGTTGAAGGTCACAACGATGTCGCCGGCCCGCAGGCCCGACCGCTCCGCGGGGCCGTCCATCAGCACCCCGGCGATCTGCACACCCGCGGCCCGCTCAAGCCCCGCGCGCCGGGCCGTCCGCTCGTCCACGCTGGCCAGATCGACGCCGACCCACCCACGCCCGACCGTCCCGCCCTCGCGGAGACGGTCGTACACCGCTTGCACCAGATGGCTGGGGATCGAGAACCCGATGCCCACCGACCCCCCGGAGGGCGAGAAAATTGCGGAGTTGATGCCGACGACCTGGCCCTCGAGGTTGATCAGCGGGCCTCCCGAGTTGCCGCGGTTGATGGCGGCGTCGGTCTGGATGAAGTCCTCGAACGCCGCCGACTCACGCCCGGCGATGCCCAGGCCCCGCCCCTTGGCCGAGATGATCCCGGCCGTGACCGTGCTGGAGAAGCCGAACGGGCTGCCGACCGCGAGCACCCACTCGCCCACGCGGACCTCGTTGGAATCGGCGAACACGGCGGGGGTCAGGTCGTCCGCGTCGATGCGGAGCAGGGCCAGGTCGCGCAGGGCATCGCGCCCGATCAGCGTCGCGTCGTACTCGCGCCCGTCCGACAGGCGCACCATCGCATCGACCGCCTCCGCGATCACGTGGTTGTTCGTCAGCACGTAGCCCGACTCGGACACGACCACCCCCGAGCCGACGCCCGAATCAACCAGGGCCGTGCGCCCGGACATGAAGTCGCGGACACGGGCCCGGGTGGTGATGTTCACGACCGACGGCTCGATGATCTCCGCGGCGTGCTCGAACGCGCCCGAGAGCGAGCGTGCGAAGCGGATCTGCTCGGCGGCCTCCTCGGACATCGCCTCGGTGGCTGTGCCGCCCGCCGCGCCCTCCCCGACAACACGCAACGCGTCCGGATCGGGCCCGGGCTGCTCGCCGCCGCCGCCCAGCGAGTTCGCGCCAACCCATCCCCCCATGACGGCCGCGCACACCCCCGCGCCGATCGCGAGCGTGCGAGAGAACCGCGATCCAGAGCCTTTGCTGCCGTTGGTCACGTTCAAGGCCTCCTCGAACCACACACAGTGCCCGGACACCAAGACGCCCGCTCCCCTTGGGCGACGCCGACCCCCGATCAACCCCCGCCGACCGGGGATTGTTCGCCCCTGCACCGGGCGGGCGCACCACCCCCCGGGTATTGGGATGCGCCGCCCGACCGTTCCCGCCGCGTGAGCAAACCCGCCGAGCGTCGCTTGCATCTCCACACCCGCCCCGCCGGCCTGTCGTGCCGGCTCCCGGGCGCCCCGGAGGACTTGAAGATGCCCGCGAACCCGAACGCCCGCCTGCTCGCCGCCCTTGCCGTCCTGGCCCCGTCCGCCTGCCTTGCGCAGTCGTTCAACGTCGACCTGGACATCGTGACGACCGCGATCGGCGCCAACGCCGTCGGAGCTCCTTCCTCGACCTTCGGAGCCGCGGCCTCGCAGCCGGGCTACTGGAACGCGGTCCAGAACTCGACCGCCACCAACGTCACCGCCCCCATCACGCTCAACGACCTCTCGGGCACGCCCACCGGCGTGACCATCAACATGAGCAACAACGCCCCGAACGGCTTCGCCCACTGGTCGTACTTCCCCGGCGCCAACACCGGCGACTTCGCCCGCCTGCTCAACGACTGCCACGTCGTCAACAACGGGCCCCTGCTGGGCATCACCAACACCTACACCTTCACCGGCCTGCAGCCGGGCATCTACGACGTCATCACCTACGGCGTGCGCCCGCTGCCCGGCCAGTCCTCCACGCGGGTCGACGTGGCCGGCGCCGGCATCCAGAACATCACCGGCCCCATGCCCGGCAACGCGTTCGCCCTGGGCGTCACCCACTCCTGGCACACGCTCACCATCACCGGCTCGTCCATCACGGTCACCGTCGACCGCGACCCCACGAACCCCAACATTGGCGCGTACATCAACGGCTTCCAGCTGCACCACACCCCCGTGCCCACCCCCGGCTCCGGCGCACTGCTCGGCGCGGCTGGCCTGCTGGCGGCCAGGCGGCGCCGGCGGGCCTGAGCACGAACTCACGGGCCCATCGCAAACCGCCCCAACGGCTCACACAGAGGACTCACCGCCGAGGCGCAGAGGTCGCAGAGGAAGGCAAGAAGCGTGGCTTCCCACCCAACGCCTCTCTCCGCGACCTCTGCGCCTCGGCGGCGAGTCTGGTCTTGGTTGAACCCACGATCGCCGTCGAGTCCGAGCGATCAGACCGCCTCCGGCCGCAGCACGCCAATGTCCGGCAGATTCCGGTAGTACCCGTCGTAGTCCAGCCCGTACCCCACCACGAACTCGTCGGGGATCTCGAAGCCGACATAATCCGCGGCGACGTCCACCACCTTCTTGCCCGTCTTCTCCAGCAGCGCGCACAGGCGGCACGAGGCCGGGGCCTGCTCGACGACCAGGTTGCGGATCGTCAGCAGCGTCTGGCCCGAATCCAGGATGTCGTCGATCACCAGCACGTGCTTGCCCGCCAGCGTCCTGGGCAAGTCCCCGCGCAACGACACGCCCTTGCTGGCCATGCTCTTGCCGGGGTACGACGAGACCGCCACCACCTCGATCGACATCTTCAGCGGCATGTGGCGGATCAGGTCGGCCACGAACACCATGGCCCCGGTCAGGATCGGGATAATCACGACCTTGTCGGTGGCGTCTCCGTTCTCGTCCAGGTGCCCGTGGCGCTCCAGGTCGGCCCGCAGGTCCTCCGCGATCGTGCGTCCGAGCTGCTCGACGCGCCGGGCGACCCGCTCGCGGTCGATCAGGATGCGTCCCACGTCGCGGAGCATGGGCCAACGATAGTCGCGTCCCCTACGCTGGAAGCCCCGCTGGCCCCATTGGAAGCCGCGGAACCCTCGCCCGGAAGGAACGCCCATGCCATCCGAAGCCGCCCTGAAGTGGCTCGAGTCGAACAAGCAGGCCTCGGTCGATCGCCTGGTCGGCTGGCTGAAGATCCCGAGCGTCTCAACGGACCCGGCGTACCGGGACCAATGCCGGGCCGCGGCGACATGGGCGGCCCAGCGCCTCACCGAGGCGGGCCTGGCCGCCGAGCTCGTCCCCACCGGCACAAAGGAAAAGCCGGGACACCCGATCGTGCTCGCGACGACGCCGACAGTGCACGACCCGAACGCCAAGGGCCCGCACGTGCTGTTCTACGGGCACTACGACGTGCAGCCCGCCGACCCCCTGAACCTGTGGGAGTCCCCGCCGTTCGAGCCGGTGATCAAGCCGGCCAAGGGGGCCGTGGGCGAGCACATCGTGGCCCGCGGCGCGGTCGACGACAAGGGCCAGGTCGCGTCGTTTCTCGAAGCCCTGCTCGCGTGGAAGCACTCCGGCGGGCCGATCGCCGGCGGGCTGAAGATCACCGTCATGCTCGAGGGCGAGGAGGAGTCCGGCTCGGTCAACCTCGAGCGGTTCGTGACCGACCATCGCAGCCGCCTCGAATCCTGCGACGTGTGCGTCATCTCCGACACCGGCATGTACGACCGCCAGACCCCGGCGATCACCTACGGCGTGCGCGGCCTCGCGTACACCGAGATCACGCTGCACGCGGCCAATCGCGACCTGCACTCGGGCCAATGGGGCGGACGCTGCCCGAACCCGATCTCGGAACTGACCAAGGTGCTCGCGGGCCTGTGGGACAAGGACTACCGCGTCACGATCCCCGGCTTCTACGACAGCGTCCGCGACCTCCAGCCCAGCGAGCGGGCGGCGTGGAAGGCCCTCGGGTTCGACCAGGTCAAGGCGCTGGCCGACATCGGCATGCCGCCCGAGGCCGACGTCGGCGAGAAGGGCTACACCGCGCTGGAGCGCGAGTGGGCCAGGCCCACCGCCGAGATCAACGGCATCTGGGGCGGGTACACCGGGGCCGGGGCCAAGACCGTGATCCCCGCCCACGCCTCGGCCAAGGTCTCGTTCCGCCTCGTGGCCGACCAGGACCCCGAGAAGATCCGCGATGCGTTCTTCACCTGGTGCAAGGCCCGCACGCCCGCAGGCTGCCGCTGGGAACTCACCGACCACCACGGCGGCTGGCCCGTGACGGTGCCGACCAAGTCGCCCATGCTCGACGCGTGCCTGCGGGCCCTCAAGGCCGCGTCCGGGCGCGACGCGGCCCTGATCAAGACCGGCGGCTCGATCCCCGTCGGCGGGCTGCTCAAGAGCGCGCTGGGCATCGACACCATCTTCATGGGCTTCGGGCTCGACGACGACCGCGTCCACTCGCCCAACGAAAAGTTCGAACTGGCGTGCTTCCGGCTGGGGTGCCGCACGCACGTGCTGGCGATGGAGGAGTTGGGGCGGGGGTGAATTCACCAGCCGCGTCGCCGACTCCGCCGGCTCACGAGCGAAACAGAGATCGCGAGTGACGAGGCCGGGCCCGGGCCCGGGACCACGAGCAGCGAGGTGCCCAAAAATGTCGTCGGCAGGACGACCGAGTGGGGGCTCTGCCACGGCGTCGGAAACACCAGCAGTCCCGGGGCTGAGGGCGTTGTGTGGAAGTCAAAGAGCGCGTGAGTCGGCGTCCCCACCTGCGGCGCCTGCCAATCGAACTCCAACATGTGAACGTCTGTATTCCAGTAGCACTGCGGCACGATGAAGCCGCACCCACCGAAGAACGCGGGCGTGACGGCGATCTCCAATCCGACGACCGAGCCGCCCATCGGCGCGCCCCAATTGACCAGCGCACCCTGGTTGTACCAAGACCCCAGATTCGACGCCTCGCCCTCGGCCCCCGCATTGATCGCATCGCCGGACAGCCCCGCGAGCTGCCCGCCGCCGGTGAACGACGCCAGCACCGTCACCCGCACCGTCTCGCCCGGCAGCACCACGCCGTCCGGATCGTCGTGCACGACCTCGATGACGGCCGATTGCGCGAATGCCCCGGCGGCCAGGCACCCCACCAGCCCCGCCCCGACGACGCTCGCCATCCGCGTGCCCATGACGTGGCCTCCGCAGCACCCCCGCCACTCCAGAATACCCGACGGCGCGGCCCACGCCAGCCCACCGTGCGAACTTCATGATCGCGATACACTCGCCACCTTGTCCGCCGCCACGCTCTCATCCCGCATCACCGCCCCCGTGCCCGCGATCGACGCGGCCCTGGCCTCGTGCATCGACCGGGCCGCCATGGCGGAGAACCTGCGCGACGCGATCCGCTACGCCGTGCTCGGCGGGGGCAAACGCCTGCGCCCGCTGCTGGCGTGGCACTGCGCGGCGGCATTCGGTGGCGATGGGGCCGCGTCGCTCCCGGCGGGCGTCGCGGTCGAACTCATCCACGCCTTCAGCCTCGTCCACGACGACCTGCCGGCGATGGACGACGACGACATGCGCCGCGGCCGCCCCACGCTGCACATCCACGCGGGCGAGGCCATGGCCATCCTGGCCGGCGACGCCATGACCGTGCTGGCGTACCAGGCCCTTGAAGACGTCGCCGACGCGGGGCTGCGGGCGTCGCTCACGGGCGAACTCTCGCGCGGCACGCTGGCGATGATCACCGGGCAGGTGTACGACACCCTCGGCGGCGTGCCGGCGTCGTCGCGCGGTGAATCGGCCGACCGCGAACGCCTCGACCTGATCCACCACAACAAGACCGGCGCGCTGATCCGCGCCTCATGCCGCATGGGCGCGATGCTGGGTGGAGCGGGCGACGCCGCCCTGCGGGCCGTAACCACCTATGCCGAGGCCGTCGGCCTCATGTTCCAGATCGTCGACGACATCCTGGACGTGACGCAGGAGGCCGCGCACCTGGGCAAGGCCAGCGGCAAGGACGTGGCCGCGGGCAAACTGACGTTCCCCGGCGTGCTTGGTCTGGACGCGTCGCGCCGGGCGGTGGGCGAGCAGCGTGAGCGCGCGGTCGAAGCGGCCGCGTCGCTGGGCGAGCGGGCGGGGGCGCTGGTCGAGATCGCCGAGTACATGGCGGTGCGGACGAAATAAACCGGGCCGCCGCCGCTTCGCGCGCGAGACCGCCCGGAACCGGGGTTCGGCACGAAGCGCCGTCCTCGCGGCCTATCGTTGCCCCCGCGAACTCGAACCAACAGACGGGCGGACAAGAGTCCAGCCAGGCACCCGGAGCCACCCCATGCAGACCACCCTGATCATCCTCAAGCCCGACGCCGTCCAGCGCGGCCTCATGGGCCGCATCCTCGCCCGCTTCGAGGACAAGGGCCTCCAGGTCGTCGGCTGCAAACTCATGCAGATCAGCCAGGACCTGGCCGCCACCCACTACGAGGCCCACAAGTCCAAGCCCTTCTACGCCGGGCTCGTCCGCTTCATGACCTCCAGCCCCGTGCTGGTGCTGGCGATCCGCGGCAACGACGCCATCGCCATCAGCCGCAACATGATGGGCGCCACCTTCGGCTCCAAGGCCAACCCCGGCACCATCCGCGGCGACTTCGGCGTGTCCAACTCGTTCAACCTGATCCACGGCTCGGACTCGCCCGAGGCTGCTGAGCGAGAGCTCAAGCTGTTCTTCAAGGACGGAGGCGTGCTCGACTGGAACCGCAACGCCGACCAGTGGGTCTACGACATGTCGGGCGGCAAGGCGGAGTGAACCCGCGGGCGGTGGCGCGGGCGGGAGCCGATGGGTCTACCGCGCCTCGGCCACGCCCTTGCGCACCGGCGCGGGCGGCGGCTTGATCTCGCCGATCACCTGCGGCCCCTCTTCGACGATCTGGTCCGCGATCTCGCGACGGTGGATGTCCACCTCGCGCGGGAAGTCGAACGCGACGCGGACGCGCTCACCCTTCACCGAGGCAATCCTCACGACCCCGATCGGGTTCCGGGGATCGCCGATGACGACCTCCTCACCCTCTCGCCTTGTGATGACCAGCATGGTCCGTACTCCCGACTCGTCCCTGCGCAGGACCCCACCACGATCCACCCGCCACGAATATACCCGCCACAAGTCTTTGCAAAAGCAAGATGTGCAGAATGATCGTTCGGTGGATGGTAGGAGTTGGCGCGTCTCCGGTCAAGCCACGTGCCCCACGTTTGGCATAAGCCCTTCATTGGTAAACAGTTGCGCCTGATACACAAGGGAAACCCCCCGGTACGGGCGGCCTGTGGGCGGTCGGTGGATGGCCCGTGGACAGGCAGAATCTGCGCGACCCCGGAGCCGCCTCGATTCTGGGTGTCGCGGGGCGGGGATCACTCAACCGCGCGCACGCTCGTGACCTGCGGCACATGGTGGCGGAGATTCCGCTCGATGCCGTGCTGGAGCGTGATGCTCGACGACGGGCAGCCAACGCACGCCCCGTGGAGGCGGATGGCGACCTCGCCCTCGGGCGAGATACCGATGAACTCGATGTCGCCGCCGTCGGACTGCACCGCGGGGCGCATCAGCTCGATCACCCGCCGCACCTTCTCGCGGGTCTCGTCGGCGTCGGCGGTCTGGATGTCCTGGGCTTTGGCCATACGCGTGCGCGCTCTCGGCCAAGCGTTTCCACGCGGCCATCGGCGTTCCGGGGAAGTCTAGACTCACCCCGATGAACGAGCCGCATCAGCCATCGCCCCCGACGCACCGACGATTCGCGGCCTCGAACGCCCGCGCCGCGGCGATCGCGGCCCGATCCGCCGCCCTGGCCGCGGCCTGCGCTTCGGCCCTGACCGCCTGCTCCGGCGGTGGCGACAACGCCCGCTCTGACCAGCCCTCCTCCACCTCCCTCCGCGCCCTCGACAGCCGCGACGGCACGCTCAACCAGCGCCTGGCCCGCATGGAGCAGGCGTGGATCGCCTCCGCGAACACCCCCGATCGCCCCGCCGCCCGCCAGCGCCTCAAAGACGTCGCGTGGACCAACACCGAGCCGTTCCAGGTCCGCTCCCGGGCCGTGCAGCTGCTCGCCGACGACCCCGACCCCGCCGGCGCCGACGACACGCGCGAGATGGTCAAACTGATGCTCCCGCGCGAGCAGAGCCGCGGCATGGTCGCCATGCTCTGCCAGCTGTGCGTCGACCGGAACTGGGCGGACGCCACGCCCGCGCTGGTCCGCTCCTACGCCCGCATCGTCGATGCCGTCGCCGAGCAGGACCGCTCCGAACGCTGGGCCATCGGGCAACTCAACCCCGGCCAGCCGCTCTTCGAGATCGCCTTCGGCGTGTTCCTCGACCCGCGGACCGACCCCGGCCCGCCCGGGGCCAACTTCGACCAGCGGGCCCGGGCCGACGCGTGGGCCGTCATGTCGCGTCTCGACCCCAGCGGGCGCGAACGACGACGCGTACTCGCAACGGCGTCCTCGCCCAGCCCCGACGTCCGCCTCATGCAGCGGTGCGCGAACGAACTGGCGGCCCTGCCCAACACGCCCGCCGAGATGGAGTGGGCCACCTCGCTCCTGAACGAGCGCGACGAGGCCAACTCCGCGTGGCGGCGCGAGGTCTCCGCAGCCGCTTCTCGCCTGACGGACGCCCAACGCGACAGCCTCGCCCTGCGCCACCTCGAGCCGATCCGCTGGGCTGCGGCCAGCGAGCCCTTCCTGCTCAGCCAGTCGCGCGACGAACTGATCTCGGGCCTGACCGCCCGCCTGGCCGGGCGCCCGTCGTTCCAGCGCCGCGTCGAGCGCAACGAGGGCGGCGAACTCCGCCCCGAATCGCTCGCAGAGAACGCACCGCACCTCTCCTGGGGCGACCTGCTGGCGATCCACGTGCTCGACCGCCAACTCGAGAACCCCGCGCTGGTCGACCAGCTCTTCGCCTACGTCGACCAGGACCGGCGCGACCGCACCACCGAGTACGGCGGAATCATCATGGACTCGGCCCGCCTTGGGGGCATCCGCCCGATCCTGTTCGTGCCCCGCACCGCCGCACGCGAGGGCGACTACGCCTTCCCCGAGCCGGCGGACATGACGCGACAGGGCGACCGGGCCATGGGCGTGTTCCACTTCCACGCCGCCGAACTCGAGATGCTCGAGCACACCGGCCCCAGCCTGGGCGACCTGCGCTACGCCGCGGCCTCCGGGCGGAACTGCCTGGTCTTCACCAGCCTCAGGGAGCGGCGTCTGGCGGTCGATTACTACCAGGGCAACGGCGTCACGATCGACCTGGGCGAGATCCCGAGGTAGGTCGCCGACGTCCAACAAATCGCGCCGACGCGACGGGCGATCCGGTCGCGCAGCCGCGCCGATAATCGGACGCACCGTCGTCCCGCAAGGAGGCCAACACGCCCCATGATGCAGATGCTGGTCATCGCGGCGGTGGTGGCGATGAACGCCGCGGGCCAAGGCCCGGCGGCGGCGCTTGCCCTGCCCGCGGCGTGGGTCGCGCTGCTCACGCTCGTCCCGCCGTGGATGGTCTGGGGCCTGTCGCACGCGGTGTGCGCCGTCGCCGGGCGTGGAATCGACCGCACCGGCAACGCACGCCTCGTGGTCCTCGCCGATCGCGTGTCCATGACCAGCCGCGCGTTCTCGTGCCTGTGGCTCGGGGGCACGGCCCTGACGCTGGGCTGGATCGCGCAAGCGGGCGACGCGATGGGCTCGCACCTGCTGGCCGTCGTCGCCGGGGCCGCGCTGCTCTCGGCGCTGCTGACCGCGTCGTGGTGGTCCTACGCGGGGATCGACCGGCGCCTGCGCGAGGCCGCGATGATGCGCCACCTCGACGAGGGGCGACCGATCTTCCGCCACCCCGGCCCGGCGGGGTTCGCGCTGGCGCGCCTGCGCGAGAGCGCGCTGATGTTCCTCGTGCCGGTGCTGCTGCTGCTGGCGATCTCGAGCGGGCTGGCGTGGTTGACGCGCGCGCTGCGGGCCGGGGCCGAGGCCGGCAGCGCGTGGGCGGCGTGGGTGCCGGCGTGGGCGCTCGACACCGGCTCTGTCCTGAACCTCGACACCGTGCTCCAGACCGTCGGCTTCATAGCCGCGCTCGCGCTCATGCCCGCGGTCCAGCGGCGCATCTGGGACACCGTCCGCCTCGAGCACGGCCCGCTGCTGGGGCTCATCAACGACCTGCTCGCAACCGCCCGCGTGCGCCTCCGCCGCATCATGGTCTGGCGCACGCGCGGCCTGACCGCCAACGCCGCGGTCCTGGGCGTCGTGCCACGCTTCCGCTACATGATCTTCACCGACGCCCTGCTCGAGGGCATGACCGGCGACGAGGTCGGCGCGGTCGCAGCCCACGAGATCGGGCACGTCAAGCACCACCACATCCCCTGGCTGCTGGCGGGCATGGGCGCGGTGCTTCTGCTGATCGGCGAGATCGCGGCCCGGTGGGCCGTCGCGTCGGGCATGGGCGACGGGGCGGCCGAATTGGTCGCGCTCGGAGCCGCCCTGGCGATCGGGCTGCCGATCATGGGCTGGATCAGCCGGCGGTTCGAGTGGCAGGCCGACGCTTTCGCCGCGGCGCTCCTGTCGCGCGTGCGCGAGCGGCAGGGCGTGCCCGAGGCCCGCGGCGTGATCGACCAGGCCAGCGCCCGCCTCGTCGCCCAGGCCCTGCTCCGCGTGGCCCGCCTCAACGGCGCCGACCCCGCCGCCCGCTCCTGGCGCCACGGCTCGATCAACCTGCGAAGGCGCAAGGCCGCGGCCCTGGCGGGCGTGGACCGTCGGCGCGTGCCGGCGGACCGGGCGGCGCAGGCGGTGAAGATCGGGATTCTGGGGGTGTGGGTGGTGCTGGTCCTGGCGCAGCTGTAGGAACGCTCCCGTGCCCGTCCAATATCAGAACATCGGGAACGCCAAACTCCATTCGAGCCCATCGCGGGCGGTCGTGAGACCACGAGCAAGATCCCAAAGGCGGTCGTCTGAGTACTTCCTTGCGGACTTCTGCGACGCTTGAGATCGATTTCCCGCGGCCGAGGCTGTTGCAAACCCAGCACGGCATGGTAGGATTACCCTCGGGATTCGTTGCCCGGGGTGCTGGGAGCAGACCGGGCACGCTGGAATAGACATAGGTGTCGTGGAGGCGTGGCAGCGAAGCACGGGAAGCAGTGCGGTTACCGTTGCCGTATTCGACAGCGGGATCGAGTACTGCAATCCAGACTTCGATCCGGCCCGATTCTTCTTCCCCGACATCGCTCTGACCTGCGTCGGTGATGATGGCTCTTCTTATCCATGCTGCCCGCCTTCCAGCGCCTCAGAGGAGAGTGCTTGCAACTATGGTCCGGCGACCGACAACGTTGGCCATGGCACTATGGTGGCGTCTGTGCTGGCCGCGACGCCGAACAATCAACTCGGTCTTGCCGGTGTGGATCATGAGTGTCGCGTTCTTTCGGCTCGCGTTGTTTCCCAAAGCGAGTCCGGACCCTTCGGTTCGGTTGTGGCGGCCAACATCGGCCGCGTGATCGTCGCGTTGGAAACCATTCGATACTATCCGATATATCAATCGGTTCGCGTCATCAACATGAGCTTTCGGTTTCCGGAAGCGTTCGCACCGCCAGCTTCTGTGACCAACCTCGAAGCGGCGTGCATTCTGCTCCAAGCCGATGATCGGTTCATCGTGACGACGAGCACAAATGACGGCGTCGGCACTGCGGACACCTCCGTCCCGAATCGGTTTTCGTCGGTGATTACAGTCGGTGGAATCGACAGTCGCGGATGGCGGTTCGCCTCTCCCTGCGGCTTTTCATCGGGGACAGGCTCGGCGGTCGACTTCGTGTCCCCTGGAATGGCCATGCCGATGCTGATCTGTCAAACCAATCCATGCCAAACTCCGCCCGGAGTTCCCTCGCCGTGCTCGTACGGCGGAACGACATGGCAAGGCTATCCATGCCTGGAATACTACGGATACAACTTCCTGAACGGAACCTCATTTGCGGCTCCGATGGTGTGCGGTGCCATTTCCCTGATTCTGTCTCACGCGATCGACCTTGGCATCGTCGATTCTTCCAGTTGGGAGGGATTGACTTGGGAGCAAATGTATGATTTGCTGAAGCGGGGCGCGAGGGACCAGGTGTCGCACGTTCCGGGCCACCAAGGAGATCCCAACGATATCCCCAACCTCGTTGGCCCAGTCTCCGGTGATACATACTACGGATGGGGTCTAATCGACATCAACGCGTCCCTCAATTGGCTTGAGGCGCTGTACTGCCCGAACTGTGACTGAGAACAGGAGAGAGTACATGTCCGAACGTCGAATCTGCGTTCTCGTTGTCGCAGCCGGTGTCGTTTCGGCGGCGTCTGCGCAGTCGGCCTCCATCTCTGTCGTGCACAATGACCCCGACGGCATTGTCGCGCCAGGCGAAGTCGTCCGTATAACCGCAACGCTGGACTGGACAAACTTCCTGCTGCTCTCGAAGATCGAAGGCGACCTCCTTGCATCGCCGAACCTCGGTTCGGCGTCCAACAACGCCTTCGCGCATCAGGGCGCATATCTCAACCCACCTGTGTCCATCGACCCCGGAAGTCCAGACGGCGGCAGCATCGTCGATGTCGTGATCGACAGTGGCAACGTCGGATGGCTCTTCGGCCCGCCAATACCGGCCCCTTGGGGAAGCAACCAAATCCACTTTCTTGAGTACGACTGGACCGCCCCGACAACCCTGGGCGTCGTCGAGTTCAACTGGACCGGCGCTGCGGCGTCGCCAGACCCCGTGTTCTTCACAGCCGCTGGCTATGTCACGCTGCCGACGACCTACACCGGTGCCAGCCTCACCGTCATCCCCGCTCCGGCGTCCGCCGCGCTGCTCGCACCACTTGCGATCGCCACGGTGCGCCGCCGCGAGCGCTGAATGCGGCCGCCACAACCATGGTCGAAGCCGCAAGGCCGTGGCACAGGCCGCCCACGCTCCTCTACCCTCCCCCATGCTCCAGACCTTCAACCCCGCCAACAAGGACATCCTGGTCAACATCAACGGGCGGCTGGTCCATCGGGACCAGGCCGGGGTGTCGCCGTTCGATTCGGCGGTGCAGGGCGGCGACGCCGTGTGGGAGGGGCTGCGGGTCTATGGCGGGCGGATCTTCCGCCTGAGGGAGCACCTGGACCGACTGCGGGCCTCGGCCCTGGCGCTGGCGTTCAGCGACATCCCCTCGCACGAGGCCATCACGCGCGAGATCGCCCGCACGCTCGAAGCCAACAGCATGCGCGACGGCGTGCACATCCGCCTCACGCTGACTCGTGGCGTCAAGGTCACCAGCGGCATGGACCCGCGACTCAACCAGAGCGGCCCGACGCTGATCGTGCTGGCCGAGCACAAGAAGCCGGTGTACGACGACGCGGTCGGGGGCGATGGGGAGGACGGCGGCCTGGCCCTGGCCACCGCGAGCGTCCGGCGCTTCCCGCCGGACTGCCTGGACCCGAAGATCCACCACTGCAACCTGCTCCAGTCGATCCTGGCGAAGATCGAGGCCAATGCGGGCGGGGCGGACGATGCGCTGATGCTCGACACGCGGGGGTTCGTGGCCGAGACGAACGCGACGCACGTGTTCATCGTGGTGGACGCCGAGCCGGTGCACACGCCGGGGGCGGGGGCGGCGGTGGTGACGCCGCGGACGGTGGCGTGCCCGGAGGGGATCACGCGTGCGGCGGTGCTGGAGTTGTGCCGGTGCAGCGGGATCGCGGCGGTGGAGCGGGACGTGTCGCTGGCGGAGGTGTACCGGGCCCGCGAGTGCTTCTGCACGGGGACGATGGGCGAGATCGCGTGGGTGTCGCGCGTGGACGGGCGGCGGATCGGCGACGGGCGGTGCGGGGCGATGACGAGGCGGCTGCGGGGGCTGTTCAGGGACCTGACGGCGGCGGAGGGGGAGAGGGTGGTTGGGTGAGAGTGCTGAGGAGCGGGTGCTGGGTGCTGAGTGGGGGCTCAGCAGCCGGCGGCGAAGATGGTCAGGTAGTAGAAGAAGTCGTCGTTGGAGATGAAGCCGTCGAGGATGCCGAAGCCGGGGGTTCCGGGGATGGCGGTGGTGGTGAGGTCGGGGGGCGAGGGGCAGCGGGTGAAGCCCGGGCCGACGCCGCAGCCGAGTTTGGTGGTGAAGAGCGTGAGGAAGTAGAAGAAATCGTCGTTGTTGAGAATGCCGTTGGGCACGCCGTAGCCGGGCAGGCCGGGGATGGCGCCGGTGGTGAGGTCGGCCTGGCAGAAGCCGGGGCCGGGGGGCTGGAACTCGTATGCGCCGCGATCGAGGGTGGGGAAGCCGACGCCGCTGTCGGGCATGATGGGGTCGTCCACGGTGCGGGGGTTGCCCGCGGCGTCGAGCGGCACGTCGGGCGGGAGCAGCGTGGTGTCGCCCGAATCGACGGCGGGCGAGCCGCGATGCAGCGAGTAGTCGCCGCTGCCCGGATCGGCAAAGAGGGGGTCGGTAACGATGTTGCCCGGGCCGGCGAGCGGGAAGTCGGTGATGTTGTATGCGGTGGTGGCGGGTGCGCCCTGGAACAGCGTCGGGAAGGCGTTGCCCCGGAGGATGGAGTTCCGGAGCGAGAATCCACTGGCAGTGGGGTTGACGACGGTGGCGAGCCTGTCGGCGGCGCAGTTGACGATCGTGCAGTTCCGGAAGTTCACTTCGCGTTGGAACGCGATGACCAGCGCGTTCGGGGCCGTGACGTTCTCGAACAGGCAGGAGTCGAACGTGAATCCCGCGTCGACATCGCTGCTGAACGGCGCGACCTGCTCGGGGCGGAGGTTGATGTCGCGGAACGTGCAGCCGATGAATCGCCCGACGCCCGTGCTGAACACGGCGCTGAAGGCGACGGGGCCGCCGGTGAACGAACACTGCCGGAAGGTGTTGTTGGCGCCGGACACAAAGGGGCCGGGATGCGAGACGAGGTTCGCGTTGGAGAACGTGCAGCGCTCGATGAGCGAGGCGTTCGCATCAAGAACAGGCACGGTGCCGCCGACGATGCCGCAGTTCACGAACTCGCAATCAGACATGATACCAAACAATCCCATACTGGCCGTGCTCGATCCGATGAAAAACTCTTCGAAGCGGCAGTTGCGGACTGTGGTGTTTCGCTCAAGGTCTATGATCGCGCCCCGCCCAGGCCCGGCGCGGAACGTGATGCCCTGGATGAGGCATCCGTCCGCCTCCAGCCGGATGGCGTCCGGCGGCAGTATTGCGGGTCCGGGCTGTATTACCGGCTGCTCGTCTTCCTCGGCAGTGATGCTGAGCGACACGTGAACGATCGCATTCTCCAGATACGGCCCGAGCCCCTCACTGATGAGTAGCGTGTCGCCGGACTGCAGGACCGGGCTGGCGATTGCCTGCGTGATCGACGTGAAGTCATGGTTCTCGCCTGGGTCGTTGGAGACGAGCCACGTTGTCTGCGCGGACGAGAACGCGGACATCACGGACAGTAGCGAAGCGGCAAGCATCGCTCGCACCGGATGACCATTGCTCTGGAACATGCGACTCTCCCTCCGGCGGACGTCTCACTCCGGATACATCTGCCCCTGCTCGGTCGGGCGGAAGGCGTACTTGAAGTAGTCGATCTGGGCCGACCGTGTCGAAGCCGACTCTCCGGTATGGACCAGTTGGAGCGGGAGGAGGCCCTCGGCGGCCGTCGGGGCCATCGCGCTGCAGGCCAAAACATCTATCTCGACCCCAGCGGTAGGTGCGGCATCTATCGGACGGCCTTCCGAGTCCCCCAGGCGAGTGTACTTGGAGGGTGGGGTCGGGAGAAGGGGATTCGGCGCGGGTTGTGGGGCTTCGCCGACCCCTCCGGAGTCGAGTTCGGGGGAGGCGGCTTCCAGGGGGTGAACCCCCTGGCAACCATCGTGCGCCCTCCGGGCGGAGGCGGCGTGCGTCCTCCGGGCGGGGGTGTGGTGTGCCCTGCGGACTGGGGCGTCGTGCGGCCGGCGGTCTGCGGCGTGGTGCGCCCTGCGGGCCGAGGCTTCGTGCGTCCTTCGGGCGGGGATCGGGGACGTGATCGGAGCCATGCGATGAGGATCGCGTGATCGCAGACAGGATTCAAGAGCGCGCTCAAGTGCGGGCACGAATTGGCGCACAAACGCGCTCGTGGCGGTGCGGAATCTTGGGTTGGGCAAAGAAAAGCCGGCGCTCCGTCCCACGTGGGGCGGAGCGCCGGCTGGTCATGTCGCGGCTTGGGCCGCGAGGGGGGCAGGGGAGTACTGAGTACCGAGTGCTGAGTGCTGAGAGCGTGGCGCTCTAAACACCCGGCACGCTCACATCAGTTCTGGCCCGGAGTGCTCTTCTGGGCCGTGGCCGGTTGGCCGATCACGACCACGTCGGGCGAGATCTGGATGGGCGGGAGGGAGGCCTGGGGGGCGACGTTGATGGAGGCGGGTGCGGCGTCGGCCGGGGGCGCGTCGTCGCCGCGCTCGAGTTCGTAGATGGCCCGCTGCTCGTAGCGCTGCTCGTCGACGGAGCCGACGATCTGGTTGAGGCGGGAGTTCTGCTGGGTCAGGATCTGCTCGACGCGTCCGGTGAGCTGGTCGAGGCTGTGGGCCTCGTAGCGGCTGGCGTCGTCGATGCGGGCCTGGCGGGTCTCGAGCATCTCGATGAGGCGGTCGTTGCGGGCGATCGCGTCGATCTGGGTGTCGAGCTGGAAGAGCTGGGTCTCGAACTCGGCCTGCTCCTGGACGAGCTGGGCGTGGAGGTTCTCGAGGCGCTCGTGCTGCTGGCCGAGCAGTTCCAGACCGCGGTTCACCTCGGTGGCGCGGCTGACGTAGGAGTCGCGCATGCGCTGGAGGTTGGAGGCGCGGGAGTAGGCGGTGTCGATGTCAACGGTCTGGTGGTCGTCGAGCTGGAGGCGGACGACGCGGAACTGGCCGTTGTTGCGAGCGGAGGCGACGGCGGTCTCGGCCTGGCCGATGAGCCCGTTGATCTGGGCCAGGTCCTGATCGAGCAGTGCGGCGGTGCGGGTGGCGACGGCCTGGTTCCACTCAAGCTTCTCGATCTCGGCCTCGAGCTCGGTCAGGTCGTTCTGGACCGCGGCGATGCGCTGCGGGTACTCGGCCTTGAGCGAGCGGATCTGCTCACGCAGGGCGATGGGGTCGTCGACGCGCTGGTCGATGACCTGGTTGACGTGCTGACGCGCCTGGTGCATCACCGCGCGGACGCGGTGCGGGCCGGCGATGACCACCGCAGCCCCACCGGCAAGAGCCGTGATCACCGCGGCACGAACGAGGCACTTTCCGAAGCACATGGGAAACCTCCTGTGGTTTGCCTGATTTGACTTGGCCGGTGAGGCCCTGGCCCGGATCCCGCCGGGCCGCGGGCGACCCGCAAGGGCCACAGGGAGGTTGATGGGATTCGGGGCGTTGGGATTTCAGGGTGGGAGGGTGGCAGCTTGGCAAAGTTGCAGAGAGGGCGGACGGGCGATGGCGAACCGCCATTGCGGCAGGCGGCGACGGGCCGGCGACGCCGGTTGACATGGCAAGTCCCGCTATTTCATGGGTTTGGATGATTGGAGTGCAGGGGTATGCTTCTTGCACAGCCATTCGGGAGACTCGTCCCGCCCGCGTTCTCGGACCGTCGGCAGGGAACGTCCGAAACCCTCCGCCCCCCGGGCGGAACAAGCCAGCGGCCCGGGGCGACGCTGCCCAGGGGCCCACGAGCCTGCCGCGGAGCGGGCGACCCGCTCCCGCCGTCGGGGGCGATCCAAAGGAGGTCCGGGGGATTGCTCAACTCGCTCACCACCTCCTTTGTGGCCCGCCTGCGCGCCAACGACCAGACCGCGTGGTTTGAGTTGTGGGAGACCTTTGGCCCGGTCCTGCGCGCCCAGCTGACGAAGTGGGGCAAGGGGCGGATCGGGGCGGAGACGGTCCGCGACCTCTCGCAGGAGACGCTCGCGGCCCTTTCGGACTCCATCGAGCGCTACGACCCGGCCCGCGGGGCCCGGTTCTCCACATGGCTCCTGGCCATCGCCAAGCACGTGCTGGGCGACGAGATGGACAAGCGGATGGCCCTCAAACGCGGCTCCGGGCGGGCCAAGGCCGAGCTCGACGAGTCGTGGATGGGCGCCGTGGACGGCAGGACCGCGGACAAGGAGTACGAGGCCGCGGTCTTCCGGGCCAAGGTCGAGGCGGCCATCCGGATGGTGGAGAAGCAGGCGGAGTTCATGGACTTCCAGATCTACCGCATGCGCGTGCTGGACGGGATGTCGGGCAAGGACGTGGCGGCCCAGGTGGGCACGAGCGAGCCGACGGTGAGCCGGCGTCTGGCGAAGGTTCGGGACATGCTGCGGGGCTCGCTGCGTCAGGTGATCCAGGTCTACTCGTTCACGGCGGAGGAAGAGGCCGAGGCCGAGCGAAACGGGCTGCTGCTCGATCCCAACACAGGCAAGGGCAGGGGCGACGTTGGCGGCAAGGACTCCGACGCGATGTTCGACGAGGCGGTGTGCGAGATCTACGCCCGCCAGATGGAACTGCGTCGGATGGACGAGCGCGGGTTTCTGGATTGAACCGGAGGACCGAACACAGAGACACAGAGGCACAGAGAAGGAACGCAGAGAGAGGCGATGGGTCGGGGCCGACGAGGCACGGCCCCCCCCACCACTCTCAGATTGTTCCGGCATCTCCGGCGTTCTGGCTCTGTGTCTCTGTGTCTCTGTGTTGAAAAGCCCGGCACGATCGTGCCAGGAGATGAACGATGGGTGGACTGCTCCAAGCACTGATCATCGGCCTCGGCGGCATCCTGGCGATCGCCGTCGTGGTCATCGCCATCGTCTTCCTGATCGTGCCCCTGTTCAAGGGCATCGGCTGGCTGTTCAAGCAGGTGTTCACGTTCATCGGCGGGGAACTGACCGATGCGCTGCGCACGGTCGGCAGCGTCCTGATGACGCTGATCCTGGTCCCGCTGGCCGTGGGCTCGATCATCATCGGGCGGTGGTCGGCCACCGCGCACTACGGGCGTGCGATCCAGAACGAGGCCAAGGCCGGCGCGATGTGCCTGTACCGGATGGCCATCGGGCACCCGGCCCGCCTGCTGTGCCTGACGCCGCTGGTCGATGGGCTGGAGAAGCGTTTGCCCGAGGTCGTGGCGGCCGCGCCGGGGCGCGACAAGCCGCGCGGGCGGACGAGCCAGTTCGACGGGTACCAGATCGTCGGCTCGCTGCCCACGGGCGGCTCGGGCTCGAAGCTGTATGTCGCCGAGCCCGACGAGATGAAGCGGGCCGGGTTCGAGCGGGCCGGGCAGGCGGGCGTCGGCAAGGTCGTGATCAAGGCGTTCAGCGTGCACGACGGATCGAGCCTGCCGCAGATCGTGCGTGAGAGCCGCGCCCTGGACGCGGCCAAGAAACTGGGCCTCGTGCTCGACCACGACCTGACGCCCGAGCGATTCTTCTACGTCATGCGGTATGTGCCGGGCGAGAGCCTGACCGCGGTCACGCAGCAACTCCACGCCGAGTCCGGCTCGAGCGGGCTGGACAACCGCCGCCTCAAGAGCGCGCTGGGATACCTGGGCGACCTGGTCCGCACGCTCGACGGCTACCACAAGGGCGGGCTGTGGCACAAGGACGTCAAGCCCGACAACATCATCGTCGACGGGGCCGAGGCCCATCTGGTCGACTTCGGCCTGCTCTCGAGCCTGCGCTCGGCGATGACGCTCACGACGCACGGCACCGAGTACTTCCGCGACCCGGAGATGGTCCGCATGGCCCTCAAGGGCATGAAGGTCCACGAGGTCAACGGCGCCAAGTTCGACATCTTCTCCGCGGGCGCGGTCGCGTTCAGCGTGGTCGAGAACTCGTTCCCGGCCCACGGCGCGCTCTCGCAGCTCTCGAAGCGCTGCCCGGACGCGCTGCGCTGGGTCATCCGGCGCGCCATGACCGACTACGACAAGCGGTACACCAGCGCGGGCGAGATGCTGGCGGACCTCGAGTTCCTCAGGAACGCCGCCGACCCCTTCGCGATCCGCCCGGCGGAACTGCCCTCGATGCGCGGCGGGCAGGCGCCGGACCTGGAGCAGGGCGTGCCGCCGCTGCCGAATCGGGATGTTGGCAATCGAGAGCCGTTCTCTCTCGTCTGGTCCCGCATCGTCGAGATGTCTGGAGAGACGTTCTCAACCATTACGGGGAAGCCGTTCACGTACAGTGTCGATGGAAACGTCGTTCGAACAACGCTGGCCAACCAGAACCTTCCGCGGAGCGACTTCGAGAAAGCCTACTCGCTGTTTCCGCTCAAGGGCCCGGGCGAGATCAGCAACACGGTGCGCGGCTCGGCGTATGTGTGGGCGATCTTGCACGATCCTCGCATCGCCTCCCGCACTGGCGGTCAGAGCGTCGGGGAATCTACTCCCTCCAGCTTTGATCGCGCGCCCGGCGCGCCGTTCGTGATGCCGAATCCAAACTTCGCGTCGGTCGGCGGCGGCGAGCCGCGCCGGCGGCCGAAGATCCGGGTGACGGACTGGTGGACGGGGCGGTACGCGGTCGAGAGCGGCGCGTCGCCTTCAACGGTCGGCTCAAGCGTGTTGGTTGGCAGCGCCGAGGTGGACGAAGCAATCCGACTGGGTGCTCGCTGGCGCGAGCAGCTCAGCCCCCAGAAGATCGCCGAGTACGAAGCCTGGTCGAGGGGACCGGTCCCGGGTCGAGGTGACGAGTGCGCAAGTCACCGTGCGAACGGCTGGACTCCCGACCAACTCTGCGCGATCTGGTACGGGCTCATGCTGAAGGGCCAGGCGGAAGGGAAGCCCAACGGTGGGATTAGCATGGCCAAGTTCAACCGGGTTCTTGGTGGAGCGTTCGGCTCGCCGAACTCGGTCCCCATCGGCGGCTTCGCCCGCGCCGAGTCGATCCCCGGCCCGAACGTCGTCGCCGTCCCGCGCGTCGCCGGGGCCGCCCGCTCGCCGCGCGTGCCCGCCGGCGATCGTCGCCCGGCCAAGGAGCAACTCGAACGCGCCAAAGCCCGGGCCCAGGCGGCGCGTGACCGGGCCCACGCCCGGATGAGCGGGCGCCTGTCGGCCCGCCGGGCCGCGCCCAAGTCGGGCAACCCCGCGGCGATGAACATCGGCGCCGCGTTCGCCGCGGCGATCGCGGTGTTCATCGGCGTCGGCGCGTTCTTCACGGTCGGCCGGCACAATCCCAAGGTGTCCGTGGCCGTTGACAACCACGTCGCCGAGGCGCGCGAGATCTCGCGCGATGTGGCCGACGGCGTGCGCGAGGGCGTCTCCGATGCCAGCGCCGCGATCGGCGAGTCGATGCGCGAGCTCTTCGGCGACCGCGCCCTGGCCGCCAAGCCCGCCCCCGCGCCGGTGGTCGACGCCCCGGCCCAGTTGCTCGAGGCCGTCGGCGCCGCGCCCGACTCGCGCCACGGCAACATCCTGGTCGTCTCCGACGTGTTCGTGATCGGGAGCCAGCCCTACGTCCGGCACTACATCAACCAGATGGAAGTCTCCAGCGAGGCTCTCCGCCGCATGGGCTTCACGCTCTCGGGCGACGCGGCCCAGGCCGGCGCGCTGGGGCAGGACGAGTTCGCCCGCCAGGTCGAACTGATCAGCCACGCAAGGGCCGCGGTCGGCAGCACCGCCAAGGGCAGCCAGGAGATGGTCGACGCTCTGGCGGGCTTCGCCGACGCCTCGCCCGAGATCGACGGCGTGGTCTGGATCTGGCCCGACCAGCCCAACGACCCGAGCCGGTTCAACGTGGCGGTCGTCGGCCCGGAAGGGGCCGAGGTGCACCACGCCGACCCGGGCTCGTTCGATCGGGCCCTGGCGACGAGCGTGCGCGACGCGTTCACGCCTCGGCAGTGAGAACGGGACTCACCGCAGAGGCGCCGAGGACGCAGAGGAAGACAGATTCTGAAGTCGAACAAAAGGGCGGGCAGGCGTGCGAGGCCTGCCCGCCCTTGTCTCTTTGGCTGTCACGGAGTGACCCGCTCCGTGTCTCCGTGTCTCCGTGGAGAGCCCTCACCCAACGCCGGCCTCAACCGCCGCCGCGGGCGGGGGCGTCGGCAGGTGGGCGGGCGGCAGGCGAAGGTACCTCGCCATCCAGATCGCCCCGAGATAAAACGGCCCGGTGTCCAACGCCGCCATCGCCGCCTTGAACACGTACCCGGTCAGGATGAACACCGCCAGTTGCGGCCAGATCGCCTCCTGCGCGTTCACAGGCAACGCCCTCGCGTAGAAGTGCGTGATCAGGATCACCGCCGTCGTGTCCACCAACTGGCTCACCAGCGTCGAGCCGTTGTTGCGGAGCCACAGGTGCTTGTTGTTCGTGGCCCGCTTCCAGAAGTGGAACACGTGGACATCCACAAGTTGAGCGACCAGGTACGCGATCATCGAGGCCGCCACCGCCCCGAACGCCAGGGCCCGCACCTCGAAGAACACCGGCTTCCGCCCCGCGGTGTCCGCCACAATCGCCCCGGTCTGCGGGTCCAGCGTCTCGAACCCCGGCAGCACGCCGCCGAGCCACAGGATCCCGACCACCCACAGGTTCAGCAGGAATCCGACCCACACCACGGCGTTGGCCCGGCGTCGCCCAAAAAACTCGGAGATGAAGTCGGTGCACAGAAAGGTGATCGGATAGGGCAGCACACCGACGGCCACCGCGAACGCCGTCGGGCCCGTAGTGGGGTCGCCGTCGAAGTCGATATCAAAGAGTTTGATGAAGCGCGTGATGCCCAGGATGTTCAGCATCGCCAGCGTGCCAAGAAACAGCCCCGCCAGGATGAGGAAGACCGTCTCGCGACGCCAGTACAGGCGTTCGGGCGGCAGCGCGGGCAGGCCCGCGTGGGCGTGCTGGATGGTCGGAAGGGTCGGCGTGTCGGCCATGGGTGGGAGGGTAGTGGATCCAAGCCAGGGGGCGTGGCCCTCAGGCTCTCATCCAGTTTGGTTCGCCACTACCCTCCCCCGTATGTGCGGCATCGCTGGCATCGTGCGTGTGTGGAAGGCCGGCGACGTGCCGCGCCCGATGGACGCCATCCCGGAGGCCTGGCTCGACATCCTCGACGACTCGATCAAGCACCGCGGCCCCGACGGTCGCGGGCGCTTCCGCCAGCGCGTCGTCCGCCCCGACGGCGCGGTCGTGGACGTCGCCCTCGTCCACCGGCGCCTCTCGATCATCGACATCGCCGGCGGCGCCCAGCCGATGGTCATCGGCACACCCCAGCGAACGCGAAGCGCAAGCGAGCGCTCCCCCGCCGACGCCAACAGCACACCCACCCCCCCACTCCTCTCCACCGAAGGCGCCCCCTACCAACCCCTCCCCCACCCCCACACCTGCCCCGCCTGCGACGCCTCTGGCGCCGGCGTCATCGGCGTCGTCTTCAACGGCTGCATCTACAACCACCGCGACCTCCGGCGCGAACTCGGAGCCGCGGGCCACGAGTTCCACACCGACCACTCCGACACGGAGGTGCTGCTGCACGGGTGGCGCGCGTGGGGGGCGGGGCTGATCGATCGGCTGGACGGGATGTACGCCGCGGCGGTGTGGGATGAGCACGACGCGACGATCGCAGTCCTGCGCGACCCTTTCGGCGAGAAGCCGCTCTACAGCACCTCGACAAACTCGATGATGGCCTGGTGCAGCACGGCCGCCGGCCTGGCCCGCTTCCGTGCTGCGATTGGCGAGCCGGTCGGCGTTGACTCGGACTTCGCAGACTCGGGCTGGATCGAAGGCGGGTGCTCCACCATGGGCGCGTGCACCCGAGTGCACGAGTGTCCCGCGTGGACGATCGAGTCGTTCCATGCGAAGGTGCCGGGCGGGCTCACAAGCGGATTCGATGTCTCGAAGGGCGGTCCGCGCGAGCGTGGTTCGGAGGCCCGCCTGTCTCCGGAACGCGTTCGCGACCTCATCCGCGCCAGCCTCGAAGCCCGCCTGTCCGCCGACGTGCCGGTCGCCTGCTTCCTCTCCGGCGGCGTCGATTCCTCGCTGCTCGCCGCACTCGCCAAGGACGTGGCCCCGGACCTCGCCACGTTCACCGTCCGCATGCCCGACCCGCGCTACGACGAGTCGGCGGCGGCGGCCCAGGTCGCCGGCATCCTCGGCACGCGTCACGAGACGCTGGATGTCGCCGCGGCCCCGGCGACCGACTTGGTCGCGCTGATCGAGCAACTCGGCCTTCCCTTCGGCGACAGTTCGCTCCTTCCGGCGTACTGGCTGTCAAACGCGACCCGATCCCACGCGAAAGTCGCGATCTCGGGCGACGGCGGCGACGAACTCTTCTGCGGGTATGAGCGGCACGTCGCGCTGCAACGCCTCCGCCACTGGAGGTGGCTCGCGGCGATGATCCCGTCGCCGCTCCTGCCACGGCGTGATCCCAAAGCCATCACATTAAAACTGGCGCGCCTCGGCGTCGCCGCCCGCGGCGCGCCAAACAGTGATCTCGCAGCGATCTTCTCCGGGCCCGATCTCGCCGCGTTGACAGGGGACCGCCTGCCATCTGGACCTGTGGATGACCCCGGCCACTGGGATGCGCAGTTCTATCTCGGCCCCGACCTCCTCCGAAAAACCGACACCGCCTCCATGGCCGTCGCCCTCGAAGTCCGCGCCCCGTTCCTCCAGCGTGACCTCGCCACCGCCGCCCTCGCCGAGCCGCTCTCCTCCCTCATGCCCCGCGGCCAGCGCAAGGGCCTGCTCAAAGCCGTCGCCCGCAAGTACCTCCCCGATGAGATCGTCGACCGACCAAAGCAGGGCTTCGCCATCCCGATCTCCGACTGGTTCCGCAGCGACTACGGCGGCATGCGACAGCTCCTGCTCGACCACCTCACCGCCCCCGACCCCTTCCCGGGCCTGGAGGGTGCCGGCGTCCACCTGAACATGGCCTTCGTCCGGCGCATGCTCAAGGAGCACGACGACGCGGGCGAGAAGTCGCTCTGGCCCTGGAAGGGCCGCGACCACGGCCAACGTCTCTACATGCTCCTCGTGCTCTCGATCTGGTGCCGCTGGCTTGAGCGGATCAGGCAGGGCGGATAGGTCCGAGCACGCCCCGGCACCTCGGCTGCCGACGCGTCACCCGTGACGGGCCGCAGACAGAGAACCCCACGCTCGCGCGTGGGGCTCTGTCCATTCCGTCACTGCGTCACTCCGTCGCTTCCTCAGAAGTTCCATCCCAGCAGCGCGAAGTACGCGAAGTCGTTGTTCTCCGAGTCCCCGCCGGGATTGGAGTCGTAGCGGTCCTCGACGCCCAGGTTCAGGAACATCCCGTTGGACTCGTCGAGCTGGATCTCCCACCCGGCCCGGGCCTCCACGCGGAACTCCGGCACATCGGAGAAGTCCGGGTAATACGTCGCCGACGCGTACAGCTTGTTCCGGTCGTTGAGCTGGTGCGTCCAGTCCACCCCCAGCAGCCCTTCGAAGCGCGTGTCCTCGTCCTCGCCGCCGAAGCGGTGCGTGGCACCCAGGCCGGCCCGCCCCGTCAGCACGGTCCGCTCGCTCTTGATGAAGTCGTACCCGAAGCCCGTGAACGCGCCGACCCGCAGGTCCCAATCCTGGAACTCGTCGTACTCGACGAACCCAGAGATGAAGTACCGCCAGCGGCTGTCCTCGCCGAACAGCCAGTCGTTCCGCGCGTCGAACCGGGCCCGGTTCTCCGTCGCCTCGCTGTCCCGGGTCGAATAGGCGTACACGAACCCCAGGGTCGTCTCCATCGTGGGCGTCGGGCGCCTGGCCGCGAGCGACGTCCGCAGCGACAGGTTCTCCGTGTTGCCCTGGTTCCCATTGAGCCCGAACGCCACCGACCCGTCCCACCCATCCCAGAATGACTCGGGCGGCAAGTCCTCGACCGCCTCCTCGCCGCCGTCCTGGAAGTTCGACAGGGTCAGGGCCGGGGCGAAACGGACGACCATGCCCGGCGCCCCCCCGGAACCGGTGGACGGCGGGACTTGGGCGGCACGCTGGGTCAGGGCGGCAAACTGGGCCGAAGCCGACGCGCCGGCCGCAGCAATCACGACAAGCCCGGCGATGGCGAAGCGGTGCATGGCGATTCTCCTCTCCGGCGTGCCGACCCCGCTCCCAGATCGGAAGGCGACAGCACGCCGAGGTTGGCTCAAGAGCGGGCGGGATCCGCCGCGCGGGAGCGATGATAATGGAACACCGCGGCCCCGGCGACGCGGGGTGTCGGCTGCGCTCGCACCCCGAAACGCGCAGGCTTCGCACTGGGTACACTCGCGCGTCCCCGGTGGCCGATACTCCCGCGGTGCAACGACTTTCGGAAGGCGACATGGACCCCAGCACGCTGGCCGGGCATGGTGGTGCTCGGCACGGAACCCAAACCGATTCGGTGATTTCCCGGGCGATCGACCCGGCGGACGCCGCCCAGCCCGAGGGCGACCCCCGCGTCGCGCGGCGCCTCGCGCTGCTCCGCGTCGCGGGCCTGCTCGGGGTGGCTGTTCTGAGCGGCTGCGCCTCCGGGCGACGCTCACGTGGGGAGACCATCGGCCAGGCCGAGCCGCTGCCCGACGACGTCGTGCTGGCCCGGCCCATGCACGGAACGATCGCAACGCGCCCGTCGCGCCTCAGCGAGCAGCTACCGCCTCCTTCGCCCCCGCCCAGCGGCCCGCGCGTCGTCGTGCCGCGAGCTTCATGGACCGACCAGGCCCCGATCTTGTCGAAGGCCGATCCGATGGGCCCGATCTCGAGGATCACGATCCACCACGACGGGATGAACCCGTTCTACTCCCTGGCCCAGGCCGACGCCGCAGCCCGCCTCGAATCCATCCGGCGCGCCCACCTCCAGCGCGGCTGGGCCGACATCGGCTACCACTTCTCCATCGACCCCGCCGGTCGCGTCTACCAATGCCGACCGCTGAATCTGCAGGGCGCCCACGTCGCCAACCAGAACCCCGGCAACATCGGCGTGATGGTCATGGGCAACTTCGAGCAGCAGGTCCCCACCCCCGCCGCCATCAACACCCTCGAAGCCTTCGTCCCGACCCTCATGCGCCAATACGGCGTGCGCGTCGGCAGCGTCTTCACCCACCGCGAACTCGCCGCCACCGCCTGCCCGGGACAGAGCCTGCAGGCCCGCATGGTCCAGGCCCGCTCGCGCGGCGGCACGATCGCGCTGGCGTGAGCGCGTCGTCGAGTTTGGTGAGGGTCCGAGTTGATTCTCGGCCGACCGCCCCCCGCCCTACCGCACCGGCTCCAACTCCCGCATCCGGTGCTGCATCTGCGCCTTGAGACGCGCCAGGATCGACGAGTGCATCTGGCTCACGCGGCTCTCCGACAGGTCCAGCGTCGAGCCGATCTCTTTCATCGTCATCCCCTCGTAGTAGTACAGGATGACGATCAGGCGCTCGGCCCGGGTCAGGCCCTTGGTGATCAGTTCCCGCAGGTCCCGCCGCTGCAGCTCGCTCAGCGGGCCGTCCTCGTCGCCCTCGCGGACGATGTCGATCTCCCGCACCTCGCGCCCCGAGTCGCCGGGGTACGCCCGCTGGTTGATGCTCCGGACCTGGGTCGGACGCCCGTCGCGGACGACTTTCTCAAACTCCTCGCCCTCGATCCCCAGCTCATTGGCAATCTGGTCCTCGGTCGCCGGCACGCCCGTCCGCATCTCGATCCGCTGGCGGGCCATCTCCATCTTGGTCGTCCGCGACCGGACCAGGCGAGGCACCCAGTCCATGGCCCGCAGCTCGTCCAGGATCGCGCCCTTGATCCGCCCGGCGCAGTACGTCTCGAACTTGACCCCGCGGTCCAGGTCGAACGCCGCGACCGCCTCCCGCAGGCCGAAGGTGCCGGCCTGGATCAGGTCCTCGATGTCGACCTCGTCGGGCAGGCGCTTGCAGATCCGCTCGGCGTTGTAGCGGACCAGGGGCAGGAACTTTTCCACCAGGTAGTTGTGGACAGCCGTCTCCCGCTTCTTGTGGAAGCGGGTCCAGACGTCCTTGGGGTCCAGCTCGTCGAGCTCGATGGTCAGCGGCGTGACGGTCCGGACGTGGCGACGGTCGTCCATCCGGGAGGCGCGCGACCCAAAGCGTGAGGAACGTACAGCGTTCATTGGCCTCTCCTTGACCCGATCGCTGAGACGACGCACCCGGCGGCGCCGGCCGGTTGGTGCGTCCCGCACCAGCCCGGACCGCCCTGATTCCGGTGTCCGTCGTTCAGCACGCCACGCCGATCCCTGGCGCAGCGAGCACCAGTAATAGCGTGGGCGTTCCGAGGTTGCAAGTTCAGTTGGCGCATCTCCCTCACGCCGCCGAGTTGTTCACAGGACTATCCACAGGCGACGAGCCCGCTCTGGGACGCTCGCCACGGAGCACCGCCCGCTCGGCTGCCTTCACGTCGGGCACGGGGCGGGCCTCGCGGTAGGACTCAAGGAAGTCGAGGACCGACCGCTCGCCGCACCACCCGGCGAAGAGGCCCAGCGCGCGGCAGGCCAAGAGCGCCACGATCGCAGTGAGCAGGGTGGATGTGGTGGAGGCGCCCGCCCGCAGACCCGCGAGCAGCGCGACCAGAAACCCGCACAGGCCGAACACGGACGCGATCACCCGCGTGGGTTCCCGGACGATCTTCATCGGTGGGGTTCCTGAGCCTGGGGTGGGCGCGGTCCATGGGGAACATCGTCGAAATCGACGCGCGAGTTGACCAACGCCCCGGGCTCGGCGTCGCAAGTTGCGGGCCGCGATGCCTGCGCATGCGGCACGGGTTGCCCAGGGTCGCGCGGGGCGCGGAATTGGCGCGTCCGATGCGGCGCGACCGCGGCCCGATCCGCTGGTGCGGGCAGGACTTGCGCGTGGGTTGCTATCGGGCGGAGGGTGGTGCGGCCCGGAGCCGGTCGAGCTCGCCGGGGTCGGCGTCGAATTCGGCAAAGGGCACGGCGGCGACGATGGCGGCGTCGGCGTCGAGTCGCAGGATGCCGGGATCGATCGGCGGCAGGGCGAGTCGGAGCGGGACGCCCCGGGCGTCGACCCACGCGGGGCGGACGCCGGTGGCGCCGGCTTCGGCCAGGGCTGCGGTGAGGCCGGCCAGGTCCGACGCCCAGTTGGCGTGGCGACGCCCGGACTCGTCGAAGACGAGCAGGATCGCGGACACGTCGGGGTCGGCCCGCGTCATGGTGCCGGCCAATCGAGCCGCGGTCTCCAGCCACGCCGGGTCGTCGCGACGCACGACCAGGGCAACGAGCGCCGGCGAGTTGACGAGGCCACCGAGGGTTGTCGGCGGGCAGTCGGCGGGGACAACGGGGAGCCAGCCCAGTTCGGATCGGGGCACGAGCACGAGGCCGCGCGGGCGGAGGTCGTCGACTTCGCGGACGCGTCCGCGGCGATCGAGGTCTGGCGGCGAGCGTCCTTCGAGGCCCGGGCCGGGGGGGCAATCCGTGGAGGCCCGACCATCGATGGACGCATCGGCCACGTGGTCGCCGATCGACCCGACCTCGACGGTCATGTCGTACCAGCCCGACGCGGCGGGAATCGTCGCCTCGAAGCGGAGGAGGCGGTGGGTGGCGGCATCCAGGACCAGCGTTGCGCTGCCCGGCGCCAGGGAGCCGGAGAGCGTGATCGTCTCCTCGGTGGAGGCCAGCAGGTCGAGGCGGACCGGGGGCAGCAGGGGCGCGAGGTCCAGCGTGTCGCCGGCGGGCGGCCCCAGGGCCACCGCCAGCTGGGGCAGGGGCACCGCCGGGAGAAGCTCGAACAGCACCCGCTGGGACGCCTCGTCGAACAGGCGGTCGGTGAAGCGGTCGGCGTCGGCCGCGTGGGTCACGATCAGGCGGCTGCCGATCGCGGTGCAGCGGAGCGGGCCAAGGACCAGGTCGAGTCGGAGCGGAGCCTCGACGGGGGCCATCGGCGCGTGCGCGCCGGCGTGGGCGGGCGTGTCGGTGGGCGTCGGGTCGAGGTCGATCAGCAGGCCGCCCTCCGACGCGTCCGCCACGCCGTGCTGGGACGCGACTTCGATTGTGAAGCGCTCGGCGATGCGATCGGTGCGGTAGGCCTCGCGCATGGCCGCGAGGGCTTGGGCCGCGCGGTCGTCGGCGAGGGCGGGAAGGGCCATCGCAGCGCCCGCGAGGGCGGCGATCGAGGGCTGGAGCACGCGCCGGCACCTCATCGCGCGATCTCCCGTGCCGCGAGGCGTTCCAGCAAGTCGATCACCGTCGCGCCGACGCCCGGCACGACCCAGTCCGGCGCGATGGCTGCGAGCGGTTCGAGCACGAAACGCCGGTCGCCCATCCGCGGGTGCGGGATGGTCAGGCCCGGCTCGTCGATCACCAGATCGTCGTAGAGCAGCAGGTCCAGGTCCAGCGTCCGCGCCCCCCACCGCTGCTCGGCCGCCCGGTCGCGCCCGCGGGAACGCTCGATCTCGAGCAGGCGGGCGAGCAGGCCGCGGGGCGAGAGCGTTGTCTCGAGGATGGCCGCGCCGTTGAGGTACGGGCCTTGCCCCGCCGGCCCGACCGGCTCGGTCTCGATCGGGGCGCTGGCGGCGATCACGCGAGTCCGCAGCGGATCGTCAAGGGCGCGGATTGCGGCGTCGAGGTGGCCTCGGCGGGTCGCCCCGGGCGTCTCGATGTTGGAGCCCAGCGCGATGGCGGCGCGAAGGGGCGTCGGGGCGGGCACGCGCTCAGTTCTCCGCCGCGTCGAAGACCTCGTCGAACTCGTACACGCCCACGAAGTCCTGCAGGGTGTCGGCGTCGGTCTTTCGCATCAGCCCGGCGTCGATCATGGCGAAAACGATGCGCCCGAAGTCGTCGGTGCGCCGGATCGACCAGCGGTCGAGGACCATGCGGGCCAAACGCCCGTACTTGCGGAGGGCGTACTCCTTCAGGCCCAGGCAGAGCTGCTGGCCCGTGACGTGACGCCCGCTCCCGGCCGGGTCGGCCTCGGGCTGCTCGTCCTCATCGGCCAGCTCCAGGTCCTGCTCGGCGTCCTCGGCCCCGTGGACCATGCGGGTCGTGTGCTCGAGCCCCTCGCGCACGAACGCGTACGCCGCGAGCGGGTAGGGGCCGGCCTTCTCCTGGATGGACTTCCAATCGACCACGCGACACTCCGATGCGGCCCGGTCGGCTCGGGCCGCAAGCCCGCGACGGGCGAACCTGTGATCCCGGTCCACCCTCTCATACGGAACCGGGGGCGGGGTCGTTTCCCTGACGCCCCGGAATCCTTGCGCTCACCTGTCCGGCCTTCCGTGTGGCCTTTCGGTTCGACGCCGACCGCCGAATCGATTATCCGGGGTCTGGATCGGGCGTGCCAGGCGATTCTGTTTGGATTTTAGGGGGCTTGGCGGTGCGGGCGAGCCGGACGGACGCCCCGGGCTGACGTGCGGACTGCCACGGAGGAACCAGCGGAGCGGGGCCCCGGCCGACGGCTCGCCAGCGGGGTCGACGCCGATGCGGGCGGACACGCCGATGTCGGCGGCGACCACGGGCTCCGTGTTCCGGGGCTCGACGATGGCGAGTCGGGGGTCGCTGGTCAGGTCGATCGCGTTCAGGTCGCGATCGATGCGGAGGGCCTGGCAGAGTTTGCCGGGGCCGTTGCAGAGACCGCGGTCGCGCGTGATGGCCGGGCGGGCCTCGCGGATGGCGTCGAGGCCTTCGAGCGGCTCGATGGCGCGGATGAGCACGGCCGCGGGGTGGCCCTCGCGGAGGCACGCGACGTTGCACATGAAGTGCATGCCGTAGGTGAAGTAGACGTAGCAGGTGCCGGGGCGGGCGTACATGGCCTCGTTGCGGGGCGTGCGCCGGCTATTGAACGCGTGGCTGGCGCGGTCCTCCGGGCCGAGGTAGGCCTCGGCCTCGACGATGCGCCCGGCCAGGACGCGCCCATCGGGGAGTGTGCGTCGGAGGATGAGGCCGAGCAGGGAGGGGGCGACGGCGTCGGCGGAGCGGGCGAAGAAGGTGCGGGAGATGGAGCGTGATGACATTCGAGGACTACCACGGAGACACGGAGGCACGGAGAGAGACAGAAAGGGCTCGGGGGGAAGACGTGGTGAGAGCACCCTGGTTGTTGGTCTGGGCTTGCCCGGGTGTCCTGGCCTCTCGTCCCCGCCCCCTTCGGCTTCCTCCGTGTCTCCGTGTCTCCGTGGTTCACTCGCGACTCTGGCCTACGCGTACGCGTGCAGGCCCGGGAGCAGGAGGTTCACGCCGAAGTAGGTCCACAGCATCATGACAAAGCCGACGACCGAAAGCCAGGCCGTGACCAAGGCCCGGTTGCGTCCGGTGGTGAAGCGGACATGGATCACGATCAGGTAGATGATCCAGGTGATCAGCGCCCAGGTCTCCTTTGGGTCGAAGGCCCACCAGCGCCCCCACGAGTGGTCGGCCCACCACGCCCCGAGCAGGATGCCGACGCCCAGCCCCCAGAACGCGAGCTGGAGCACGATCATCTGGGCCTTGTCGAGGTCCTTGAGCAGGCGGTGGCGGGCGCCGGCGCTTGTGTCGCCTCCGCGGGCTGCTCCACTCTCCTCCGATTCGGTTGGCGGCGCGACCGCTCCGCCGGCGAGCGCCGCCACCGGCGACGCCCCCCGCCCGAAATAGTGCGCCCCCAGGTAGAACAGGCTCGTGACCATCCCCAGCGTGATGAGGCCGTACGACGTGAGCACCGTGGTCACGTGGTACTTGAGCAGCACCGACGTGTTGAGGATCGCCGCCTCGCGCTCGATGAACTGGCCCGGGATGGCGGTCTGCGTCGCGGCGATGAGCACGAGAAAGCCCGTCGCGGCGGCGGCGGCCCCGTACAGGTACTTGCGGAACAGCCCGGTCAGAGCCAGCCCGACGATCGCGGCGAAGAGGCTCACGCCGGTCATGGACTCGAACTGGTTCTGGATCGCGAACCGCTCGGCCAGGATGCAGCGGGCGACAAAGCCGAACCCGTGCATCCCGATCGCCGCGATGAGCAGGGCGACGCCGACGCCGGCCACGACCCGGCGCCCGGTGCCAAAGGCCAGGACGAGGGCGATCAGCGACAGGAAGTAGAGCAGCCAGCCCCAGTCGAAGGCCCCGGCCCGGTTGTACGCGAGTTCGAGCGAGCGACGCGAGTCGGGGTAGAGGCCCGCGTTGATCGTGGGCAGGGCGCCGGCCAGCCTCGCGATCGCGTCGTTGGCCGCCGCAGCATCCGAGGCGCGCCACGCGCGACCGAGGTCGGTGGCGGCGGCGCGGGCGTCTTGCCATGCCTGGGCGCCGGCCGCGTCCATCCCCGGCGGCAGCGGTTCCGAGAGGTGGTGCCACGAGGCGTCGCGCGACTCGGGCGCGACGAGCAGCATGTTGGCCGCGGAATCCTGCCAGAGGGCCATGGCGCGGTCGAGTTCGTCCAGCCCGCGGCGTGAGGGGGCCTGCGTGCCGAAGCGATCGACCATCTCGACGTAGTGCTCGGCGGCCATGCGCGGCGTGATCCGCGTCATCATGAGGTACCGCTGCTGGGCGGGCTCGTCGCCGGGGAGCGCGGCGTCGAGGAACGCGCGGCGGAGCGGCAGGAACTCGACGTGCAGGAGAGGGCGATCGACGTAGAAGGCCGGGTCGATCACCAGGTCCAGCAGGGTGAAGAGCGGCTCGAAGGAGACCTTGGTCGCATCGCCGCCGGGGGTGTCGATCGCGTCCTGGTAGGTCGTGCGTCCGGTGATCTGGCGGACGGTCTCGCGCGCGAGGGTGTCGAGGATCTTGACCCGCCCGTTGTGGAATACGGCGAGGCTGCGCAGCGGGGCCAGGTCGAGCGCGGTGGCGAACTCGCGCTTATCAGCCAGACTCAGCGGGGCGACGGCGGGGTCGAAGACCGGCTCGCCGAACGGGTTGGGCAGGGCCGCGGCTTCCTCCGAGACGGCGTGGGATTCGGGGTGGGCGTTGCCGGCGGGGGCGGTCTGGGCCATTGCCCGGGAGATGACAGGATTGAACACAGAGACACAGAGGCACAGAGCCAGCACAGCGGGGAGAAGGTGGGAACGAATCGACGGAGCGACGGAGCGTCGGAGCGACGAAGGGGATGGGCGGTGCAACGTCGCTCGCGCGAAGCACCGGATCGCTTGTGCCGCCACTGCTCTCATCGAGTTCATGTCTCTTCTCTTGGCTTCTCGTCTCTGTGTCTCTGTGCCTCTGTGTTCAACGCCTTCGCCTGTGCCGCCAATGCGTCCCGGCGGCGGCGCACCAGCCACGGCTTGACATAGAACGCCCACGGGATGCCCAGGGCCATCAGGATGCCGCCGAGGGCGATCACGTGGATGCCGGGGTTGTTGCCCACCTGCAGGATCGTGAACCGGGCCCGCGGGCGGGGCAGCAGGCCCTGGTCGGCGAGAGTTTGCGACTCGCGCCAGCCGTCCGCGTCCCAGCCCGCCTGGCTGAACTTGAACTGGTCCGGGTTGAGCCCTGCGGCCACGCGACCGAGCAGGCCCTCCACCAGGGCGTGGTACCCGTGGGTGTTGAACGGGGCCGACAGCGGCGCGTTCAGCTTCGTGACGTGCTCGAACGCGTCGAACGCGGCCTGCGCCTGCTCGTCCACCATGGGCTCGACCCGAACGATCGACTGGTAGTCGCGCGGGGCCCCGCGGTGGTCGTACGCCAGCATCTGGAAATCGACCAGACGCACCTGGAAGCCCGGCAGACGGTGCTGGCGACGCCCGAACACCAGTCGCACCTGACGCCCGTCTGGAATCACGACCGTCCGGGCCATGTCTGTCCCGATCTCGAGGTATTGCACGAAGGGCAGCCACACGATCTCGCGCCAGTCCGCACGCCCGAGCACCGAGACCTCGACCGCGAGCATCGCCCGCTGGTGCGTGCCGACCATCTCGCGGTTCTGCTCGATGGGCGGAACCGGGACCGGGCGCTCAAACGCCTCCGCGTGGGCCCAGCGGTCCGTGATCTCAAGCGTGACGGCCTGCACGATCTCGAAGGGATCGCGGAGGTTGGCAACGTCGAGGGCGCGCAGCGCGCCGCCGCGCTGGCGGATGACGACGCGTCCACCGAGAGCGGGTATCGGCGCGACGCCGGGGGGCGCGTCGGCGGGCGCGTCCTCGACGATCGTGACCTGGAGTTTGCTCGCGTCGATCAGGCGGATGTCGATGGAGGGGTCGGCATCACGGCGCCCCGACATGGGGGGGGTCGCCGGGCCGCCCGAGGGCGTCGATTCGCCCGGTTGCGCTCCGCCCTGCTCGACGAGGTCCTGGTTGATCTCGGGGAAGCGTGCGTAGACCCAGCGGGTGTAGGGCGTGGCGTCGCCGCCCGACTCGGCGAGGCGGGCGGGCGGCACGACGCGGACCTGGGCGACCGCCGAGGTCGAGCCGCGGTAGCCCTCGGTCACGATCTGGAAGGGCGGCTCGGGCGAGACGTCGGAGACCTCGAGGCGGAAGCCGTCGATCTCGTAGACCTGGCCGGGGGCGATGGTCCAGACTTGTGGTGCTGTAGGCTCGGCGTCGCCTTGACGCGGCACGTGGACCCACAAGGCGTAGGGGCCGGGCTGGGGCAACGCGGCTTCGAGCGTGGGGTCGGCGGCGAGGTTGCCGCTCTCGCCGACTTCGGCGATGCGGTACTCGATCGCGAACGCCGGCGTCTCGGCGATGCGGTGGGCCGGCATCCGCGGCATGAAGAAGAACGGCACGCGCGTGGACTGCTCGGGCGTCTCGGGCAGCACCGCCGCGAGGTCGACCAGGCGGAGCGGGTTGAGCGTGCCCGAGGTGATCGCGCCCGACGCCAGCGGATCGGCCCGAACCCAGTCGGTCTCGCGCTCGGCATAGGACGCGTAGCCCACGACGCGGAACCGGATGTCGGGATCGACCAGCGGCGTGCGCCCGGCAAGCTGGCCTCGCGACGATCCGACTTCGAGAGACAGATTGCCGCCGTCGGGGGCAGCGGCCTCGAACGTCCGCCCGAGTGCGGCCCAGACGCTCTGGGCGTTGCCAGCGCCGGGCCCCGCGCCGAAGCCGGCGTCGTCCACCCTGTAGTCGTTGTAGCGGGGCACGCCGACCAGGCGGCGCTGCTCCGGGCCGCGCCACTGATCGACCACGAGCACGGTCTGGACGTTGTCGTAGAAGAACCCGACGGGCGGGCCGGGGGTCGGGTCGCCCCGCTCGGTGGGGGGCCCTGCCTGGAGCAGCGTGTCGCCCTCGAGTTTCTGGCCCGCGTAGTAGACGCTGCCCAGCGCGATGAGCACAATGCCGGTGTGGACCGTCAGCACGCCGAGGTTTACGAACTCGAAGGCGATCCGTCGGATGGTCGCCACGACCATGTTCAGCACGAACACGAGCAGCAGGACCCGCATCGGCATGGCGGAGTAGAACTCGAGTTCGGTCATCTCGATGCCGGGCAGTCGCCGGAGCGTCGTGGACTGGTATCGCTCGGCGAAATCGGCGAAGAGGCGGAAGCCCGCCGCCTCGGCGTCGCCGGTCGGGGCGTGGTACTCGAGCATGGGCCAGGCGAAGCGGAGCCACGCCCAGGCGGCGACGCCCGCGGCGAGCACGCCGACGCCCAGGATGATCAGGAACCGGGGGGCCCGCGTCAACGGGCGGGTCATGGCCAACGCCGGTGCGAGAGCCGCGATCGTGATGCCGCCCACACCGGCGACGAAGAGCCCGGCGTACACGAGCCACGTCGGAGCCAGCGCGAGCATGCCGATGGGCACGCTGGCCAGGATGCCGTAGACCACGACGCCCGAGAGCAGGATGACCGCGAGCCAGATGGAGGACAGGGTGCGCAGCAGGGCCTTGGCCGGCCAGGCCCACGCCGGGAAGAACGCATCGTCCCAGGCTTTGACGCGTTGCCACTTGAGGCTCATCGCGGATCGGGCTCGCTGACGGGTCGCGCGGGAACGGATGGTCGGGAAACGAGGATTATTGCTGCGAAACGGGAAGGATTCTTGTGAGAATGGAGATCGGTGGGGCGTCGGACTCGAGCGCGCGGACCACCGCGTCGCGACCCCGGAGCCCCGAACGCACGGGAACCCCCAAGATCGCCAGCGGCCGCCCCTGCGAGTTCCCCCTCGGCCCGCCGCCGAGTTGGAAATGCTGCTCCGACAGATGAACATCGCCGACGGCGGGCAAGCCTTCGGACGTGCCCATGCAAACCAGGGTGACCGGATCGGCTCCGTCACGCCGGTACAGCAGGCGCATCTCGTCGAGGACCGAGAGGCGCCCGGACACGGCGCCGCAAACTCCTTGATCGTCCGCGGTCCCGACGCCGAGCGTCCCGTCGGTGATGTTCACGACCGAGTCCGTGCCGAGGCAGACCGGGACGCCGGCATCGAGCATGTCGCGGTAGCGGTGCGGGCCGAAGTGGCGCTCGGCCCCGAAATAGGCGGATGACCGGGGGCAGTAGGCCACGCGGGTGCGGGTCTCGGCCAGGATCTCGATGGCCCGGTCGGTCGCGTCATTGACGTGGGCGACCAGGAACGGGCGACCGGCGTCGCCCGCGGCCCGGAGGATCGGCTCGAGATGCTCGACCGGGTGCAGACCCTTCGCGTACTCGTCGAGCAGCGACGGGTGCCACGCGCCGAGGCGTTCGAGGAACGCCTTCTGGAGGCCGGTGCCGCGGGCGATGAACTCGTGCTCGATCGGGGTCTCGGCCAGGTGGGTCGAGAGCGGCAGCCCCCGCTCGCCGGCCCACTCGATCGCGCGCCGGTACGCGTCGCGCTGCGCGCTGTACGGCGCGTGGGGCTGGATGCCGAGGCGCAGACGCCCTGGGCGCAAGTCGGGGTCGCGGGAACGGACCACGCCGCGAGCCCGCTCCAGGTTGGCCTCCATCCGCGGCCCGATCGCGAAGAACTCGACGAACGACACGCCGTGGAGCCCGGAGTCGCCCAGCGGCTCGGCGGCGGCCAGCGAGGCCTGCCCGGCAACCACGCCGGCGATGTCCCCCACCGCCACCGTCCCGCCGGCAATGGCCAGTGCCGCCCCGCCTCGGACCGAGGCCGCGATGGCGTCGGGGTCGGTCAGGCGGCCGTTCAGGATGATGTCGATCCACTCGTTGAAGGGGCGGGCGGGGTCCCAATCGACGGGGCCGATGTGGGTCAGGTCGAGGTGGGTGTGTGCGTTGACCAGACCGGGCAGGAGGACGTGGTCGGCCAGATCGAGGCCCGTGGCGTGCTTGGCGCCGGGGTGCGCATCCACCTCTTCCGGGGTGGCGTTTGCGAGCACCTCCAGGCGATCAGGCGATTCGTTATCGACAAGCAGCGACACCCGCCCGGGGGAGATGCCCGCCGAGTCCCAGGACGCCGCGGCGTCGATCCGCACGAGCCGGGGCGTGCCGGGGGGCAGGGGCAGGGCGGGGCGGGCTGGCGCGTTCGGGGCGCGGTCTTTCATGCGTGTGGGGAGAACCTGTCGATCTTCCGGCGTGGCTCGACGCGTCGGGGACGATGTTCCCTTGCGCCTGCGGCGGGTGGTGTCCGGAGCGGGCGTGTGCGTCGGAGTTGCACGATAGGTGGACCCATTGTTGGACGACGGTGGAGCCGTCCGGGTCTATCTGGCTCACCCTTGGCGCAGCGGCGCCCGAACGGAGTTCGACATGGCACAAGGTGGCAGGCGTGGCGGCACGGATGGCCGCGGGACTGAGAAGCGGGGTGGGGCCGGCACGCGCGGCTGGTTCAGGACGATTGGGCTGATGGTGGGCGTGGCGGCGCTGGGCCTGGGCGGCACCGGCTGCGCCAGCCAGGAGTCAATGGACGATCTCCGCCAGACCAACCGCAGCCTGGCCAACCAGCTGGCCCAGACGCGGTCGGAACTCGATGAGATCCGGGCGTCGGCGGCGAGCGACGCGAACTACCGCTCGGCCGCGGGCAGCACGGTGTCGGAACTCCAGGCCGCGAACATGCGTCTGCAGCGTGAACTCGACGCGGCGAACCAGGCGTACCGCGACCTCGAGAACCGCATCTCGAACATCGAGTTCGCGCCGCTCAACCCCGAGACCGATCGGGCCCTGGCGCAACTGGCGGCCCAGTACCCGCAGCTGCTCCGCTACGACTCGTCGCGCGGCATGATCCGATTCGCCAGCGACCTGACGTTCGCCTCCGGCTCGGCCGAGGTCCAGAGCACGGCCCGGGCGAGCCTGCAGGCGCTCGGAAACATCCTGAACTCCAACGCCGCGATGGGCTACGACGTGATCATCGTCGGGCACACCGATGCGCAGCGTCCGTCGGCGAGCACGCAGCAGCGCCACCCGACGAACATGCATCTGTCGTGCCACCGGGCGATCGCGGTGCGCGACGTGCTGGCGTCGCTGGGCGTGGCTGGGCCGCGGATGCAGGCGGCCGGCTGGGGCGAGAACCGCCCGGTGGCCCCGAGCGGCCCGAACGGGAATACGCCGGAGAATCGGCGGGTCGAGATCTACCTGACCAACTCGACGGGCGGCACGTACGCGGGCGTGGGCTCGACGAGCAACTCGATCGGGATCGACTCGGCGACGCCGCCGGCGCAGATCGATCCGACGAAGTGAGTCGGTGGGGCTCGACGCCGCCTTTCGCGGGTCGGGGCCGGGTTCCACGGAATCTCAAGACCCTCCCTCGGCGGGCCCTGCTTCGGCGGGGCCCGCTTGTTCATCCTGGTCCAGCGAGGCCGATCCCGGCGAATCCGGGACCTCTCCGAGGTCCGCCTGCGTCAGCGGGTCGGGCACCGCGCCCAGGCACCGGGCCTGGCCGATCGTGAACGGGCCGACCTGTGTGCGTCGGAGGGCGGCGAGCATGCCGCCCGTGCCGAGGGCGGCGCCCAGATCGCGGGCGAGGCTGCGGATGTAGGTGCCCTTGCCGCAGGCGATGCCGAGGGTGAGCCTGGGCCAGGCGTAGTCGAGCAGGTCGATGGAGTGGACGATCACGGGGCGCTCGGGCAGGGCGGGATCGCGCCCCTTGCGCGCGATCTTGTACGCCCGGCGTCCATCGATCAGGATGGCCGAGTGGTCGGGCGGGCGCTGCATGATCGTGCCGACGAAGCGTGGCAGGACCGCCTCGATGTCGGCGCGGGTCGGCGGCGAGGCGACCGCGACCGCCTGCGGCTCGCGCTCGGTGTCGCCGCAGATCGAGGTGTGGGCCAGGTCGATCTGGGCGAGGTACCGCTTGCGACCGCGCATGAGGGCATCGGCCAGACGCGTGGCGCCCCGCCCGACGAGGATCACGAGCACACCGGTGGCCATGGGGTCGAGCGTGCCGGCGTGCCCGACCTTGACGCGTTTGGGCGCGCCGCCGCGCCGGAGGCGGGCCTTGATCGCGTTGCAGACGGCGGTGGAGGTGAGCCCGAGCGGCTTGTCGATGACGAGGATGCCGGTGGGCGAGGCGGGCTCGGCGGGTGGGCCACCGCCATCGGCGTCGCGGGCGTTCGATGCGTCGGCGGCGGTCACGATGAACCGTCCTGAAAGGATGTCGGTTCAACAGTCGTCGTTGGGTCGTCGGGCATCGATGGGTCGACGGGCGGCGCTTCGTTGTCGCGCGGCGGTGGGGTCGTTGCCGGCCCCTCGACGATGGCAAGGCGCTCGCGCTGGAAGCCGCCGATGTTGAACCCGCGAACAAATGCCAGCGGGCGGAGGCCCGAGCGGCCCTCGAGTTCGCGCTGGCGGACGATGGCCAGCGCGTCGGGATGGGCCGCGAAGAACTCGTCGAGGCTGCCCAGGCTGTCCATGAGGCGCACGCGCCCGCGTGTCGCGAACACGACGCTGTCCTCGCGGTAGGTCGTCGCCAGCGGGCGGGTGTGGGCCGGGTCGAGGCGGTCGAGCACGCGAGCGACCGCCCGCGTGGCCCAGAGGCTGGGCGTGTGCGGGATGACCACGCCGATCGCGACGATCCACAGGACAACCGCCATCGCGATCGCGCGGCGCATCGAGCGGGCGGGCTTGCGCCGCACAACCGATCGCACGGCTCCAAACGCAAGCACCGCGTTGGCCATGAGCGCGACGATCGTGGACGGCAACGCGACGTTGAACACGCCGCCCCACGAGTCGTCGAACAGCAGCAGGCACGCGCCCGGCACGCCGACGCCCAGCGCGACCGTCACGCCCAGCCACGCGCCCGTGATGAGGCGAGCCGGCATCGAGAACGCCGCCATCGCACGCCCCGTGGACGCGCCCAGCAGCGTCCGGGCGGTCAGCAACGCCAGCGCGGGCAGCAGCGGCATGACGTAGTGCGGCAGCTTGGTCGCGGTGATCTCGAACACGATCCAGGACGGCAACACCCAGCACAGGCAGAACAGCTCGCCCCGGCGCGAGCGGACGCCGGCCGCGGCCCGCCACCTCCACGGGCGCAAGCCGCGGATCGTGCGGGCCCACGCGCGCCAGACGCCCACGCCGGTGAGCATCGAGCCGGGCCAGAACATGACGATCAGCAGGATGAGGTGGTAGCCCGGCGGCCCGGCGTGCCCCTCCATCGCGCCGCCGGCCCGCCCGATTGTCTCGTCATAAGCCAGGGCGAGGTAGTTGGCCAGGCCGAATCGGTCGGCGAGCATGGCGAGCCACGGGGCGATGGCGGCGGCGACGATGGCCAGGCCGAGGATGGGGCGGGCGGCGCGGAGCCACGTCCAGTTGCGGGTCAAGGCGGAGAGGAGCAGAGCCGCGAGGGCGGCGACCATCGGTGTGATCGGGCCCTTGGTGAGGACGCCCAGGGCGACGGCAAACCAAAGAACGACCGCAGGCATGACGCCGGGGCCTTGACGTGGGCCGGGCTGGCGGCTCGTCGATCGCCGCTTGGCGGGATTCTGATCCGCTCGCGCCAGCGTCTGAGCGACGGTGCATCTCCTGTGCGCCCCTCGCCACAGCAGCCACATCGCCCACATCGCCGCGGTCGTGCACGCGACCAGCACGTGGTCGGCCCGGGCCTGGCGGGCCTCCCACACGAACAGCGGGCACAGCGCGAGCATGACGCCCGCCAGGAACGCGGCCCGGGGGTCGAACATCGACAGGCCCAGACGCCAGGTCACCAGCACCGTCGCCAGGGCCGCCAGCAGCGAGGGCACGCGGTACATCCAGATCGCGTCGCGCGACGGATCACCACCGGTCAGCGCCGCCGCCGACGCCGACTGCAACCAGTAGATCAGCGGCGGCTTGTTCAGGCGCGGGCGGTCCTGCACCATCGGGACGACCAGCCCTCCGGCGTGGGCCTCGGTCCGCTGCTCCGGTGGGAGCGCGAACGACTCGAACATCTGGCGGCTGGCCTGGGCGAAGCGGGCCTCGTCGCGGTCGATCGTCGGGAGGGCGAAGAGCCCGGGGACGTACACTGCCAGCCCGAGCAGGAGCAGCGTCGCCCCGGCTCGCCACGATCGGCACCAGCGAGGATCACGGATGGTTCGGCGGGCCCTGCGCAAGGAGAACGACTATAACCGCGGCCTACCGGCTCCGATCCGGTGGCTGCGCCTCGCGCTGACGCCGCTCGGGGCGGTATGTACGCCGGTGTGGCGGTGGAGCGGGCGGGGCGCGCGGGTCCATTGGGCCAGGCCGCTGCTATGGGGACTGATCGCGGCGACGCTGCTGTGGGCGTTCGATGCGTGGCTGCTTGGCGGGCTCGTGGCGTTCCGCGAGTGGCTGGGTGGGGACATCGTCCGCGAGTGGAGCGTGCTGCAGCAGTTCGGCCAGGGCGGGTCGATCGTGCTCATCGCGATCGTGATCGCGCTGATGGACCGCCGCCGGGCCGGGCGGCTGTGGGACTGGCTGGCGGGGATCGTGCTGACCGCGGCCGCGGTGTACCCGCTCAAGATGCTCGCCGGGCGCCCGCGTCCGGGGCTGGGTCGCGAGCCGGGCGGGTCGATCACCGACGGGATGTACAGCGCGGACACGTTCCTGGGGCCGCTCGGCAAGCACCCGTTCGACGAGCCGACCGGCCTGCGCCACGCATGGGAGTTCTGGGCCGACATCTCGGCGGATCTGTGGAGCATGCCGTCGGCGCACACGGCCTACGCCGTCGTGGCGGGCGTGTTCCTGGGCGCGATGTACCCGCCCCTGCGGTGGCTGCTGGTCGCGGTGGTTTCACTGGTCGGCGTCGGGCGCGTCGCGTTTGGGGCCCACTACCCGACCGACGTGGCGATCGGCGCGGCCATCGGGTTCGCCGCGGGCCTGAGCGCCGTGCGCCTGGGCCTGGGCACGCGTGCGGTCGCAACGCTGCGCCGGTCCTCCCGCGGGACGCCCGACGCCCCCGCCGCGCCGGATGCCACCCCCGCGGCCCCGAGCCCGCTGTGAACGCGACCCCTCCGTTCCGTTTGGCGAGGTCGCCCGGGCCACTGGCGACGCCTCGCGGTGCCGGTATACTTCCCGACTCGGCCCGCCGAACCGCGCGGCGCCGGGCAGGTGGCCACGGGACGTTCGCACGTCCAGGAACCACCGAATGTTTCGGGCGATTGGCGCAGCTGGCTAGCGCGCATGCATGACACGCATGAGGTCACAGGTTCGAGTCCTGTATCGCCCACTTTGACACCCCTCGGCCGCTTGAGCAGTCGGCAAACCGGCTCGCGGCCTCCCCTAGGTTGACGCGTCCGCTCGGCTCCCCGGCCCCGTCCCCCGGGGAGCGGTCTCGTGGAGACGCCCAGGATCGCGCTCGCATGCCCCCTTGGGCCGGCGGTCGGCGGCCATGCCTCTCGGCACCAACAAAGCACCGGCCGGGCCCTTCGGCCCGACCGGCGCGGAGTCCTTCACGGTTGGTCAGCGGCCCGACGAGCCGCGGCTCAGCAGCCGGCGGAGTACAGGCTCAGGTAGTAGAAGAAGTCGTCGTTGGTCACCACGCCGTTGGGCGTCCCGTAGCCGGGCGTGCCGGGCACGGCGCCGGTGGTCATGTCGGCAACGGCGAGGTTGCCGGCGGCGAACTGGGACAGGAAGTAGAAGAAGTCGTCGTTGTTCAGCGTGCCGTTCGGGATGCCGTAGCCCGCCTGGCCGGAGACCGCGCCGGTGGTCAGGTCGGCCTTGCACTGCATGCGGATGTTCAGGTTGAACGCACCCGACGCGTTGTTGAACCCGGAGACGCGGACCAGGTACTGCGTGCCCTGGACCACGTTCATCGTGACGCGCGAGTCGCGGATGCCGACCGCCAGATCGTCGTTGCACACCAGGCTGGTGTTGGGGAAGCCCGGCTCGTGGATCGACAGGACGGTGTCGTAGGCCGAGCCGATGGTGTCGATCGAGACCGTGCCGCTGGTCGGCGCGGTGAAGGTGTACCACACGTCGGGCGAGTTGGCCGAGGACCCGCAGGATGCGCTGCCGTTGCTGGTCGCGCCGCTGGTGCAGCCGGTGTACGAGCCGGGCAGGTCGAGGGTCGGGGCGTTCCACCACTGGTTCGCGCCGTTGGAGGACGGGACGACGATGGACTGCACGCCGCCACTGGTGGCCGGGAAGGTTGCGAACGAGTAGGCCGTGTGCCCGGTGACGATCGTGCTGCCCAGGGCGGCCACGTCGGCCGAGTACCCGGTGGTGTTGGCGTAGACGCCCTCAAACTTGAACTGCCCGTCGCCGCCGCGCCGCATGTAGTACGTCTTCGGGCCGGTCGAGCCGGTCGCGCCGATCGCCAGGACGCCGCCCGAGATCGACACCGACGTGCCGAAGTCGTTGGCGTAGTCGAAGTCCGGGCACGGGATCCGCTGCACGTACTCGAACGAGTTGTTGACGCGGTTGTAGATGTAGACGGTGCCGACGTTCTGCTGGCTGGCCGTGTCGGCCATCGGAGCCCCGACGACGAGGGTGTCGCCATCGGTCGCGACCGCGGCCCCGAAGTGCTCGCTCGAGTGCACCAGCTCCGGATCAACCAGCGTCTGCGACAGGTTCCAGCCCAGGCCCTGGCGGACGATGAACACCGCGCCCGAGTCGATCTGGCCCGACGAGTCCCGCCGCGGCGCCCCCACCACCGCGACCGTGCCGCTGATCGCCACCGCCGAGCCGATCTCGGCCGTGTCGTTGTTGAACAGCGTCATCGCCCCGCCCGGCGTCCAGACGCCGTTGATCTCGGTGAAGAAGTACACCGCGCCGGAGTTGGGGCCGGTCGTGTCGTCGCCGGGGGCGCCGACGATGGCGGTAACGCCGTTGATCGCGACGGCCTCGCCGAAGCGGTCGCTGGGGTCCAGGCCCGCGGGGGTCAGGGTGGCCTGCTGGGCCCAGATGCCGCCGGACTGCTTGAACACGGTCGCGCCGCCCTGCAGCCCGTTCGTGTCGCGGTGCCCGACGAGCAGGAACTGATCGGTGACGCCCACGTCCCAGCCCGCGCCGCCGACGCTGCCGGCGGTGGACGGGATCGCCTGGAAGACCTGGATGTACGCCGGGCCGACGCGGGCGAACACATACGCCGCCCCGGCGTTGGTGCCGCTGGCGTTGTCGTCCTCGGGAGCCCCGACGGCCATCCACTGGCTGCTCAGGGCCACTGACGAGCCGAACTTGTCGCCCGTCTGCGGGTCGGTGTTGCGCACCCAGCGGGATTCGCACTGGGCCTGGGCGGACCCGGCGGCCATCGCCAGGGCCAGGGCGGACATCACGAGGGCGGTACGGGACGGACGGATCGACAGCGCACGGTCCATGGGAACGCTCCTTCGGTGTGAGACTTGGCTGGTTCGGGGCGAGCCGCCCCGCGGCATCCGGGGGGCCGCTCGCGGCGGCGTGTGTCCCGGTACCACAGAAACGAAGAACAGGGGAGCGGGCCTTGGTCGAAGATCGGCCACCCGGCTGGCTTGCGTCGCCACATCCCGCCCGGACGGAATCCGTGCGGTTCCCCGAGGGCGCGAAACCTCGAACGGGGAGGGGCCGGCCCGCCTTACACTTGCCCACGGCTCCAGGAGCGGTTGCGTATGGCGCTCACGGCACGGGACGTTACAACCCTGGTCAACATGACCCGCGCCGGGGACTCCAGCGCGGGTCGCCGCCTCATGGAGGCCGTCTACGACGAGCTCCGCGGCCTGGCCGGGGCATACCTGGCCCGCCAGTCGCCGGGGCACACGCTCCAACCCACTGCACTGGTCCACGAGGCGTTCATCAAACTGATGGACCAGACCGGGGCCGCCTGGAACGGGCGGGCCCACTTCTTCGCGGTGGCCGCCAAGGCCATGCGCCACATCCTGGTCGACCACGCCCGGGCCCGCAAGGCGGACAAGCGCGGCGGGGACTGGCAGCGGGTCACCCTCGACGGGGCCATGGTGTGGTCGGGCGACAAGGCCGTGGACACCCTGACGGTGCACGAGGCCCTCGAGGAACTCGCGGCCCTCGACCAGCGTCAGGCCGAGGTCGTCGAGATGCGCTACTTCGGCGGGCTGACCGTCGACGAGGTCGCCCTGGTCCTGGACATCTCCAAGTCCACCGTCGAGGCCGACTGGCGCATGGCCCGCGCCTGGCTCAGCAAGAAACTCGCGGAGCGCGAACCGGCTTGACACCCGAGAGGCACCAGCGCGTCAAGTCGCTCTTCGCGGCGGCGTGCGAGCTGCCGGCCGCGGAGCGGTCGGCCTTCCTCAACCAGCAATGCGCCGGCGACGAGGATCTCCGACGCGAGGTCGAGGCCCTGCTCGGCTTCGACTCCGACCCCGCCGACGGCCTCAAGACCCCGGTGCTGGGCGCCTCGCTCGCCACCGTCCTGGGCGCCCGCCCGCGCAAGACGGTCGTGCCCACCGAACTGCCCGAACGCGTCGGGCCCTACAAAGTCCTGCGCCTCCTCGGCGTCGGCGGCATGGGCATCGTCTACGTCGCCGAGCAGGATCGACCACGCCGCACCGTCGCCCTGAAGGTGCTCCAGCGCGGCCTGGGCTCGCCCGCGCTCCGCCGACGCTTCGAGCACGAGGCCGAGCTGCTCGGACGCCTCCGCCACCCCGGCATCGCCCAGATCTACGAGGCGGGAACCGCCGGCGAAGGCGACCAGGCCTTCATCGCCATGGAACTCGTGGACGGGCGCCAGCTGACCGACCACGCCGACGCACGCAAGCTCGGCACCCGCCAGCGCGTCGAGCTCATGCACCGCGTCTGCGAGGCCATCGAGCACGCCCACCAGCGCGGCATCATCCACCGCGACCTCAAGCCCGCAAACATCCTCGTCGACGAGTCGGGCCAGCCCAAGGTCCTCGACTTCGGCGTCGCCCGCGCCCTCGATGCCGAGATGGATGTCACGTCCTATCGCACGCACGTGGGCCAGCTCGTCGGCACCCTGCCCTACATGAGCCCCGAGCAGGTCGTGGGCGACCCCGCCGAGATCGACACGCGCTCCGACGTCTTCGCCCTGGGCGTCATCCTCTATCAGCTGCTCACCGGGCGACTGCCCCACGAGCCGACCGGACGCTCGCTGCCCGAGATGGCCCGCCTCATCAAGGACGAGGCCCCGCCGCGCCTGAGCACCGTCGATCGGGCCCTGCGCGGCGATCTCGAGGTCATCGTCGCCAAGGCCCTCGAGAAAGACAAACGCCGGCGCTACCAGTCCGCCTTCGACCTGGGCGAGGACCTGCGCCGCTACCTCTCGGGCGAGCCCATCGTCGCCAAGGCCGACTCGGCCATGTACCTGCTCCGCAAGCAGCTCCGGCGCTACCGCGGGTTCGTCGCCGCCGGCGTGCTGCTGGTCGTCGGCACGCTGGCGTTCGCGGCCTACGCGGTCGTGCAATCGCGCGAGAACCTCCGCCTGGCCCACGCCGCCGACGAGTCCGCCCAGCAGGCCAACCTTCAGCGCGACGCGGCCATCGAGGCCACCGGCGCCGCCGAGGCCGCCCGCGCCGACGCCCAGCGCGAACTGGCCCTCTCCAACATCCAGCGCGGACGCATGTCCGTCCGCGCCGGCAGCATCACCGGGGCCGAGGGCCTGCTCTGGGACGCGTTCCTCGAAAACCCCGACGACCCTGCCGCCCACTGGGCCCTCTGGGAACTCTTCGCCCGATACCCGTACCAGGCGACCATCCAGGCCCATTCACGCCTCGCCCGGCGCCTGGTCCTCTCCCCCGACGAACGCGTGCTCTACTCGGGCGGCTACGACGCGATGGTCCGGGCCTGGGACACGCGGAGCCTCGAGCTGCTCGGCGAGTTCCAGTGCCCACGCGAGGTCTGGTCCCTCGCCGCCAGCCCGGACGGGCGATGGATCGGCGTCGGCGGCCCCTGGGGCACCATCGTGCTCGACACCCGGACGCTCACGCCCATCGCCGACCTGCCCGAGGCCGACGCCCGGGCCCTCGTGTTCGACACCGCACGCTCGTCCCTGTATGCCGCGTCGATCACCGGTGCGATCCGCGGCATCCGCACCGACACCTGGGAAGTGTCCTGGAGCCGCCCGGTCCACACCCAGCTGATCTACGACATGCAGCAACAGCCCGGCGGCACGCTGCTGGCCACCGCAGGGTTCGACGGACGCATCTTCCTGTCCGACCCCGCCATGCTCGAAGCGGGCAACGAGTCGGCCTCACGCGAGGTGCTCAGCGGCGGCGAGCAGATCCTGTGCGTCGCGTGGAGCCCGGACGGCCGCGAGATCGCCGCCGGCATCACGACCGACACGACCGCCATCATCGATGCCGCGTCCGCCCGGCGCGTCGCCACGCTCCACGCCCCGTGCGGCGCGATCCGCCACATCCAGTTCACGCCCGACGCGTCCCGCCTGCTCGTTGGTGGGTGGTGGAACGTCCACGTCTGGCGACGCGATCCGGAGGCGACGCCCGGCGCGGGGCGCCCCGCGCCATCGCAGCACTGGCAACGCGTCGGGGCCATCCCCGTGCCCGCGACGGTCTACGGCGCCGCCTACACCGCCGACGCCGCCACCGGCTACCTCGGGCTCGAGTCCGGCCTCATCCGCGTCTGGTCCGTCGATGGGCGTCCCGAATCCCTCCGCATCCCCGGGCACACCGGGCGCACCGTCGCGACGTTCGACCCCACCGGGCAGCGCATCGCCTCGGGCGACAGCGCCGGCGTCACCCGCGTCCACGACGCCCGCACCGGGGCTCCACTCGCCTCTGTCGAAGGCCACGCCCGCAACCGCGTCCGCACCGTCGTTTGCTCGCGCGACGGCGCGATGCTCGCCACCGGCGGCGGCTCGACCGTCAGCCTCCGCGACCCCAACACCCTCGCCGAACGCCTGGTCATCCCAAACACCTACGCCACCAGCAACTCCTCCTTCGACCTCTCGCCCGACGCCCGACTCGCCGCGGTGTTCGGCCAGGCGTGGGATGTTCGCATCCACTCCACGGCCGACGGATCGCTCGTGGCCTCCATCCCGCGCGAGCCCGCCGAACCCATCAGCCTCCGTTTCGATCCGACCGGGCGCTGGCTCGTGTGCGTCTGGCGCGAGCAGCCGGTCCGGATCTTCGACACGACGACCTGGCGTGAGGCCGCGAGCCTGAACGTCGGCGCCCGTTCGCCGTGGACCTGCGCCTTCTCGCCCGATGGCTCGCTCATGGCCCTGGGCGACTGGACCCAGGACATCAACGTCTTCCGCGCCCCGGCGCCGGACTCCGATGATCGGTCCTGGACCAACCTCTGGACCATGTCCGGGCACGCCGGCCTGATCTACGACGTCGCCTTCCGCCCAAGCGACCCCGCAACCGTCGCCACCGCCGCCGCCGACGGCACCGTCCGCCTCTGGGACGCCGCCACGGGACGCGCCCTGCTCACCCTCGACCGCTTCGACGGCTGGGGCGCCAACAGCGTCTCGTTCGACCCCACAGGCCGCTTCCTGCTCTCGTGCAACAGCGACACCGGCGAGGTCGTCGTCTGGGACCTCGAGCGCTTCGACGACGCGATCGCCCGGCACGTCGGATTCGAACTCGAGCGTCGGCGCGACACCCTGCCCGCCGACGCCGCCGCCCGTGCCCGAGATTGGGCCGCCGAAGTGCTCGCACGAACCGGCAACCGGTAACGCGCCTCGCACGCCGCCACGCCTGATCCACGCCGGCTTCGGGGCCGTCCCCGGATCCCCGCCCCAAACCTGTCACACCCCGCCGCACGCCCGCATCCCAACGCGGACACTCCATGAACCGCCCCGACCGCTCATCCCGTTCCTGCAAGGCCGACCGGCGCGATCCGCTCCAGGCCGCCCTGAACGGCACCGGGCTGGCGCTCTTCTGACGCCGCCCGTCACTCCCGAGGGGCACTGCGCGCCCAGCGCCCGCCCCCAACCCGTCGCCACAACCCATCGATGAACCCCGCACCCGCAGGCGACCGCCAAAGGTGCGCGGCCCAGCCACAACCCAATCCATCCCGCCCCCGTGCCGACCGGCCCGGGGTGCGCGATCAACCGCGAGAACACACATGCCGAACCACAACCCCATCCTCTCCGATCTCGACCAGGCCCGGGTGCTCGACCTGGGCTCCAGCCGCCTCCTGCACCGCATCTCCAGCGAGCAGACGCGCGGCGAGTTCGCCGTCGTCGAGTTCCACTCCGAGCCCGGCGAAGGCGTCGGCCTCCACGTCCACCAGAACGAGGACGAACTGGTCTACCTCCTCGAAGGCCAGATCAAGGTCACGCTCGGCGACCAGTCCCTCACCATCTCCAAGGGCGCCGCCGCCCTGCTGCCCCGCGGCATCCCGCACGGGTACGTCAACAGCGGCCCGACCCGCTCGCGCCTGCTCGCCGTCCTCCTGCCCGGGCGCCTCGACCAGTTCTTCGTCGCCCTCGACGCCGAGCTCAAGGCCGACCGACCCCACGAGGAGCCCATCGCCCGCCTCTGCGAGCGCTTCGGGCTGACGTTCCTCGAGCCAGCCCGGTCCTGACGCCGGCGCTGGCTCAGTCGCTCACCCGAGTCGTTGTTCCCCGTTTCATCCAAACACCAATCCCATCGAAGGAGTCTCGCATGAACCGCATCATCCCGGCCGTCATGGCCACCTCCCTGCTCGTCGCCCCCGTCGCGCTCTCGCTGGCCGATGGGCACCACCTCCCGCAGCCCTCTCGGTCGCCCGGGGCCGCCGACACCCCGGCCGTCCCGCCCTTCACCGTCAACCTCGGCTTGTCCGGCTACAGCCCCGTGTCCTACATCCAGAACAACCGCGCCGAGCCGGGCTCCCCGCGCTTCGCCGCCGAGCACGCGGGCGTCACCTACTTCTTCACCTCCGACGCCCAGCAGCGCGCCTTCGAGGCCAACCCCGACCGCTACCTGCCCGCCTACGGCGGCTACTGCGCCTTCGGCTGCTCCGTCGACTCGCTCTTCACCCCCGATCCCACCAACTTCATCGTCATCGCAGGCCGCACCCACCTGTTCCTCCGCAACAGCGATCTCGACGCCCGCGCCCTCTGGCTCGAGGCCAAGCCCGACGAGGTCCGCGCCCAGGCGAACGCCTTCTGGACCGAGCACTCACGCAGCCGCGCCTACACCGGCGGACGCAACGTCCCCGCCTCCGGCATCGCCCTCGAGGGCTACAGCCCCGTCTCCTACTTCACCGCCGGCCGCGCCGAGCGCGGCGACGCCCGCTTCGCCGTCGAGTACAACGGCGTGACCTACCACCTCACCTCCGCCGAGCAGGTCGAGATGTTCAAGGCCAACCCCAACCGCTACGAGCCGCAGTGCGGCGGCTGGTGCGCCTTCGGCATGTCCGTCGAGGACAAGTTCCCCGTCGACCCAACCCAGTTCCAGATCGTCGACGACCGCCTCTACCTCTTCCTCAACAACGACCAGATCAACGCCGCCGAACTCTGGGCCCAGGGCGACAAGGCCGACCTCGTCCGCCGCGCCCAGGCCCACTGGGGCCGCGTCCGCGGCGAGTGATCCGCCCTTCTTCACGCCCCCTACAGCACTCCACGGCGGGCGGGCGCCGGTCCACGTCGGACCGGCGCCGCCCGCCTTCCGCCATCGGGCGATCACGCGCGCTACGCCGATTCAACGATCACCCGGAGCCACCGCCATGCGCCTGCCCCAACTCCTCGCCGACGCCCGCGCCTGCACCACCTGCGCCGCCCACCTGCCGCACGGGCCGCGCCCGCTCCTCCAGGCCGCGTCGGCCTCGCGCATCCTCATCATCGGCCAGGCCCCCGGAGCCGCGGCCCACGCGTCGGGCATCCCCTGGGACGACCGCAGCGGCCAGCGCCTCCGCGATTGGCTCGCCCTCACACCAGAGCAGTTCTACGACCCGCGCCTCGTTGCCCTCATGCCCATGGGGTTCTGCTTCCCCGGCAGCGCCACAAGCCGGGCGGGCGCCAAGGCCGCCGACCTGGCCCCGCGCCCCGAGTGCGCTCCGCAGTGGCACCCCCCCCTGCTCGCGGCCCTCAATCGCGTCGAACTCACGATCTACATCGGCCAGTACGCCTTCGCCCGCTACCTCGCCGACGAGTTCGACTCCATCACCGCCGCGGCCCGCGCGTACGCGATCATGCTGCCCGCGCGCCTGGCCCTGCCGCACCCCTCGCCGCGGAACAACCTGTGGCTGAAGAAGCACCCGTGGTTCGAGTCCGAAGCGCTCGAGGCGATCCGCACACGCGTCCGCGCGATCGCCGCGTGAACGGCCCCACGACGAGCCGGCGCTCAGCAACCCGCCGCGAAGATCGCCAGGTAAAAGAAGAAATCGTCGTTGGTCAGCACGCCGTCGGGCATGCCATACCCCGGCTGGTCCGGGATGGCCGCGTGCGTCTGGTCGCCCACCAGCACGTTGCCCGCGGCGAACTGCGCCAGGTAGTACGCAAAGTCGTCGTTGTTCAAGACGCCATCGGGCTCGCCGTAGCCCGCCTGCCCGGGGATCGCGGTCGTGGTCAGGTCCGGGCGGCATGGCGTGACGATGACGGTCGTGCCGAAGTACTCCGTCTTCGCATCCACCCAATAGGGGCTCTGCACGGACGGGAACAGGCGAACCGAGGTGTACGTCGGCCCCGGCTCCCACCGAATCCCGTATTCGCCGGGCTCATCGATCTTCAGGTCATACCCCCCGAGCAGCCCGTTCACGTTCGGGATCTGCGGCGGGATGAACCCCCCTTGGAAAAACGCCGGCGTGAGCTCGTAATCCAGCCCGACCCTCGAACCGCCGACGAACTCGCCCCACCGGATCAGCACGCTCGAAGAGAAGAAACACCGGAAGTTGGAGGGGCTGCCTGCATCACCGTCGATGACGATCGAGCCCTGCACGCCGGCGAACTGGTGCCAGCCGCCAACCAGGTGGGGGTAGGTCAGCAGCGCCTCGACATAGAACACTTCCCCCGGCGCCACATACACCCGCGACGCCCTCTGCGCCACAACCCGGATGCTCGCCTCGAACGCCCCCGCGCACGACACGACAGCACCCGCACCAACCGCCGCCGCCGCCCACATCCGATCCATGTCGCGCCCCTTCCCGCCGGAAGCCAGCGCTCGAGTCTAGCAGCCCGCCGCGAACAGCCCGAGGTAATAGAAGAAGTCGTCGTTGTTCACCACGCCGTTCGGCACGCCATACCCCGCCTGCCCCGCGATCGCCCCGCTGGTGAGGTCGCACACCGCCACATTCCCCGCCGCGAACTGCGCCAGGAAGTAGAAGAAATCATCGTTGTTCAAGACGCCGTTCGGCACGCCATACCCGGGCGCGCCCGGGATCGCCCCCGCCGTCAGGTCGGGCGCGCACACCGGCACCAGCACGCCGCCCATCGCCTCAAGCGTCAGCGTCCCGTCCAGGTTTGTCGTGATGTCCTCCAGCGTCAGGCTCATCACCACGCCCGCCGTCACGCCCGCGGTCAGCGTCGGCAACTCGAACGGGATCTCCGGCAGCGCGACCCCCACCATCGTCGTCTGCCCCTGCGAGACCATCTGCACGCCCGTCAGCGTCGCCACGGCCGCCGCCCCCGAACCCACCACCTCGATCTGCCCCGCCAGCACGATCGGCGCCGGGACGCCCGGCAGCGCGAGCGGGTTGCCCAGGAACGACGCCTCGCCCTCGATCGTCACCACCGGCGCCGCCGTGAAGTCCCACGTCCCGGGCCCCGTCGGCGTCAGCAGCCCCGCGCCCCCGCCCACCTGCGTCATCACCAGCGACGAGACTTCCAGCTCCCCCACCGGCAGCGACACCGCCACACCCGGGTACACGAACGTCGGATTCGCCGTCCGGAACGTCTGCGGCACCAGCGACACCGTCGCCGGCAGCATCAGGCTCCCGCCCGCGAGCAGGTCCGCCGCGAGCCCCGTGACCTCCAGCGTCCCGAGCGCCTCGTTGATCGTCAGCGCGAACGCGCCGCCGGTCGCGGTATCCAACGGCCCCGACACCGCCCCGCCCAGCATCACCGGGATGTCATCGTTCTGCGTCGGCCCGAACGGAAGCGGCGGGAAGAACTGGAACCCCAGCGCCGTCCGCGTGCCCGTCGGATTGCTGGTCGCGTCCCAGTCGCCCCGCAGCGTCCCCGCGCTGTCGAACGAGAACTCCGTCGAGCCCACCAGCCCGCTCGCGTTCTGATCGATCTGCATCGAGAAAGTGGTCTGGGCGTGCGCCACGCCGATGCCCAGGCCCGCAACCGACGCCACGATCGCCCCACCCCGCACAACGCCCATTCCAAGCATGGATGCTCTCCCTCTCGCCCGCCCGCGCACCGCGGATCCGGCGCACAAGCCTACCGCGCACACCCGGATCCACAAAGCCCGAACGAACGCCCATGAACCCAGCCGATCAGGTTCCCGGGCGTGCCCCCGGCGTCACCCGCAGCCGCCGATCCGGCACCCGCACCCCGCCCGGCGTGGCCTCACCGCCGCCCGCCGCCCCATCCTCAACTTCTTCGAACTCCCACAGGTCCACGTCCTCCACCCGGTCCACCGGATACGCCCGCAGCAACCGCTCCAGATCGAACGGCACCGCCGACTGACGCTCCTGGCGGTTCTCGATCCGGTCGAGCAAGAGGCGGATCCGGATCGGCGTGCCGGGGATCGTCACGTCGATGTTCTCCGCCATCAGCGGGCGACGGCGCGAGTCGCCCCGCACCTCCACCAGCACGTCACGCTCCAAAACCGACGCCACCGACACCCGCCCGCGCGAATCCAGCAACTCAACCCGCCGCGGCAGCATCGTCGCCGGATCGAACCACATCCGACGCGTGCCGAACCGCGCCGGCACATCCACCAGCACATGCCGCCCGTCCGGAGACCACGCGACGCGAGCCCCGGGCGGCGGCGCAAGAGCAACGTTCACGCGCTCCCCACCCTCGCCTTCGCTCGCCTCACCCTCGCGACTCGCCGCCGCTCGATCCGCCGGTTCGCCAGCGCCCTCAACCTCAACCGCCCCCGGCAACGCCGTGATCCCGATCAGGTCCAGCAGATCGAGCGGATGCACGGGCGCGCCCAGGCTCGCGGCCCGCTCGGGCGACGCCATCTCGTGCGTGCCCACGTACGCGATCTTCCGCCCCGCCTCCAGCCGGTCGAACCACCAGTAGTGCGTCGCGTTCGCCCCGAGATAGAAGTACACCTCCGACGCGATCTGCTTGCCCAGGCTCAGCGCCACGCGGTCCGCCTGGATGATCTGCAGGTACCCCTCGGCCTGCTCCGTCCGAACCTGCCCGTCCTGATCCTGGTACGTCACCAGCGCCGAAGCCGCGGCCCAAACCCTGTCCAGATCCGCGACCCGCCGGTTCTGCGCCCCAGCGACCTCGGCATACGACGGCAACTCCACACGCTCCGGCTCCACGATCGCGGGCGTCTCCGGCGCTTCCGGTGACGTCGAACAACCGGGCATCAGGAGCAACGCGAAGGACGCGAGGGCCGCGGAGAACCCGAGGCTCGCAAGTCCCCGCGCCACCCGCGGAGTCGCCGAAGCAGAACGTCTCACGACGGATCCCAACGCCCGACGACTCCCTCGCAACTCGCGTCGCAACCTCTTCGGCGCAGGGCTCGCCCCTGCCCTCGCCCCGGAGGGGCGCACGACTGTTGCCAGGGGCTTCAGCCCCTGGATAGCACCACCTGATCCTTGCGGCCCCGGAGGGGCCGACGAATCCAGCACACTCCCATCAGCCTGAGAACAACTCGGAAGAGACCCACCCTCGCCGACCCGTCCGGGGCCGAAGAACTGCTTGGACACCTCCCAGGGGCTGTAGACCCTGGCAACCCTCGCGCGCCCTCCGGGCGAAAGAACGAAACCTGCATTGCGGCGGGCCCACCCCCTCACCGCCCACCCTCATCACCAAGCAGGATCGCCGACAGCTCCTCCGTCCCCTCCTCCATCGCCCGCGCATCCAACCCGGGATCAACCACCTCAACCAGCGCCGGCCCATCCCCCCCGCGCTCCGGCGGCACCGCGACCCCCTTCGGCCTTACAAGCAACACCGACGCCCCATCGAGCGTCCGCGTCCCCTCCATGTGCAGCAGCCGCTTCCGCACCAGCACGAGCGCCAGCAGGTACCGAAACGCCACCTTCCGCGCCTCGCTCGCGCCCTCCAACTGCTCGAACAAATCCACCAGCGCGGCGTCATCCACGAGCTGCCGCTTCTTCGCCCCCGGCGCCGCCACCACCGACCGCCAGAACGCGAACACCTCCCCCTCCGGTCTCCGCCCGTCGTCCCACGCCGCCACGCTGAAGTCCAGCCGTTCCAAACCCGCCGGCCCGCCGCCGGCCCCCGCCGTCGGCTCCACCAGCACCGCCACGAACCGCTCCCCCACCTCCAGCGGGCGCCCCGTCGCCGCGCAAACGCCCGTCGGGCGACCGGTCTCGTATGCCGTCCCTGTCACTGCCATGGCCCGACTGTACCTCTCTCGCCCCCGGAGCGTCCTATCGGCACGTCAACTCAAAGAACCGCTCGCTCGTCCCCCCCGTCCCTACCCGGAACCACATCGTCTTGGCGCACGTCGGGCAACGGGCCAGGTAGCCGTCCCCCGACCCGGCCCGGAACACCCGGATGTACCGCCCCGCACAGGTGAAGTGCACCCCGATCCACGGGCGTTCACCCCGCGCCGACGCCCCGCCGCCGCGCGACCCCTCCACCACATCCAAACCCGGCGCCGGGACGCCTCCCTCCGTCGATTCGTGGTCGTCGCGCATGGTTCTTCATGTCGATCGGCCCATCTGGCCGAGACTGTTGCGGTTTTGGACCCGCCGGGCCCGTCGCACGCCTTCCTCCACCCCCATGGGCGTCCACCAACCACCCCGTTCGCCCCGCCGTCCCGCGGGACGCCGGACGGGTCCGAAAGCTAGTCATCACTTGCTTGCAACCCCTGTCGCCATCGGCGGATACGCCGGGGCTGGCGTATACTCCCGACCTCGCTCCGCCGACCGCTGAGGCCCTCCACGGCTGACGACCCAAAGCGCCCGCGTCGGTTCCAGACCAGCGAACCATGCCAAAGCCCGTGCTCACCATCCTCCCCGACCCGCCCGCGCCGCCGGCCGGCGTCGGCGTCATCGCGGGAGGCGGGCGACTCCCCATCATGGTCGCCCAGGGGCTCCGCGAGCGCGGCAACCTCGTCCACGGCCTCGGCATCGCCGCACAGTTCGACCCCACCTTCCCCGAACAGTGCGACTCCTTCCGCGAAGTCGGCCTCCTCCGCATCGGCCAGTGGTGCACCGCGCTGCAACGCCGAGGCGTCCGCCACGCCATCATGGTCGGGCGGGTCGACAAGGCCAAGGTCATGCACGACCCCTTGCGCGCCTTCCGCAACGTGCCCGACCTCCGCACCCTCCGCACCTGGCTCCGCTGCCGACGTGACCGACGCTCGCACGCCCTGCTCGCTGCCATCGCCGAAGAGATGGACCGCGGCGGCGTCTCCCTCCTCGACTCGACCATCCCCATCCCCGACGAACTGGCCGACCCCGGCGTCATGACCCGCACCCGCCCCACCCCCGAGCAGCGCGGCGACGTCGAGTTCATCTGGCCCATGATGACCCGCCTGCTCGCCTTCGACATCGGCCAGGCCATCGCCGTCCGCGACCGCGACGTGCTCGCCGTCGAGGCCATCGAGGGCACCGACCGCATGATCGAACGCGTCGGCGACCTCTGCCGCGCCAAAGGCTGGACCCTCTGCAAGGGCGCCCGCGCCGGCCACGACCGGCGCAGCGACGTGCCCACCGTCGGCGTCACCACCATCCAAAAACTCCACGAGGCCGGCGGGCGTTGCCTCGCCCTGGCCGCCGGCGACGTCATCATGGTCGACAAGCCCGAGATGATCCGCCTGGCCGACTCGCTGGGCATCGCGATCGTCGGGGTGGCGATGGCCTCGAGCGGCGTGGTGGTCGAGCCGAAGCCCCTCGGCACGCCGATCCCGGCCCGGATCTGAAGCCCTCCCCGGTCCGCGCGAACAACTCCAACGCCGACGCATCGAGTAGGACCACGCCGGTCCGCTCCGCCAGCCGCCCCGCCGACGCCGTGAATCCCCCCGTCGCCACCACAGCCGCCATGCTGGCCCCGTGGTACGCCTTGCCCGCGAACACCTCCTGCACGCTCCGGTTGCTCACCGCCCGCGCCACCCGCTTGCACTGCAGCGCCAGCACCACCGGCCCCAGACGCGCCAGCACGTCCACGCCCTGATCCCCACGCCGACCGATCACCCACGCGTCCCACCCCGCACGCCGAAGGCCATCGGCGCACCACCGCTCGAACTCGGCCGGCGTCCAGCGAACCACCGCCGACCGCCCCAGCCCGCCATCGCGCGCGACGCCCTCGCCGGCAACCGGATCCACCACGCCTCTGGCAACGATCGCCGCGCGACGACGCGGCCGCACCATCAACCCCGCGAGCCCGAACAGCCCCGCCCCGAGGCCGTTCACGGCCCCCGCGGCAAGCCCCGCCCAGGGCCCGCCGGCCGCGGGCTCGCCCACCCGCCCGACACCCACCACCGCCGCGAGTCCGGCCCACATCGCCAGCGCCAGGCACACGACACGGCATATCCACACCAAGCCCACGCCCACAAGCCCACCCTACCGGAGGCTGGGCAACCCGGGAAGTCCGCGTCGCCAAGTTATTGCCGAAGAACGGCTTATGGGACCAGCGCCCGCTCGGCGATCCCGCATGCCCCACCGCCAACCATCCAAAAAGAAAAACTCGACCACGGCCTTCCGCCCGTCGTCGAGTCATAGGAGGAGAGAGACAAGACACGCAGAAGGTGCCACACGTCTGGAAGGATGCCAACGTCTGGCGCGGTTTTTCTGAAGATTCCGCCGACACCGAGCGTAACGCCCGTGCAAACAATGGCTTGGAGACGACATCACCGCCCCGAGCCCGCGGCCTCACCCGTCCGAGGACTCGTACAACGACTGAACAAACGGCCAGTTGACCACGTTCATGAACGCCGCCACGTACTCCGCACGCCGGTTCTGGTACTTCAGGTAGTACGCGTGCTCCCACACGTCGATCCCCAGCAGCGGGCGGGCCCCCGTCACGAACATGTTCTGCTGCTTCTCCTGCTGGATGATCATCAGCCGCCCGCCCATCGCCTCGTGGATCAGCCACGCCCAGCCGCCGCCCTCCACGGTCTCGGCGGCCAGCGTGAACTGGGCCTTGAACGAGTTGAACGACCCGAAGTCGCGCACGATCGCGTCCATCAGCGCCCCGCCCGGCTCGCCCGGCGCGTCGGGCGCCATGCAGTTCCAGAACAGCGTGTGGTTGATGTGCCCCGAGGCGTTGAACGAGAGTTGCCCGCACCAGTGCTTGATGAGGGCCGGGTCGCCGCCCCCGGTGCGGATCAGTTCGAGCTGCTGCAGCGCGATGTTCAGCCCGCGCACGTAGCCCGCGTGGTGGCGATCGTGGTGGATGGTCATCGTCTGCGCATCGATGTGCGGCTCGAGCGCGGCCACGTCGTACGCCAGGTCCGGCAGCGTGTACTCGCCCGTCGCCGCCTGGTACCCGAGCGCCGCCGCCGACAACCCGAACGCGCCCGACGCCAGCCCGGGCGCCCTCGCCCCCATCGCGGGGCGAGCCAGCACGGCGGCAGAACCAGTGGCCAACGCACCAAGCGCCACGCGACGGGTCAGGGGAGTGGTCATCGAGACTCCTTTCATTGCAAGCGTGCGCGCCACGCTCTGGCCATCCGAATCATCAGACTCCGACCGATCCGATCATCCGCGTCGTGCACGTTCGACCGGCACACCCACGCCATCGAACAGTACCGCTCTCCCGCCCGACGGGCGCACGGGCCTTGCCGGAGGCTCGCGATCAGAGAAAGCACGGGCGTTGCAGGGGTCTCCCGCCCGAAGGGCGCACGAGTGTTGCCAGGGGCTTCAGCCCCTGGGAGGGCCTTGAAGAACCCACGACCCCGGAGGGGTCGGCGAGGTACGTTCCCCGGACAACTCCACGCCCCGCGAGGCCGAGCATCACCGCCCCTCCGGGCCCAGCCTTCATGAGCGGCCATCCAGGGGCTGAAGCCCCTGGCAACCCTCACGCGCCCTCCGGGCGGGAACCTCGGCGGCTCAACAAGAACAACAACATGCCGGAGACTCGGAAGGCTCCGACCCCAGCGCCATTTCATCCTGCCTCTACCATCTCCCGATGCCCGCCACGCCGCGCTTCCCCGTCATCATCGGCCCGACCGCCGGCGGCAAGTCGGCCCTGGCGATGGCGCTGTGCGATGCGCTCCGCGACCACGGCCGCAACGGCGAGATCGTCTCGGCCGACGCCATCCAGATCTATCGCGGCCTCGACATCGGCTCGGCCAAACCCACGCACGAAGTACAGGCCGCGGCCCCCCACCACCTCATCGACGTGGTCGAGCCCGAGGACGCGTACTCGGTGCACCAGTGGCTGTCCGCGGCCAACGCCGCCATCGACGACATCCGCGGGCGCGACGCCCTGCCCATCGTCGTCGGCGGCACGCACCTGTACGTCAAGGCCCTGCTCGACGGGCTGTTCGACGGGCCGGGCGCCGACGAGGCCCTTCGCGACGAACTCCGGGCCATGGACCCCGCGGCCCGTCGCGCGGAACTCGAGCGCGTCGATCCCCAGGCCGCGGCCCGGATCCACTTCAACGACGAGCGCCGCACGGTGCGGGCGCTCGAGGTGTTCCGCCTGACGGGGCGTCCGATCTCGGCCCACCAGGCCCAGTGGGACGCCGCCGGCCCGCGGGCCGACGCGCTGCTGGTCGGGCTGGAATGGGAGACCGACGCGATCAACGCGCGGATCAACGAGCGGGTCCGCGAGATGGTCCGGCGCGGCCTGATCGAAGAGGCCCGAGCCCTCTGGGAGGCCCAGCGCTTCGGCCCGCAATCACGCGAGGCCCTGGGGTACAAGCAACTGATCGCCCACTTCGAACGCCGCGCCACGCTGGAGGAGGCGATCGAGGCGATCAAGATCGAGACGCGACGGTTCGCGAAGAACCAGCGGACGTGGATGCGGAGGTTGCTCGTCGGGCCCGCGGCTGTGGCGTTCAAGGGCGACTCGGTCGACGCCAGCGGGTGCGTCGACATGCTCGTGCGCCGCTTGTGCGGAGCATCGCCATGACCGACTCCTGGGACGCCAACCCCGACGACCCGACCCCCGGCCGCCTGTCCGACAGCGAGCGGGCCACGCGCCTGAGACTGGACGCCGTGCTCGTCGTGGGCGTGATGGCCACGTTCGGCATCGCCCTGTGGCTGCGGGCCGGGTGGTTCATCCCGATCGGCGTCGTCGGGTGGTTCGCGGGCGTGGTGCTTGCGGGCCATCGGCTCGGTCGGCGGAGCCGGCGCGAGGTCGAGGCCCAGGGCTTCAAGGTGTGCCTGAAGTGCCGGTACGGGCTGGTGGAGCAGAAAGGAGACGCGCACGCGGCCGCGCCCTGGCTCTGCCCCGAGTGCGGCGAGCGCTACGACGCGGAGGCGCTGGAGCGGAGTTGGAAGTGGACGTACTCCTGGCTGTTCATCGCGCCCGAACGGAGGCGACCGGCGAGCCCAGGCGGACCAAATGGGATCCAAACGCCAACAGAGGAGGCAGACGACCCGCCAAAACAAGGGGGGGAAATGGCTGACCAAGCCTCCGAGTAGCCCGGTCGAATAGCCGAGCCAACCCGAATGTTACCCGATCGGACTTGACAACCGGGTGGCAGCCGCCATTGGCTCCGCCTGTCGGTCCCGGGGGCAACCCGCCGATACCGGGGCGGAACAAGGCACGGAATCCCCGCATGGCGCGCAAGGTGGCGAAGAAGACGAGCAAGAAGACGGCCCGGAAATCGAGCGGCCCCGGCGCGAGCGACGACGCCGGGGGCGTGGCCGTCGCCGAGCGGAAGCCCGGCACGCGGGCCGGCGCAAAAGGCGGCGGTCGCGGACGCCGCGGGCCCGGCTCGGGGCTGGGATACAAGGCCGGGGCCGCGTCCGGCAAGGACCTGGTCATCGTCGAGTCGCCCTCGAAGGCCAAGACCATCAACAAGTACCTCGGGGCGGACAAGTACGTCGTGCTCGCCAGCGTCGGGCACATCCGCGACCTGCCCAGCAAGGCCCCCAAGGGCGACAAGAGCCCGGTCCCCGGCGTCGACCTGGGCACCGAGCGCAACCGGCGCTTCACCCCGACCTACCAGGTCATGGAGGGCAAGGAGAACGTCCTCAAGGACCTCAAGCGGGCGGCCAAGGACTCGCTGTCGTCCGGCGGCACCGTCTGGTTCGCGACCGACCTTGATCGCGAGGGCGAGGCCATCGCGTGGCACCTGGCCCAGGAACTGGGGATCACGCCGGCCCAGGCGCGGCGGGTGATGTTCGCCGCGATCACCAAGCAGGAGATCCAGCGGGCCTTCGGCAACCCGCACCCGATCGACGAGGACAAGGTCAACGCCCAGCAGGCCCGGCGGATCCTGGACCGGATCGTGGGGTACCAGGTCTCGCCGCTGCTGTGGAAGAAGGTGGCGCGGGGGCTGTCGGCCGGGCGGGTGCAGAGCGTGGCCGTGCGGTTGGTCGTCGAACGCGAGCGCGAGATCCGGGCCTTCGTGCCCGATGAGGAGTGGTCGATCGAGGCCCTGTTCGCCCTGTCCGCGGGCGAGGCGGCCAAACTCGGCCCGGGCTGGGTGGCGTTCCTGGGCGCCCGCGACGACAAGGGCAACCCGCCGACGCGCAAGAGCCAGACGCAGTGGGTCTCGGAGCACAAGGCGATCCGGGCCGAACTGATTGAGGTCGACGGGCGGAAGTTCGAGCCGCGGATCGGCGTCGATGCGATCATCGGCCCGGCGGACGACGTGTCGCTCGAGGGCGTGAAGGGCAGGCTGGCCAAGGCGGACGGGGCGTTCGGCGACGCCGGGTCGTACGACCTGACGCCCGAGGTCGGCTCGGTTGCGGCCCGCTGCGGGATGGTGGACATCAAAACCACCGCGGCGCGCGACGAGACCGGGCGCGGCCCGGCCCGGTGGAAGCGCACCATCACCGGTCGGATGGACCCCGCGACGCCGTACCGCGTGCGGTCGATCGAGACGAAGCGGTCCACGGTGCGTCCCCCGCCGCCGTTCATCACCAGCACGCTGCAGCAGGCCGCGTCGAGCAGGCTGGGGTTCAACGCCCAGCGTGCGATGCGGGCGGCCCAGCAGTTGTACGAGGGCGTGGACATCCCGGGCGAGGGGCCGGTCGGCCTGATCACCTACATGCGGACGGACTCGACGCACATCTCGGGCGAGGCGCTCGGGATGGCCCGCGACTTCGTCCAGAACGAGTACGGCCAGCGGTACCTGCCCGAGAAGCCCAACTTCTTCACCAGTTCGAACAAGGACGCCCAGGAGGCCCACGAGGCGATCCGCCCGACGAGCCTGGCCTACCCCCCAAGCCGCGTGCGCAGCGCGCTGAGCGGCGACCAGTTCCGCCTGTACCAGATCATCTGGGAGCGGTTCGTGGCGTGCCAGATGGTTCCGGCGGAGTGGGACGCGACGACGGTGTTGATTGAAGGGGGAAGCGAGACAGCGAAGCAGCGAGGCAGCGAGACAGGGGGGACAGGATCGCTGGTGTTCAAGGCGACGGGGCGGGTGCTGGCGTTCGACGGGTTCTACAAGGTTTCCGGCGTGCCGACGGGCGGGGACACGCCAACGCTGCCGGCGATCGAGCAGGGGCGCCCGCTGTCGCCGTTCGCGGGCGACGTGGAGCAGCGGTTCACCAGCCCGCCGAGCCGGTACTCGGAGGCCTCGCTCATCAAGATGCTCGAGAGCGAGGGCATTGGTCGCCCGTCCACGTACGCCTCGATCATCCAGACGATCCAGGACCGCAAGTACGTCGAGCAGCGGGACACCCGCGCCTTCCACGCGACCGACCTGGGCGAGGTCGTGACGCTCAAACTCATCGAGGCCTTCCCCGGCATCATGGACGTGGGCTACACCCGCGAGATGGAGACCCAGCTCGACAAGGTCGAGGAGGACCACCTCGACTGGATCGAGATGCTCCGGCGCTTCTACGCCCCGTTCAAGGAGAGCCTCGAGGCCGCCGAGGAGAACCTCAAGCACGCCAAGGCCGAGATCACGCCCGCGCCCGAGCAGTACAAGTGCCCGGAGTGCGGCGGGGGCATGGCGTACCGCTTCGGGAAGAACGGGCGATTCATGTCGTGCGCCCGCTTCCCGGACTGCAAGTACGCCTGCCCGGTCGACCGCGAGGGGCGCCCCGTCACCGCGGAGTTCGTCGATGTGGCCTGCCCGGAGTGCGCCGGCGTGATGACGCGACGCACCGGGCGCTTCGGCGTGTTCCTGGGCTGCGCGCGGTACAACGACAAGGAGCAGCCCTGCTCGGGCATCCTGAACATCGACAAGAAGGGGCACGTGACGGCCCCGTCGCAGCCCCCGCTCGAGACCGACCTGGAGTGCGAGAAGTGCGGTCGCCTCCTGAACCTGCGCAACGGCATCCGCGGGCCGTGGCTCGGGTGCAGCGGGTTCCCCAAGTGCCGCGGTCGCGGCAAGTGGGCCGAACAACCGGACGAGAAGAAGAAGGCGCTCGAGTCGGCCTTGGCGCGCCACGAGAAAGCCCACCCAATCCCGATCATCAAGACCTTCACCGATGGCAAGGCGCTGACGGACGCCAAGGGCAAGCCGGCGAGCGATGCGCCGCCCGTGGAGGGGTTGGTGCTGGACGGGGATCCGAGGAAGGGTGACTGAGCGGACGCTCCGTCGCCCGCGTGTGGATCACCGGTCCATGCTCGACGAGGACGACATCATCACCCACGCCGCCCTCCGCCTCGACGGCTACGCCTGCCTCGAGCGCACCGGGTTCGACACGGACGCCGCCGGCCGGCGCTGCCTCGCCGCGCGGGAGTGCGACCTGGCGACGCTCGAGGCGATGATGGTGCTGTTCACGCTCCAGCGGTGGCTGTTCAAGTGGGGCGGCGAGATGCTGCAGCGGACGCACCCGGACTGGTGGCTGTGCCGCGAGTGCTTCCTCCGCACGGCCCGCGAGCCGACGCCGCCCGAGCACGCCGATGCCCGGTACATCGAACCGTGGAACGAGCGGTTCGTGCCGCGCCTGGACGAGGCGATCGGCATCGTCGCGTCGGCGCACGAAGCGACGGCGTACCTGTGGCCGCCGGAGCGCTGACCAGGCCCGCGTGCCGGTAGACTCGTTCCATGCGAGCCCGATCCCACATCGCCGCGGCTGCCCTGCTGGCCCTCGGCGTCCTCGTTGCCGCGGCCTCGGCCCAGCCAGCCGCCGATCCTTTCGCCGAAACTCCCGCGCAGCACGACGCCCGCATGGCCTGGTGGCGCGACGCCCGCTTCGGCATGTTCATCCACTGGGGTCTGTACGCCATCCCCGCCGGGCGCTGGGGCGACTCGACCGATCACGCCGAGTGGATCCGCACCACCGCCCAGATCCCGGTGGACGAGTACGACGCCCTGCTCGAACGCTTCAACCCCGTGAACTTCGACGCCGCGGCCTGGGCCCGCACCGCGCGCGAGGCGGGCATGCGCTACATCGTCATCACCGCCAAGCACCACGACGGGTTCTGCCTGTTCGACTCGGCCCACACCGACTTCGACGTGATGTCCACGCCGTTCGGACGCGACATCATCCGGGAACTGGCCGACGCGGCCCGGGCCGAGGGGCTCCAGATCGGCTTCTACTACTCGATCATGGACTGGCACCACCCGGACTACCTGCCCCGACGCGGCTGGGAAGAGGCCGACCGCCCCGCCGGCGACGCCGACTTCGAGCGGTACGAGGACTACCTGCACGCCCAGGTCACGGAACTGCTCACGAACTACGGCCCGATCGGCGTGATGTGGTTCGACGGCGAGTGGGAGTCGACGTGGAGCGAAGCGCGCGGGCGCGACCTGTACGCCCTGTGCCGTCGCCTGCAGCCGGACGTAATCGTGAACAACCGCGTCGGGGCCGGGCGCGAGGGGATGGCGGGGCTGACGCGCCAGGGCGCGTTCGCGGGCGACTTCGGCACGCCCGAGCAGGAGGTGCCCGCGACCGGCATCCCCGGCGTGGACTGGGAATCGTGCATGACCATGAACGACCACTGGGGCTACAACGCCTTCGACACCCGGTGGAAGTCGCCTACGACGCTGATCCGCACGCTGGTGGATATCGCGAGCAAGGGGGGGAACTTTCTGTTGAATGTTGGGCCGCGGGCGGATGGGACCTTTCCGCCGGAGGCGGTGGATCGGTTGAGGGAGATGGGGAGGTGGATGGGCCAGAACGGCTCGGGCATCAGCGAAACTCAAGCCGGGCCGTTTGGAACGCTGCCGTGGGGGCGAACGACGCTGTCACAGTTCGGCGATGACCGCTACACACTCCTGTTCCTGCATGTCTTCAATCGACCCGACGATGGCCGACTGGTGCTGCCAGGAGTCGCGACCGATCCGGAGTTCGGACGCCTGTTCAGCGCCAACGGACCCATCGAATCGGCAGAACTCGACTACCGGCGAGAAGGCGCGAACGGAGTGATCAGTGGACTCTCTCAACTTCCACTGAACAGTCATTGCTCGGTCATCCTCGTCGCATTTCCACGCGGCATCGATGTCTACGCCGCACCCACCGTCTCGGCCCCGACCTCCGAGTTCACCGACACCCTCACCATCACCCTCGCCCACGACCGCGGCACGCCCGAGTCGCCGCTGGCCCTCCGCTACACCCTCGACGCCACCGACCCCTCCCCCACCTCCCCCGCCTACGACGGCCCGCTCGTGCTGCACGAGTCCGCCACCGTCCGCGTCCAGGCCTATCGCGGCGACACGCCCCTGTCCCCCATCGCCGAGCGCCGCTTCGAGCGCGTCGAGCCGATCGCCGCGGTGCGGCTCGAGTCGCCGCGCCTTGGATACCTCCGGCGCGAGCACTACGAGGGCACCTGGGACCGCCTGCCGCGCTTCGATGCCCTCACCCCCGTCCGCACCGACGAGTCCCGCGGCGTCACGCTGGAGGGGCGGACGCGCGACGAGTACATCGCCCAGCGCCTCACGGGCTACCTCTACGTCCGGGCCGCGGGCGTGTACCGCTTCGGGCTGGCTTCCGACGACGGCTCGCGCCTGACCATCGCCGGGCGCACCGTGGTGGACAACGACGGACTGCACGTCACCGAGGAGCGCACCGGCACCATCGCCCTGGGCGAGGGCTGGCACCCGATCATGATCGAGTACTTCAACCGCGCCGGCGGCTACAGCCTCACCCTCCGGGGCGAGGTCGTGGGGCGGGACATGATCGAGATCCCGGGGCGCGCGTTCGCGGTCGAGTCCGAAAGGGAGCCCTGAGGGCAAGCCCAGGAACCGAGCCCGACGCGCGAGCGTCGCGGTCGGTCCTCGCTTGGCTGGTGGGGTGGGGAGAGACCACGACGCTCGCGCGTCGGGCTCCGCTTCGGCATTGCGGCCCCGGAACACCCGCGTCGCCTCGGGTGTAGAAGAAGGGTGATCGCCTGTCAGGGCCAACGCCCCGCGGGCGGTCTTGGATCAGACCCGCGGTACGCACCGGGCTGCGCCGACCGAACCGCCCCCTGACACCCGTTCAGGGGGCCCCGCGTCGCCGGCCGGGCCAACGCCCGAGAACCTGGAGGCAGCCAATGAGGATCACAAGCACCAACACCATCGCGAACCGGACCACCCGCACCGCCGCCCTGGCCCTGCTGGCCGCCGGCTCGCTCGCCCTGACCGGGTGCAACAACGCGGTCGAGGGCGGCGTCACGGGCGCGGCCCTGGGCTCGCTCGTGGGCATGGGCCTCGGTTCGCTCTCGGGCAACATGGGCGAGGGGGCCGCCGCCGGCGCCCTGATCGGCGGGCTCGGCGGCGCGGTCCTGGGCGACCAGAATCGTCGCCAGGACGAGTACCGCGGCTACAACCGCGGCGGGGGCTATTACTACGAGCGGAACGACTACTACGAGCCGCGGTACCGCGGGCGCGAGCCGTATTGCCCGTGAGGTTCGTCAGGCCCCGAGTCGTTCAACGATCAATCACCGACGCGCAGACGCCGGACCTGAGGCTCCGCGAAGGTCCGGGTCGAAGCACCTTGGGTAGCGACACCCACCGTTGTTCGACCCGGCCCTTCGTCGCAGAGCCTCCTCAGGACCGGCGTCCGTCGCGTCCTCAAGTGCGTGGATCCCAAACGGACCCGCCATATTGAACCGGGTGCGCCGGTCCCGCGCGCTCTATAGTGGTCCGTTCGGGAACGCTTTGGAATGAATCCGAGGTCGTGTTGGTCCGAACGAGTGATGGTGGATCGATCGATGACCATGGATGCTGATCGCTCGCCCCGGGCCGAGGCCCACTCGAGCCCGCTGGCGGGCGATGTCGTGTCGTGCCCGCTGGGCACGCGCGACGCCTCCCTCGCCCCGCTCCGCACGCGTGCCGACGAGTCGCCCCGCTCCCGTGGCGGGCGCGACCCCGCCCGCCCACGCCGCATGAACCCACGAAACGCCGGCGAGGACCAGAACGACCGCGGCTCAATCAACGGTGGCAACGGCTCCGGACAGGACGGCGACAAGAAGGCCCCCACCCCCGGCCCCGGCGGGCCGGGACGCCTCTTCTTCGTCCTGACCATGATGGCCATCGCCCTGCTGGCGGTCATGTTCATCTCGAACGGCTCGGGCGGGGCCCGCATCACCGTCGCCGAGTTCCGCGAGTTGTACGAGGCCGGCCAGATCGAGCCCGACAGCGTCATCGTCCGCAGCGAGTCGGTCACCGCCACGCGCCGCCCCGGGCCCGACGGCGCCGACGGCACCGTGACCATCGGCCTCAACGCCGCCAGCCGCGAGACCGTGACGCAGGAGGTCGACCAGATCACCAACGGTCGCTACAAGAGCGTCGGCGACTCGGTGTGGATGCCGATCCTGCTGACGTTCGGCCCGTTCCTGCTGATCGTCGCGCTGCTGTGGTTCTTCATCAGCCGCGGACTGCGCAGCGCGGGCGGGCCGGGCGGCATGCTGGGCAACTTCGGCAAGTCCAAGCACCGCACGCTGACCAAGGAGATGACCGGCGTCACGTTCAAGGACGTCGCGGGCATCGACGAGGCCAAGGACGAGTGCACCGAGCTGATCGAGTTCCTCAAGAATCCCAAGCGGTTCGCGCGTCTGGGCGGGCGCATCCCGCGCGGCGTGCTTCTCGTCGGCGAGCCGGGCTGCGGCAAGACGCTGCTGGCCAAGGCCATCGCGGGCGAGGCCGACGTGCCGTTCTTCTCGATCTCCGGCTCGGACTTCGTCGAGATGTTCGTGGGCGTGGGCGCCAGCCGCGTCCGCGACCTGTTCAAGTCCGCCAAGGAGTCCGCCCCGTGCATCATCTTCCTGGATGAGATTGACGCGGTCGGACGCCGTCGCGGCGGGGGCTTCTCCACCGGCGGGCACGACGAGCGCGAGCAGACTCTCAACGCGATCCTGGTCGAGATGGACGGCTTCGCCACCGGCGACGGCGTGATCGTCATCGCCGCGACCAACCGCGAGGACGTGCTCGACCCCGCCCTGATCCGCCCGGGGCGCTTCGACCGGCGCGTGTACGTCCCGCTGCCGGACATCAAGGGGCGTCTCGAGATCCTCAAGGTCCACGCGGCCAAGGTCAAGCTCGGCCCGAACGTCGACCTCGAGCGGATCGCCCGCGGCACGCCCATGTTCAGCGGGGCGGACCTCTCGGCGATCATCAACGAGTCGGCCATCGGCGCGACGCTCCAGAACAAGGAGTTCGTTGAGCAGGAAGACCTCGAAGAAGCCCGCGACAAGGTCAAGTTCGGGCGGGCCAAGAAGAGCCGCGTCCGCGAGAAGGACGAGAACAAGCTCGTCGCGTACCACGAGGCCGGGCACGCCGTCCTTCAGGCCCTGCTCAAGGACGCCGACCCGCTGCACAAGGTCACGATCATCCCGCGCGGCGACGCGGGCGGGGCGACGTTCAGCCTGCCCGAGCGCGACCGCACCGGCTACAGCCTCCGCTGGCTCAAGGCCACGATGCGGATGGCCTGCGGCGGGCGCATCGCCGAGCAGAAGGCCATGGGCGACGTGTCGAGCGGCGCGGTCTCCGACATCGCCCAGGTCACGCGGATCGCCCGGGCCATGGTGCTCGAGTGGGGCATGAGCGAGGCCCTCGGCTTCATCCGTTACGAGGGGCGCGACACGCGCGAGATGTTCGTCGCCGACAAGGACTACTCCGACGAGACGGCCCGCCTGATCGACGAGGAGGTCCGGCGGATCGTGGACGAGGCGTACCAGGACGCGGTGCGGATGCTCGACGAGGCGTGGGCCAAGGTCGAGGCGGTGGCCGACGCGCTGCTGAAGTACGAGACGCTGACCGCCGACGAGGTGCACGCCCTGATGCGGGGCGAGAAACTGGTCAAGGCCGCGGGCATCGGCGACCTGCTGGCCGCGGAGCGTCGTCGCACCGCGCCCCCGGCGTCGAACCCGGAGCCGGACGCGCCGCCCGGCGCGCTGCCGAGCCCGGCGTAGGCCTCGCTCGAACGACGACACACGCCCGATGTGTGGCATGCTTGCTGCTCTGAGCAAGCATGCGGTGGATCAAACGCCACCGCTCCACGAGACATGCTTGTGCCGAGCCACAAGCATGCCACGCTCTCGGCTCGCCACGGCGCTGCCTCACTACCCTCCCCCATGCCCACCCCTGCCCCGTCCTTCTGGTCCGACATGGGCGGCACGCTCTTCCCCGCCGAGCGCGTCGCCGCCGCCGCCGGCGAGGTGGACGATCTGGCCGCCCTGCTGGGCATCGACGCTCCGCTGGACATCCTGGACATGCCCTGCGGCGTCGGACGCCACAGCGTCGAGTGGGCCAGGCGCGGGCACCGCGTCACCGGGGTCGACCTGACCGCCGCGTACATCGACCGGGCCAGGGCCCACGCGGACAAGGCCGGCGTCGCCGATCGCGTCCGCTGGCAGGTCGGCGACATGCAGGCGTTTCGGGGCGGGGCCTCGTTCGACCTGGTCACGAACCTGTGGACCTCCTTCGGCTACGGCCCCTCGCGCGACGACGACGCCCGCACCGCCCGCAACTTCTTCGACGCCCTCCGCCCCGGCGGACGCCTGGTCATGGACCTGGCCGGCAAGGAAGTCGTCGTCCGGCGCTTCCAGGCCCATCGCTGGCACCCGCGCGAGGACGGCGTGATCGTGCTCGAGCACGCCACGGTCCTGGGCGCCTGGGAACACGTCGAGCAGCGGTGGATCACGATCGTTCGAGAGGGCGACGCGGCCGCCACGGTGACCGACCGCTCGTTCGTCCTCCGCCTGTACTCGGCCCGCGAACTGCTGGACGTGCTGGAGCAGGCCGGGTTCGTCGATTGCACCGCCTACGGGTCGGCCACCGGCACGCCGTACGACAACCACGCCAAGCGGTTGGTGGTCGTGGCCCGCAAGCCAGGCTGACCCCAGCACGCCACCACCGCCCGCCCACCCCACGCGCGCGAGCCGGGGCGTCCTGGGGGTCTGCGTTCCCAAGGATTCCACGCGGAAGCCGGGAACTTGGGCCACACCCCCGCGTATACCTTGTCAGACATAGTATGTCAGCCGGAGCTACGCCCCGACACGGGTCAGCCCCGGCCACCCAGGAGGTCACCATGCGCCTCGAATCCGATCTCATGCGCGGCGCCGGCCCTGTCGCCGTGCTGAAACTGCTCGAGCGCGGCGAGATGTACGGCTACGAGCTGGCCGACGCGCTGGAGCGCCGCAGCCAGGGCGTCCTCGCGATGGGCCAGTCCACCCTCTACCCGCTGCTGTACAACCTGGAGGCCAAGGGGTACATCGAGGCCGAGTGGCGCGTCGCGGACTCCGGACGGCGACGCAAGTACTACCGCCTGACGCCAAAGGGACGCAAGCGTCTGGCGACCGACACCGACGCGTGGAAGCGCCTGGCGGGGGCGATGTCGGCCCTGGGCGTGCTGGGGCCGGCGGACGCGCGGGCGTCGCTGGGGGTGGCGCCATGAGCCGGTCCGACCAAGGGTCGCGGGATCGGGAGGGCTCGACGCTCACGCGCGTGCTGAGCACGCCGATCTTCACGCTCGTCCGCCCTCGGTCCGCTGCCCGCGCCGACGCGCGGACCGTCGTCCGCGATGCCGATCTGCCCGCGTCGCTCTCAAGCCTCGTCGAGCGCGTGTGCATCCGCACACGCCTCTGGCGCGGCGAGCAGAGCGACGTCGCGGGCGAGCTGTGCGCCCATTTCCTCGACGGTCTCGAGTCCGGTCGCACGCCCGAGCAACTCCGCGAGGCCTTCGGCAGCGTGAAGGCGACCGCCCGCCTCATCCGTCGGGCCAAGCAACGGGCCCGCCCGCTGGTGTGGCGCCTGTGGGCCGGGTTCTGGTGCGCCGTCGGCTGGGGCCTGCTGGCGATCCTGGGGCTGTACGTGTTCCTGTTCGTGCGGTACATGCTGCTCGAGCCGACGATCTCGCGGAACATCTCGGCGGAGATCAACCAGCGCATTGCCCAGACACCACCGCAGGACCGGGCCTGGCCCGAGCTCCGGGCGGCGTACCTCATGCTCACGCCGGTGGGCGACGGCTCGCCCGAGTCCTTCGCCCCGCCCGAGTTCGATCCGGCGACCGGCCAGGAACTGCAGGGCCCGGTCCCTCTCCACGACGCCTTCGCAAGGTGGGACATCGAGGGCGAGTCGCTTGATGGGGTGCGGAACTACCTGAGCGAGAACGAGGGCGCGCTGGACCGCGTCCGCGCCGCCGCCGCCCGCCCCGCGCTGGGCCTGCTGCTGACCGACGCGACCGACGTCGAAGTCGAGCGTCACGGCATGGGCATGGGCCTCCGCCCCGAGTACGACCTCACGGGCGTCCGCACGACCCCGACGGAGAACCCGGCGCTGATCAGCGTGTTGCTGCCGAATCTCGTGCCGATGCGGTTCCTCTCGGGGCTGCTGGCCAGCGACGCCCGCCTGGCGGCGCTCGATGGCGACGCGGCTCGGTTCATGGGCGACATCGAGGCCATGCTCGGCATGGGCGCACAGGTCCGCCAGCAGCGGGTGCTCATCGCGGACCTGGTGGCCATCGCGATGGACGCGCGGGCCCTGCAGGCCATCGACTACACACTGGTCCGCCACCCCGGCCTTCTGTCCGACGAGCAGGTCGCGGCCCTGGCCCATGCCCTGTCGCGCATCGGGAACGATGGGCCTCTCGTCACCTTCGACGGCGAGCGTGCGATGTTCGAGGACACCCTCCAGCGCCTCTACTCCGACGACGGCAGCGGCAACGGCGTGGTCACCCGCGAGGGCATGCGCGAGCTGGCCCGGATGTTCACCGACTTCGGGCCCATCCCGCCCGAGATGAACCTGGCCAGCGACGCGCTGGGCCCGATCCAGTCGGCGGTGGTCGCCGACCGGGCCAGCATGCAGGCGATGTACGAGCGGTTCATCGGGCAGGCCGAGCGGGCCGCCCGCACGCCGATGTGGGCCCACGACGACCTGGCAATGGACGCCGACATCGAGCAGATGGCGGGCGACCCGATCCAGCGGACCCGCTACATGCTGGTGTACCTGCTGATGCCGGCCCTGAACCGTGCCGCCCTGTCGGGCGAGGACCTGCTGCAGCGACGCGACGCGACGATCGTCGCGCTGGCAATCGAGCTGCACCGCCGACGGACGGGCGCGCACCCGGCGGCCCTCGACGAGGTCCCGGCGGCCATCCTGCCGAGCGTGCCGCGTGATCGGTTCACGGGCGAGGCGATCGGGTACGCGCTCGTGGATGGGCGTCCGGTGGTCTACTCGCGCGGCGTGGACCGCGACGACGACGGGGGACGGGCGCCGAGCGAAGACTCGCCCCGTCGGCTCTCGATCCGGCCGTGGCGCGTCGACCAGTGGATGCCGCTGGAGACAGTCCAGCACTATCTCGCCGATCATGGGCTTGGGCGCGGTCTCGACGGCGACTGGATCCTCTGGCCGCCTTCCGACACCGAGCAGGATTGAGCCCCGGGGTTCCCGTGTGTGTGAAGATCGCGCGTGTGACGCGGGCCGGTGGACCCATCCGCCGCCTTTCGCCCGTACCCTCTGGCCTCGACCCAGAGGGTTTCCCATGGACCTCCGCCTGAATCGCGTCTCCCGTCGCCAGGCCCTGATTGCCGGAGCCGCTTCCGTCGCCGGCGCGGGCCTGGCGAGCACCGCCCTGGGGCGTCGCGCCGGGGCCGCCATCCGCACCCGCGCCGGGGCCGCCCACCCCGACCACGCCCGCAACGTGATCTTCATGTGCGCCGACGGCATGAGCACCGGCACGCTCACGCTGGGCGACAGCGCCATCCGCAGGCAGACCGGCGCGTCGAGCGCGTGGGTCCGCCTGTGGCACGCCCCCGGCGTCCGGCGCGCGATGCAGGACACGGCCTCGGCCGACTCGCTCGTGACCGACTCGTCCGCCGCCGCGAGCGCCTGGGGCATCGGGCGGCGCGTGAACAACGGGACGGTCAACTTCACGCCCGACAACCGCGAGCCCGAGCCGATCCTCGTCACCGCCAGGGCCCATGGCAAGGCCACTGGCCTGGTCACCACCACGCGCGTCACCCACGCCACGCCCGCGGGCTTCATCGCCAACGTGCCCGATCGCGGCCTTGAAGGACCGATCGCCGAGCAGATGCAGCAGCGCGGCGTCGACGTGGTCCTGGGCGGCGGACGCCGGTACTTCCCCGACGCGACGCTGGCGATCCGGGCGGCAACGCTGTGCACGACCGCCGAGGAACTGGGAGCGGCCCCCGGCGGGCTCTCGAAGCCGCTGCTCGGGTTGTTCAAGGACGGGCACGTCGATTACGTGATCGAGCGTCCCGCAACGCAGCCCGGGCTCGAGGCCATGACGCGGGCCGCGCTGGATCGGCTGGCGACCGGCGACAACGGCTTCGTGCTGCAGGTGGAGGGCGGGCGCGTCGACCACGCGGCCCACGCCAACGACGCCGCGGCCCTCGTGGGGGAGCAGGTGGAGTTCGACCGCACGATCCGGGTCGTCGTGGACTGGTGCGCCGGACGCGACGACACGCTCGTGGTCATCACCAGCGACCACGCCAACGCCAACCCGGGCCTGACCCTGTACGGCCCCGACGGGGCGAGCGGCATGGAGCGCCTGCTGCGCGGGCGGCGGTCGATCGAGTCGATCCTGGAGGAAGCGGCCCGCCCGGGCGTCGACGCGGGGATCATCGACCGGGTCTGCGCCCTGATCGGCGAGCACCGCGGGATCGAGTTCGGGCAGCGCGAGCGGGACTTCATGCTCGCCCGATTCCGCGGCCAGCCCACCAACCCGTTCGCGCCCCTGGAGAACTGGACGAGCCTGCTCGGGGCCCTGCTGGCCAACCACTACGGCGTGGCGTTCGTCAGCCCGAACCACACGTCGGACTACGTCGAGTGCACCGCCTTCGGCCCGGGCAGCCAGGAGATGCCGCCGATGGTGCTCAACACCGATCTGTACCGGATGATGGTCGGGGCGCTGGACATCGTGGCGGGATGAGGCGGAACGCGAGCGTGGTCGAGCGCGGCCCGGCGCCCGCTTCCTCTCACTTTCCGAAGACCCAGCCGACCAACCTGGCCAGCACGCCCTTGCGGCGGCGAGGGCGCTTTGGCTTGGCCGCGGCCCGACGCTTCGAGCGTCGCTTGCGGGCGTGGGCGTCGTGCGTGTGTTGCTGCTGGGCCGCGAGTGTGGCGAACTTTCGCTTGCAGGAAGGGCACCGGAACGTGGCTTCCGGCCGCGTCGCGCCCCTCGGCATCGCCGCGCCCGATCCATCGGGGGCTTTGTTTCCTGCTCCGGTGCGGGTTCGCGCTGCCTGATTCGGCGCGGCCTTTGGCTTTGACTTGTGCTGCCGACCCGCTGCCGTCGCCACGCCATCGGGCGCGTGCGGCAGGAAGTCCTCGACCGCGCGAACCAGGTGTTCGCCGGCCCGCTCGATCTCCTCGGGTCGAAGCGGTTCGTCGCCGCGCTTCGGGTGGTCCAGGCGGTTGCGCACGCCGATCGCCCACATCACGTCGCGGATACTGGAGAAGCACGACTCCCTCGCTCTGGCGTAGTCGCTCAGGAACGGATCGCGTCCGTCCGGGCCTTCAAGATCGGGCAGCGACTCGACGAGCAGAAACTCAAGCAGGCGCTTGGCCTCGTGGACACGCGTGATGGGGTCGGCCTGCTTGCGGACCTGCGCGAGCGTCTTGACGCCGGGCGGCAGCGTGGGCATCGCGGGCTCCCCGTGCCTCGGCGAGGCGTCGATCAGGCCCTGTCGAACCGCCCGCGCGGGAAGCTGTACGGCACGGCGTGCAGTTTCTGGATCTCGCGGTTGGCCTGCTCGACAAAGTTGCGGCTGGTCGGATCGATCTGCTCGGGCGGGGTCTGCGTGCCGCTGGGGTTGATCGCGGTGGCCGCGAAGAACATGGAGGCCTGGGCCGAGCGGACCAGCGAGCGGAGCAGGTCGCGCTCCTCCTGGCTCTCGACGCCGGATTCGACGCGGGCGACGGCAAACGCGAGCACGTCGCCGCTAAGGCCGGCGGCGGCCCGGGCGGCGCCGGCGGGCAGCGGGCGGCCCGTATCGGTCAGGGCATCGCGGCACGCGACCGTGGCGCGGAGCATGAACGTCAGGCGGTCGAGGTTCTCCTCGTACGCCGGGATCGTGCGGACGCGGTTGCCGGTGGCCTCGGCGAGCTGCTGAATGGCCGCGGCGGGGATGGCCTCGAAGTTCTGGCGGTTGATCTTGCTCGCAGCGATCAGGGCCCGGACCGAGACGTCGAGGATCCAGGGGTCCTCCTCGTTGCGGATCATCTCGCCAAGGCGGGTCAGCAGCGACTGGACCTTGTCGGGCGAGACCGCCGGCGTCTCCTTCGACAGGGCCTCGAAGGTGCGGAGCAGCGCGTAGGCCGCGGTGTATCGGACCGCGACCGCGGGGTGGTCCAGGGACCGCTCGATGGCGTTGAGGGAGCGGTCGGTGCCGACCTCGCCCAGCACGCGCAGGGCGTTGACGGCGATGAGCTCGTCGTCGTTGGTGGTCAGACGCTCGGCGACGGGGCAGACGGCGTTGCTGTACGCCAGGCGGAAGGGGACGCCCATGCCGCGGGTGGAGAAGGGCGAGAGGATGCGCTCGCGGGCCGTGCGGATCGCGTCCGGGTCGGTGCTGCTGAGGTTCCGGGCCGCCTGCTCGGCGTACTCGTTGACCGTGCGGACCTCGTCGGGGGTCAGCTGGGCCGTCTTGGTGATGATGTTGGCGGGGATCGTGGCGGTCTGGGCAAGCGCGGCGGACGGGGCGAGCAGGGGCAGGCCGACCATGGGCAGGCCAAGCGACTGCGCGGCGAAGCAGAGCCCGAGGGCCACGACAATGCGGCGCGACTTCCCTCGAGGCGATGTCTCGACCAAAGCAGAGCCCTTTCCTGGTGGACCGTCGGACCGACCGCCCTTCCGCACCGCCCCATTCGCAGACGCCGGGAGCGGGTTGCGGAACCTACCCGCCCCCCGAGGGTTCGTCAACGCCCGGGGGCATCCGCCGCCCCGCGGGGAGGGGATTGTTGACGCCTCGAGGGGCGAGGTCCAAGGGAGGGGGAAGTTGGGGTTGGGGGCCCGGGTTGCGCCGGGGTGTGTCGGTGATGGCTACTCGAGGGGCCTGCGGACGAGCGTGTAGAGCACGAACCAGTTCGATTCCAGGGCCGCCGGGTCGGATTCCCAGGCGAAGACGGGGATGTGCCGGCGGAAGGCGGGCGAGTCGTCGCGGTCGAAGGCGATGACCTCGAGGCCCGCGGCTTCGAGTTGCGCGCGGGTCCACGGGCAGTTGATGTCTGCGGCGGGGTTGTACTGGGCGTCGCTGAGGCGCGGGCCGCCGAGGTTGTAGATGAGGAAGAGGCCGCCGGGCACGAGGGCGTTGTGGACGGCGGCGAGGTAGGCCTCGGGCTCGACGGACAGATCGATGCGGCTCCAGGCCGGGGTGTCGGTGAGCGGGTGGACGTAGCCGTGCTTCAGGACGTTGCGGGCGAGGATCAGGTCGAAGCCGGTCCCGACGGCGTCGGCGGTGTCTTGCTCGCCGGGCCAGAGGCCGGTGACGAGCGTGACCGAAGCGCGCGGCTCGCCGGTGGGCGGGTACGGGCCCTGGTCCTCGGGCAGGGCGTAGCGGGCGGCGAGGGTCGGGGCGGGGTCCACGCCCACGGCATCCGCGCCGCAGGCGGCCAGCAGGCGGAGTTGGCCGATCTGCCCGTAGCCGTAATCGAGCACGCGGAGTCCGTCGAAGGAGGGCCATGCGGCGGCGTCGGCGGCCAGGTCGAGGGCGCGGGCGTAGCACAGGGGCGTGCCGTAGCGCGTAGCGTAGTAGGAGGACTCGTCGATGGCCTGCTCGGCGAAGCCGTCGCGTTCGTTCTCGGGCAGGGCGGCGAAGGTTTCGGCGGAGAGAACGGCGGGGGTTGGCTGACGCCGGACGAAGATGGAGCGGGGCGTGATGGGCGTGAGGCGATCGGTGGCCGCAGCCCACTGGCGGACGGCGTCGGTCTGGAGCAGCGGGGTGAGGGCGGCGGCCTCGGCGCGGAGGTCGGCGAGGTAAGCGTCGGGCTGCGGTGCGTCGGGTTGGGCCAGGAGCGGGGCAGGGACCGGCCCGGCGAGCAGGATGGCTGCGATGACGCCGCAGGCGACGCCGAGGCCACGGGACGTTTGGTGGATGCGCATTGGGCGGACTCCGGGGCGATGGGAAGCGGGAGGGAAGGGCGTGCGCGAGCGGCGCGGGACGGCGGAAGCGTCGCTCCGGTTTCACCGCCCGGTCTCGCGATGGTTGAGGCGGTACCGGGCGGGGGGACGCGACCCGGGTTGCACGAATCGGCGGTCTGGCGGGGCGATGCCGCCAAGGGCTGGTGCGGGCCGTTGCGAGCCGCCATGGGTCGGGACCGTCCGGGTTCGTTGGGGCGGCGGCCGGACCCGGCGTGGCGCTTCGGCGTCAGTGTCGGCGGGTCGGGCTCAGCCTACACTTGGCCTCACTTCCGGGGTGTAGCGCAGCTTGGTAGCGCGTCTCGTTCGGGACGAGAAGGTCGGAGGTTCGAATCCTCTCACCCCGATTGGCGGCAGGCTTCGACTCGCGGGGCCAACTGCTCCTGCGGCCCAGCGGCGAACTCCGATTCGGCATCACCGGGGGCGTGTCCGCCCGCGATCAGCACTCAGGTTGAACGCTTCGCGCCCGATCCAGTCGACGGCGTCGTGGCGTTTCGGACGGTGTCGGCCGCCGGCTTCGACGGGCTTTACCTCTGGGATGGCGGCGTGATCACCAAGGTCCTGCGCGAGGGCGACACGCTGGACGGGGCGACCGTCGTGTCGCTCCGCACCGACGGCGTGAACGACCACTTCGACGGGCAGCGGCTCGTCTTCGCCGCCGGGCTGGATGATGGGCGGCGCGGGGTGTACTTCGCCTCGGTGCCGTCTCCGGCGGTCGGGCCGGTGCTCGTGCTGGCGATCACCCGATTCCTGCGCCGTTCCCGCTGACGGCCGGCCCGGCACCCAAGGGTCGGCCAGCGAGTTCCCCGATCGCAGGCGGTCGATCTCCGCTCGCGTCGGGCCATCCCGAGAATCTCGCCAGATCGGAAAAAATCCTGTCGCGCTGGACTCATAGCGGATACTGGACTATGTAATATGGTAATTCGGCGGCCCGAACGGAACACCCCGGTGCGAGGGGCGAGGTGGGCTTGCTTGAACTCCCGGCGTCCGTCGCCGGCGGCGGAGGAACGGTCCATGGCGCAGGTGGAGGAACTCGCTTCGGGGGCTGAACGCCCCGGCGTTGATCTCGTCGGACGGGGGGGGAAGGCTGGCGAGGCGAACGCCCTCGGCCCGGACGAGTTCCGGTACGACGACTCGATCGTCCGGATGTTCTTCTGGGCGACGATGCTCTGGGGGGTGGTCGGGCTGCTGGTCGGGGTGATCCTGGCGTTCCAGCTGGCGCTCCCCGAGTTGAACCTCCTGCCGCAGATCGCGTTCGGGCGTTTGCGCCCGCTGCACACGAACGCGGTGATCTTCGCGTTCGGTGGAAACGCGATCTTCGCGGCGATCTACTACTCCACGCCGCGTCTGTGCAAGACGCCGATGGCCAGCCCGCTGCTGGGTCGCCTGCACTTCTGGGGGTGGCAGGCGGTGATCGTGTCGGCGGCGCTGACGCTGCCGATGGGGATCACGCAGAGCAAGGAGTACGCCGAGCTGGAGTGGCCGATCGACCTGCTGATCGCGGTGGTGTGGGTCGGGTTCTTCGGTGTGAACTTCTTCTGGACGCTGGCGCGTCGTCGCGAGCGGCACCTGTACGTGGCGATCTGGTTCTACATCGCGACGATCGTGACGGTCGCGATGCTGCACGTGTTCAACAACCTGTGGGTGCCGGTGGGGATCGCGGAGCTGCTGGCGACGGGGACGATGCCGGGCCCGGAGGTGATGCTCAAGTCGTACCCGGTGTACGCGGGGGTGCAGGACGCGTTCATGCAGTGGTGGTACGGGCACAACGCGGTGGCGTTCTTCCTGACCACGCCGTTCCTGGGGCTGATGTACTACTTCCTGCCGAAGGCGGCCGAGCGCCCGGTGTTCTCGTACAAGCTGTCGATCGTGCACTTCTGGAGCCTGGTGTTCATCTACATCTGGGCCGGGCCTCACCACCTGCACTACACCGCGCTGCCGCAGTGGGCCAGCAGCCTAGGGATGCTGTTCAGCCTGATGCTGTGGATGCCCTCGTGGGGCGGGATGATCAACGGGCTGCTGACGCTGCGGGGGGCGTGGCACAAGGTCGCGGGCGACCCCGTGCTGAAGTTCTTCGTGCTGGCGATCACGTTCTACGGGATGTCGACGTTCGAGGGCCCGATGCTCTCGATCAAGACGGTCAACTCGCTGAGCCACTACACCGACTGGACGATCGCGCACGTGCACTCGGGCACGCTGGGGTGGAACGGGTTCATGATCTTCGGGATGGCGTACTGGCTGGCGCCGCGCCTGTTCCAGACCGGGGGCCTGTTCAGCCAGAGGCTGGCATCGCTGCACTTCTGGACGGCCACGATCGGCATCCTGCTGTACGTCATCTCGATGTACACGTCGGGGGTGACCCAGGGGCTGATGTGGCGGGCCTTCGACGAGACCGGGCACCTGCAGTACCCCGACTTCATCGAGACGGTCGTGCAGCTCATGCCGTTCTACTGGATCCGTGCGGTCGGCGGGACGCTGTACCTGCTCGGGATCTGCGTCGGGGTCTACAACCTGTTCATGACGTGGCGGATGCGTCCGTCGGCGTACGAGCGCCCGGTGTTCCGGGCGGCGCCGCTGGACAAGAACTGGCAGCCGGCCCCGCTGCCGCCGGCGCGCCTGGGCGGATCGAACACGAACTTCGCCAAGGCGGGCGACCAGTGGCTCCAGGGCTTCTGGCACCGGCGGCTCGAGGGGCGCATGGCCCGGTTCACGATCTGGGTGCTGATCGCGGTGGGCGCGGCGTCGCTGTTCGAGATCATCCCGACGTTCCTGATCAAGAGCAACGTGCCGACGATTGCGAGCGTGCAGCCGTACACCCCGCTGGAGCTGGCCGGTCGAGACATCTACATCTCGGAGGGCTGCTACAACTGCCATTCGCAGATGATCCGCCCGATCTTCGCGGAAGTCCGGCGATATGGCGACTACTCGAAGCCCGGCGAATTCGTGTACGACCACCCGTTCCAGTGGGGCAGCCGGCGCATCGGGCCGGACCTGGCGCGTGAGGGCGGCCGCCAGAGCCACTTCTGGCACCTGCTGCACCTCGTGCAACCGAACCAGGTGGTGACGGGCTCGATCATGCCGCGCTATTCCCATCTGGTCAACGAGCGCACGAGCTTCGAGGACATCAGGGCCCGGGTTCGCGCGATGGCGATGCTGGGCGTGCCGTACGGCCCGGCGATCAACGACGCGCCGGACATGGCCCGTGCCCAGGCGCTCGAGATCGCCGAGGCGACGATCGAGCAGGCCCAGGGCCTGGACATCCTGCAGGGCTCGCTGGCGGACCACGCGGCGATCGTGGACGCGCAGGACCTGTCGGAGCGAAAGGTCATCGCGCTGATCGCGTACCTGCAGCGGCTCGGGGTCGACCTCACGCGCCCGGCACCGACGGACGAGTCGGGCGAGACGGCGAGCGTGCGGCCCGCCACCGGGGAACTGCCCGGCGCCCTGTCCGCCGCCGACGCCGGGGGGTCCATCGCGGGCATGGGCGGCCCCGGCCTGATCGGGGGTGGGCGATGAGCCTGTCGGACATCATGGGCAACCTTGCCCTCGACGTGTACGCCCAGGTGGCGCTGGTCCTGTTCCTGGTCGCGTTCGGCGCGATCGCGATCAACGTCCTGTCCCGACGCCCGGAGCAGACGCGTCGGGACGCGGCCCTGCCGCTGGGCGACGAGCCCGAGTATCGGAGTACGCCCAGCGATCGCGCGCCGGCCGCGACCGGGCGAGGGGGTGGCGCATGAGCGACAAGAGCGAACCGACCCTGATCCAGGGGCACGAGTACGACGGGATCCAGGAGTACGACAACCCGACGCCGGGCTGGTGGCACCTGGTCTTCCTGGTGTCGATCCTGTTCAGCTTCTTCTACTTCATCATGTCGTTCGGGAGCCCGTTCTTTGTCGGGCCGTACGAGCAGTTGGCGGCAGCCCAGGAGGCCGAGTACGCGCGGATGTTCGCGGGCATCGGCGAGCTGGAGAACGACGAGCACACGATCCTGACGCTGATGGACAACGAGAAGTGGGTGGCGATCGCCTCCGGCACGTTCCGCGGCAACTGCGTCTCGTGCCACGGGGCCGAGGGCGGCGGGCAGGTCGGGCCCAACCTTTGCGACGACTCGTATAAGAACGTCCGGACGGTCACGGACATCTACGAGGTGATCACGAACGGCGCCGCCAACGGGGCCATGCCCGCCTGGGGGAACCGGTTCAGCCACAACGAGCTGGTGCTGTTGGCCTCGTACGTCGCCTCGCTGCGCGGCACGTCGCCCGCGGGCACGATCCGCGGCCCGGAGGGCGACGCGATCCCGGCGTGGCCCGATGTTCGAGCCGACGCCCCGCCGGCGGGGGCGGGGGGTCAATAGGCGTGACGACCTCGGCTCCCGCGGACTATCGGGTGCTCTCGACGCTCAACGCCGACGGGTCGCGTCGGTGGCTCCGCCCCAAGCGGTCGCCGGGGCGGTGGCTGAACCGGCGTCGCCTGCTGGGGTATCTGCTGATCGCGCTGTTCGTGACGCTGCCCCATCTGCGGATCCTGGGTAAGCCGCCGATCCTGCTGGACATCATCGCCCGCGAGTTCACGTTCTTCGGCCTGACGCTGTACCCGACCGACACGCTGCTGCTGGCCCTGCTGGTGCTGATCGTGTTCCTGAGCGTGTTCTTCCTGACGGCGCTGGTCGGGCGGGTGTGGTGCGGCTGGGGCTGCCCGCAGACCGTGTACCTCGAGCTGGTGTTCCGCCCGATCGAGCGGCTCTTCGAGGGCCAGCCGGGGCGGACGCGGAAGACCGCGGGGTGGCGCACGCCCGCGAAATACCTGACCTACCTCGTGCTCAGCGTGTTCCTGGCCCACACGTTCCTGGCGTACTTCGTGCCCACAACGGAACTGTACGGGTGGATGACGCGCTCGCCCCTGCACCACCCGGTGTCGTTCCTGCTGGTGGTGGCGGTGACGGGGCTGATGCTGTTCGACTTCGGGTTCTTCCGCGAGCAGGTGTGCATCGTGGCCTGCCCGTACGGGCGGTTCCAGTCGGTCATGCTCGACCGAGACTCGCTGATCATCGGGTACGACCGCGGCCGCGGCGAGCCTCGGGGAAAGGGCAAGCGGACGCCCCGGGCCCGCGGCACGCCGCGCAGCGCGGGTGACGAGTCGAAGGTCGTCTCTCTGCCGGTGGCGAGGATCGCTCCGTCGGCGGCGGCCAACGGCGTGGCTCCGGAGACTGCGCAGGCGGAATCGGCCGTGGGCCGCGACCGGGAGACGCTCGGCGGCGAACGCGTCCAATTGGGCGACTGCATCGATTGCCGCATGTGCGTCACGACGTGCCCCACCGGCATCGACATCCGCGACGGGCTGCAGATGGAGTGCGTGAACTGCACCCAGTGCATCGACGCGTGCGACTCGGTTATGGGCAAGATCGGCCTGCCCCCTGGCCTGATCCGGTACTCCTCGCAGCGGTCGCTCGAGGAGGGGCGCCGGCGGGTCGTGCGACCGCGGGTGTTCGTGTACCCCTCGATCATCCTCGTGCTGCTCGTGGCGTTCATCTCGGTGCTGTCGATGCGCGGCCCGTTCCACGCCAGCGTGCTGCGCGGGCCGGGCATGCCGTTCACCGTCATGGCGGACGGCTCGATCACCAACCCGATCCGCGTGAAGATCCACAACCGCTCGCTGTCCGAGCACTCCTACCGCCTGGAGCTGGTCGGGGCGGACAACGCCGAGATCGTCTCCGAGATCGGCGCGATCGTGCTGGGTCCCGGCGAGCGGTTCAACCAGCCGATGCTGCTGCGCGTGCCGCGGGCCGCGTTCATCACGCCTCGCCTCGATCTGGGCGTCCGCGTGATCGAGGACGGCGGAGCCACGAGCGTCGCGACGGTTCGGGCGTTGGGGCCGGCCTCGCGCGCGGGCGCGCCGGTGGCGTCGCCGTCGGGCTCGGGATCATCACCCCAACCGGAACCCACATCGGAGGACGCCCATGGCGACACCGACCCAACCTGAGCGCTCCCTCGCGTGGCTCTGGCCCGTGGGCCTCATCGCGCTGATGTGCGGCAGCGTCGGCATCTGCGTCGCCACCGCCGTTGTCGCCGCGCGGGACCCGTCGTTCGCGCTCGAGCCCGACTACTACGACAAGGCCCTCGCGTGGGACGAGTCCGCCGCGGCCCGCGCGGCCAGCGACGCCCTCGGATGGACCGCAGAGGTGGAGGTATCGCTCCCGGGGGCCGATGGCGCGCCCGACGGGGCGCGGACGGTCTCGCTCCGATTGCGCGATTCGCAGGGCGAGCCCGTCGCCGCCGATCGCGTCGAGATCGCAGCGTTCCACCACGCGCGGATGCGCGACATCCAGCGCCTCTCGGTCGGCGCGGGCGACCCGGCCATCGACAGCGGCCCGGGCACGCTCGTGCTCGCCGAGGCGGGGCGGTGGGTCTGGTCGCTGGGCGAGGCGCGAGCGGGGGTCTGGCAGGTCCGCGTCCGTGCGGCCCGAGGCCAGGACGTGTTCCTGGCCACCATCGACACCGAGACCCCCGACGGCGCTCGCATCGGGGCGCGCGGCTCCACCGGGAACGGGGGTGGATGATGCTCGCGCTCGTCCTTGGCGTCGTCGTCGCCAGCGTCCTGGGCAGCCTGCACTGCGCCGGGATGTGCGGCCCGTTCCTGGCCTTCGCCCTTGGGCTGAACGAGCCGGGCGTGAGCAAGGCGCGGGCCCAGGCGGCCTACCACGCCGGACGCCTGGCGACGTACACGCTGCTGGGCGCGATCGCGGGCCTGCTCGGCAAGGCGCTCGACGTTTCGGGCGAGGCGCTGGGCCTGCAGCGCGTCACCGTGGCGCTCGCGGGCGCGACGATGATCGTGTTCGGCCTGACCGCGCTGGCCCGGGCTTCGGGGCGGCAACTGCCCTCCATCAAGGCGCCGAGGTACATCGAGCGCGTCTTCCGGCGCGGCTGCGACGCCGCGATGCGCGTCCCGCCCCTGCACCGGGCGGCGATCGTCGGCCTGCTGACCACGCTGCTGCCGTGCGGCTGGCTGTACTCGTTCGCGATCGTCGCGGCGGGCACGGCGAGCCCGGCGTCGGGCGCGATCGTGATGGGTGCGTTCTGGCTCGGCACGCTGCCGGTCATGGTGAGCCTAGGCGCGGGCGTGCAGACGCTGGCCGGCCCGCTGCGCCGGGCCGTCCCGACGGTCATGGCGCTGGTGATCATCGCGCTGGGGCTGCACGCGCTGGTGGGTCGCGCGGGCGTGTCGCTGGCGAATCTGGAAACGGCGGCCCAGGCCGCACACCCGGGGGCCGAGCGCGTCCAGCGTTCCTCCGCCGACGCGCCGGCTTCCCGGGGCCTTGATGCGAGCCGCGCCGCGCTCGAGCGCATCGGCGACGAGCCGCTGCCATGCTGCGAAGGCGAAGAGGAAGCGGCTCCCGCGAACGGAGGCGGGGCGTGAGCGCCCTCGCGCCAACGAGCATCCGGGCATCGCGCGAGGCACCCGCGGTCGAGGAGACGACGCCGGAGCAGGCATCGAAGCATCGCGGCGTCGAGGCTCCGAGTGTCGAAGCGAACACGGCCGCCGGCACAACCAGCCCGGATCGAACCACCTGCACCCACTGCGGGCTCGGCGTGCCCGCGGCGTTGGTCCAGCCTGGCTCGCCTGAGCAGTTCTGCTGCGACGCGTGCCGTCTCGTCTACCAGACCATCCACGCCTGCGGGCTCGACCAGTATTACGCGATCCGCGAGCGTCTCGGGGCCCAGGGGCGGCAAGCCGCGGCCTCGTCCGGCGCGGACGGGTTCGCCGAGTTCGATGATCCGGCGTTCACCAGCGTCTACGCCCGACCCGCCGCGATCGCGGGGGAGGACAACGCGGGCCTCCTGCGGGTCGAGCTGCTGCTCGAGGGCGTGCACTGCGCGGCGTGCCTGTGGCTGGTCGAACGCCTGCCGCGCGTTGTTGATGGCGTCCGCTCGGCCCGTCTGGATTTCCGGCGCGCGGTGGCCGAGATCGTGTGGGACCCCGCGGTCGTACCGTTGTCGCGCGTCGCGCGGGCCCTGGCCAGCCTCGGCTACCGCCCCCACCCCGTCACCGACTCCGCGGCCCGGGAGGCCCGGCGTCGCCAGGACCGGGCGTATCTGGTCCGCATCGGCGTCGCCGCCGCCTGCGCCGGCAACGCCATGCTGCTGGCGTTCGCCCTGTACAGCGCCGAGTTCGACGCCATGCACCCGGTGTATGCCGCCGCGTTCCGATGGCTCTCGGTCGGGCTAGGGGTTCTGAGCCTGGCCTGGCCCGGGCGCGTGTTCCTGGAGGGCGCTCTGGCCGCGGCCCGGGCCCGCCTGTGGCACCTGGACATGCCAATCGCGATGGCGCTGCTCGTGGGCAACATCGCGGGCGTCGCGGCGGCCATCCAGGGCACCAGCGAGATCTACGCCGACTCGCTGACGATGCTCGTGTTCCTGCTGCTGGTCGGGCGCTGGATGCAGATCCGCCAGCAGCGCCACGCCCTCGACTCGGTCGAGCTGCTGTTCTCGCTCACGCCCGGCGTTGCCCACGTCGTCGAGGGCGAGCCGACAAGCCCGCACGCGCCGGTCCGCGACGCCTCGGTGCAGTCGCTCCAGCCCGGCTCCATCGTCGAGGTCCGCCCGCTGGAGGCGTTCCCGATCGACGGCGTCGTCGTGCTCGGAAAGACCACGGTCGACGCGTCGATCCTCACGGGCGAATCGCGTCCCGTGCCGACGGGTGTCGGGAGCGAGGTCGTTGCGGGCGCGGTCAACCTGGCATCCACGATTCGCGTCCGCGCCACCGCCGTTGGACGCCACACCAGGGCCGGACGCCTGATGGCGACCATCGAGGAACTCTCGCGTCGGCGCACGCCGATCGTGGGGTCCGCCCAGCGTCTGGCCGCCCCTTTCGTGCTCTCGGTCGCGACGCTCGCGCTGGTCACGCTGGCGATCCACGTCGGCGACGGGCTGGCCCCCGCGCTCCGCCACGCCATCGCGCTGCTCGTCGCGACGTGCCCGTGCGCCATCGCGCTGGCCACGCCGCTGGTCGTGACCATGGGCGTGGGTCGTGCAGCGCGGCACGGTGTGCTGGTCAAGGGCGGCGACGTGTTCGAGCGACTGGCCCGCCCGGGCCTGCTCGTGCTCGACAAAACCGGCACCGCCACCACCGGACGCTTCGACGTGCTCGAGTGGGTCGGCGACGCGTCGCTGCGCCCGCTCGTCGCGGCGATCGAGGCCGGATCGACGCACCCGGTCGCCGTGGCCCTGGCTCGCCACGCGGGTTCCGAAGCAGCGGGTTCCGCGCCGATGCGTGCCGACGGCTGGACGATCGAGCACGTGCTGGCCCGCGGCGTGGTCGCCTCCGACGCTGCTTGCACGGTCCGAGTTGGCTCGCCGGCGTGGCTGGCCTCGCTCGGCGTGGTCGCACCCGAGTGGGCCGAGCGGGCGATCGCGCGGGGCCGCTCGCACGCCCACACGCCCGTGGCCATCGCCGTTGACGAGCAAGTCGAGGGCGTCGCCATCCTGGGCGATCTGGTCCGCCCCGACGCCCGCCCGGCGCTCGATGCGCTCCGGGCCGCGGGCTGGCGCATAGCCATGCTCTCAGGAGACGACCCCGCGGTCGTCCGGGCGGTCGCCTCGGATTTGGGCATCGACCCCGCGCTGGCCTGGGGCGGGGCGTCGCCGGAGCAGAAGCACGAGCGGATCGCCGCGCTCATGGGCGAGGCCAGACGGGGCACGCCCGTGGTCATGGTCGGAGACGGCGTCAACGACGCGCCGGCGCTCGCCACGGCGTCGGTGGGCATCGCGGTCCGTGGCGGGGCCGAGGCCTCGCTCGCCGCCGCCGATGTCTACATCGAGCGCGGCGGGCTGGCCCCGATCGGAGCGCTGGCCGATGCGTCCCGGCGTGTGCTCCGAACCATCCGCCTGTGCCTGGGGCTGGCGCTGGCGTACAACGCGTTGGCGGCCGGCCTGGTGCTGGCGGGCCTGCTCTCACCGCTGGTCGCGGCGGCGATGATGCCCATCAGTTCGATGACGGTGCTGGCGGTGGCCGTGCGGTCGCGAACGTTCGCACGCCGCCACGAAGCGGTAGGCAGTGCCGATCGGACCCCACGCCAACTGTCCTTCACACCCCCGGAGGGCACACGATGAGCGTGCTGTGGATCGCGCTGCCGATCGCCCTGAGTCTGGCGGGCGCCGCCGTCGCGGGGTTCCTGTGGATGGTGCGCACGGGCCAGTTCGACGACCTCGACTCGCCGCGGTGGCGGGTCGTTCTGGACGACGACGAGCCGGTGCCGGCGGAACGCGAGCACCGTTGAGCCTCACGCCCGCGCGTCCCACCACGCGGCAAGCATGCACAGCGCGGGGATGCGTGACGCGGCCCGCGGGTCGTCCGGATCGACGACGCGCCGAACGTGTGCCCCCAGCACGCCATCCTTCACCAGGCGCGACTGCAGCAAGCGATCGCCGAACCCCGCCCACGCGTTCGACCCGATGCGCAGGCTGAATCCCTGCTTCGGCCTGGTCAGCACGCCGGGCGGCACGCGCCCGTCGAGGTACCGCCGCAGGATCGGTTTCGAGCCTCCGACGTGCCCACCAACCGGCCCGCACGCCTCTTCCGGCATCACCGGCAAGGACAACGCCCACTCCAGCACGCGCCGATCCAGGAACGGGGCCCGCACTTCCAGCCCGGCATCCATCGACGCCCGATCGACCTTCGGCAGGATCGACCCCGCGCAGAAGGTCATCAGGTCCATCCGCTGCGCCCAGCGCGGCCAGGGGAGATCCGGGCGGTCGTGCGCCGCCGCCCACCCCGCGTATTCCTGCTCGGCGTACCGCACGCCGAGCGGCGCGAGCAGCGCCTCGACCTCCCACACCTCGAACCGCGGCAGAACACGGCGCAGATACGACCCGACCGGCACACACCCCGCGGCGACACCCGGGGCGTCCAGCACGCCAACGCCCCCGCTGCTGCCTCGTTCTCGGCTGATGCTCGCCCCGCTGTCGGGCGCGAGCCGCGGCGCCTCGGCGTGCCACGTGTACCCCGCGAACGCCTCATCACCCCCGTCGCCCGCGAGCATGACCTTCCCGCAACGTCTTGCGGCCCGCGAGATCGCCCCCGCGGTCAGCAGCGCGCCGTAGCCCTGCGGCTCGTCGAACGCCCGTGCGCAGGCCGTCAGCGCCTCGTCGAGCGAACCGGCGCCCATCGGCACGCCCGTCCACCCCAACCCGAAGTGCGCGGCGGTCTGGCGGGCGGCCGGAGCTTCGTCGTCCGACGATTCCAGCGCCAGCGTGAAGGCGTGGACCGGCGGGCGTGAAGGCGCGATCGCCCGGCTTCGGCCTGCGTGCGCCCCGCCGCCCGATTGCTCCGCAAGGGCGACCGCCACCGCGCTCGAGTCCAGCCCACCAGATAGAAAGAGCCCCACGGGCACGTCCGACAACAGATGGTCGGCGACCACCTCGCCCCAGATCGCCCCAAACTCCTCGGCCTGCTCGGCGAGGGTGGACCGACCAGGCGCCGGCTCGCGCACCGCGTCCGGCGGCGACCACCACCGGCGCGTCCGAACGCCCGCACCGGGCCTCCACTCCAGGCACTCGCCCGGTCCCAGTTTCGACACCCCCTGCCACACCGTCTCCGGCGCGGGGCTGTAGCCGTGGGCCAGCACGTGCGCCAGCGCCATCGGGTTCGGGTCGGGCCTTCGCGCCAGCATCGCCAGTACCGCGTCGGCGTCGGACGCGATGACCAGCCCCTCCGTCCCCCCCGCGAACACCAGCGGCTTCATCCCCGCGTGGTCGACCGCGCCCCGCAGCGTCCGCTCCCGATCGTCCCACACCGCCAGCGCGATCATCCCGCGCACCGCGTCGATGGCCTCGTCGAACCCCCAGCGGTCGACCGCGTGCAGCACGACCTCGCAGTCCGACGTGCCGCGGAACCGGCAGCCCTCGCGTTCGAGACGCCGTCGCAGCGCGGGCGCGTTGTACACCTCGCCGTTGGCCACTAGCGCCAGATCGCCGCCGCGGCGCTCCAAGACCATCGGCTGCGCGCCCGTCGGCGACAGGTCGTTGATCGCCAGCCTCGTGTGACCGAGGCGCACCAGCCCCGACGCGGACTGCCATCGACCACGCCCGTCCGGCCCCCGCCGGTCGAGCCGCGCCATCGCCCGCTCCCATGCGGCGTCGCACGCCTGGGGCGAGTCAAGCGTCGCCCGCGCATGGACCAGGATGCCGCACATCAGGCGTCGCCCGCGGCAGGTTCTGTGCCGACGTCGCCGACCCAGTGGGCCGAGGCCTTGATGTCGATCCCGGCGTGGAGCTCGTCGATCGCCCAGCCCGCGCGGGTGACTTCCTCGCGAAGCGACTCGGGCGTGTACTCGCGCCGGTGGTCCTCGTCGTCCTTCCAGCGCAGGCCCAGGTCGCGGTACATCACCTTCTGCCAACGGCTGTCCACCGGCGGCACCGCGACCAGCAGGCGCGGCGCGCACCGCCCGAGCGCCCGCAGCAGCCCCACCGGCTCATCGAGGTGCTCGATCACGTGCGAGCAGATCACCACGTCGTGGCGCGTCGAGGGCGCCTCCCGCGTCACGTCCCGCACCTCGAAACTCAGGTTCTCGTGCGACATGATCGCCCGGGCCTGCTCGATCCGCACGGGGTTCATGTCGCACGCGGTGACGAGGCAACCCTTCTCGGCCATCCAGCCCAGGTACGCGCTGGCCCCGCAGCCGACGTCGAGCACGCGTTGGCCGGGGGCGACGCGGTCCAGAATCCACTGCTTGTGCGACCGCCACAGCCAGTGCTTCGGGTGGCGTCCGCGATAGCACTTGGCCCCCGCGATGTTCAGGTGCTTCTGCACCACGTCGTCGAGCTCGCGCGTCAGCGCGATTTCACGCACCAGACGCTCGCGCGGGGCCTTGATCAGCGGCCCGGAGCGTCGGACCTCGAGCGCGGCCTCCAGCGTCGCCACCAACGCCGCGTCGTCGAGCGTCCCCAATGCCTGGGCCAGCGAGTCGATCGTCGCGTGCGGCTGCTCGGCCAGTGCCCGGCTCATCGCGACCGTCCTTCCCCCGCGTCGCCGCCCGCCGAAGGGCGGACCGCGGCCACGAGCATCTTCTGGTTCAGGAAACCCAGGCGCTGGGCCGCGCGGCACAGCGCCACCACCCGCCGCCATCGCTTCGGCCGGGACGCCGCCCATCGCTGCATGTGCGGCTCGAGGAACCCGGGCCGCTCCGGCGCGGGGTAAAAACTCGTCCGCTCAAACCTGGTCACACGGAACCCAGCCCGGAGGATCGCCCGGCGCAGCGCCCGCCCGCCGACGAACACCTCCGTGTACGCCTTGGGCGTCGGCGAGAACACCCGCACGCCGTTGCCCGCACGCCGCTGGCGACGCAGCGTGAGGACGTTGTCAACAAACGCCCAGAAGAGCAGGCGCGACTTCGAAGGCGTCACGAGGATCAGCGTCCCGCCGGGGCGCAGCACCCGGAACATCTCGTCCAGCGCGGCGGCCCTGAACGCCGGGTCGATGTGCTCGTACGTGTCCGTCGTCACGATCGTGTCGAAGTGCCCGCTCGGGTACGCGAGGCTCTCGGCCAGGCCCTGCTTGAACGCGAACGGCGTCCGCACACCCCGCTCGCGCAGATTCGCTTCCGCGTGGGCCACCATGCTCGCCGACGGGTCCAGGCCGTGCAGTTCCTTGTACCGGTCCCGCAGCAGGTACAGGATGTCGCCGAAGCCCGAGCCGATGTCGAGCAGGCGAAGCCCGCCGGGGTCGATGGCCGCGATCCGCTCGAGTTTGTGGCGCGCGAACGAGGCGTAGGCCTCCTGCTCGGGCGCGAAGGCCTCGTGCCAGAACTTGCCGCGGCAGGCGCGACAGCGGTTCCGGTAGTTGAACTCCTCGGCCACCGCCTCCAGGCGGTCGTCTTTGGACGCCCCGTCCGAAGACGCCGACGCCGGCGCAACCGCCGCTTGTTCCGCCACAGCCTCCGCCACAAGCCCGCTCATGCCGCGACTCCGTGCGACGCCCGCGCGCCGTCCGCGCCCGCGTGTTCTTCAACGAACGCGCCGGGGCGCTCGCCGATCTCCGCCGCCATCGGCCTCTCGAACAGGACCGTCAGTGCCTCGGGCCACTCCCAGAACGGGTACCCGCCCTCGCGCGGCTTCGGATCCGCCCGCACCACCTCCAACCCCGCCGCCCCGCCCCAGGCGACCACCTCGCGGCTGGTGTGGTGGGTCGCCACCGGCGCGGACCACCAGTCCAGATTGTGGTGCACCGTCGGGTGGTTCCGCAGCACCTGGTACCAGCGCATCCGCAGCCCGGGCTTGCCCCGCCGTCGCTCGCGCGACTCGAGCCACCGCCCCAGCCGGGCCATTCGCCGGGCCACACGCTGCTGCGCCGGCTTCGGGAGGCGCGTCGTCACGCCCCGGATCGCCCCGTCCACGATCTCGTGGGCCCAGTTCCCCCGGTGGTACATCCGCACCGACATCAGCCCGCCCGCCCCGACCACCCGCGCGATCGCCGCGAACGCCCGGGCCGCGTCCCCCGTGTGCATCAGCACGCCCAGCGAGAACGCCGCGTCAACCCGCGCGAGCGGGATCTCAAAGAGCGACGCCTGCACGACGTGCACGCGCGGGTCGTCGCGGAACCGCTCGTGGGCCGCTTCGACCCCCCAGCCGATGTCGATCGAGACAATCTCGCTCGCGCCGTGCTCGAGCGCGGCCCGCGTGAACCGCCCGTTGCCGCACCCGGCGTCGAGCACGAGCCGATCCCCCAGCCGCCCAGCCAGGAACGTCTTGGACTCGAACGCCCGGCGCGTGTCGCCCCACAGCCCGCCGCGATGCTCCGGCGGGTCGGCCCCATCCGGCGGCGCGTCCCGGTGCCCCCAATCGCGGAACTGCAGCCACTCGGCCCCGAATCGGTCGATCGTCGCCGCCTCGAGCCCGCCCCGGGCCTGCCCGTTCCGCTTCGGACGCTCGAGCCCCAGACGACGGAGCACCGCCGCGTGCTTGACCTCCAGATCGGGACGCCGAAACAGGTGGGCCGGCAGCAGACGCGGGATCCCGCCCGCCACCCACCACCATCGGCCGCTCCCGTCGTGCAGGACCCCCTCCTCCACGCGATCGCCCGACCCCGAGAGAGCCTCGAGGCACAGTTCCACGCCCGGTTCTCCGGGCGACCGCAGGTGTTCCAGCAGCGACTCGCGCATCGGGCCTCCGAATCCGCGTATCGCTCTATCGGCCCGCGCACGGCTCGGCCGCCAGCCGCCGCGCCGGTCGCGGCTTCCGGTATCGAAAGAAGGCCCCCGCCCGCTCCACCGCTGCCCACCAACGATCGCCCGGAGGACCCGATCTTGCGAAAGACCCCCTTCACTCTCCTGCTTGGCACCCTCGCCTTGCCCGCCCTGGCCATCGACCAGGCCCACCGCGAGCGGGCCCACGACATGATCGCCCGCGCCTGCGCCGACCTCGTCGCCAACCAGCACCCCTCCGGCGGCTGGAGCATCCCCGACGACCCCAACGCCCCCGTCCTGCCCGCCATCACCGCCCTGGCGGTCAACGCGCTGGCCCTGCACCCCGCCGACGACGACCACGAGGCCAACGCCGCCCGCGCCGACGCCCTGGCCCGCGGCACGCGCTACCTCCTCGACCACGCCCAGCCCGACGGCGGCATCTACTTCGACATGCTCCCGTCCTACAACTCCGCCATCTGCGTCTCGGCCCTCGTCCACGCCCGTGACCTGCCCGGCGACCTGCCCGGCGCCCCCGACGCCGAGATCGACGACGCCATCGACAGCGCCCTCGCGTTCATGCGCACGCTGCAATGGGGCCAGGACGCCCGCCTGCCCAACCCCGACGGCTCGCCCAGCGCCGGCGACACCGTCCGCGTCGTCGCACCCGACCACCCGTTCTACGGCGGCGTCGGCTACGGCCGCCACGGACGCCCCGACAACTCCAACCTCAACTTCGTCACCCAGGCCTTCCACGACGCGGGCGTCGACCGCGACGACCCCGTCTTCCAGCGGGCCCTGGTGTTCCTGCAGCGCACCCAGATGCACGAGGCGGTCAACGACGCCCCGTACGCCGAGGGCTCCACCCAGGGCGGGTTCATCTACGCCACGGCCGAGTCCGGCGATGAGCCCGGCGTCGGCCAGAGCCAGGCCGGCACCATCGAGGAGACCCTCGACGACGGCACGCGCGTCAGCCGCCTCCGAGCCTACGGCTCCATGACCTACGCCGCGTTCAAGACGATGATCTACGCCGGCCTCTCGCCCGACGACGAGCGCGTCCGCCTGGCCCTGGGCTGGATCGAACGCAACTACACGCTCGACGAGAACCCCGGCATCGGCACGGAAGGCCAGTACTACTACTACCTCATGTTCGCGCGGGCGCTCGAGGCCGCGGGCTTCGAGACGATTGAAGCGGAACCCAGCGTCACCGAATCCGGCGCCACGACCACCCACGACTGGGCCAACGACCTCATCGACGCCCTCGCCGACCTCCAGAACCCCGATGGCTCCTTCCGATCGGTCGACCAACGCTGGTTGGAAAACAACCCGGTGCTCATCACCGCCTACGCCACGATCGCGCTCGAGCACGCCGCGGGCCGGGTGGACTGACCCGCGTACCGACCTGTCCGGATCCGCCCTCAGGCCTCAGCACCCCGCGGCGTACAGGTCCAGATAGAAGAAGAAGTCGTCCCCGCTGAGCACCCCGTCCGGGACGCCATAGCCCGCCTGCCCGGGCACCGCCCCCGTCGTCAGGTCCGCCACCGCCAGGTTGCCCGCGCCGAACTCGGTCAGGTAGTAGAAGAAGTCGTCGCTCGACACGATCCCGTCGGGCACGCCGTATCCCGGCGCCCCGGCCAGGGCCGTGGTCGTCAGGTCCGCCCCGCACCCCGCGAGCAGGTCCGCCCGCCACGCCCCTCGCCCGTACGTCGCCGCGGCGATCGTCCGATTCGCCCGGTCGATCTGCAGGTCCGTCACGTTCACGTTCGGCAGCGTGTCGTTGTCCTTGACCCACGTCAGCCCGCTGTCGCGCGACGTGTACACGCCAGCCCCGGTCCCGACGTACATCACCGGCACTGGCAGGTCGAAGTCCACCTCCAGCGAGCCGGTCCGGGCCCCGCTGGGCAGCGTGCCGGTCATGTTCATCCACGTCTGCCCGAAGTTCTCCGTCCGCAGCACGCGGGTCCCGCTCGTGTTGAAGAACGAGACGTACGCCGTGCCCGGCGCGGCCGGATCGATGATGATGTCGCTGATCTGCCCGCTGGGCAGCCCCGCCGAGCGATCCGCCCACGTCGCGGCGTCGGTCGTCACGAACACCTTGCCCGAGCGGCTGCCCGAGTAGATCACGCTCGAGTTGCCCGGCGCCACCGCGATCGCGTTGATCGTCGAGCCCGCCCCCACCGCGTCGGTGCTGATCGCGGTCCACGTCGGACGCGAGCCGGTCTGCGTCGCGTTGAGCGTCCGCCAGATCCGGTTCGTCCCGCCCAGCAGCGTCTGCGGCGCGTTCGGGTCGCCCACCAGCGGCGCGATGAAGTTCACCGGATCGTCGTCCCAGTCGGGCGACGAGATGTTCGTCGAACTGTTGTTCGTCCACCGCGACACGCTCAGGTACACGTACGTCGTGTACCGCCGATTCGTCACCGTCGGGTCGATCACGCTGAACCCGCCGTCGCCCACCTGCGTCTGCGGCCACACGTCGCTCGGGCCCGTCCGCTCGGGCGTCCCGTTGTCCTGCGTCCCGCCGAGCATCCGCTCGACCGACGTCGGGTGCACTTCGATGTCGTAGAGCAAGGCCGCGCCCAGCGTCGCGTTCAGATTCTGCCACGTGTCCCCGCCGTTGGTCGACTTGTACACCCCGCCGTCGTTGCCCTCCCAGATGATGCCCGTCGGCCCCCACGCGATGGTGTGGTGATCGGGATGGACACGCACCGTCAGCGGCCCGCGTGCCACCTCGGCCCACGACAGCCCGGCGTTGGTGCTCCGCAGGATCCCCGCGTCGGCGTACTGCTGGTCCACGCCGCCCACGAACATGCGATCCGGATTCGTCGGGTCGATCCCGACATACGCGTCGTACCAGCACTGCGGCGCGCAGAAACTCTCCGCCGGCGTGCCAAGGCCGATCTGGATCCACGTCTCCCCACCGTCATCGGTCCGGTACAGCCCCACGCTGCTCGACCCGCTGATAAACGCCGCCACGAGGCGGTCCGGGTCGGACCCCGCGATCGCCAGCTCGATCCGCGACGTGCCCGCCGGCAGCCCGCCGCCGAGCTGCGCGAACGTCGAACCGCCGTTGGTCGATCGCCACACGCCCTGGTTCGACCGCGCCAGGTACACGACCATCGGATCAACCGGGCTCAGGCGGACGTGCCACGTCGAGCCCGACAGCGGGGTCTGCCACGTCTGCCCGCCGTCGAGCGACCGCCGATACCCGCCGTTGGTGCCCAGGTGGATGACGCTCGTGTTCGTCGGGTCGATCGCGATCGAGTTGATCCGCGTGCCGACCTGCCCGGTCGTGCCGATCATCACCCACGTCTGCCCGCCATCGAGCGAGCGGAACAGCCCGCCGCCGTTGGCTCCGCCCTTCATGTCGCCCGTGCCGAAGTACACGACCTCGGGGTCCACCGGGTCGAGCGCCACCGCCCCGCCCACCAGCGACGCGAGTTCATCCGTCAACGCCGACCAGTTCGCCCCGCCGTCGGTCGTCTTCCACAGCCCGCCGCCCGCCGTCGCGATGTACGCCGTGTTCGGATCGACCGGGTGCGGCGCGATCGAGTTCACACGCCCGCCCGCGTTGGCCTGCCCGCTCCAGTACTCGCTCGACATCGGCCGCGGCCCGACAAACTCCCACGACATCCCCGCATCAACCGCGCTCGCCCCCCACTGCCAACCCGGCTCGGCATTGCCCAGGATCCGGATGTACTCGTACGGCGGCGGGCCCATCTCCCGCTCCCGCCCGGGCTGGAACCGCACGCCGGCGGGCTTCACCTCCGGCATCGGGCCATCGTGCCGCGTCAGAACCCGCTGGTCCGACCCGCCCGCGCAGCCCATCGCCACCAGCGCAAGCAGGCCCGCGGCGCAGCGACCGATATCCCCGGCAGGCCCCCGCCCGCCCCGACGCGTCCCGATCTGTCCCATGGCTTCCCCGCTCCCGCACGCGGCGCCACGGCCGCCAGCGAGATCGGCCGAGCCCCCTTGGACCATTCGAGAGTGTCCCGAAACCCGGTTCCGGGATCAAGAGGTGATTCTCGGTTTCCGTTCCGCCCCGCTCACCCGTCCAGATCGTTTTCGAGCGTCACCTTCCACTCCTCAAGGTGCTCGAGATAGATCGCCGTGCCGCGGGCCACGCACGTCAGCGGGTCCTCCGCCACGTTCACGTCCAGCCCCGTGGCCTTGCCCAGCGTCGTGGACAGACCCCGCAAGAGCGCCCCGCCGCCCGCCAGCGTGATCCCGTTTTCCACCAAGTCCGCCGCCAGTTCCGGCTCGGCCCGCTCGAGCGTCCGCTTCACAGCCTCGATGATCGAGCCCACGGGCTCCATCAGCGCCTCGCGGACCTCCTCGCTCGTGATCACCGTCTTCCGCGGCATGCCGCTGATCATGTCACGCCCGCGGACCTCCATCGACAACTCTTCCCGCAGCGGCGCGGCCGAGCCGATCTCGATCTTGATCCGCTCGGCGGTCTGCTCCCCGATCATCAGGTTGTAGACCTTCCGCATGTGACCGATGATCGCCTCGTCGAAGTCGTCGCCCGCCACGCGGATCGACTCGCACGTGGCGATGTCCGCCAGCGACATGATCGCTACCTCGGTCGTGCCGCCCCCGATGTCCACGATCATGCTCGCGGTCGCCTCGGCGAACGGCAGCCCCGCCCCGATCGCCGCCGCCACAGGCTCCTCCAGCAGGAACGTCCGCCTCGCCCCGGCGTGCTCGGCCGAGTCGAACACGGCCCGCTTCTCGACCGCCGTGATGCCCGACGGGATGGAGATGACCACGCGAGGTCCGATAATGCTCCGACGCCCCGTCACTTTCTTGATGAAGTACCCGAGCATCGCCTCGGTGATCTCGAAGTCGGAGATCACGCCGTCCTTGAGAGGGCGGACCGCGGTGATCGAGCCGGGGGTCTTGCCCAGCATCTCCTTGGCGACCCAGCCGACGGCCTCGCCGCCCTTGAGCACCTGGTTCGTGCCCTTGCGCACCGCCACGACGCTCGGCTCGTTCAGAACGATGCCCTGCCCGCGCACCGCAACGAGCGTGTTGCAGGTGCCCAGGTCGATCCCCATGTCGACACTCAGCAATCCCAGCAGGCGATCGATGAACACGCGTGGCACATCCCGGCCAAGTGGTGCGTCCGACTCCGTCCGACGGTGTCACACATTATCGGCAGTTCACCCACCGCACCACCCATCAGACAGGCGTGGATTGTTGACAGTCCGCACCGTGCTGTCGTTCTCGGACGCTTGACAGCAGGCGACACCAACCGACAGCGCCGGCGTTCGACGGGGCGTCACCCGCCGGGCAGGTACTTGTCGATCCAGTCGTCCTGGCGCATGACCGAGGCCCGGTTCCGACGGTCGCGCGCCTGGGCCCGGCGCTGGGCGATCTCGAACACGCGAAGGGCCAGCGCGCCGGAACGCTCCTCGCCCCCCGGGCGGGCGGCGACCGTCGCCGCCAGGGCCGGGGCGTGCTGGCGGACGATCTCGTCGTCGAGCGAGACGAACGTCTGGGCGGAGCCGGGGTCGCCCTGGCGACCGGCCCGCCCGATGAACTGGCGGTCGATCCGCTTGGCCGAGTGCATCTCGGTCAGGACCACGTGCAGCCCGCCGGCGGCGTGGGCCGCCTGGTCGAGTTTGATGTCGGTCCCGCGACCGGCCATGTTGGTCGCGACGGTGATGGCGGCATCGGCCCCTCCCGCCCCCGCCCGGGCGATCAGTTCCGCCTCGTCCTTGTCGAAGTTGGCATTGAGCACCTGGTGCTCCAACCCGCGCGCCTTCAGGAGTTCGCTCAGGTGCTCGCTGGCCGCGATCGAACGCGTGCCCACCAGCACGGGGCGCCCCTTGGCGTGCAGGTCGGCGATCGACGCGGCCACGGCCTCCCACTTGGCCTCGGCCGACCTGAACACCCGGGTCGCCCACTGCTTCCGGATCACCGGCCGGTTCGTCGGGATCTCCATGACGGCCCGGTCGTACACCCGCTCCATCTCGCGCGTCGCGTCGGCCGCGGTGCCGGTCATCCCGCACAGGAAGGGGTACATGCGGAAGAACCGCTGGAACGACAGACGGGCCAGCGTCTCCCGGTCGGCCGTGACGTCCAGCCCCTCCTTGGCCTCGACCGCCTGGTGCAGCCCGTGCTCCCACGAGCGATCCGGCAGGAACCGCCCGGTGTACTCGTCGACGATGACCACCCGCCCCTCGACGATCGCGTACTGCTGCCCCCGGACATAGCAGTGCTTGGCGACCAGGGCCTGCTTGATGAGTTCCTCGGCCCGGCGCGTCGCCCGCCAGATCGGCTCGTCCAACTCGTCCCACATCTGCTCGGCCCGGTGCTCGCCCCGGCGCTTCAGGTCCGCCTTCCGCCGGACGTGGTCGATCTTGTAGTCCGGCCCCTCGTCGAGTCTGGCCGCCATCCGGGCCGCCTGGCGGTAGACCTCGCCCATCTCGTCCTGCTGGGTCGAACGGGCGATGATGAGCGGGACCACGCCCTCATCGATCAGCACCGCGTCGGCCTCGTCCACGATCGCCGCCTCGAGCCCCGGCACCATCGGCCCGGCCCCCGCCTCGAGCGCGTCCTCGCCGAGCATCGACAGCCCGAGCCGGGCCGCCCACGCGCTCTGGACCCGCCCGAGGCGCAGCTGGTCGCGCAGGTAGTCCGCCGTGATCTGCTTGGGCGTGCCGTAGACGATGTGGCGCGCGTACAGCCCGAACCGCTCGCGCGGGTCCTGCTCCTGCTGGATCGCCCCGACCGTGACGCGGCAGCGCCGGTAGATCTCCGCCCGCGAGTGCGCGTCGCGCCGGGCCAGGTAGTCGTTGACCGTGAAGAAGTGCACGTGGCGCCGCTGCCAGGCGATCAGCGGCGCGGCGATCGAGCCGGTCAGCGTCTTGCCCTCACCGGTGAGCATCTGCACGATCCGCCCGTGGTACAGGGCCATCGCGCCCATCACCTGGACCTCGAACGCCTCCTCCCCGGTCTGGCGCCGGGCCACCTCCCGCACCAGAGCCATCGCCCGGCGGATCGTCGCGTCGTCCTGACGCTGGCGGACGAACACCTCGCGGATGTCGCCGACGGCGTTGTCCAGCACCGCCTCCGAGAACCCCCGGATCTCGGGGGCCATCGCGCAGATCGCCCGGGCCTCGCGCCGCAGGAACCCGAGCGAGATCCGGGCCGAGCGGGCTTTGACCCCGATCCAGTTCGCCGCCCCGTCCACGCCCAGGTGGACCGTCGGCCTCCGACGGCGCGACCGGACCGACTGGTACAGCACGTTGTAGCGGGTCAGGGCGTGGGGCATGGGGGCACTCGACGCGCGGGCGTCGCCGGTTCGCGACCGTTGCGGCAGCGGGCGGCTGGGCGGGCGGTACACCCGGTGGGGGCGGCCCTTCGCGGAGGCGGTCCCGCGACTCGGGCCCGTCGCTCCGCCGGCCCTACACCGTACGCCGGCGGGCACGCGCCGGTTGACCCGAGGCCCGCTTTGGTAGACACTAGTTCGGTTCGGGAGAAAAAGGGGAAGCCAATGCTCGCCATCCCCCGGCGCACGGGCGAGGCAATGGATCGGCTCCGGCTTGGCGTCGCCGCTCTAGCGGCCAGCGCCGGGCTTGCCGTCGCCCAGGACGCCAGCGACACCGCCCCCCGCGGCACGCCGGGCCCCGCCCAGCAACAGGCCGCGCCGGACGCGGGCGACGCCGCCCGGCCCATCCCCGGCATCGTCGACGCCCAGCCCGACCAGCCCGGCCCCGGCGTGGACGGCGCGTTCGGCCCGCGCCCGGCGTTCGCCGCCCCGGCCGACTCCATCGAGCCCTACATCGCGCTGTTCGACGCGGAGGACTACGCGGCCCGCCAGAACGCCGCCGAGTTCATCATGACCACCCCGTCGGTGGAGCTCGGAACGCTCCTGCCGCACCTGCGCCGCGACAACCTCTCGCCCGAGGCCCGCTCGCGCCTGAACAACATCGCCAGCCTGATCTTCCGCGTCACGCCCAGGGCCGCGATGGGCGTGCAGTTCGACCGATCGAGCGGAGGCCCGGTGATCATCAGCGCGGTCGTCGAGACCCCGCTGTTCCGGGCCCACGAGGTGCTCGAGGCCGGCGACCAGGTGCTCGAGGCCGACGGCACCCCGATCCGCACCTACGACGAGTTCCAGGCCGCCATCCTCTCGCACGATCCCTACGGGGCGATGCGTCTGGCGATCCGGCGCCGCGGCGAGATCAAGCGCGTCATCGTGCCGCTGGGCGACTTCATGCGCCTGGGCACCGCGATGATGCCGACCGACCAGATCCTCGAGCAGGCCTGGGAGCGGCGCATCGCCCGCGAACTCGGCGAGGCCGCCGCGTCGCTCACCCCCTCGCTCGACCTGCGCGAGCTTCGCGGCCAGCCGGTGCGCCCCGAGCGCGACGATGGCGACAAGGACGACGGGGGCGTCCGCGTCATCGCCGGGGGCGACTCGCGAGGCGGGCTTGACCAGGACGGCGTGCCGATCGCCGCCATCGAACTGCCCGAGGACGAGCGCCTGCGCCGCTCGATCCGCGAGTCGCTGCTCCAGCAGGGCTGGGCCGAGGCCGACATCGCCAACGCCGAGCGCCAGTTGCAGCCGATCCTCGAACGGCGCGACACGCTGCTGGCCCAAAGGGCCAGGCTGCAGCAGTCGATCGACTCGTTCCTGGTGCTGCTGCGCGACCAGTCGCAGGACCCGGCCGTCCGCCAGCAGGCCCGCCAGCGGGTTGAGGTCCTGCGCCAGCAACTGGCCCAGATCGAGATCAGCCTCGAGACGCTTCAGGCCATGCTGCCCGCCCAGCAGCGCTAGACCCGACGCATCCCCTGGCCCCCCGAAAGCGAATCGAGTCGCGATGCCCGAGCACGACATCGCCGCCGCCATCGCCAGCGCCCTGGTCGGCATGAACGCCATCACCGGCGGCCCGCCCCCGAACCCGCTCCCCGCCGCGCCGCTGCTCGACCGCTTGATCTTCGAGCAGCCGTTGCTTCTGAGCGTGCCGCTGGGGGCCGGCGCGCTCGTGGCCCTGTTTGTGTTCAACGCGCGGGCCCAGCTGCGGCGCGGCCTGCTCGTCGCGATGGCCTTGGCCGGGCTGACCGGGCTCGTCTGGCTCGCCTCGACGCTCGTCGAGACCAAACGAGAGTCCGTGCGTGCGAGCACCCGCGACCTGGTCAACGCGATCGGGCGGGCCGACACCCAGCGCGCCGGCGAGCTGCTCAGCGACGACCCCGAGATCCGCTACGGCGTCTTCCGCGTGCCCAGCCGCGCCGCCCTGCTCGTGGCCATCCGCGAGGCCATGGGCCCCGGCGGGCGCTACGAACTCCAGTCCTGGCGGATCGCCGAACTCCAGGCCACGATCGACGGCCCGTCGCTGGCCCGCACCCAGGTGCTCGTCCGCGCCACCGAAAAGTCCACCGGCGCGCCCGGCTCGCTGTGGGCCGTCATGCAGTGGGAGCGGGACGAGCAGGGTCGATGGCGGTGCTTCGTGGTGGAGCCATTGAACCTGAACTGAGCCAGGGCTTGGATCAGAGCCGCGATCGTGAGATCGCGACGTATCTGGCCCCGCGACGCCTCCTCGATCGCCCGGGACCACTCGGCGTGCAGCCCCGCGGGCACACGCCCGCGGCTCTGATTCCCGCTTCTACCATCGCTCATGCCCGACCACCTGGTCCTCTACAACACCCTGACCCGCAAGGCCGAGGCCTTCCGCCCGCGCGACCCGCGGCGCATCACGTTCTACACCTGCGGCCCCACGGTCTACGACGATGCCCACATCGGCAACTTCCGGTCGTTCCTGGCGGCGGACGTGCTGCGCCGGTTCCTGGAGTCGCCCTTGTGCAGGCTCGTCGACGACGATGGTGGCCCAGCCTTGCAGGCTGGGTCCCGCACCGTCCTTCACGTCATGAACATCACCGACGTTGGGCACATGACCGACGACGACGCGGCCGACGGCGCGGGCGAGGACAAGATGGCCGCGGCCACGCGTCGCCTGAGCGAGGCCAAGAAGTCCGGCAAACTCCCGCCCGGCGCCGGCGACATCGACCCGACCGACCAGCACGCCATCGCCCGGTTCTATGAGGCACGCTTCTTGGAGGACGCGCGACGGCTCGGGCTCAGAGTCGCCATCGACGCCCAGCGCGACCCGACGCTGATGCCGCGGGCCACGGGCGCAGTGCCGGGCATGATCGCGATCATCGAGCGCCTCATCGCGCGCGGGCACGCCTACGCCGTCGGCCCGGCGGGTCGCCAGACCGTCTACTTCAGCGTGCCCTCGTTCCCTGCCTACGGCTCGCTCTCGGGCAACACGCTCGACGCCCTGCGGGCCGGCCAGGGCGGGCGCGTGCAGGAGTCCCACCAGGCCGAGAAGAAGCACCCGGCCGACTTCCTGCTGTGGAAGAGCGACCCGACGCACGCGATGCGCTGGGCGAGTCCGTGGGGGGAGGGGTACCCCGGCTGGCACATCGAGTGCACCGCGATGGCGGCGGCTCGCCTTTGCGGCCCGGATGATGGTCGGAACGAACCCGCGTCGCCGCTCACGCCCGCGGCCCTTGGCGCGCTCGAAGTGGCCGACGTCCGCCCCATGATCGACCTGCACTCCGGCGGCGAGGACAACATCTTCCCCCACCACGAGTGCGAGATCGCCCAGTCGTGCGGCGCGTTCAACGCCACGCCCGCCGACGCCGCCCCCGCCCGCGGCATGTTCGCGGCCCACTGGTTCCACCCGCGTTTCCTCATGGTCGAGGGCGCGAAGATGTCCAAGAGCAAGGGCAACTTCTTCACGCCCCGAGACCTGTTCGCCAAGGGCCACGAGCCCGCGGCCGTGCGACTTGAGCTCATCAAGACCCACTACCGATCCAACGCGAACTTCACGGAGCAGGGGCTCAAGGACTCGGCGCGGATGGTTGAGCGCTGGCGCCGGGTGATCGAACAGGGCGCTGGCGCGACGCGAGCGGATGGAAGCGGCAAGGCCGCGCGTGCGGAGGCGCAGCAAGCCTTCGCTGATGCCATGCACGACGACCTGAACATCGCCGGCGCCATCGGCGCGATCAACGCGTGGGTGGGGTCGCTCGACGCCCCGACGCCCGAAGACGCCGCGCTGCTCCGCGCGTTCGATGGCGTCGTGGGCGTGCTCGCGCTCGAGCGCCCGGCTGCCGCCTCCACCGACATCGGCCTGTTCATCCCCCCCGCCGAACCGAACCCCGAGGTCACCGCCCTGCTCGAACGCCGTCGCGACGCCCGCGCCGCCAAGGACTTCGCCGCCGCCGACCAGATCCGCGACCAACTGGCCTCGATGGGCTACGCCATCAAGGACGCCCCCGGCGGCAAGGTCGAGGTCCGCAAGGCCTGACCGTGGCTCCCGAGCGTGCAGACGCGCCCAGACGCCGGACCTGAGGAGGCCCTGCGACGAAGGTCCGGGTCGAACAGCGGGATGCACGCGAGCGCGCGGACGGAGTACCCGGACCTTTGCAAAGCCTCAGGTCCGGCGTCCATGACCCGTCAGAGATGCTCGGATTCCGCCCGCTCTGTCGGGTCGGTCCGCCGATGCGTCCGGACGCTCCGGGCCCGCTCAGTCGTGCACCCCCGCGGGGTCCTGGCCCTTCTCGATCGCCTCGATCTTGCGCACGCGCCGGGCGTGGCGCCCGCCCTCAAACTCCGCCGCGATCCACACGTCCACGATCTGGTCGATCAGGCGCTGGCCCAGCAGGTCGGCCGACAGGCACAGGACGTTCGCGTCGTTGTGCGCACGGGAGAGTTGGGCGGTCAGCTCGTCGTGGGCGACCGCGGCCCGCACACCCGGAACCTTGTTGGCCGCGATCGACATCCCGATCCCCGTGCCGCACAGCAGCACGCCTAGGTCGGCCTCCTTGGCCGCCACCGCCTTGCCGACCACGAACGCCCGCTCCGGGTAGTCGCACGAAGCCCCGTCCAAGTCGCCCAGGACGGCCACCACGTGCCCCTCGGCGGTGAGGCGATCAGCCAGCGAACGGGCACTGGCGTGTCCACGATGGTCCGCCCCGATGGCGATCCGCATGCGGGTCTCCGTGTGTGGCGAGCAGCATCGAAACCCGCGTGCTAGCCCAACAGTTCCTCGAGCCGACGCCGGGCCAGCAGGCGGATCCGCTCGGCCGTCTCAGTGTACACCGAATGCGGGTTGCCGATGGGGTCTGGCACGTCGGCCCCCTCGGGGTCGAGGGTGGCGGCCTTCCGGGCCGCCGAGGGGTCGATCGCGTTGATCGCCGCCAGGTGGTTCCGCGTCATCGCCAGGATGACGTCGGCCTCGGCGATCATCTCGCGCGTCAGTTCGCGGGCCCGGTGGGGGGAAATGTCCAATCCCTGGGCCTGCATAACCTGGACGGCCTCCGCGGTGGCGGGCGCGCCGGCGAACGCGGCCGCGCCCGCCGAGATCACCCGCACGCCGACCCCGCCGCCCCTGGCGACCTCGTCACGGATGATGGCCTCCGCCATGGGGCTGCGGCATGTGTTGCCCGTGCAGACCACCAGCACCGTGTGGCGTGCCGCACGCGCGAGGTGGCGCTCGTCGAGCACGCCCGGACGCTCGACGGTGAACCCGCCGTCGTCGTCGAGGCGGACGGTGGTCGAGGGCTGGCTGTACCGCGTCGGGCCGTCGTCGATCACGAGTTCGACGCCCGGGATCTCCGCCGCGCCCTCGGCGGTGTGCTCGTGGGACGCCCCGACGGCCCGGAGGCGGTTGGCGACGATCGGCACCCCGGCCCGCTCGATGATCCGCCTGGCCAGCGCGTGCTCCGGCACGCGGACCACAACCTCGTCCCCCGCGGTCCCGACCCCGGGAACGGTGCCGAGGACTTCCACACACCGGTCCTGCTGGGCCTGGGTCAGGCGGATCCAGAACGAGACCGGGCCGGGCGTCGCCCGCCGAAGGAGACGGCGGTGGACGCGGTCGAGCGGCTCAAGCGCCTCGGTCGCCTGCTCGGTGCTCCAGGCGTGCCACGCCGCGATGACCGGCCCCTCGCCCTGGTACAACTCCGCCAGGCGGGCAAGCGCGTCGGGCGCGAGAGCCGAGGCCATCAGGCCGTAGACCGTCTCGGTCGGCACCACCACCAGCCGCCCCTCACGCAGGGCGGCGGCGGCCTCCTCGACGATCGCGGACAGATCGTCGGAGCGGGCATCGCGGATGATCTCGGTGTTGGCCGCCATCTCGAACCAGTATCGCATCCATCGGTGGGTTTGGGCAACCTGATCCCGCCGGTCGGTGGCACTGGGCGCGACCGCCGGTCCCCTGATCAGATAGTCCGGACGGGTGAGGTGGGTTCGATCGTGTTTCGCGGTTACCCAGGGTTTTCTTGGGGCCCCAGTTCCCGACCGCCCCAATCACCGATCGGGAGCGCCTCCCACCAAAGGCGATTTGCGGATGAAGAATGCGACGTAGGCCACCCGGTCGGCCTCGACCACGACCGGCACCCAGGCCGTGTCCACCGTCGAGCGGTAGCGGCTCCGCCAACGCCCGTCGTGTCGGTCGTAATACTCGCCCCATCCGTGCCGGTGGACTGTAACCGGGCGGTCGACCACTCGCGTGCCGCGGCCCAGGTACCGGCTCGACCAGATCGCGTAGTCGGCCCCGACGTTGCGGGCCAGGCGGGCCAGTTCGCCGTTGCCCGGGCGGATGGGCTCGGTGGTGGCGAAGGAAGACATGCCGACGATGGTGGCCGAGCCGGCGGTCTCCTGGAGTTGGAGGGCGGCGAGCAAATCGTCCGTGGCCACGGCCTTCTCGTTCGGGGACCACTCGGAGGTGTGGACGTCCGACGCGACCTCGCGGGCCTCGAGCTGGTCGAGGGCGCCCTCGACGCGCTCCCAGGGGGCCTGGCGGACGACGACGGGGTGGTTGCTGGGGTAGGACGTGCCGGAGGCAGCGATTGCGGCGCCCGGCGAAGCCGCTGCGGAGACCGGCTCGGCGTGCGCGAGCGGGCTGGCGCGGTACGCCCGCTGCCAGATGGAGGACGAGCAACCGGAAAGGGTGACGGCGAGGGCGCAGAAGGCCGCGAGCGCGACGCGGGCGGGCGTCATCGAGGCGGAGTGGAGTGTCACTGGAAACAGGCTCCTGGTGCGCCCGGCGCGTTTGGCGCGGACGCTCCACGATAACCGCTCCGGCGATCGCGAGCGTGACCGGAATCGTCGACGGCGCTCCCGGATCGGGCGCGGCTCGCCGTGGTTCTGGCGGCGTGAGCCCTGCGCGGCTCAGCCTTTGGCCGCCTGCTTGGCCCACTCGTCCTTGAGCGTCGCCGTTCGGTTGAAGACCAGGCGTGGCGTCGGGGCCGCCAGGTCGGTGTCGGGGTCGAGGGCGAAGTAGCCGAGGCGCTCGAACTGGTAGCGGGGGATGGCGTCGGGCCAGGTGATGCCGGCGATGGTGGCGGGGTTGAAGGGTGCGGGCTCGGCGTCGGATGATGTGGGCCCGTCCGTTGGCGGCACCGACTTGCTCCGAAGACTCCGCAAGTCGGTGGCACGGGCGGCATAGTCAAGCAAGTCTTCGAGCACCGCCGGCTCGAGCATCGCACGCTCGATGATCTCCAGCGAGTTCGGGTTCAGATCGTCGGCGGGCTCGCCGGTCCGCTTGCCCGGCTCCTCGGCGTTGAAGAGGCGGTCGAACAGGCGGACCTCGGCGGGGACCGCGTGGGCCGCCGAGACCCAGTGCAGCGTCGCCTTGACCTTGCGGACCTTGCCCTCGGCGTCGGGGGGCGGGCTCTCGCCGCCGGCGGTCTGCGGGTCGTACGTGCAGATCAGTTCCGTGACGTCGCCCGCAGCGTCCTTCACGACACGCTCGCAGCGGATCCAGTACGCACCACGCAGGCGAACCTCGGCCCCCGGGGCCAGGCGGAAGAACTTCTTGGGCGGATCCTCCATGAAGTCGTCGCGCTCAATGTAGAGCGTGCGCCCGAACGGGGCCGTGCGCATGCCGGCGGCCGGGTTCTCGGGGTTGTTGACGAGTTCGACGTGCTCGGTCTTGCCTTCGGGCCCACCATCCGGGTAGTTCTCGATCGTGACCTTGAGGGGACGCAGCACGCCCATCCGGCGCGGGGTCTGCTTGTTCAGGTGGTCGCGGAGCGTGTTCTCGAGGCGCGAGTAGTCGATCAGGCTCTCGGTCTTCGTGACGCCGACCTCGGTCCAGAAGTCGCGGATGGCCGCGGCCGTGTATCCGCGGCGCCGGAACCCGGCGACGGTGGGCATGCGTGGGTCGTCCCAGCCGCGGACGAGGCCCTCGCGAACGAGGCGAAGGAACAGGCGCTTCGACGTGACCAGATAAGTGAGGCTGCCCTTGGCGAACTCGATCTGCTGGGCGTGGTGGATTCTGGGGCCCCACGAGGGCGGGGCGTCGGGGCCGGGAGCCGGTGTAGAAGCAGTAGAAAGCCCGGCTCGGAGAGCCGGCCCACCGTGACGCCCGACGTTGACCGAGTCGATGAACCAGTCGTACAGCGGGCGATGGTTCTCGAACTCCAGCGTGCAGATCGAGTGCGTGATGCCCTCGATCGAGTCCTCGAAGCCGTGGGCCCAGTCGTACATGGGGTAGATGCACCACTTCCGCCCGGTGTTGTGGTGCTCGGCGTGGGAGATGCGGTAGAGCACCGGGTCGCGCAGGTTGAAGTTGGGCGAGGCCAGGTCGATCTTCGCGCGGAGGGTGTAGGCCCCGTCCGGGTGCTTGCCGTCGCGCATCTCGCGCAGGAGGCGTATCGAGTCCTCGATGGGGCGATCGCGGTCGGGGCTGGTGGCAGGGACCTGCGGCGTGCCGCGGCGCTTGGAGACCTCGTCGGCGGTCAGCGAGCAGACATAAGCCCGCCCCTTCCGCACGAGTTCCTCGGCCCACTCGTACATCTGGGCGAAGTAGTCGGAGGCCCAGAACACGCCGCCGGCGTTCGCGCCGGTCTCGGGGTTGAAGTCGGCCCCGAGCCAGAGCAGGTCGCTCTTGATGGCCTCGACGAACTCTCGCTCCTCCTTGGCGGGGTTGGTGTCGTCGAAGCGGAGGTTGAAGCGCCCGTTGTACTTGGCCGCCAGGCCGTGGTTCAGCGTGATGCTCTTGGCGTGACCGATGTGGAGATAGCCGTTGGGCTCTGGCGGGAAGCGGGTGTGGACGCGCGGCTTGCCCAGGCGGGCCCGAGCGGCGTCGCCGGCGGGGCCGGGGGCGTCGACGGGCCCGGCGTCGTCGCGCGTCCAGACTCCCCACCTGGGTGCGCCGGAGGGGCCGGGACGGTTGTCGGCTTCGACGATCTGCTCGATGAAGTTGGGGGGGCGCGGGGGGGAAGCGTCGGGAGAACTCTGAGGGGCGCTCGTTGATGGGTTGGAAGGCTTGGCGTCGGGCATTGGCGTTCGGCTCCGCGAATGAAGCGATCGTAGAGCGGACCGAGCCGCAGCCTGAACGGCGCTGCCGGGGTGCCGAATCACGCCGACTTCTTGGCTGGCTCCGATCGAGTCCGGTGGCCCTCCGGCAGGCTCGGGGGCTCCAGCCCGAACTCACGCCGCAGGGCCTCCGCCTGCGCCGGCGTCAGCGGACGCGCCTTCGCCGCCTCCTCCCGCCATCGCCAGACCCGCTTGAGCGCCTCGCTCACCGGTGGCTCGATCGGGTTGGGTTCACTCGTTGCCATCGGACAGAGCCTCCAGGGGTGTGATGATTCGAAGCGGGGCGTGGTAGCCGCTGAGTGCCGCGATGGCGGCGAAATGCCTTTCTTCGACGAACGCTGGCGGATTGGGCCTTCGATCCTGTAGTCTATTCGACGCCCTTCGACGACGACCGCGTCTGAGGTGAGTACGGAGGTACCCAATGGCGAAGTCGTTCGACCGTCGATCGTTCCTCGGCGCAACCGCTGGGCTGGCCGGGCTCAGCCTCGCGACTCCTGCCGCCTTCCCACTCGTCGCCGGGCACGCCCGCCCGCGCACCCAACCCAGCCCGCGAACCGTCCCCCCCAACTCCCGCATCGGCGTCGCCCTCATCGGCTGCGGCAAGCGCATGTTCGAGATGCTCGGCCCCCTGGCCGACCACCCCGACCTCCAGATCCGAGGCGTGTGCGACGTGGACGCCACACGTCGGGGCGAGGCCGCCCGACGCGTCGTGGAGCGGATGCGTCGGCGCGCCATCGAGGCCGGCGGGGCGCTCGGCGACGCCGGGATCGCCGAGTTCGTGGACCACCGCGAACTGATCGCGATGCCGGGTGTCGACGCGGTGGTGATCTGCACGCCCGACCACTGGCACGCCAACCAGGTGCTCGACGCCGCGGCCGCGGGCAAGGACATCTACTGCGAGAAGCCGCTGACCCAGTGCCTGCACGAGTGCCGCGCCATGATCGAGGCGGTGCGGAAGCACGGCGTGGTGTTCCAGACCGGCAGCCAGCAGCGGACCGAGTACGACCACAAGTTCGTCCGCGCGTGCGAACTGGTGCGGGCCGGCAAGATCGGCAAGGTCCTCAGCGTGCACGTGGGCGTGGCCGACCCGCCGGTGGCGTGCGACCTGCCTGGCGAGGCGCCCGAGCCGGGGCTGGAGTGGGACCGGTGGCTGGGGCCGGCGCCGTGGCGGGGGTACAACGCGGAACTCTCGCCGCGCGGCGTGCACAACCACTACCCGACGTGGAGGAACTACAAGGAGTACTGCGGCGGGTACCTGGCCGACATGGGGGCCCACCACTTCGACATCGCCCAGTGGGGGCTGGGGCTGGACGCGTCCGGGCCGGCGCGGGTCGAGCCGCCCGAGATGGGCGATCGCGCGGGCATCGGCGGGCAGGTGCCGATGCGGGGCGCGACGCTGGTCACGCCCGACGGCGTGCGGATCATCCACGGCGGGCCGAGCGGCACGACGTTCGTCGGCACCGAGGGGATCATCGCGGTGGATCGCGGTCGGATCGCCAGCGTGCCGGGGAACATCCTCGACACGGAACTGGGCGAGGAAGAGCGCCTGCCAAGGAAGGCCAGCCACATCCAGGACTGGGTCGATTGCATGCGCAGCCGCGAGCGGTGCATCTGCGACGTGGAGATCGGGGCCAGATCGGCTGCGCTGTGCCACCTGATGAACCTGGCCTACGAGCACCGGCGCACGCTGCACTGGGACGCCGCGGCGTGGCGGTTCCGGGGCGACGACGCGGCCAACGCGTGGCTCGAACGCGACCGGCGCGAGGGCTACGCCCTGCCCGCCTGGTGAGCCGGCCCGATCGCGTGAGCAACGCCGGTGGACGGCGCTTGGACAGCACGGGCTTGCGGCGGGGGCATGGCCTCCCGAGCTGGTCCCGGGCTTGTCCACGAAAGGCGTTGTCCATGAAGCGTTGTTTCCGATCGATCGTTCTCGGGCTCGGGTGCGTCGGGGCGGCGGGCGGCACGGCCTCAGCGGCCATCACCGGCGGCACCGGCGCGACGCAGCAAATCGGCTCGCCGGCCAACTGCTCCCCCGGCTTCCTGCCCACCGGCGGCAAGGTTTTCGTCTGGGACGAGCAGCAGAGCGTGGCGATCTCCGCCGGCCTGCCCGTCGACATGACCGTCAACCCCTCCGTGTCCACCACCCCAACGCCCGGGGCGATCACCGGCCTGCTCGACGCCCACTTCATGCACTTCGACGACTTTGGCATGGCCAGCGGCACCGTCACGTTCAGCGGCCAGATCGTCGGCGTCGCCTTCACCGACCCGTTTCTGGACATCTCCGACCCCGTCGTCGGCGCGTTCGGCACCACCTATCCCACCGGGTTCATCGACCGGGGCATGCTCAGCCTGCCGTTCCTCAACTCCGTTCTGAGCATCAACGGCAACGTGCTGACCTACACGCTCGACACCGTCTCGCCCGTGTTCGACTTCGACCAGGTCCGGGTGTACACCCGCACCGTGCCCGCGCCGGGCGCGCTGGGCGTGCTCGGGGCCGCCGGCCTCGTGGTCCGGCGTCGGCGGCGCTGACCCCGGTCGGCGCGATCCGGCGTCGGGGATTCGAGTAGGCTCTCCGGCTCACGACGAGCCGGAGAGACGCGGATGCCAACGCCCGACAGCCAGAGCCAGCCCGATTCCACCGCTAAGTCCCCCAAGAACACGGGTGGCCCATCGTCCGCCCGCCTTGGCCCAGTCGCCCTGTTCCTGACCGTCATCGAACGCCTCGGCAACTTTCTGCCGCACCCAGTGACGCTCTTCGCGCTGCTCACGGCCCTGATCATGGTGGTCAGCGCGATCGCCGCCGCGGCGGGCCTCTCCGTGGCCGACCCCCGCCCCGGAGCCGATCCCGACGCGACGTTCGAGGTCACCTCCCTGCTCAACGGCGACGGCATCCGCTGGCTTTCGCAGAACCTCGTCCGCAACTTCACCGGCTTCGTCCCCCTCGGCACGGTTCTTGTCGCCCTGCTCGGCGTGGGCATCGCCGAGAAGTCCGGCCTGCTGTCCGCGGCGGTCCGCGCCCTGGTCCTCGCCGCCCCGAAGCAGCTCGTCACCGTCGTGGTCGTGTTCGCCGGCGTGCTGAGCAACACCGCCAGCGAGATGGGCTACGTCGTGCTCATCCCGCTGGCGATGTCGATCTTCCACTCGCTCGGGCGTCACCCGCTGGCCGGCCTGGCCGCGTCGTTCGCGGGCGTCTCGGGCGGCTACAGCGCGAACCTGGTGCTGGGCACGGTCGACCCGCTTCTGGCGGGCATCACGCAGGAAGCCGCTCGGATGCTCGCTCCCGAGTACGAGGTCAACCCGGCGTGCAACTGGTTCTTCATGGCCGCTTCCGTCGTCCTCATCACCGCCATCGGCTGGTTCATCACGGCCAAAATCGTCGAGCCCCGCCTGGGCGTGTACAACCCGGAAGACGCCGAGGAGGGCATCGGGGCGTCGCCCTCGCTCAACGCGGTGACGCCGATCGAGAAGCGGGGCCTCCTGGTCGCCGCGGCCTGCATCGCGCTGCTGGTGGTGGCGCTCGTCCTGGCCGCCGGCCCGCGCTGGCTGGCCTGGATGGACTGGCTGCCCGGCTTCGCCCTGCTTCGTGATCCCGATCCGGGCCTGAGCGGCGTCGACGCCCTCCGCCCGCTGCTCCGCAGCGTGGTGCCCATCATCTTCATCTTCTTCGGCATCCCGGGTGTCGTCTACGGTGCGATCGTCGGCACCATGCGCGGCGAGAAGGCCGTCATCAACGCCATGGCCGAGGCCATGCGCACCATGGGCCTCTACATCGTGCTCGTGTTCTTCGCGGCCCAGTTCGTGGCGTGCTTCGACCACAGCGGCCTGGGACAGATCCTGGCGGTGCTCGGGGCCGACGCGCTGATCGCGATGAAGATGGACGGGCCGATCGTGTTCATCCCGTTCATCCTCATGTGCTGCATGGTCAACCTGCTGCTGGGCTCGGCCAGCGCGCAGTGGGCCGTCACTGCCCCGATCTTCGTGCCCATGCTCATGCAGGTCGGCTACAGCCCGGAGGTGATCCAGGCGGCCTACCGCATCGGCGACAGCACCACCAACATCATCACGCCGATGATGTCGTACTTCGGGCTGATCCTTGCGGTCGCGGCCCGATACCAGCGCAACATGGGCATCGGGACGCTGGTGAGCACGATGCTGCCGTACTCGATCGCGTTCCTGATCGGGTGGATGGCGCTCTTCTACATGTGGGTGTTCGTGCTGGGCCTGCCGGTCGGGCCGGGCTCACCGACGCATTACACGCCGGGCGTGTGAGGAAGGCGTCGCGACGGGACGCTACGCCCGCGGGACGAGCGCTTGCTGAAGGGCTCTGATCATCCAGCCCCGGCGCGCGGCGTTCAGGCACGCGCCGAACTTGATGGGCTTTGGGGCGTCGGTGTGAATCGCGACGGTGCGGGTCGTGGTCGTGCCGTTCTTGCCGTGTGAGACCTTGACGTCTTCGGCGACCCGCGTGACCGCTGAGGCCGCGAAGCGCTTGCGGAACCCGACGGGCCCGATCCCGGAGAAGTGCTCCGCGGCGTCGCCCCGGATCGTGACGACCTCCCGCCCGCCCCAGAACAGCAGCGCGGTCCAGAGCAGCCACAGACCGATCGCGACGAACGGCGTGACGAACAGGAGCATGAACAGGGAGAAGCCGAGGCCCGGACCTCCGACCGCGGCTCCATTGACCAGCCCGAGCGCGCCCAGCACGCCCGCGACGCCCACCACGACGAACACACCGGTGATGGAACACCAGAACACGGCGATGAACGTGGCGCCCAGGGCGCCCGCGATCGAGCGGTTGGTCGCGCCGATCTCGTCCCGATCGCCAAGGCGGGCATGCCAGACACCGGCGAGTCCGGCGGGCGGGTCGATTCGCACGGGAGCGCCCGCCGCGCCGCGGGTTCCCCGCGCCGGGAGCGGAGTGGCGTAGGGGTTCGGCGCGGGCGAGGGCTGGGCCAGCGACGGAGCCGGCGGGTGGTGACGCGGGTTTGGCAGGGGCGCAGGCGCCCGATCCGTCCCGGGCCCCCCCATGCCACCCGGCGGACCCAGCCTGCCCAGGACGCGCTGCATCGCCGCGTTGTCGACCACGCCGGGCAACGCGGAGTAGGCCATCGTGCGTCGGCAGTGGCGGCAGGTGGCCTGATCGCGCGCGAAGTCCACGTCGCGCGCGCGGATCCGGGTCGCGCAGTCGGGGCACCTGGGGGCCATTGATGGAGTATCGGTCGGGGGCGGGCGGTTGCTGAGCCAGGACGGGGCCGGCACGCTCAGCGCCGGTGGCCCAGGTTTGCCTGCAGCAGCGCCAGCACCCAGCGCCGTCGGCTGTCGGGCATGAACCCGCCGAAGCCGATCTCGTCCCCGCCCTGGATCACGATCTTGGTCGGGTTCCGCCCGTTGACGCGGGTGCTGGTGTCGACCTTCTCGACCACGCCGGTCACGCGGGTCGGGTCGAAGCGGTGGGTGATGCGCAGCGGGAACAGGCCTTTGACGAGGGTGGCGCGGTCGGGGCGGATGGTGATCGTGGCGGTGGCCAGGCCGCAGGTGGCGGTGAGCAGCCAGAAGAACAACATGATGCAGGCGAGCACGCCGGCGATGAGCCAGTCGGCGATGTCGCCCCCGCGCTGGACGGTGGGCGTCCACACCCCCGATTGCTTGCCGGGGAGCACTCCACCGCCATCCTCGGCCATCTGCTCGTCCAGGAGTACGGCGTCCGGCGCATCGGCGGGGTCCGGCGTGTCTGGGATGTGATGCGCGACCGATCCCGGCGTCGCCGCAGTCGCGACGTCGACGATCACGAACGCGCCGGCGATCGTCCAGAACAGGGCGAACACGCCGAACACGCCGGCGAGCACGCTCGAGCCGACGCGGGCTTTGACGCGGAGGGTCTGGCCGTCGTCGCGCCACGACACGCCCGCCGGCTGCGGCCCCAACAGGGCCGAAGCCGTCTCCTGGGCCTTGGCGTCGGAGATGTCGTCGTGGAGAAGGTCGGCGGCTATGTGCATGGTGCCGCAGGCGCGGCACATGGCGGTGTCGGCCGCGACGTTGATGTCGTCGAGCGGGATGATCGCGGCGCAATCGGGACAGGTCAGGGCCATATGGGGGCTCCGCGGGTCGCGTGATGCTATCGCCCCGCTTGATGGCGGCGCAGCAAAGCGGCGGGCCCGCTCGGGCCCGCCGCTCGATCATCTCGTCGTGTCCGGGCCGGTCGATCCGGCCCGATCATGCGGGCGGACAGGTCAGCCGCCCTGGGTCTCGTCGACTTCCCATGCCGGCGGGTGCGGCAGGTTGAACTCGGCCAGGATGGCGTTGATGAGTTCGGACTGGTCACGGGCCGGGGTCGAGTGCGGGTTCAGGCCATTGTGGCGGACCGTGCCGTCGGGCGCGATGATCGCCAGGTGGGGGATGCCCTGGACGCCGAACTCGGGGTTGAAGACGTTGGTGGGCGAGAAGGCGACGTCCCAGGTCATGTCCATCTCGTCCATGAACTCGGGCATCAGGCCGTATTCCTTCTGGGCGTCGCCGGCGCAGTCGATGCGGGCCCGCTCGTCGGCGTCGGAGGAGATGTGGAAGCCCTGGAGGCTGGTCACACCGATGAGGCGGACGGGGTAGCCCTGGTAGTGGGCGACCAGTTCGCGCGCGTCCGGGAACGCCGAGCGGCACGGGCCGCACCACGTGGCCCAGAAGTCGACGATCACAACATTGCCCTGGAGGTCGCCGAGGCTGGTGATGGCCTCGTCGCTGGACCAGTCGAAGGAGATGGCCGGGGCGGCGTGCCCGAGCAGTTCGCCGCGACCCCACGCGCCCTCGAGCAGGGCCTGGACGCGGGCCAGACGCTCGCCGCCCTCCTGCTGGGCCATGCCGCTGATGACCTCGATCAGGTGCGTGCGGGCCCGCTCGGCGTCGGCCTTGGGAACCTCGGCGTTGTGAATCGCACGCATGAGCCCGCCGGCGCGACCGATGACGGCCATCGACGTGCTCGCGTCCATCGCCTCGGCGACCGCGACCAGGTCGGAGCCGATGGGCTTCACGATCGCCGTGTCCATGTAGCCGATCGAGCCGAGCAGTTCGTTGGCGGTGCCGCCCGAGAGGGCCTCGCCGAAGGCCGGATGGTTGGTGGCGAGGCGGAACGTGTCGGCGGTGCGGGCGGCCATCGCCTCGCCGCCGGTCTGGGCCATGGAGTTGAACAGGACGGTCGCGGCCCGGAAGCCGTCGATCGAGTCCTCCTGGCTCAGCGTGCCGAGGCGCGTGGCGATCGGGGCGAAGGCCTCGGCCCGCGACGCGTTGAGCAGGCCGGCCCGCCCGAGCTTGGTGAGGTCCTCAACGCCCAGTTCGTCGATGGGGAGCGACGCCACCGCCTGGTTGGCGATGCGGGCCCGCTCGGCGTCGTCGAGCGTGCCGGCCTGGTAGGCGGCGGACATCTCGCGCCGCGCCAGCGTGATCGCCGCGTCGACCGCGCTGGTCTCGGTCGGCTGGGCGGGCGCGGCGGCGGCGCCGGCCGGACGGATCGGGACGGCGTTGGTGGTGCCCTGCGCAAGAGCGGCGGGGGCGCCGGCGAGCAGCGCGACAGCGCCGACGGACCAGACGTGGGGGGGGCGGCGAAGCATGGGGGGTCTCCGTGTGCCGGGCGGGGGGCCGCCGAGCGAGTGCGAATGGGGATTGTCGCCGATTGGTCGGGGGCGTGTCAACAGGCGCGTCTGCCATCCCAAAGAAACGGCCGGGGGCGAGTTCCCGAAGCAGGGGAAAGAGCGACGGGGCCACCGAACTGGCGATCTCGGGCCCCTCCGAGGAACAGGCGTGGGGTTTCCGAGACCGGTGTTAGGATCGTGCGATGCAGGATCGGGTCCGGGACATCGCCGGAGATGGGCCGAGCGCGGATGGCGTGCCCGGCGTCTCGCCCGGCCCGCCCGCTTCTGGCGCCAGAACGACGCGGGCCCTGCCCGTCGAGGACCCCGGCGCGGCGGGCGACCCGCCTAGCGAAGAGCCGGTGTTCCACCTGCCCGACGACCGGTTCATCCCGATCCGGGCCGAGGACCTTGGCGGGGCGATGGCCCGGGACTCGGCGTTCCTCGGGCCCGATGCCCCGTTGCTCGCCCCGTTCCTGCGCGAACTCGAGGGCGTGATCGAGCAGGAGGCCTCGGCGATGGAGCGGTCGTTGGCCAAACGCTACGAGGTCTTCAACCCCGACCGCGACACGATCGACGTTCGGTCGGGCGCGCCCGGATCGCTCCCCCGACCCGCGGAGTTCGAGCAGATCCACCGCTGGCTGGCGTACCTGCTGGACAAGGCCAACTTCGAGCGCCTCGACGCCGTCAACCTTGAGGCGGTCGTCAAGCAGGCCGGCAACTCGAGCATCAAGATCCGCATCCGCCCGGACCGGATCGAGCACCTGGACCTGTGGGTCCGGGGCAAGTCGACGGCGGCACGACGCTCCCGAACCTGGAAAGCGCCCGTCCGCGGCGAGGAGCGCGAGATCGGCGTGTACCGGCGTCTGACCGTCATGGGGCGCCTGCGCGACCAGCAGACCGTGTTCATCAAGATGTTCCGCGAGATCCCGTTCAACGACGTGGAGGCCCTGCTGCCCCACGCCGAGATCAGGATGTCGTGGTTCGACCGGATCAAGGTCTGGGGCGGCGGGGCCGGGGCCGTGGGCGGCGGCGCGGCGAAGCTGCTCCAGGTCGGCCTGGCCGTGAGCGTCGGGAAGCTCGCGTGGCTGCTGATCGTGCCGCTGGGCGGGCTGGCGATCAGGTCGTTCTTCGGGTACCGCACCGCGAAGATCCACCGCGAATCGCAGCGGACGCGGAATCTCTATTACCAGAACATGGCCAGCAACGCGGCGGCCATCCACACGCTCGTCTCGCTCATCTCGCAGGAGGAGATCAAGGAGGCGTTGCTGTGCTACGCCGTGTGCCACGCCCGCGCCGCCGAGGGGCTCGATGCCCAGGACGAGAACGCCATTGCGGAGGCTGCCCGCGCGTACCTGCGGGACCGTTTCGGCATCGAGGTGCAGTTCGACGTTCGGGACGCGCTCGAGACGCTGGATCGCCTCGGGCTGCGGGTCCGGGCCGGCGGCGCGACGACGGTGCTCCCGCTGCGCGAGGCCGTGGCCCACCTGGTCGAGCACTGGACCGCGCGCCGGTCCGAGGGCTACCACGAGGCGATGGTGACGGGCGTCGGCGTGGCCCCGAGCCTGAAGGGCACACGCTGGGGCTGACCTGTGCGGTGCGGCGCGTCATCTCGATCCCAGCACCGCACGCCGCGCTCCCGACCCGCCAACAATCACCCCGCGTCGGCTTCTTTCTCCTTCACCACCCGCCCCCTTGAGTTGGGGGCCGGCCACCTCGGAGCCCCTCCATGCAACACCGTTCCGACCACGGATACTCGCGCCACGACGATCGACGCGACGACCGACGCGACGACCGGCGCGGGCGCGGCACGCCGCTGTCCGACCTCGACCCCGCGCTGACCAGCGTCAGCCGCCAGGTCATCGGGGCGGCGATCGAGGTCCACAAGACGCTCGGCCCGGGCTATCCCGAGGCCGCGTACACCAAGGCGCTCTGCCAGGAACTCGACGGGCACGGCATCTCGTACCAGGCCGAGGCCTCGCTGCCGATCCGGTACAAGGACAAGGACATCGGCACGACGTTGGCGGACCTGTTCGTCGACGGACGGTTCATCGTCGAGGTGATGGCCCACACGGGCGACGTCGGCTCGTCCGAGCGGTCGGCCCTGAGGGCGCAGCTTCGCTCGGCGGACGTCGAACTCGGCCTGATCATCAACTTCGGCGAGCGCCGCCTCAAGGACGGGCTCGTCCGCGTGCTCAACCCCGACAAGCTCAACGCCATGCGCGGCGAGTCCGAGCATGACGACGAGGGCGAAGACGGGGATGAGTACGAGAGCTGACTTCCGGAAGTGGCAGAGTGGCAAAGTGGGTCAGTGGCAGAGTGCGCTGACGCGTGAGAGCGGCCCAAGCGCCTGATCGATCGCCCCGGCTCATCCAGCAGCCCCTCCCCCGGCACTCTGCCACGCTGCCACTCCTCCTCGTGTCTCTCCTCTCTCTTCACTCCTCTCTCTTCACCCCCCCCAATGCCCCCCCGCGTCGTCATCACCGCCATGGGCTGGGTCACGCCGCTGGGCGAGGACCTGGACGCGACGTGGCGCCGCCTGCTCGCAGGCGACAACGCCTTCGCCCCGGTGACGCGGTTCGACGCGGCCTCGTTCGCCACGAACTTCGCCGCAGAGGTCAAGGGGTTTGATCTGGCAGCGACGATCACCGACCCGGTGGAGCTGGCCCGCCACGAGGGCGCGGGCCTGCACACCCGATTCGTGCTCGCGGCGGCGGCCCGGGCGTGGCGGGATTCGGGCCTGGGCAAGCACTCCCACGACGCGCGACGCGTCGGCATGTACATGGGCTGCGGCGAGGGCTCGCCAGACATCGTGCCCTTCTCTCGCGCCAACATCGCCTCGTGGGTCGAGAGCGAGCGGAGGGTGGACTACGCGGCGTGGGCGCGAGCCGCGATCGCCCCGAACGGGCTAACCGCGGTTGCCGAAGTCGGCCAAGAGCCGCACACGCCGCTGGCCCACCTCGCGGCCCTCATCGGCTGCCGCGGCCCGGCGTTCAACTGCATGACCGCCTGTGCCGCGGGCACCCAGGCCGTCGGCGAGGCCTTCGAGATCATCCGCCGCGGCGACGCGGATGTGATGCTCGCCGGCGGCTCGCACTCCATGATCCACCCGCTGGGCATGACCGGATTCATCCGCCTGACCGCGATGTCGCGCCGGCGCGAGTCCCCCACCACCGCCGCCCGACCGTTCGACCAGACACGCGATGGGTTCGTCATGGGCGAGGGCGCGGGTGTGCTGATCCTCGAGAGCCTCGACCACGCCCAAGCCCGCGGCGCGACGATTCTGGCCGAGCTGGCCGGATACGGCTCGACCGCCGACGCGTTCCGCATCACCGACATCGACCCGGCGGGGCGCGGCGGGGCCGGTGCGATGGCATTGGCGCTCCGCCAGGCCGGAATCGACCCACGCGAGACGATCGACGGACCCAGCGGCCGGCGCCCGGCGGTGCAGTACATCTCCGCCCACGGCACGGGCACATCCGAGAACGACGGCATCGAGACCGCCGCAGTCAAGGCGGTGTTCGGCGACCTGGCCCCGCGGATCCCGTTCAGCAGCGTCAAGAGCATGATGGGGCACCTGATCCAGGCCGCGGGCGCGGTGGAACTGATGACGTGCGTGCAGGCGATCCGCACGGGCTGGGTGCCGCCGACGATCAACCTCAAGACGCCCGACCCGCGCTGCGACCTGGACTACGTGCCGAACGTGGCGAGGGACATGCGCCCGCTCGGCGGCGTGGACGTGTGCCTCTCCAACGGATTCGGGTTCGGGGGGCAGAATGACTGCGTGTGCGTGAGACGGTTTGTGGCGTAGCGGTGGGCCCCTCAGCCGCCCGCACGCGCCAGCGTCGCCAACGTCTGCCCCTCCGTCCCCAGCAGCGACAGCGTGCCCGCGTCGATGCGGGCGGCGCGGGACTGCTCGAGGGCATCGAGGAATCGGTCCTCGAGCGACATGAGCGGCTCGGAGCCGGCCATGCGGGTCGTGACCGCCGGGGCGAACAGGGGCTGGTCGGTCAGCAACGCCGCCGGGTCGAGGCGGGTGGACAGGCGGTTCACGCCCGCGAAGCCCGCAACCTGGCCGTTGCCGGCGAAATCGAGCATCGGCGCACGCGCACCCGAGGGCAGCATCGCTCCCACGTCCTGCCCGCCGAGGGTCGCGAGCGTCCACTGTCCGACGAGCGCGGCGATGTCCGCGACGGGCGAGCCGGTCGGGGCGGGTTGCTCGGGTTGTTCAGGCGCAGCGCCGGACTGATCGTTTGAAGATGATGCGCAGCCGGTGACACAGGCGAAGGCGATCGCGAGCGAAGGGACAACCGCGAGCGAGCGTTGTGCGTGCATTCCAGACCCTCCAATCGCGCGAAGCGACCAATGTCCACTGTCGATCACCGCGGCCCAGCGTAGCCGACTCAGAAGAAGTTCGGCATCCACGGCGTCGGCCCGGCCAGTGCCGCGCCCAGCGCGTCGAGCGCCGCGTCCGGTCCTTCGATCCACCCCATGATCGCCGCCTGGCGCGGCGAGACGAACCCCGTGTACAGGCTCGCCAGCGCCCGGATCGGCGTTCGGATCGCATCGCCACCGGCGCTGGCCCGCGACACCTCGCCCCGTCCATCACGCACGCGCACGCGCCAGCGCCCGGCATTGTCCGCGAGCAGATCGTCCTCGACATCGATCACAACCTCGACATCCACGCCCGGCGCGTACCCACGCCCCCGCATCGCGTCCCCCAGCCGCACAATCCGCAGCATCCCCGGCTCGTGGCGGACGATCGTGGCCGTGTGCTCGGTGTCGAGCAGCAGCCACGGGTGAGTCGGCCCGGCGGCGAAGCGCACATGGTCCCCAGTCGTGCAGAACCGGCGCATGGCCCCGAGGGCCTTGGCCCAGCCGCGCGGCGTGCGGGACGCCACGTCCGAGACCACCACGTCGTGGTGCCCGGTCTCGGGGTTCCGCTCCTGGATGAAAATCACGTAGGCCTCCGGGTCGCGCGGATCATCGCCGATGAACAGGGCCTTCGGGTCGCCCCCGCCGCGCGGCTTGAAGACCCGCATCCACACGTAGTCCCGCCGGTCGAGCATCGCGCCCTGTGTCGGTGCGAACCGCTCGTAAAGGCCCTTGACGATCCGGCGCACGCCCTCGTCCCCTGGATCGACGCGGTGCAGCGCGGGCTCGGCGGGGTCCAGCCCGATCCGCCACAGCGGGATCTGGTATGTGTTCCAGTGCCACGCCAGCTCGTAGCCGACGCGCCGGTACAGCGACCGCGTCGAGGCGTACAGCGACGAGAGCGCGACGCCCTCCTCGTGGATCTCACGCAGCGCCGAGCGCATCAGGTGCGACGCGACGCCCCCGCCCCGACGCTCCGGCGGCACCGCCACGCCCGCAACTCCGACACATGGCACGCTCCGCCCGCCCACGAAGTGCCCCATCGGCACACGCAGGAGCGTCGCGGCGAGCCCCGGGTCAATGCCGGACGGACCGGCTTCGGTCGCGCTTGTCCCCGCGCCGCCGCGTTCCGCGTCCCGCAGCACGCGCAGATGCTCCACGCCGGACTTGCCCAGCCACTCGCGCGTCCCCTCGAAACCCCCGGCGAACGCAAGGTCGAGGATGCGCGAGGCGGCGTCCAGATCGGATTCGGCCGCGGGGCAGTACAGCAGTGGCGGGTGAGACTCGGACATGGGGCACTCCGATGTCGCGTCGGTTCGGGGATCGGATTATCGCCGCGCCCCGGGCCCCGCTCGAACGCGGGCGCCCGCCGCCGATCCGAGTTGCGCGTTGCTCGCGCCGCCGCCCATCGTGTACCATCGCCCCCTGATGGGAGGTGCAGATCCAGAGCCCGAGGCGATCGACTCGCGCAGCCCTCGCGCCGACGCGTCCGGGCTCGCGTTCGGCTGGGGCCTGTCCGCCCACACCGACGCCGCTTCCGCCGCGGCCCAGGCGGCCGAGCACGCGCTGCGCGGCCTGGGCGGCGGCCCCTGCGACCTGGCGTTCCTGTTCGTGGGCGGGCCCCACATCGCCAAGGCCGAGCACGTCGCACGCGAGGTCCGCGAGCGCCTCGGCGCCGGGGCGATCGTCGGCGTCTCAACCGAGGCCGTGGTTGGCGGCGGGGTCGAGCTCGAGGCCGCCGCCGGCGTGTCGCTGCTCGCCGCCCGAATGCCCGGCGTGCGGGTCACGACCTTCGACGCCTCGTCGCTGATGATGATCGCGGGCGGGGCAACCGGGGAGCAGTCCCCGGACCACATCGCGGCCACCATCGGCGCCGCCCCGGACCTGCGAACGACCATCCTGCTCGCCGACCCGTTCTCGCTGCCACTGGTCAAGCTGCTGCCCGAGCTGAATCGTGCCCGCGTCACGAGCGACGGCGTGCCGGCGGGGGTCATCGTCGGCGGGCTGGCCTCGGGCGGAAAGGCCTCGGGCGACGCCCGCCTCATCCTGAACGACCGCGTGCTGCGCAACGGAGGCGTGGGCGTCTCGATCGCGGGCGACATCCGAACCGACGTGCTCGTCTCGCAGGGCGCCACGCCCATGGGCGAGAACCACATCGTCACCAAGTCCAGGGGCAACGCGGTGCTCGAACTCGGCGGACGCCCCGCGCTGCAGGTCCTTGAGTCCGTGTTCGAACGGCTCGGCGAAGCCGACCAGGAACTCGTCCGGGGGCAGGGCGTGTTGCTAGGCGTCGTCGCCGACGAGTACAAGGACCGGTTCGGCAGGGCGGACTACCTCATCCGCACCGTCGTCGGCGCCGACCGAGAGTCCGGCGCGATCGCGGTGGCCGACCGCATCCGCGTCGGCCAGACGGTCCGCTTCCACGCCAGGGACGCCAAGACCGCCCACGAGGATCTGGCGTTGCTGCTGGACGCCCAGGCGATCCACGGCACGCCGGCCGCGGCGCTGCTCATCACCTGCAACCAACGCGGTCGCGCGCTCTTCGGCGGGCCCAACCACGACGCGGCCACCCTGTGCCGCGCCTTCTCGCCAGAGCCCCCGGGCGAGCAGCGGGCCAAGGGCGGACGCGAGTTCGACGGCGTGCCACCCATGCCCATCGCCGGATTCTTCGCCTCGGGCGAGATCGGGCCCGCGGGCGATCGCAGCTTCATGCACGGCCAAACGGCCGTCCCGGTGCTGTTCCGCGAGGCCGCGCCGCCCACGCGATAAGGACGCGTCGCAATCGCGAAGCGGGACGGGCGCCCAGCGCCCGCCCCGTCGGTTCGCTCCACCCCAAAGGCGAGTCAGTTGCGACCGCGGCTCTTCGGCACGATCACGCACGTGCTGCACTCCGAGACGTTCATCGCCGCGTCCACCGCGACCACGTCCAGCGTGTACACGCGTCCGTCGCCACCGCCGGCCCGCTCGGCCCGCAGGAGCACGTTGGCGACCCACGCCCCGCTCGTGCCACGCGACGGGTCGAACACGAACAGGTCCGCGATGTCCACCGGGCCGGCGAACCCGTCGCCCCCGTTCACGTCGCCGCACGTGTTGCCGTCGTCCCCGCCGGGCGCGTCGTCCGGCTCATCGCTCCGCAGCGTCGCCGACAGGAGCTGGGCCGAGCCGGCGACGTCCTCGATGATGACCTGCAGCTCAACGAGCTTCATCTTGTGGTTCGGGGGCCACAGCGTCGCGATGTCGGTCGAGCACATCACGGCGGGCGGCGTGGTGTCCACGACCCGGATGATCGCGTCGGCCGTGCTGTAGGCCTCCTGCGGGTCGGTCACGGTCAGCGTCGCCATCGTCGTGCCGATGGCGAACACGCCCGAGGGCGTCGCAGTGTCGGCCCCGCTCAGCACGACCGAGACGTCCGACACGTCCCAGTGGTACTCCAGCCCCTCGTTCTCCGGGTCGAACGACAGCTGTCCATCCAGCGACACGAACGCCCCCAGCGCGCTGGTCGCCTCGACGGTGATGTCCGCCGGGTCCACGATCGCCACCGGCGCCTGGTTGCACACCTGCGGCACGCCCGCCCCGTCGCGCTGCTGCAGCAGGCTCGTGCCCCGCCCGGCCCAGTCGGCGTCGAACGACGGGTCAAAGTCGATCGAGCCGTCGAGCAGGACCACGAACTCGACCGCGTCCGGCGACGGATCGATTGTGCCCAGGTTGTGCCAGCCGGGCAGCACCCGGATCCGCTCGCACGAGTTCAGGAACGGGTTGGCAAAGACGTGGGCCGAGCCCGCGCCCCACTCGGGCACCGCCGCCCGGACCTCGATCCCGGGCACGCGCAGGATGTTTGTGCCGAACCCGACGAGCGTGCCTTCGAGGAACAGGTCGTACTCGGCCGCCCCGGTCGCGCCCACATCGAACAGGGCACGCGCGGGCGGGTTGGTGGGCGACGCGGCGTACTCGATGGCGTGCGTGCCGGGCAGCAGCGTCTGGACCGTCGTGTCGTTGGCCAGCCCCACGCCGAAGCCGTGCAGTTCGGTGTTGGTCGCGTACAGGTACGAGTTGTCGATCACCAGATCGGCGCCGCGGAGCGTGAGGCCGCTGGAGCCGGCCCCCAGGAGCACGCCCTCGTCGGCGGGGTCATACGCGACCGTGCCGTCGCTGTTGACCGTGACGCTGGTCGCCGCGTCGGGGCCGACGGGGTTGGACTCGTACCCGATGTCGTGCTCGCCCGGCAGCAGGTTCAGGCCGACCAGCGAGGCCGGCATGGGCGAAGCGTCGAACACGCCGCCAAACCGGACCTGGGGGCTGGACAGGAACGAGTTGTCGACCGAAACCTGGCGCCCCTGGATCGTCAGGGTCCCCGTGCCCGCGCCGAGAAGGACGCCCTGCTGGTCGGGGGCGTAGGAGACCGTGGACCCGGGGTTGACCGTGAACGAGGTCGCGGCGTCCTGGCCGGCGGCGCTCGACTCGTACGAGACCACGTGCTCGCCGGGCAGCAGGGCGACCGTGAACGACGCGCTCGGGGCCGGGGAGTTGGGGTAGATCCCGCTGATCCGCACGTCCGCGGCGGAGAGCGACGTGTTGTTGATGGTGATGAGCGCGCCGCTGAACGCGAAGCCGGTCAGCGTGCCGTTGCCAAGGAGGATGCCCTCAAGGCTTGAGTTGTACGTGGCCCGCCCGTTGGCCTGGATCGTGAAGTCGACAAAGGCCCGGGGCAGGCCGGGGCCAGTGGAGTAGGAGAGCCGGTGCACGCCCGGAAGGAAGCGCCCGGCCAGCAACGTGCCGGACGGCGCGGGCACCGGGCCAAGACCCGTGAGTTCCAGCCCGTCCGCGGCCAGGAAGTTCTTGTAGAACAGGTTGACACCGTTGGCGACAACACGGGTGGGGTCGAGCGTGTCGCCGATCAGACCCAGGCCGGGGCTGAACGAGACGGTGCCGGTGCCCGTGACGGTAAACGGGGCGGCGACGCTGGGGCCGCCGGGCGAGGAATAACCGACGGTGTAGGTGCCGGGGTCCAGCAGCACGGTGACCTGTGCGGTGTTGGGGTACGAGACGCCGGCGATCTCGATGGTCGGCGCCTCGAGCGGCGTGGCGTCGACCTTGATCGCGAACTGGGCCAGGGCCTGGCCCGCCGCCAGAGCGAGCGCGGCGACAGCAAAACCGGCGGTGCGAGCGGACAGCGTCATGTCGTCTCTCCGGGGCCGCGGGGGTGGGATGGTCCGCGGGCGCGCAGAGACTAGCAGAAACCCTGGGAGAAAGGCAGGCGAGTTCCGGTGGGAAACCGAACCGGCGGGCCCGCCGCTGGGAACTGAACCCCAGCCCGCACAAACGTGTCAGCCCCCCGCCGCCCGAACCGCCGTGTCGGCAAGCTGCGCGAACGTTTGGCGGGAGCCGTCGGCCGAGACCACGTGGGACTCCGTGTCGGCCTGCATGGCGTCGGCCTCGGCTCGGGCAGACGCGAGGTCGCCCATGCCGAGAAAAGCGTGAACGCGCCCGAGGTGCGCCTTGGCGGCGGTCTTGCCGTACTCGTGGGCTGCGCCCTGGACCTGGGCGATCGTGGCGTCGGGATAGTCGCGGGCGACCTTGGCGAACGACTCGAGCGCGTCGGCGTACAGGTGCATCCGCAGATAGCACAGCCCCACGTTGCACTGGGCGTCGTCGGCCAGGTCGTTCTTCCTGTCCGCGGCCAGGTCCTTGAACGCGCTGATGGCATCGAACAGGAAGCCCGACTGGGCCATGTCCATCGCCTGGGCGAACAGTTCGAGGGCCTTGGCGCCGGTGGGCTTGGCCGCCTTCTTCGGCGCGTGGCGCGAGCCGGAGCGCGGGCCGTGGGCCGCGTGGGACTTGGTCGAGGCGGTGGCGCGGCCCGCTCCCGCTTTCTTGGGTGCCTTCTTGGCCACCTTCTTCGGGGCGTTCTTCCCCGCGTCCTTGGCGACCGGCTTCTTCGGGGCGGCCCTCGCGGGCGCCTTCTTGGAGGGCGAGGTTCGAGTGGTCTTCTTCTTGGCCATTCGAAGGTGCTCCGCGGGACGCGTCTGGCGGGGTTCGGACGGCCCCGCGCCGCCCCTGGCTGATCCTCTGAGCATCGACCCGATCCGCCGGGCCACCACACTCTGCGTTCCGCCTGATTGGGAGTCCGACGGGCCGCCTGTTCATCCTCCCGGGGGAAGTCCGGGGCGAAGGGGTCAGATCGACTTAAGCAGCTCCGCCTTCTTGGCCTCGAAGTCTTCCTTGGTGATGGCACCCATATCCAGCAACTCCTTGAGCTGCTTGAGTTTGGCGAACGGATCGGCCTGGGTGGCGACCGCCGCCACCCCGGCGGGGTTCTGGCCCTGGGGAGCCGCCGCCCCGCCGACGGGCTGCTGGTTCTGCATCATCTGGCCCATCATCTGGGGCATCATCATCGCCAGGCCGAGGTTCACGCCGGTGTCCATCGCGCTGCTCCCGCCGCCGCCCGAGCCCTGCCCGGGGTTGGCGGCCATGGTCTTCATGGCGTCGGCCATGCCGACCTGCTGGTAGGAGGTCCCTGCCTCGGCCAGGCGGGCGGCGCCCGCGGCCTTGGCCTCGAGTTCGAGCTGCGTCCCGCGGGCCCGGGCGAACGCCTCGCTGGCGATGCCCGCGTTCCGATCGAGAACCTGGCGGATCTCCTCGGTCGTCGTGACCGAGTTCACCGCCAGTTCGGTCATCTCCACGCCGAGGGTCGCGACCTCCGGCGAGATGATGGCTTTCACGCCGATGCCTAGTTCGCGGTAGTACCGCGGCAGCTCGACAAACGACTTGCCCAGCGAGGCCACGCCGTCGGTCAGGGCGGCCACGATGTACTGGGCCCGCAGATAGTCCTCGATGTCACGCGTGCGGAAGATCGGGCGTGTGCCGACGACCTTGGGCACGAAGATCGACGCGTCGGTCACGCGGATGGCGAAGCGTCCGTTGGCCCGGATGGGGATCTGGAGAAGGATCGGATCGGGGATGTAGACCGGCGAGGGCGTGCCCCACTTCAGGTCGCGGTGCAGGCTGGTGGCGACGTAGTAGACCTCCGCCCGGAAGGGCGTGTTGCCCTTGCCATAGACCAAGCCGGTGACGAACTTCGTGAGCACGGGCACGTTCTGAGTGGTCAGGACGTAGCGCCCGGGCTCGAAGGTCGCCATGGCCTTGCCGTCGCGGAAGAACACCGCGACCTGGCCCTCGCGGACGATGAGCTGCGAGCCCCACTCGATGACGCCCTCGCCGGTGGCGGGGAGTCGAGCGGCGAGGACGTCGCCAACGGTGTCCTGGAACTCAATGATCTGGGCCAGTTGGGGCATGGTGGTCTCGATCAGGCACGAGGCACTTGGCACTCGGGAAGGGAGAACGCGGAGGCCGCGGAGTCGGGCGGAGGGACGCGGAGAAGATACGCGGGATAGGAGTTGGAGTTTGCGTGGCGCTGGGCCCGCGCCGTGTGTGCTCGACAATCCGTTGCCCGACCTCCAGGACTCAGGACCAAGGACTCAGGACTCTACCAACGCTTCTCTTTTCTCTCTCTTCTCCACCCGCTGCTCACCCCACATCCATCAACAGATGGTCGCGTTCCAGCACGGCCTTCTCGATGTTCTGCAGCGCGGTCACGCACTGGTCGGCGGCCGCTGGGACGTCCTCGGCCCGGGGCAGACCCTCGATGACCTGGGCCACCTCGTTGACACGCTCGAGCACGCCCGCGTCGTTCTCGTAGATGCGGTCGAGCTGCTCGGGGCCGATCTCGGCCGTGTCGAAAAAGCCGGAGTACCCCGCCGGGGCGTGCCGGACCAGGTCGGTCACGCGCTCCAGCTTCCGCTTGACCAGTTCCAGTGGCTCGAGGTTGTCGAACTGGAACTTGCGGCTCGACTCGGCGATGGCGCGGTCGACGACGGCCTTGCGCTCCTGCAGGCGCGTCACGATCGCGTGGCGCAGCATGCGGTCCGCGTCGCGGCGCTGCTCCTTGTCCTTGTAGCCCTTGTAGCCGGGGATGAGCCCGGCCACGAAGTCGATTCCCTTGCGCAAGATGCCCACGCGAGCCCCCTTCCGTGTCGACCCGCCACGCGCGGCGGGCGCGTGGCCCCGACGACCGGCCCAATATAGCCGGGGATTCCGGCGTGTGCGCGCCGACCCCCGCCGACGATCCTCTCGCCCATCCGGATTCGTGGCCCACGCGGGGCCGCGCCCTCGGATGTTCTTCGGAGTGGCGTCCGCCGGTTTCGCCGGTCGCCATTGCCGCGCCGGGATGCCCGGAGCCCGATCCGGTACGCTGCGGGCCTCCTGCCACCGGTGATCGACGCGGGCCCGCCCCACCGGCGGCGCACCCCCGCCCGGAGCACGCCCATGGCCAGCCACATGCCCCACTGCCCGGCGTGCGCGGCCCCGCTGCCCGAGTACGGCGACGACGGCATCGTCACCTGCGAGTTCTGCGGCACCGACTCCAACGTCCAGCGGGAACTCGTGCCCCGCTGGCCCCTTCGCTCGCCCCCGCTGTCGCTCGACGGACGCCGGAACACCGGCGGCGGCAACGTGCGGTTCGAGGCCGACCGCCTGCCGGCCGAACACCTGGAGTACTTCTGCCGCGACCACCTGGCCAACTGGGACGCCGGAGTCGTATTCACCTATCTGCTGACCGAGCCGCACCCGGATCGCCAGTTCGTGATCGCCACGACCAGCAGCCTGCCGGTGTGGGACAAGGACGCGGTGGCGTGGGCCGCGGCGCTCGCCGACGAGGTGGCACGCCAGGAGCGTGAAGGACCGGGTTCGCTGGCGATGGCGATCGCCCTGCTCCTCCGCGGGATCGCCGCGGGCAAGAACGACAGCAAAGCGCTCGAGTTGCTGGCGGCGCTCCGGCAAGCGCAGCAGCGGGGGCCGGACTCCCACGAAGAGTCGTCGCGCCTGGTGCGCCATTGCTTCTCGAACACGGGAGAGATCCGCAAGCGCGAAGACTCGCGGACCTGCCGTGCGATGCTGGAACTGGCCCGGTTCGTCGAGGGCTGCTGCCCGGGCTCGGACGCGGCGCTGGTCGCGCTCTCGGCGGCGGGGCCGGCCGCGATGCAGCGCCTGATGGACCTTGCGGCCGCGGCGCGGGAGAACGGCGACGGGAGGGGAGCGGCCCTGCGCCTCGAGTGCCTCCGCCTCCTGCTGGCACGCCTTGGCGACTCGCACCACGACACGCGGAACGCCGAGCGGTTCGGGCTCCAACTCGACGCCGCGTTCCACCTCATCGCCACGCGACAGGGACCGGAGCAGGAAGCGCTGGTGCGGTTCGTTGCCGACCTGGCCGACAACCACACCAACGAACCCGACGACCGGGACCCACGCGACTGGCGCGGGCCGAAAGAGGTGCTCAACCCGATCCTGCTGTTCGTCGACGAGATGCTCCACGAGAAGCCGGCGGTGGGCGAACAGGTGCTCCGCGCGATCCGCGAGGAGTACCGGGACACCAGGGGCGGCTGGCGCCATGTGGATCGATGGAAAGAGGCGGTCGCCCTGCTCCCGTCGACGCGGGGGCGAGACGCGTGCGTGCACGTGTTCCACGAGATCGCCGGGCCGCCCGGCGGCAAGTTCGCGTGGGAGAGCGTGCCGGACCTGGCCGCGGGCCTGCCCGCGCTCCCGGCCCAACCCGGCAAACGCAGGTCGGGCGTGTCGCTGGCACGCCCCGCCGCGGGCCAGGCCGAGTGCCCGTCGTGCGGGCGGGCCCTGCCCCTCAAGGAGCTGCTGCTGGTCGTCGTGTGCGGATACTGCGGCGGCACCGCCCGGATTGCGCGCGAACTCCGGATCGTCTCGCCCGGCGTGCGCGAGGACGACCTCGGGCACTGGTCGCCCCGACGCCTGCTGGACACCTACCGCACGTCCGACGACGAGACCCTCCGAATGGCGATCGCCAACGAGCTCGACTCGCCGCTGACCGACGGCGGTCGGTTCGCCGAGCACGCCGACGCCGTGCTCGAGGTGCTCTCGGGCGACCTGCCGGGCGACATGGGCTACGCCATGGACCGGGTCATCACGCGCCTCCACCGCCACCGGGACGAGGGGTTCAACCAAGCCCTGGTTGACGCCTTCCGGCGCGGGCGGTTCGGGCCGCACCAGAGCAAGCGCCTGCTCGGGGCCATCGCCGCCTGCGGGTCCGTCGCGCTGCCAGCGCTGCTCGACTACGCCGATGCGAACGCGCGACGGGTCAAGAAGCACGACGAGGCCGTGGGCACGGCCCTGAGCCTCGCCCGACGCCTTCTCAACGACGCCGATGATGCGGGCAGCGAGCCCCAGACGAGGTGGCTGCTCGAGCGGATGCACGAGGCCCGCGACCCGCTGGCGGTGGAACTGGGCGAGCACTTGGTGCACTCGCGGTTCCGCAACCAGGCGTTCGGCCCGTCGCAGGAGATGGTGCTCCGGTTTGTCGACGAGCACCTCGACGTCGACACGCTGGAGTTCCCGCAGTGGATGTGGCGTGGGCGGCACGACAGAGGACGCGACGACGAAGATGAGCGTCCCCGCCCGGTGCGCCCAAAGAACGAGACGCCCGAGCAGCGCCGAGCCAGGATGCTCGCCCGCGACGCGGCCACCTTGCTCGATGAGATGAACTGGTGGCGCAGCGAGCATGAGTCGGCGGAGAACATCCTCGAACGCCTGGCCACTCTCGAGTCCCTTCGCCTCGACGCGACGCGCCACTGCGTCATGCACTCGGCCCGAACCCGCCCCGCGGACATGACCGCGAGCCACTACGCCCGGGTGAAACGGATCCTCAAGCCGTGGCGCGAGCACCCGAACCTCGCCCCGATCGCCCAAGAGGTGCTCGAGGGACTCCGAGCGCCCGGGCTGGGCCAGCGGATGGAAGCCATGTTCCAGCGGCTCGAGCGTCACCGCACGATGCGACGCCTGCTGTTCTGGCGCTGATCGCGTCGCCTCTTCACCCTGCCCGGGTTCGTCGACAAGTCTCGCGCCCCACAGCGGAGCACGCCATGAAACAGACCCCCCACTGCCCCGCCTGCGCCGCCCCGCTGCCCGAACTCGAGGCCCAGCAGATCGTCACCTGCGACTTCTGCGGCACCGACGTGAACGCCGAGTACCAGCCCGCGCCCGCACCCGCGCTGCGGTCCCCGCCGCTCTCCGACGAACGCGAGTACGACGACGCCGATGATCCGCCGGAGGACTGGCAGGCCGGGCCGTGGGTCCACGCGCTGCTCACCAGCGATCGCGACGAGGCGCTGGCTCTGGCCGAATCGGGCAACGGTCGCCTGACCGGCGAAGACCTGATGCTGTGGTCACCCGCACTGGCCGACGCCCTGATCAAGGCCGAACGGGACGCCGACGCCGAGTGGGCCCGCCACCTCATCGTGTTCCTCCACGGCGGGGCCAGACGCCGCGCGGACGACGGCATCAAGGAGGACTCGCCCGAGGCCAGGGCCGCCCGCGAAGGGCGGCGCATGCGGGCCGGCGACTTCCGCGCGGCCCAGCGCGTTCAGCCCAAGGACGCGTGGTTCTTCCTCCAGATCGCCGATCGCCTGATCAGGGAGATCCCCGAGAGCTCCGGCGGGATGATCGTCCTGACCAGCGCCGGCCCCGCCGGCCTGCGCCGCTTCCTCGAACTCGCCGCCGAATTCGACACCGCCGGCGACCAGGAACGCCTCGACGACGCGCTCGTGTGCGTCCGGCGCATCCTGACCGAGACGACCGACGACTGGGCCTTCGGTGTCGTGTTCGACGTGGCGACGTATCTCCTGCCGACGCTGCCGACACGCACCCGGCAAGCCGTCATCGACACGCTGGGCGACCTGGCCGACCAGTCGATCGACGAGCCGGGGCGCGAGTACGGGCGCGAGTGGCGCGGCCCGGACGACATGCTCACCGTTCTGCTGCTTTACGCCGACGACTTGCTGCACGACCACCCCGACCTCGGCAAGCGGATGCTCGACGCGGTCGTCGAGGGCTCCAGCCGCCACCCCTTCGAGCGGTACCGCTGGGGCCTGGCCCTGCGTGCCGTGCCCAGCGCCAAGGGGCGGGCGGCCTGTCTCGACGCCTACGAGCAGGTCTACCAGCAGCGGGCCGAGGACACCGAGCAGGACCTGCTGGATGAGATGTGGCGCAAACGCCGCGGCGAGGGACTCAAGCCGATCCTCAAGGGCGGCCTGCCCGCCATGCCCCAGACCGCCCGGGCCCGCGACGGCCAGGCCCCGTGCCCCTCGTGCGGGCACCCCCTCCAGCTCCAGACCGAGCGTCTCATCACCACCTGCGACCACTGCGGCCAGAACTCCCGCGTCGCCCGCGAGGTCCGCACCATCCGGCGCGTGCTCAACCCCGAATCGCTCGACCTGCACACCTGGGAGCCCGAGCGCCTCGTCTCGACCATGCTCGAGACCCAGGACGACGCCCTCCGCCTGGCTATCGCCAACGAACTGGCCAGCGCCACCAGCGACGGCGAACGGTTCATCGAACTCGCCCCGGCCCTGGTCCGCTACATGCTCGCCGAGCACATCCCCGACGACGTCGAACGCCTCCTGGCCGACGGCATCGAGTCGATGCTCCGCTTCCGCGACCCCGCGTTCCTCGATGCCCTCTTCGATTCGATCCGCGCCCAGGCCTTCACCGAGGAAGGCTCGGACCGCCTGCTGGACGCCCTCGAGAAGGCCGGCCCGCCGGCGGCCCCGCTGCTCTTCGACCTGTGCGACAAGGTCACCGCCGACGCCGATGCCTGGAACATGTACACCCTGCGGGCCAGCCAGGTGGGCATGACGGTCATCCAGCGCTGGGCCGAGCGCGATCGGGAGGGCGCGTGCGAGTTCCTGCTGGACCGCATGGAGACCACCGGCCCCGCACTCTCCGACCAGCTGCCGACATACCTGGGCCTGCACGCGTTCGAGGACCGCCCGCTCGGACGCGTCCAGGAGCGCCTGATCCGCTTCATCGACCACCACACCGACCCGGCGAAGGTCGACTGGCACAAGGGCATCAGCCCGCTGGGCAAGGACCTCGCCACGCCGCACCTCTCCTGGAGCGCCCAGGACATCGCCGACGCGGAGCAGCGCACGGGCACCAAGTGGGGGCAGGGCGATGGGCTGGCGATGCAGCGCCTGCTCGCGGATATCCCCGCGGTGCCGGGCCGCCTCGTCACGCTCCGCCAGGTGCAGATGCTGTTCATGCAGGTGGACTCGACCTGGGGCCCGCCGCGGAAGACCGGCGACCTTCTCGCCCGCCTCGATCTGGCCCGCGAGCTGCTCCACGACAGCACGCGCGTGCTGATCCTCAAGGCCATCACCCAGCCGCCGACCGGCCTCACAGAGAGCGCGACCCAGGAGGCGCTCCGTCGCCTCGAGCGCGTGCCCACCGGCGAGCACGTCGATCCGTGGAAGTCGCTCGTGGCCACCGCCCTCACCGCCGAGCCCGACCGGACGCCGGCGGCCATCGAGAAGAGGCGCAGCACCCACTTCACGCCGGCTCGCGGCAAACTCCGGTGGAAACTCGCCAAGGCGCGCCACGCACTCGGGGCCCTCGTGGGACGGATCCTGCGCAGATAGCGTCGGGTCAACAGTCAGAGCCGCGATCGTGAGATCGCGATGGCATCATGCCGCCTCCGCCGAGTCGACCTCGTCGCGATCTCACGATCGCGGCTCCGCTCGAAAGCCGTCTCGCCTCAGGCCTTCACCGCTCCCACCAGGTCCCCCACCCCCGCCACGCCCTGCTCCCGCACCCACCGGTCCAGCCCCTTGACCACCCGCAGCGGGCTCCGAGGGTCGGCCATCAGGCCCGTGCCTATCTGCACCGCCGACGCACCGGCCAGGATGAACGCCGCGGCGTCCTCCCACCGCAGCACGCCGCCGATCCCGATGATCGGCGTCGCGGTCGGCCTGGCGATCGCCCCGAACGCCTGGTGGATGAGACGGACGACGATCGGGTGCACCGCCGGCCCCGACAGACCGCCCGTGACGTTGGCAAGCCGCGGCGTGCGCGTCCGCACGTCGATCGCCATCGCGGGCGTGGTGTTGCACAGGCACAGCGCGTCGGCCCCCGGTCGCCCGCCCGGCCCGCCGCTTGCCGTCGCCCCGCCGCCCTCGGGCCTGGCCTCGATCGCCGCCCGAGCCACGTCCACGATCGACGGGCTGCCCAGCGCCACCGGCGGCAGTTTCACGAACAGCGCCGTCGCCGGCAACGCCCGGCGCACCTGGTGCACCAGCTCGCCCAGCCCCCGCGTGTCCAGCCCGAACTCGGTCCCGCCGTGCACGTTCGGGCACGAGACGTTCAGTTCCACCGCCCGAACGCCCTCGATCTGCCCCATCGCCCCCGCAACGCGGACGTAGTCGTCGATCCTGAACCCCGCGGCCGAGCCGATCACGCACGTCTTCACGCCCGCGACGCGCGGCCCCACATCGCGCTCGAACGCCTCGACGCCGATGTTCGCCAGCCCGATCGCGTTGAGCATCCCCACGCCCAGCTCGACCACCCGCCACGTCTGGTTGCCCTCGCGCGCCTCGGGCGTGATCGACTTGGTCACAAGCCCGCCGACGCGCGACAGGTCCAGCACGTCGCCCATCTCATCCAGCGTGCCGCACGTGCCCGCCGCCAGCAGCACGGGGTTGCGCAGGTCGATCCCGGCGATGCTGGTGCGGAGGCGGTCGGTGGCGTCGGGCACGCGGGACGATAGCCGGTCGCCCGCTCGGGGCTGCGCCCCGAACACAGGTTGGAAACCTGTGCCACCGGCCTACCACCCCCACCGCTTCCCCCACATCGCCAGGTTCAGCATGGGCCAGGCCAGGCCCCAGACCAGTTCCGGGTTGTGGCGCACCATCGCGATCGCCGCGGGCTCGAACAGCGACTCGACCAGCGTGCTCCCATCCAGCACGCCCACGGCACCACGCATCCACGTCTGGAACGGCAGCGGGAACGAGGCCTTGGGACGGTTCAGGATCGCCTCGGGCACGTGCGCCGCGAACGCGCGGCGCAGCGCGATCTTGGTGTGCGTCGAATCCTCCGCCCTCTCCACCGGGCTGAACTTCAGCCCAACCGGCAGCCCCTCCGCCCACGCCGCCACCCCCGCATCCGCCAGCGGCGTCCGCCCCTCCACCCCCGCGAGCATCGTCGCCCCGTCGAGCCGTTCAAGCAGCCCGACCAGGTTCACCCGCCGGTGCCAGCCAAGCACCGCCTGCATCATCGCCTCGTGCCCGCGCCACCCGCGCGCCCCGGCATCGGCGACGCACTCGCCCAGCCCGTCGCGGTAGGTCTCGACCATCGCCGCGTCGCGCTCGATCGCCTCCCAGAACACCGCCCGAAGGAACCGCGACTTGGCTTCTGCCGGCACCCAGGCGCCGTCTCCAAGCACGAACTCGCCCAGATCGACGGCCGTTCCCCCGCCCTCGATCCACCGCCACGCCGACGCCAGAGGGCGGTCGTACCCCCCGAACAGCTCGTCGGCCCCCTCGCCAGAAAGCGCCACGACGTTGCCCCGCTCACGCAGGCACGCCGCGATCCCGTGGATCCCGACCTCGTTCGGCGTCGACAGCGGCAGGCCGAGCCGCTCAACCATCCAGGGCCATTGCTCCAGGAACGCCCCACGATCGATCGCCCGCTCCGTGTGGGCCGTGCCCAGGTGAACAGCGGCCAATCGGGCCATCTCGAAGTCCGGACTCCCGGTGCCGCCCGCGTCGATCGCCCCGGTGCAGAACGTCTGGAGTTCGCCGATGTGCCGACGCGTCTCGGCGCAGACGATCGTGCTGTCCAGCCCCCCACTGAGCAGGGCGCACAGCGGCACGTCGCTCCGCAGATGCCGCCGAACCGAGTCGCCCACGATCTCGCGTGTTCGGGCGAACGCCTCCTCCGGGTCTGCACCCGCATCGAGCCGCCGCTCCGCGTCGCTCCCGACGCCGCCCGAAACGCCCAGGCCCGCGACGAGCGGGATCGAACCCCTGCGCTCAACGATCCGCTCGCCGGACAGATCGAGCGCGAGCCACTCGCCCGGGCCAACGGTGCGGATCCCGTCGAACATCGTCCGCGAGCCCAGCGTCCGCCGGATCGTGGTGATGTACGAGCTGACCACCGCGAAGTCGGGGCGGGGCGCGATGTGCGGGTGGGCCAGGATCGCGCCGACCTCGCTCGCGAACACGACCTCCTCACCGCCGCCCGGAACGTGCCCCCGCCACACCAGCAGCGGCTTGATCCCCAGCGGATCGCGCGCCAGCGTCACGACATCGCGGCTCGCGTCGTACCACGCCAGCGCGAACATGCCCCGCAGGCGGGCCAGCCCCTCCGTCCCCCACGCCATCAGCGCCGCCAGCACCGTCGGCGTGTCGCACGCGCCTTGGGCGTCACCCTCGGCAAGCAGCCCGTCCAGCGGGCGGCTCTGGCCGCGGCCTTCTCGCCGCAGCGCCGCCCGAACCTCCGCGTCGTTGTACAGCTCCCCGTTGTAGACCAGCACGTGCCGCCCGCAAGGCGACACCAGCGGCTGGGCCCCACCCTCGCCCGGGCCAACCACCGCCAGACGCCGATGCCCCAGCCCGACCGCCCCCTCCATCCACAGCCCGTCCCCATCCGGCCCGCGATGGGCCAGGCGGTCGCGCATCGCCTCGAGCCCCGCCCGATCGACCGAGGGGGTCCGCCCACGCACCGTCGCCACGCCGACCACGCCGCACACGCCGCCGCTTATCGGTCATCCCCGCCCCGCCCGCCCGCAATCGCCTGGGGGCTCCGCCGGCGTCACCCCAGCACCCACGCCCCTCCGAAAGCCCACCCTGGTCGGATAAGTCGAGGAACAACCGACGCTTGCCCCGCGTAGACTGATAGAGCGGGCCGATGGTCCGCGCCCCGTGTGCGGCCGGGCACCCCCTCCGCCGCGTGTCGCACGCGGGATTTCGTGCTACCATCCCCTTCCCCTCCAAGGGTTGCACCCGAGGGCGGTCGTGCCGCATCCTCCGGCCAGCCGGGACCAGTCCCGGCACCGGCGACATGGGGCTCGGACCACCCGGTTCAGCACCCCCGAAGAGGGGCCCCAAGCCGGCGCGGGCTTGCGGCGTGGGCTCGTGGGGTCGAGACCTTCTCTGTCCGGAGAGTGTGCCGATGGCCAAAATGTTCTACACGCTCGAGGAAGCGGCCCAGCGACTGGGCCAGTCCGAGAGCCAGGTCAAGCAGATGGTCGACTCCGGGCAGCTCCAGGAGTTCCGCGATCGCGACCGCATCATGCTCAAGCGTGACCAGGTCGACCTGCTCGCCGGCGACGGCGGCGACGATGGCGGACTCGGCAGCGGTGTCGACCTCGAGCCCCTGTCGCTGGCGTCCAGCGGGCTGGGCGCCTCGGGCACCGGCATCTCGCTCGCCGGCGAGAGCGGCTCCTCCTCCTCCCACAAGGAGTCCAGCGGCATCTCCATCTTCGACGACGACCTCGAGTCGGCCGACCCCAACGCCCAGACCCAGGTGACCTCGTCCCGGAACGTCGAGTTTGCCGACAAGGGCTCCTCCGCCGGCTCGGGCCTGCTCGAAGCCGCACGCGAGGCCGACGACACCTCGCTCGGGGCCGACATCCTCGGCAACGTCTACGGCGACCAGCAGGAGACCATGTCCTCGACCGCCACCGACGCGGGCGGCGGCGGCGCGTTGTTCGAAACCACCGGCGCCGAGATCGCCGACTCCCCCGCCATCTCCCCCATGATGCAGATGGAGGCGTTCGACGGGAAGGGTTCCGGGCTGGCCGGCGGCCTGGCCCTGGGCATGGTCCTCACCCTCGCTCTGGCGATCGCCGTGGCCGTCTTCAGCATCACCGGCATGAGCGGCGGGCTCCTCGAGACCATCACCACCAACTTCTGGGCGGTGGTCGGCGGGCTGGGCGGCTTCACGCTCATCGCTGGCGTCATCGGCATGGTCGTCGGCGGCAAGAGCTGACGCGATCGACCGACCCGCTGCTGCGCCCGGGTGAACACCGTCATCGGTTCGCGCGCCTTCTCGTGGGATGGACGACTTCCGGCGCATCCTGCTGATCCGCCCGAGCGCGCTCGGCGACGTCTGTCGTTCCGTTCCCGTGCTCACCACGCTGAGGGCCGCGTTCCCACATGCCCGGATCGACTGGCTCGTGCAGGACTCGTTCGCCGCGGCCATCGAGCACCACCCGGCCCTGGACAACGCCGTCCGATTCCCCCGGCGCGCGTTCGCGGGCGGCCTGACGCCCCCGAAGGCCGCGGCGTTCTTCGAGTGGGCCGCCCGCCTGGGCGAGCCCGGGTACGACCTGGTGGTCGACGCGCAGGGCCTGGCCCGCAGCGGGCTGCTCGCCTGGATGACCGGGGCCGCCTGCCGCATCGGCGAGGCCTCGGCCCGCGAGGGCGCCCCGCTGCTCTACACCCGGCGCGTGCCGATCCCGGCGGGGTGGCACACGGTCGACCGCATGCTGGGCATCGCGTGCGCCGGGCTGGGGATCGCGCCGGTGGTCGACATGCGCCTGCACACCGATGAGGCCTCGCGCGCCCGGGCGGCCGACCTGGTCGGTTCACGCGATCGGTACGTGTTGCTCGCCCCCACAAGCCGCTGGGCCTCGAAACGCTGGCCCGCCGACCGGTTTGCGGCACTCGCCCAACGCCTGCTCGACTCGGCCGCAGTCTCCATCGTGGTCGTGGGCGGACGCGACGAGCGCGACCAGTGCGGCCCCGTGCTGGAACTCGCGGCCCGCGACAAGAGGGTCGTTGATCTGGTGGGCCAGACCGACGTCGCCACGCTGATGGCGCTCGTCGAACGGGCCGCGCTGGTCGTCGCCAACGACTCGGCGGCCCTGCACATGGGCGTCGGCTTCGAACGTCCGTGCGTGGCGCTGTTTGGCCCGACGCGGGTCGACCTGGTCGGGCCGTACCGGCGCGAGCACGACGTGATCCAGCACCTCGAGCGGGGCGACGAGATCGACCACAAGCGGGATGCCGGTGCGGCCATCATGGACCGCATCGGCGTGGACGAGGTCGAGTCGGCGTGCGTGGCGCGCCTGGTGGACCGGAGCCGGGCCGCCGAACCGCGTGCCTGAACACGCCGTCCGATCTGCCCCCACTGCGGCGACGGGGTGGCATGTTTGCTGCTCGGAGCAAGCACGGGGAGTCGCCGAGTTCATGGATGAGCCAAGCATGCTTGTGCAGAGCCACAAGCATGCCACGCGTCGGGGCGTCCCAGACTTCGGTCGGACTCAGCCCTTCGGCTCGTTCGCCACGTGCTTCAGGCCACGCCGGCGGTCGCGGAGGCGGCGCTTCTTGCCCACGCGGTCGCGCAGGAAGTAGAGCTTGGCCCGGCGGGCGTCGCCGCGTCGCACGACCTTGAAGGTGGCGATCATGGGCGAGTGGATCGGGTAGACGCGCTCGACGCCGATGTCGTCGACGACGCGCCGGACCGTGATCATCTCGTTGATCCCGCCGCCGGAGCGGGCGATCAGCACGCCCTGGAAGCGCTGGATGCGCTCCTTCTCGCCCTCGACGATCCGCTGGTGGACCTCGATGGTGTCGCCGATGTCCATGAGCGGGATGTCGCTCTTGAGGTGCTTGGCCTCGAGGTCCGCCAGCACCTGCTGGGGGTTGAGTCGGGCCGTCGTGGTCGCGGTCGCGGTCATGGAAGCACCCCGTGGGCGGTCGCCCCGGGCGGTCGCCCGAGGCCGATGGTCAGGAATCGAGCCCGGGCTGGAACAGGAACGCCGGAGCCACCAAGGGGCGTCCCGAGCCGGGCCTGAACGTTAGGAACCCGTGCCGGGACTGTCCACACGGCCGGGCGGTTGGCAGGCGGGTTCGGCGGGGTTGGCCTGCGGGTCGGGCTGCGGGTCGGGCTGCGGGTCGTTCGGGAGCAGATCCGGGCGGCGATCCCGCGTTCGGGCCAGACGCTGCTCGAGCCGCCAGCGGGCGACCTTGGCGTGGTCCCCGGAAACCAGGATCTCGGGGGCCTCCCGCCCCTGCCAGACTCTGGGGCGGGTGAAGTGGGGGCAGTCCAGCAGGCGCGCGTGCGGCGAATCGCCCGCCCCTGCGACAGTCGAGAAGCTCTCGGCCAGGGCCGATTCCTGGTCCCCCAGGGCCCCCGGCAGCAGGCGCACGACCGCGTCGATAAGGACCATCGCCGCCAGTTCACCCCCCGACAGCACATAGTCCCCGATCGAGATCTCCTCGGGCGCCAGGGCTTCGATGACCCGCTCGTCGATCCCCTCGTAGTGCCCGGCCAGCACCAGCAGTCGCGGCAGCCCGGCCAGTCGCTCCACCATCGCCTGCGTCAACGGGCGCCCCTGCGGGGTCAGCAGCACCCGGTGGGCCGGGCGGGGGTCGCTGGCTTCAACGCCTCGCACCGCGTCCCAGATGGGCTGGCACATCATCACCATGCCGGGCCCGCCCCCGAACGGGCGGTCATCGGTCTTCGCGTGCTTGTTCTCGGCGTAGGCCCGGATGTCCGTCGCCACGACCTCGACGATCCCGGCGGCCCTGGCCCGGGCGGGGATGCTCACGCCCAGGGCCGCGGGCGGCTCGGCGGCGAACATCTCCGGGAACGTCGTGAGCACGTCGATCCGCATGTGGGATTGTTGGAGCCAAAACGAGCATCGCCCGCTGGAAGCGGGCGATGCAATCGATTCTTTCACGGATGGGCCAGGCGATCAGCCCTGGGCCTTCTCGCCCTCGCCAGCGGCGGCCGCAGCCGCCTCGGCCTCGGCTGCCGCCTTCTTCTGCTCGACGACGTCGCGGGCGTGCTTGCGGTCGGCCTCCCACTGCTCCTTCATCTTGGCGGGCAGCAGTTCGGCCCGCCCGAGCATGTCGCGGACGGTCTCGGTGGGCTGGGCCCCGACGCTGAGCCAGTACTGGATCCGCTCGCCGTTGAGGCTCAACTGCTTCTCGGCGTCCTTCTCGAGGGGGTTGAACCACCCGAGGGCTTCGATCACCCGCCCGTCGCGGCGCGTCCGCTGGTCGATCGCGTTGAGGCGATAGAACGGAGCATTCCGACGGCCCTGACGCTGGAGACGGATCCGAACCAAGGCAGACTCCTTCGGCACGCGACGCCGACACGCAGACCCCGGACGCTAGCCGGGGCTGGATTCCAGTGCGAGACGACAGCCCGCGAGCGGTCCACCGGGCCCGCCCTCTCGGGCCACGAGTCTAGGCCGGGGTCCGTTGGGCCTCAAGCCGGAGGAGGCCCGCGGCGGGCACGCCGCCCGATGGGGTTGAAACAGGATAAGGCAATCCGAATAATGGCGCGGCGTGGTGTGTTCGCCGCGTGCCGCACCCAGATTCTCCGCGGTATCGCCCTTGGCAACCGCCCCGCTCGGGAGGAGACCCCATGCGCACGAGGCCCGCCCAACACACCTTCGCGCTCGCCCTGTTGGCCGGACTGACCGCCGCCGCGTCGGGCGGGGTTCTTCGGGTCCGCGAGGGGGCCGTGGGCGCGGGCACGGGCGCGACGTGGGAAGACGCGTTCCCAACGCTCCAGGGCGCGCTGGCAGCGGCCTCGGCGGGAGATGAGGTCTGGGTCGCTTCGGGCACCTACACGCCCACCGACGCCACGTCCTCGTTCGTCGCCTCGTCGGGCGTGGCGATGTTCGGCGGATTCGCCGGCACCGAGACGGTGCGCGACCAGCGCGACTGGAACGCCAACCCGACCATCCTCAGCGGCGACGTCGGGCGCGATGACACGTTCTCGACCGGCGCGTGGCCATCGAGCTGGGCGGTGAACTCGTCGAACGCCGGGCACGTCATCGACGCGTCCGGGGTCGACGCGACCGCCATCATCGACGGATTCACGATCACCCTCGGGCACACGGGCCCCAGCGGGACGCCCGCGGGCAACGCGCTGATGTTCGGCAGCGGCGTGTTCGCCCCGGCCGGCAGCCCCACCGTCCGGCACTGCCGGTTCATCCGCAACCTGGCGGCGTTCGCCCACGGCGGGGCCATCTACCTGTACGACTCGGACGCCCTCATCGAGGACTGCGCGTTCGACCAGAACTACGTCCACCTGGGCGACGGCGGCGGGGTCTTCCTGGCGGGCGCCTCCAACGTCACCATCCGCGGCTGCACGTTCAACGCCTGCACCACGGTCCACGGCGGGAGCGGCGGGCAGGGCCAGGGGGGCGCGATCGGCTCGCAGACGACCGGCACGCTCACCGTCGAACGATGCCGTTTCACGTCCAACGTCGCCCGCCATTTCTACACCTCGGGCGGCATCGAGATCGCCCGCGGGGGCGGCATCAGCAGTTTCCTGGGGTCGCTCGTCGTGCGTGCCTGCGAGTTCCGAGGCAACGAGGCGCCCGGCGGCGCGGGCATCTACACGTGGGGGCCGACCGAGGTCACGAACAGCCTCTTCTGGAACAACCGCGTCTACGAGTACAACCTGAGCCCCGTCGCGGGCGACGGCGGCTATGGGGCGGGCGTGGCCGCGTACACGCGCAACCCCGGTTTCACCACCATCATCAACTGCTCGATGGTGCGCAACCAGGGAGCCGAGGGCGTCGGCGTCCAGACGCTCGGTATCGGAACCGTCGACATCCGGAACTCGATCATCTGGGGCAACATCGCCAGCGGGGCGGGCCTGCCCCCGTCCCGGTGGGGCGTCAAGGGCGACTTCGAGGCCCGTTACTCCTGCATCCAGGACCTGCTCACCCCCATCCCCGGCGAGGACCCGCCCAATCCCGCCGACTATCCGGGCTGCATCGTCATCGATCCGCTGTTGGTTGCGCCAACCTCCGGCGATCTTCACCTGATGGCGGCCTCGCCCGCGATCGACGCCGCCGAGAACGCCAGCGTCCCGGTCGGAGTGACCACCGATCTGGACGCCCTGGCCAGGTTCATCGATGACCCCGGGGCGCCAAACGTCGGCCTTCCCGGCGGAGCGGGCGGCAGCGCCATTGTGGACATGGGCGCGTACGAGCGCCAGACCCCCTGCCAGCCCGACCTGACCACCGGTGCCGTGCCCGGCCAGCCGGGCTACGGCGTGCCCAACGGCGTGCTGAACAACGACGACTTCTTCTACTTCCTGGCCCAGTTCGCCGCCGGCAACGCAGCGGTGTGCGACCTGACCACCGGGGCCGTGCCGGGCCAGCCGGGCTACGGCGTGCCGAACGGCGCGGTCACCAATGACGACTTCTTCTACTACCTCACCATCTTCAGCGCGGGCTGCTGATGCCGAGGCCCGACGAACCCAGATCCTCGCGCGCAGCCCTTGCGGAGCCCGACACCGAGAGAACCACCATGCGACGCACGACACCGCACTCGCCGGCCTTCCTCCTCGCCGCCATGCTCGCCGCGCCGCTGCTCGCCGGCGAGATCGCAACCCGCGCCGAACTCGACGCCATCCTCGACGACAGAGCCCTGCTCGAGGACTTCGAGGGCCTCAGCGTCCACGCCGGCACCTCGATCCCGTGCCCGAACCCGTTCTCTTCGTTGACCGCCCAGCCCAGTTGGGGCGTGCTCGATGGCATCGAGTACTACGCACCCACCAACGTGCTGTACCTCTACGGCGGATTCCTCCACGGCGACGACAGCGTGATCCTGCAGACCAACGGCACGCTCGAGATCACGTTCGACCAGCCGCAGCGGGCCGTCGGGTTCGACATCGCCAACGGCACCGGCAACGCCACGTTCGGCGAGTCCATCGCGTTCTATCACAACGCCATGCCTCTCGCGACGATCACGCGCAGCATCCCGCCCGCGGGCGACACGTTCGTTGCCTGGGACGAGCCCGTCGGCGGTATCACCTCGATCGTCATCACCGGTACGACGTTCTCCCCTGGCCTGCAGGGCCCGATCAAAATCGACAACGTCGCCTGGGGCTACGACCTGCCCGTGTGCCGCCCCGACATCACCACCGGCGCCATCTCCGGACAGCCTGGATACCTGGTCCCCAACAGCGTGCTCAACAACGACGACTTCTTCTGCTTCCTGGCCGAGTTCGCAGACCAGAACCTCGAGGTCTGCGACCTGACCACCGGAGCCGTCTCCGGCCAGCCGGGCTATGGCGTGCCGAACGGGACGCTCACGAACGACGATTTCTTTTTCTTCCTCGCGCTATTCGCCGCGGGCTGCTGAACCCGGTGCCGCCATCCCAGAACGCAGTGCAGCCCCGGGGACGCCCCCCGGGGCTTTTCACTGCGCATCCACAGCCCCTCCACCGCCGCGCGGCTCGACAGCAAGATCGTGCCAGCCGAACCGTGAAACCCGACGGGCTTGCATCCCTACGACGTTCGTAGTAGGCTGTCCTCCGACAGTTGTAGGAGGCGACGCTGGGGCCAGCCGCCGCATCGGCCTCCCGAGCGGCCCATCACCCGCTCGCCCGCCCCCATCGGACCCGACCCCGCCATGCCACGACGAGACGCCATGCTCGGCGACGCCGAACTCGAGGTCCTGAAGGTCCTCTGGGATCGGGGCCCGCTCACGGTCCGCGAGGTGCTCGGCATCCTGCAGGAGCGCGGGCGCGACCTGGCCTACACGACCGTTCTGACCATGATGACCCGCCTCGAGGCCAAGGGCGCCGTCGCCAGCAACCGCTCGGGCCCGGCCTACGTCTACCGCCCGCGGGTCTCGCGCGATCGCATCCGGCGCGACCGCCTCAAGGGGCTGGTCGAGCAGCTCTTCGACGGAGCCCCCGGCTCGCTCGTGCTGAGCCTCATGAAGAGCGAGTCGTTCACGCCGGAGGAACTCGCCGAGTTTCGCGGCCTGATCGAGCGCCTGGACCCGGCTCGCCGGGCACGCCACGTCGCTGGCGACACCGACGCAACCGAGAACGGGAGGGGTGCCGCATGATCGCCTCGTTCCCGCTGGATCAGGAGCTCCATGCCCCCGCCCTGACGCTGGCGATCGACGCCTCGTCGCAGGAGGCGATCTGGGTGGGGGCACTCACCGCCGCGCCCGTGGCGATCGCGGTGGCCGCCCTGTGCCGCGGCGTGTCACGCCCCGGGACTCGCCACGCGCTGTGGTGCCTGGCGCTGCTGGCGTTCGTGCTGCCCGGCGTGCTGGTTGGCACGGGCTTGAGCGCGCGGATCGCGGGGCTGATCGAGCGGGCGCCGGGCGTGCTGGCGTGGGCGTTCCCGCCGGAGCGCGCGGCCCGGGTCGCCGGCGGCGGGGCGGTCGCGACGGAGCAGATCGCGATCGGAGACGCCGACGCGTTCTCGTTCGAATCGGGCGGGGCGCCGATCCCGCTGACGAGCGCGGCCGGGCCATGGGGCCACATCGAGCGATCCTCGGGTCCGGGCTCCACCGTCCAGGAGGCCGACGCGACTCGCCGCGGATCGAGCCCCATGCCGGTTCCGCGCGGGCTCGCGGTCGCGGACTGGCAGGCTGAGGCGGGCGCGTCTCGTTTCGGCTCGGCCGACGTGGTTTCCGACGCAACACTCGGCCAGCGGGGCGAGTTGTCCGCGGCCAGCGGCGTGCCCCCGCTCGCGCGATCCCACACGCCGACCCTCGCGACGCGCCACGCGAACCCCGCGTTCCAGACCAACACGCGGTCCGAGACGACGCAGGCTATCGCGCTGTCTCCGATCGACGCCCCGCGCGTCGATCCGCCGACCGGCGCGATCTGGAACGACGTGCCCGAGCGCTCGGCCCTCGGGGCGCTGACGCCGGAGCCTCAGCCGGACTCGGCGTTTTCCGCGGCACCGCCGCCTGCCCATCGCGCCGAGCCGCGCGGGCCCAAGCCGGCGCCTGCCCCGGTGCTGACCGACCCGATCTGGAACGCGCTGAACAGCGCCGTCGCCACCACCACGCGCTGGCTCGATGCCATCGGCGCCGCCGGACGCGAACTCGTGAGCATCCCCGCGCCCCCGGCATGGCTGTGGGTGGCGGGCGTTCTGGCCATTCTTGGCGTGGGCGTCGGGCGCTCCATCAACGCGGCCCGGGCCCTGCGCCGCCTCACGCCCGTGGCCCGCTCCGACCAGCGCCTCGTGCGCGACATCGCGGAAAAGCTCGGCCTGGCGCACACGCCCCGGGCCTACACCGTCGCCGCCCGCGTCTCGCCCATGGTCTGCGGGTGGCTCACGCCGCGCGTGATCCTGCCGGAGTCGCTGTGGCGCCACCTGGATCTCGACGCTCGACGGGCCGTGCTCACGCACGAGCTGGCCCACCTGCGCCGTCGCGACCAGTGGGTCCGCCTGGGCGAGATCGTGGTGGGCGTGCTGTATTGGTGGCACCCGGTCCTGTGGGCCGTGCGCCGGCGGCTCCGCGAGGAGGCGGACCTGTGCTGCGACGCGTGGGTGACCACGCTGTTCCCGCGTCTGCGGCGCTCGTACGCCGAGGCGCTCCTGCGGACGCGCGTGTATCTGAGCACATCCGGCGCGGTCGCGCCGGTTGCCGGGTTGGGGATGGCCTCGGCACGGTCGAGGCGGTTTTCAAGGAGGCTCACGATGGTTATGACCGGTCGTACCCGCCCCATGGCATCCCCCGTTGGACTGGCCCTCGCGCTGGTCGTCGGCACGGCGGCTGTCGTCGTCGGGCCCTCGCTGGCCCACGCGGCCCTGAGCAAGAAGGCGCCGTGCCCGCCGGAGCAGACCGCGGCGGTCTCCACCGGCAGCGGCCGCGCGTCCGCGGGCGTCGTCCAGCACGTCCCGCTCTTGAGCGGCGTGTTCGCCTCGCCTCAGGCGTCCGCGAGCGGCGGAGGCGTCGCCATCGCCCCCAGTGCCGCACCCGAGGCGTCCTGCTGCGCGAGCGAGGGCGGTGCGGCCGCAGCGTCCCCCGCCGCGGTCCCCACGCTCGGCTCGATCATGAGCACCGGGAGCGGCCGCGCCGCCGCGCCCTTGGTGAGCGTCTCGCCGCCCGGACGCGCGACCCTGCCCACGACGCCGAGCGTTGCCACGGGATTGCGCCGGGCCGCTCCGCAGAACCAGGCGGAACTCGAGGCCCGCATCCGCGTGCTCGAGGCCCAGCTCGAGGCCCTCCAGGCCGCGCTCGAGCGCCTGACCCGCGATGCCGCCCCGGGCTCGTCCCGCTTCGGCCCGACCTCCGGCTCTTTCGACCCGATCTCCTTCCCGCTCCAGGTCACGCCCGCAGGCGACATGGGGCGCGCCAAGCAGGACCCGTTCTTCGCCGGCGACGCCGGCGTGCTGCTGTCGTCCACGGCCCTGGCCCAGCCGGCGACCCCGGGCGACACCCAGCAGGCGTGGGTGTCCTACGCGCTGCCCGACGGCAAGGCCGAGGCCCTCTGGGAGCTCATGCGGCGCAGCGACGTGCCGATCTACGTCCGCCAGAACGACGCGGGCATCGATCTCCAGGGCACGCCCGCTCAGCAGCGCGTGTTCTCGCAGTTCCTCTCGCTGATCCACCCGGAGGGGCGGTACGGCGACGTGGTGTTCTCGACGGCCGAGATGCCGCCCGAAGAGGCGATGCACTACCAGGCACAGCTCGAACGCCTCCGCGCCCTCGAAGCCGCCCAAGCCGGCGTGACCGACGCGACGCGGGCCCGCGCCGAGGCCGAGCGTCTCTACGCCCTGCAGGCCGATCAGGCGGCCCGGATCGCGGCCCAGACCGCCGCGTTGGCCGACCGCGAGCGCGAGTTGGAGGCCCACGCCGCGGCCCGCGCCGCCAGGACGATGCGCGACGAGGCGACCCGCGTCTCGAACGAGACACGCCAGCAGGCCGCGTTGGAGCGGGCCCTGGTGGTCCGCCAGCAGGCCCGGGCCATCGAGGCCCAGCGTCGAGAGCTCGAGGCGCAGATCGCCGGGCAGATCGAGCAGGGGCGTCGCCAGATCGAGGCCGCACGCCGCCAGCACGAGCAGCAGGCCCGGGATCTGCGTTCAGAGGCGAGCCGTCTCGAGCAGATGGCGGTCGAGATCGAGCACCGGCGCAGCCAGGTCGAGGCCCAGCGTGACCGGGCCGAGAACCGCCGCCAGCAGCGTGAGCTCGAAGCGCAGATCGAGGCGCTGGAGGCCGAGTCCGAGGCCGTGCGCGATCGGGCCGACGCGGTGCGCGAGCAGGCCGAGCACCTCCACGAGCACCTGGCCGAGATGGTCGAGCATCTGACCGAGCGCGAGGCCGAGATGCGCGAGCACCTCGAGCGGGCCGTGGCCGAGCTCCACGCCCACGCGATGCAGGCCGGCGGGCGCGCCATGGATTGCGCGTGCGACGAGAACTGCACGGGTGAGGGGTGCGAGGACGATTGCGATCCGGACTGCGCCTGCCACCACCGCGAGCCGGCGCGCGAGACGACCCCCGAGCCGATCCGCGACTAACGTCGCACAACAGGCCCCCAACCCCGCGTCCACGGGGGGCGACGTTCGTCCCTCGTGGGCGCTTTGCCTGAAACGCATCGCCCGCGCATCCGGAGGATGAGCCATGCGACACGATCCCGCTGCGCGCCCGCGCGACCGCCGCCCCCTTGCCCTCCTGGCCTGCCTCGCCGGCTCGGCCCTGGCCGGGGCGTCTCCAAGCGTTGCCTCGCCCTCCCCAGACACCCAACGAGCGCACACCAAGCAGCCGTCCCGCAACGATCAGGCCGCCCGAACCCTGAACACCGCCAACGGCCTGCTCCAACGCGGCTTGTTCGACCTGGCCGCCACGGAGTATCGTGCCTTCCTCCAGTCCGCCCCCAACCACGACAGCGCTCCGATCGCCCGCTACGGCCTTGGCGTGTGCCTGCACCGCCTGGCCCAGCACGCCGAGGCACTTGAGCAACTCGAGCCCCTCGTCGCGATCAACAACTTCCAGTTCGCCCGCGAGGTGGACCTGCTCATCGGCACGTGCCGCCTCACACTCGGCGATTACGCCGAGTCGGCCGAGGCCCTGCGGCGCCTGCTCCGGGCCGCCCCGCGCCACCCCGCGGCGATGGACGCCAGCGCCATGCTCGTCGAGGCCCTCTCGCGGTCCGGCGAGCACGAACAGACCGCCCGCGAGGCCCGCTCGTTCGCCCAGGCCTGGCCCGACAGCCCGCTCCGCGAGCGCACCGACCTGTTCCTCGCGCTCGCCGAGATGAGCCGGGGCGACGACGCCCAGGCCCAGCGAGTGCTCGAGGCCTCGCTCGAACGCTTCCCCGCCGGACCGCTGGCCGAGCAGGGCACGCTGCTGCTGGCCCAGTGCCGCCACCGTCGGGGGCTGCTGGGCGAGGCCGCCGACGCCTACGCCGCGGTCGTCGACGCGGTGCGCGGCCCGCTCGCCGCCGACGCGCTGCTGGGGCTCGGGCAGATCGCCCTGAGCAACAACCGCCTCGACGACGCCGCGGCCGCGCTGGACCGCATGCTCCGCGAGTACCCGGATTCGCCGAGCGTGCCCACCGCCAGCCTCGCCCGGGCCCGCGTGAGCATCGAGCAGAACGACACGCGTGCCGCGCGCATCCGCCTGGACTCGCTTGAGCAGCGAGGCCCGGACGATCTGCGCGACGACGCGGCGTACTGGCTCGCCAAGTGCGACCTGCGCGACGACCGCCCCGCCGACGCCGCGGCCCGCCTGGCCCGCGCCGCGGAGGCGTTCGAGGACAGCCCGCTGCGGGCCGAGATGGCGTTCGACCTGGCGATCGCGTACGTCCGCGCCGGTGACGACGAGGCGGCCGATGCCGCGCTGCAAGCGTTCCGCGAGGCATACCCGGAGCACGCGCTGGCGTGCGATGCGATGGCGACCCACGCCGGCGTGCTGCACCGCCTCGGCGAGTACGACGACAGCCGGGAGCTGTGCGAACGGTATTTGCGCGACGCGGCTGACTCTCGCGCCGGCTCGGGCGCCGGTGCCGGCACCGGCTCCGGTCGCGAGCGCGAGATCGAGTTCCTGCTGGCCGAGAACCGGTATTTGTCGGGCGATCTGGCCCGGGCCGAGCGGGCTTACGCGCAGTTCATCGAGCGCCACGAGCAAGATTCGAGCGACGCGCCCCAGGCCTCTCGCCTCGACGCCGCCCGGTTCCGCCTGGCGATGTGCGTCTACCGCCAGGACCGCCTTGCCGAGGCCGAGCCGTTGCTCGAGCCCGTCGCCGCTCGGGCGGTCCGACGCCCCGCGTTCGCCCCCGCCATCCTCGCACTGGGCGACGTGAAGTTCCGGCGCGGCGTGTGGGAGCAGGCCGAGACCATCCTCGCCTCGTACCTGGAGATGCGCGATGTCCCATCGCGCGACGATGCCCTCATGAAGCTCGGCCTGGCCCGGGCCCGCCAGAACAGGCACGCCGAGGCCCTCGACGCGTTCAACACGCTGCGGCGACAGCACCCCGACAGTGTCCACGCCATGCAGGCCCGCTTCGAGTGCGGCCAGTGTCTGCTCGCGCTGGACCGCAACGCCGAGGCTCGGCGCGAGATGGAGGGCGTCCTGGAAGCGGGGCGCGACTCGCGCTTCGCCCCGCACGCGCTGATGGCCCTTGGCACGATCGCCCGGCGCGAGGGACGCAACGACGACGCCGCGGCGCTGCTGGGCGAGGCCGCCCGCCTGGGCGGGGGCGAGCTGGCGGTCGAGGCCGAACTCCAGCGCGGCGAGGCCCTGCTTGGCACCGGCGACCATGCGGGAGCCGCCGAGGTCTTCGACGCGTTCGTCCGCGCCAACCCGGACTCGGCGCAGCGCCCCGGCGCACAAGCCCGCCTTGCGATCGCGCAGGCCCGCGCCGGCGAGCACCAGCGGGCAATCGATGCGCTGAACGCGCTCGGGCGCGACGCGGCCGGCCTCGACGCCCCCACCCGCCACGCGGTGCTCTATGAGGTATCGTGGTGCCACCAGGCGCTCGACGAGCCGCGCGAGGCCGAGCGCCTGCTCGAAGCCCTTGTCGCCGACGCGCCGCGCGAGCCGCTGCTTGCCCACTCGCTGCTGGCGCTCGGGGGACTCAAGGCGGATGAAGCCGCGAGCGAGAACGCGGCGTCGACGTCGAGCGACACACGCGGAGCGACGCAGGAAGCCGCGGTCTTTTTCGAGCGTGCCATCGCCGCAGCGGAGGCCGCCGCCGCGGGCCAGGAGGGCGACGGCGGCACCGCGATCGACGCCGCCGCCATGGCCACCGTCATCGAGCAGGCTTCCTATCGCCTGGGCGCCTGCCGCCTCGAACTGGGCGACTTCGCCAGCGCCGCCGACGCCCTCGAACCCTTCGCCGCCACGTTCCGGGACAGCGACCTTCGCGCCTCGGCCCTGGTGCTTCGCGGCGAGGCGCTGCTCAAGTCCAACCGCGTCCAGCAGGCCGCCGACGCGTTCCAGGCCGTCGTCGACGAGCACCCGGCCAGCGACCAGGTGGGGCCCGCGCTCTTGCGATTGGGCGAGTCGCTGGCTGTGCTGCAACTCTGGTCGCGCAGCGAGGCCGCCTTCGCCGCGTGGTTGGAGCGTGAGCCGGGCGACGACGCCGAGGCCGCCCTGTGGTTCCAGGCCCGGTTCGGCCAGGGCTGGGCCCGCGAGAACCAGGGGCGGTACGAGGAGGCGATGCGCGACTACGCCCGCGTCGTCGAGCGGCACGAGGGCCCGACCGCCGCCCGGGCCCAGTTCCAGATCGGCCAGTGCCTGTTCGCCCTGGGTCGCCACGAGGACGCGGCCCGGGAGCTCATCCGCGTGGACATCCTGTACGCATACCCCGAGTGGTCCGCCGCCGCCCTGTACGAGGCCGGCCGCTGCTTCATGGCGATGGGGCGGACCGCCGAGGCGCGGGCGCAGTTCGAGGCCGTCCGGCAGCGGTTCGCCGACACGTCGTGGGCCAACCTGGCGGCCCAGCGCCTCGCCGGGGCCGCCCCGGCGCGCACACCGGGACGGAGCCAGAACTAGACGGCACGCCGCCGCCCAAGGCGACACCGACGCCCCCCGATTCCACGGTTCCGAGGCAAGCAGAAAGGACGTTCCGCATGCTGCTCACACTGCTCGCCACGACCGGCCAGGCGACGCCCGCCGCGGCCGCCGCCGAGGCGGCCAACAGCGCCGGCATCAACTCGATCTGGGATTTCATCGAAAAGGGCGGCCTGGTGATGATCCCGATCGGGCTGTGCTCGATCCTGGTGATCGCGGTCGTCGTCGAGCGCCTCGTCACGCTCCGGCGGGCCAGCATCATCCCGCGGCCGTTTGTCGAGGGCCTCACCGGCGCCCTCGAGAACGGCGACATCGACGGCGCGGCGTCCCTGTGCGAGAAGGACAAGAGCCCCATCGCCCGCATCGCCGCCGCCGGGCTCAAGCGGGTGGGTCGCAGCGGCGAGCAGATCGAGAAGGGCGTCGCCGAGGCCGGCCTGTGGGAGGTCCGGCGCCTCCGCAAGAACGTGCGGATCCTGCAGGTCATCGGCGCCATCGCCCCGCTTCTGGGCCTCTTGGGCACGATCTTCGGCATGATCCAGGCGTTCCAGACCGTCGCGACCTCCGCCGATGCGCTGGGGCGGACCGAGCTGCTGGCCAAGGGCATCTACGAGGCGATGATCACCACGGCCGCGGGCCTGTGCGTGGCCATCCCGTCGGTCATCGGGTTCCACTGGATCAACGGGCGGATCGACGGGCTGGTCGCGGAGATGGACCGGATCTGCGTGGACCTGGTCGAACGCGTCGCGCAGCGCGGAGGAGCAGCCCCGGCCCGCCCCACGTCCCATGCCAACGGCGTCGCCACGCCCGCGTCGCCGGCCAAGCCCGCCGTCGCCGCGTCGGCCTAACCCGACCGTTCGCCTGAAGTCCCGCGGAGCATCCACCATGCTGATGGACAAGGCCGAGAGCGACAGCGGGATGCACGTGGATCTGACTCCCGTGATCGACATGGTCTTCCTGCTGCTCATCTTCTTCCTGGTCGCGACGACGTTCCAGCAGGCCGAGCGTGAGATGCGCATCGCCCTGCCCGCCGCCGAGGCCTCGGGACCGATCAGCATCGCCCTGCGCGAGATCGTGATCAACGTCGACGAGGCCGGCGCGATCATCGTCGGCGGGCGCACGATCAGTGAGGACGACCTCCGCACGATGGTCACCGAGGCCGTCCGCGCCAACCCGGAGCAGAAAGTCTCGGTCCGGGCCGACCAAGGCGCGGCGTACGGCACGGTCGCCCGCGTGCTGGACATCTGCAAGGCCGCGGGCGCCGACCAGCCGTTCCTCGACACCGTTCCGATCCGCTGAGGCCAACCGACCCGCCGCCGACCCACGTTGGGCCGCATGATGCGCGACACCACCACGGCAACCCTCGCTGGCATCGTCGGCACGCTCGTGCTGGTCGTCGCCGGTGCGCTGGCGTGGCAGTTCGCGTCGACCCGCGGCCAGGTCGTGACCGACGGCTCGCGGATCCGTGTCGCCGCCGACGACGCGCCGGTCCGCGAGGTGCTCTGGGAACCCGCCGACATCCTGCCAGACTGGATCAACGACCCCGGCGTGCCGGGCGACGCCGGGCGGGGCGAGGAGAACTACGAGCCGCGTCTCACCAATGACGGCAACCGCTTGCTGTTCGTCCGGGGGCGGGCCGGCGGCGGGGCCGACCTGTTCGGGGCCGAGCGCACGCGCGATGGCTGGGGCGAGCCGTTCCCGCTCGCGTCCATCAACACCGAAGACGCCGACGAACTCGGCCCGGCCCTCACGGGCGACGGGCGCACGCTGTATTTCTATTCCGATCGGGCCGGGGGTCAGGGTGGCTACGACCTCTGGCTCGTGCGCCGCCTCGACGACCCAGAGGCGAGCCTGCGCGACGCCGAGTGGGGCGAGGCCCAGAACCTCGGGCCGCTGGTCAACAGCGCGTACAACGACTACGCCCCCGCGCCATCGCCCGACGGCGCGACGCTCTACTTCGCCTCCAACCGCCCGCTGCCGGAAGAGCAGACGCACGACCCAAGCGACAACTGGCCCGCGACCGTGCGCGAGCAGATCGAGCGACGGACGTACGACCTGTACGCCGCCCCGCTTACGCCCCGCGGGCACGCGCTGGCCGAGCGTCTCGCGGCCCTGTGCACCGACGCCAACGAGGGCACGCCCGCGGTGAGCCCCGCCGGCGACTTCCTGTATTTCGCCTCGGACCGGGCCGGCGGCGCGGGCGGGCTGGACATCTACCGCGCTCGACTGCGCGACGGCGTCGCGCCCCGGGCCGAGGCCCTGGGCTGGCCCATCAACACGCCGGCGAACGAACTCGACCCCGCGCTGTCGATGCACGGCTTTGCGCTGCACTTCTCCTCCGATCGGGCGCCGACCCCGGAGCATGCGGAAACCGATGGCGACTCGACCGGGACCGATGGGGCGACATCGGCCGAGCGTCCGCACGCGTACGCGATCTACTCCACCGTCTCCCGCGAGGTGTTCCGCGAGCGTGACCCGGTGCTGGCCGGGTTCGACTGGGCCGCGGCGTGGGGCGCGATCTGGCCCTGGCTGCTGCTGCTGGCGTTGCTCTTGCTTTTGCTCCTGTTGCTGCGCCGGTTCCTGCGCGACGAAGACCTCAAGCGCCGCTGGCGGACGCTGAGCCTGCTCGCCAAGTGCCTGATCCTGTCGCTGCTGCTGCACGCGCTGCTGGCGGCCCTGTTCACGGTCTGGTATGTCTCGGGCACGCTGGGCGGGGCGCTCCGCAGCGCGGGCGGCACGCGCGTGGCGCTGGTCTCGCGCAGCGTCGGGTCCGACCTGGCCTCGCAGATCCGCGGCAACCTCACCGAGGTCTCGTTCGAGGCCCAGCGGACCGAGGCCCAGCGCGCGCGGCCCGATGTGCCATCGGAGGCCCGGCTCGTGCAGGCGTCGCTGGAGGCCCAGCGGGTCGAGGCCCGCGAGGCCCGCATGGACTCGACACCGATCGAGATGGGCGAGTCGATGCCCGAGGCCCAGGCGCCCCGCTTCACGATGCGCGAGGTCGAGGCGGCGGCGAACGAGGCGCGGGAACTGGCGACGCCGGAGGCCAGCGCGGGCGAATCGGCGGCCGAATCCGAGTACCGGCCGCAGTCGCAGCGTGCGCCGGCTGCGGTGTCTCGTGAAGCGATCGCGCCATCGGCGGGTGCCGCGGCGGCCACGTTCGAGACCGAATCCGTGCCGCTGACGGACCGCCCGCTGGCGACCGAGGCGGCGTCGAGCCACGGCGCCGCGCCCGCGGTCGAGGCGGCCCGGCGCAGCGACGTTTCGCTGGAGTTGGCGGTGCGCGACGCGACCGGACAGGAGGTCGCGACGCCGCAGGCTGCGACGGCACAGGCGGGCGGCGAGGCGGCGATGCCAACTGAGCCGCCCGGCACGAGCACACCGGTGCCGCGTGGCGGGGCGGACCCGACGCCCTCGTCGGGGGCGTCGCGGGCTTCGATCCAGGTCGAGTCGGTCCCAACGCAAGACGCGAGGCTGGCGTCGAGAGAGGCAGATGGCACGAGCGATGCGCACACGGCGCGCGTCGCGGTCCGGGCCGGCGGATCGGCGAGCGCAGTCGAGATCGAGCCGGCCACATCCGCCCCCGGAGTCTCCACGCCGATCGCAACCGAAGGGCGGGCCCGAGCCGAGGAGTCGCTCGCCGTCCGGTCGGTCCGCGCGGAGGTCGCCCAGGGCACGACCCAGCTGCCGAACTCGGCCGCAAGCACATCGGCGCGATCGGCCAGGCTCGAGCCGCAACAGGCGATGGCCAGTGAGGAGCGGTCGGTCGCGGCGACGGAGCGCGACGCCCCGGCCGCGCCGTCGGAGCGGGTGGTCGACGGACCGCGGGTGGCGGCGGGTGTGGACATCCCGAGCGGCGTCGCAACTGTTGCGACGGCGCTGCCGAGCGCGTCCGACAGCGCCGCGGTGCCGGAGGAGGCCTTGGCTGTTCGAGCCGCCCCTAGCGACGGCGCGCGGACGGATCGGCAGAGCGTCGATGCTCCGGCGAGGACTGTGGCTGGTTCGGCGACACTGACGCCCGAAACCGTTGTCCAGGATGCTGGCGCGACGAGCCTCGCAATTCGAAGTGCTCAGCCGATCGAGCCATCGTCGGTCCCCGCGATGGACGCTCCGTCCAACGCGGCCGTCGCGGTGGACCTGGGCCAAGCGACGCCGGCGATTTCAATCGACCTGCCGACCGCATCCGACGCCGGCACTCGGGGCGACGAGGCGGAGCATCCGCCCGCGGCGCGAACCGCAGCGGGCGAATCCGTCGCCCGCGCGGACGTGGGGCCGCTCGCGCAGCTCGAGGTCGGCGTCGGAGGATCGGCGGCGTTGATGCCCGAGCGTGCCCCGCCGCAGAGCGACGATCGCGCGTCGCTGGCGACGAGCGATGATCGCGCGGGCGAAGCGAGCACGCGGTCGCCGATCGGTCCGCAGACGCCCCCGACGCCGCGCCTGGCGCTCGACACGCAGATCGCACCGATCACGATGCCGACGCTGGCGCTCCCAGTCTTCACGGAGGAACCGCCCGCGCCCGACCCAGGCGAAGCACTTGGAACGCTCGCGGGCGTCGTGCGGGACGAGGCCACGGGCGAGCCGATCCAGCACGCCCGGGTTCGTCTCGACGTCACCGATGGCCCGCCCGCCACGGCCCGGACCGACGCACGCGGGCGGTACGAACTTGTCGTGCCGCGGGGGATCCCGAACAACGTCGCGGTATCAGTGGCCGCACGGGGCTACACGCCGGCGTCGATCAACGTGCCGGCGGATGACATTGCGCGGGCCGAGCGGCGCGGGCGTCCGCTCGAGCGCGACTTCGAACTCTCGCCGCTCGACTGGGCGGTGGTCGCGATCGAGGATGACCCCGAGGTCCACCACCTTGGCAACGACGAGTTCACGGGCCAGATCAACAGCCAGTTCCAGCGGTCCAGCGAGGGGCTGGTCTGGACGCGCGAGTTCTCGCTCGCGGGCGGGCAGATCGGCGCGGCCATCCGGGCCGCCGAACTCGTGCTGCTCGCCAAGGGCGCCCAAGCCGACAACCCGATCCGGATCAACGGGCGGATGGTCGCGGGGCGGATCGTGGACACGCCGCGCGACGGATCGTTCGGCGAGATGGTGTTCCCGTTCCCCACGGACTGGCTGCGCGAGGGCGCCAACACCATCGAGATCCGATCGGTGCGGGGCAGCAACGACCTGGACGACTTCGAGTTTGTCAACGTGCGCGTGCGCCTGCGACCCACCGGGCTGGTGGAAGAGCGGCTCGAGCGGGCGATCAAGTGAGCCTCGCGAGCGGAACCTCCGGGGACTTGTCGCCCATCGGGAGGCGGGCCGCAAAGCGTTCAGCGGAACGGGGTCGGGGTTACACGAGCCGGTCCGTTCCCGTCTCCTTCAGGAACGCCGCGTCACGGGCGGATTGGTCCACCAGCCGCTCAACGTCCCCATCGCTCAGCCACTCAAGGGACCGCAGCTTCTCGACCATCGCCTCGGGCATCGGCTCGTGGTTTTTCTCGTGCTTCGGGCGGCTCTTCCAAACGCGGTGCATCCACAGGTACTGCTCGGGCGTGGCCCGCACCATGTCCTCCAGCGCCTTGCGGAACCGGGCGCAGATGTAGAACATCGGGTCCGGGTGGGCCCGCCACGTCTCGGCCTCAAAAAAGTCGCCCAGGGTCACGCGATACCGGAACGGACCCGCCTCCAGCACGCTGAAGCCCTCCCCCACCTGCCCGGGACGGGCCGCATCCGGCGCGTCGGGACGGCGCGGATCGAGTCGCGTGGCCTGCCCCACCACCACCGTCGCGCCGAACTGCATCACGGTCAGGGCGATCGACTTGTACGTCGAGGCCAGGCGACCGAAGTACGGCACGAACACGCCGCGATCGCCCGCGTTCTGGTCGGCCACGAAGCCCAGGTGCCCGCCGCCCTGCACGATCCGGGGCATCTCGTGGATGGCGCCGAACTTATCGACCAGGATCATCCCGCGCCGTCCCCGTGTCTGCTTGACCCAGGTGTCCAGCGGCTTGAGATCCAGCGGGCGATACAACGCGTGGAACGGGAAGCCGATCAGGGCCATGGTGTAGCCCAGGACCTCCCAGTTGCCGCCGTGCCCGCAGATGAACACGAGGGGGCGCTCGGCCCCGAGTTTGCGGATGCCCGGCCCGACGCCGCTGAACTCCACGTGCCGCAGCCAGCCCTCCTCGGTGAGCAGGCGCGGCGTGAACGCAACCTCGACCCCGAGCATGGCCAGGTGCTCATAAGAATGCAGCACCAGCTCGCGCCGGGCCGCCTCGTCGCGCTCGGGAAACGCGGTTTCGAGGTGCTTGGTGATGCGCCCGACCCGCTTGCGGTTGAACCCCGCCCGGGCATACGCCCGCCCCAGGCGCCGGGCGGCCTCGATGGACGGCTCGAGCCCGGCGACCAGCGGGGCCGACAGCACGCCCCGGATGCCTAGGTACAGCGGGATCTCGAGCGCTTTGGGGACGGCCAGGGCCATTCAGCGAGGGTAGCGGGCGGGGCGTTGGGCCGCAGACCGAACCCGCGCGTGGGGACCGCGTGAAGGCAAGATGCTCGCAGGGCCGATGATCCACGAGGCGGCTCGCGTGGGCGGGGGGGCCGCGGAGGAACGATGCTCGACCTGGCGCCCTGGCTCGTGTTCGTGGTGCTGCTGGTCGTCCAGCGGGTGGTCGACACGCTGGCGTTCCGCCACTTCGCGCTGCCGCAGCGTTGCTACCACCGAGACGTGATCCTGCTCGGGCTGCTGAGCCGCCCAAGGGCTGCGGCCCTGGCCGCGGGGCTGGTGCTCGCACCTCTCGCCTGGGCGCTCGGCGCCACGCTCGGATGGACACCCGAGCCGCCAGGGTGGGCCCGGCTGGACCCTTCGGGCTGGCTGCGGGTCCCGTTCCTGGCGGCGATCGGCGTCGTGGCGTGGTCGCTCGTCGGCCAGGCCCGGAACCACTACTACGGGCGCTGGCACGCGCTGGACCGCCTGGCGGTGCTCGCCTCCTGCGCCGCGTGCGCTGCGACGCCCGCCGCCGCGCCCCTCGCGCTGGTCTGCTCGCTCGCGTTCGTGATGCAGCTCAACTACCCGCACGGGCTGTACCACTCGTGGACGGAGAAACGCCCGCTCTACGAGGCGCTGGTGCTGCTCGCCGCCGCCGCCTGGCTGGGGCCGCTGGTCCGCGTCGAGGGCTGGATGCTGGTCGCCGGGCTCGGCGTCAGCCTCGCAACCGCGTACGTCTACCCGGCGGTCTCGAAGCTCACGCTCGGTCGCCCGTGGACGTGGGCGATCCACAACCGCATGGAAGCCCTGACGGTCTCGTCGGCCCACAAGGGGTGGATGTGGTGGTGGCCGACGAAGCGGGTCGCGGGCATGGTGCGCCCGCTCGCGCCGCTGCGCGTGCCGCTGCAGATCGCCACGCTGCTGCTGGAACTCGGCGCCATCGCCCTCCTGGTGGACCCGGACGCGGGGTTGCTGGTGCTGGCGGGCCTGGTCGCCATGCACACCGGGATCTTCGCCGCGTCCGGCGTCGCGTTCTGGAAGTGGGTCATCCTCGACGCGGCCCTCATCGCGACGCTGTGGTTCGCCCCGCGCGAGGCGCTCGCCCCGGCGTACGGGCTGCCTGTGATCGCCGCGGGCCTGGCGGGCGTCGCCCTGGCCCGCTGGTGCGGCACCGTCCTGCCGCTCGGCTGGATCGACGGGCCTCTCGTCGGCACGTTCGTGCTCGAGGCAACCACCCGAACCGGCGAGCGCCGCATCGCCGCGCCGCTGACCATGCGCCCCTACGACCTGGCCTTCGGGCAGGCCCGGTTCCACTGCCTCATCGATGAGCCGCAGATCGCCGGGGCCTACGGCATCCTGTGCGCCCCCCTCGACGCGCCCCGCATGGACCGCCTGCTCCGCCAGACCGGCCCCGACGCCGACGCCATCGCCCGCCTCGCCCGCGAGCACGGCACGGTCCGGCGCGACGACCGCACCGCCGAGGCGCTGCGGCGCGGCATCGCCCAGTACTTCCGCAATCGCAGCCTCCTCATCCGAAGGGGCGGCGTCCTGGCGTGGCTGAGCGGCGTGCCGCTCACGCCGCCCCACCTGTGGATGGGCGCCCGCGGGCGCTGGCTGCGCACCGGGGACGAGGTGGCCTCGATCACGATCCGCTGGAACGAGATCTGGCACGCCGACGGGCGCGTGCAGACGATCGCCGACCGGGAAGCCGGGCGCCTCGACGTGGAACCGCCCTCCGCGAGCGAGCAAGGCGGCGATGAGCGGGGCAGCGGTGCGCTCGCCCCCGCGGCGTAGGCGGAGCCCGACTCCGGGACTGGGCCCCCCGCCGTCGCTGGCCCCATCGAACCATTCGGTCGATGTATGCTTCCGTCGAGATGCCCATCGGACTGCTCGCCGATCGGCTTGGAGTTCTCGTTCTGCTCGTCCGCGGAGACCCGCCATGGAAGGCTCGGCGTCGATGATCCTGCTCTCCCGCGCGGCGGCACTCGCCCTGCTCCTCGGCGCGGGCGAGGCCTTGGCGGCGGCCCAGCCCGACGACCCGCCGCGCCCGCCCGATGCCCCCGCCCTGACCGATCCCAGCGTCGAGCAGGAACAGGCCGACCTGTCGACCCGCAGGGCAAACCCTCCCACGATCATGCCCTCGTCCGAGCCGACGGTTCGCGCGCCCATCCCGGGCCAGCCCGACCCGCGCGAGATCACGCCCGGCATCCCCGGCGATGCGCTGGGCGTGCCGGTCGGGCGCCTCTACGCCGAGGGCTCGTTCCTCGTTCGCCGGGTGGGCGCGATGCTCAGGGCCCCTTCGGGCGAGTGGATCTTCGTGTTCGCGCCGTCGCCGACCGGCGAGATCGACACGCCGATGGTGCTGGCCCCGTCGTCGGAGCTGGAGGCGGTGCTGCCGATCGTCGCCGAGCAGGAGTCGCCCCGCCCCCTGATGGTCACGGGGCAGGTTCTGGTCTACGCCGGTCGAAACTACCTCGTGCCCCTCGCGATCTCGGACGCTGCGGCGTTCGCCCAGCCACCCGCCGAGCACCCCGACGGGGCGTTGGAAGACCAGCAGCCACCCCCGGGTGCCGGCGAGTCCCCCACGCCTTCCCAGCCGCCGACCATGCAGGAACTCGCCGCCGACCCCGACGTCGCGTCGCTCATCGCCGACCTCGAGGCCCGCCGGAACGTCCCGCGCGGCCTGGCCCCCCGCACCGCCGCAGCGGCCCCGGGACGCGAATCGCTCCTCGAACCGACGGCGGTCGAGACCATCCAGGAAGGCACCATCCTCGTCCGTCGCCGGGCCCGGATGGTCCGCGAGACCACGGGCGCCTGGACCCTGGTGCTCGACAACGACGGCGGCTTCGAGGCGGCCGGCATGGTCATCCTCCCGTGCCAGAATCTGGCCGCGATGGAACGCCTCGCCGCCGGTCAGGCCGACGAAGCCCAGTTCGAGGTGACCGCCCGGGTGCTGACGTTCCAGGGACGCAACTACGCGATGCCGCTGATGTTCTCGCTGCTCCGGGCGTCGGACGTGCGCGGGCTGCAGTAGGCCGTTGGGCCGTCCGGCCAGCCCCGATGGTCCCGCACGCGACGCTTCGAGAGTCTCGGTGAGTGCCGGAGCGGCGAGCCCTTGCCGCGAAAGCGGTACCATGCTCGCGCACGCCGATGCCGACGCCCCCCGATCAACCCGAGTCCGACCCGTCTCCCTCGAACGGCACGCCCAGCGGGTCGAACGGACGCGGTGAGCGCGCCGAGGGCGTCCCGTCCGCCCCGAACACGCCCGACCGCCCCACCGAGTGGCTCCGCGCCGAGGGACCCGATTCGGACGTCGTGCTCTCCTCGCGCGTCCGCCTGGCCCGGAACCTCGTCGGTTTCCCGTTCGTGCACCGCTGCTCGCGTGAGGATCGCCTCGCCCTCATGGGCATGATCCGGCGCCGGCTCGAGGCCGCGGACCATCCCACCAACCTGCCCACCGACAAGCCCGGGGCCTACGCGTGGGTGCCAATCCACGAACTCGCCCCAACCGAGCGGACGCTGCTGGTCGAGCGTCACCTCATCTCGACGAACCTGGCCAAGGGCTGGAGCCTGCACGGGGCCAAAACGGCCAAACCCCCGCCCGACGCCGCCGACCTGCCCCGCGCCCTGGCCCACTCGCCCGACGAGCGCCTGGCGATCATGGTCAACGAGGAGGACCACCTCCGCATCCAGTCGATCGCCAGCGGGCTGGCCCTGGACCAGGCCGCCGACGCCGCAGACCGGATCGACGATTTCCTCGAGGCCGCCCTCGACTTTGCCTACTCACCCCGATTCGGGTACCTGACCGCCTGCCCGACCAACGTCGGCACCGGGATCCGCTGCTCGGTCATGCTGCACCTGCCGGCCCTGCGCCTGTCGGGCGAGATCGACAAGGTCAAGAGGGCCGCCAGCGACATGACCCTGGCCGTCCGCGGGTTCTACGGCGAGGGCTCCGACGCGATCGCCGACCTGTTCCAGATCTCGAACCAGACGACCCTCGGCAAGACCGAGCGGGTGATCCAGCACGAGCTGGCCCGCGAGATCATCCCACGCGTCATCGAGTACGAGCGGACCGAACGCCGGAAGCTGCTGGAGCGCAAGCCCCGCGTCGTGGAAGACCAGGCGTGGCGGGCCCTCGGCCTCCTGCGCAACGCCCGCCTGCTGAGCACCGAAGAGGCGCTCTCGGCCCTGTCGGCGGTTCGACTGGGAGTCGTTGCGGGCGTCTTTGCGGGCGAGGTCACGCTCGCCCAACTCAACCACCTGCTGCTCATCGCCCAGCCGGCCCACCTCCAGGCGATCGCGGGGCGCCCCATCGACCCCGAGCGGGCGCGGGCGGTGCGAGCGGATCTGCTGCGCGAGCGATTGGCTCGCTAGCGAGCCGAGCGTTCTCCCACTCAAGGGCCTCCGGCTGCGCCCTCAGCGCCCCTGCGGTGAGTCCTTCCGATCGCGCACGTTCACCCCCCCACCGACACCACCTCCCGCTCGAGCCGCTCCGCCAGCGACTTGATTGTCACGTCCACCATGTCCGACCCGCCCGCGACCGTCTCGCCCTCGGCCATCTGACGGACCACGCGGTTGAACGCCGTGATCACCGTCGAATGGTTCGGGCGGTTCATCGAGCGCGCGATCTCGGGGTAGCTCATGGTCGTCAGGCGACGGGCCAGGTAGGTGACCAGCGCCCGGGCCAGCACCACGCGGGCGTGGCGCCCGCGCCCCATCAGGTCCGACGCATCGACCCGCAGCGAGCGGCACACACGCTCCAGAATGAGCGCGATCGGCACGGGGCGGCGCGATTCGCCGCCGCCGACCGAGGTCAGCCCCAGGGCCCGGGCGACCATCGAGCGATCGATCACGCCCGAGCCGCCGCGGTCGCCGCCCAAAATCAGGCGATGGGCCGCCTCGACGCGCGTCAGCAGGCCCTGAATGTCGCGCACCGAGGCCGACGACCCTCCAGGGAGCGGCCGCCCGGCCCGCTCGGCCAGCAGCGAGACCGCGCCGTCGTCGAGCGCCAGGCCCCGCGAGGCCGACAGCCGCCTGACCAGCTCGACCCGCGTCGCGTCGTCCGGCGAATCGACCTGGATCACCGCCCCGGACAGGAACCGCGACCGCAGCGACTCGGCCATCTGGCGGATGTCGCGCGGCGACTCATCGCCCGCCAGCACCACCATCCGCCCGGCGTGCCCCAGCGTGTCCAGCGTGTGGAGCAGCTCGGCCTGCGTCGCCTGCTTCGATCCGAAGAAGTGCACGTCGTCGATGCACAGGATCTCCACGTCGCGGAACGCCTTGCGGAACGCGTCGGCCTTGTTCGCACGCACCGCCGCCACGAAGTCGTTCGTGAACGCCTCGGCGGTGATGTACTTGACACGCCCCGCGCCCAACCGCTTCGAGGCCCGCACCGCCAGCCCCTGGAGCAGGTGGGTCTTGCCCACGCCGCACGAGCCGTGCAGGAACATCGGGCTGAACCGCGCCGGAGCGGTGCCGTCGGCGATGGCGCAGGCGGCGGTGTAGGCGATGCGGTTGCACTCGCCGACCACGAAGTCGTCGAGGCGGTGGCGGGGCTCGGCAGCAAGCGGGGCGCGGCTGGACGGAGACCGGGCCGGCGAGCTCGGGGCCGCCGGGGACGGCGCGTACGAGTCGATGGGAGACGGACCCGTCGCGTCGTGCGATCCCGCCTCGCGCCCCGGCGCGTCGTCGCGCTTCGGGAACGCCGACGGCTCGACCACGATCTCGAGGGGCACGTCGCCCGCGACCTCGGGCCCGCGCCGCTCGGCCCGCAGCTCCGCCGCCGCCGCCCGGCGCAGGGCCGCCGTGAAGTGGCGGACGACGTACTCACGCTGGAAGTCGGAGGCGACCGTCACGCGGACGCGTCCCTCGGCGATGGTCACCATCGTGTCCCGCCCGACGTGCCGGGCCCATCGCTCCTGCCCGACGCTCGCCGCCACACGGCGCACGATCCGCTCGCCGATGCCGCCGGCGTCCCCGTCGTCGCCCCCGGTTGCAACCGCCTGGCCGCCCCCGGTGCCGTTGCCCTGCCCGGCCCGCCGCCCGTGCGACGCGGGCGCGGCTTGGGCGGGCGGGGCCGGCGCACGCTCGCCCGCGTCGCGGACCTCAAGCGGACGGATCCGCGTGGCCCGGCCCAAGGTGCCACGCCCCGGCACGCCCGCACGCCCGATGCCTTGGACCCCTTCGGGGCCGACCCCGCCCGAGCCGCCCCCCGACGGACCCTCGGCTCCCTGCGGGCGACTCTGGGCAGCGGTGCGGCTCTCCACCATGGCGCCTTCCTTGTCTCCCGCAGTCCCGCGGGCGATCACTCCCGCGTCCAGCGGGCTGGGCCGGGGTTCCTCTCCCGGCTGGGGTCGTGCAGAATCCCCGCCCGCCGCGCGAGGCGGCGGGCGTGGACGAGTCTGAGTCCCTTCGCTCAAAGCATGATGCGACCGGTCGCCACGTCCGCAGGCGTGGCGATGGGCATCAGCCCCTCCGTGGGAATCGATCTTGTTGGACGCCGCTCAGCACGACGCGGCCAGTGGCGAGGAGGGTAAGGGACAATCGCGGTTCGAGCAAGGCCCGCAACGCCGCGCCAACCCTGCGCGATTCGCTTTCCGATGCTGCGCCACAACTTGCGGCTTCGAGAATTTCAATCCACGGACTGTCAACGTGCGCGATGGATGTGTTGATATCGTGAAGAAAACACGAAGGCTCACCCCTTCTCGCCGGGTGTTTACGGCTTGCGTATGTACGCCTCTCGTGCGTCGAATCGCGTGAACCCCAACCGGTCGTACAGCCGACGCGCCGGAGCGTTGCGCTCGTCGACCGCGCAAGCGACACGCGTGAACGCTCGGCGCGGCAGAGACGCCAGGCCATGACGCGCCAGACGCACGCCCAGCCCGCGTCCCCTGGCCTCCGGCGCGAGCCCGAGGTAGACCAGCTCGATCGATCCCTGCTCCGGGTACGGGTTGAACAGCGCACACCCGATCACCCGTCCGCCCTCCGACGCAACCCACCACAACGAGGGATCGTGCTTCCCGCACGCGCGATGCGACGCGAGGATGTCGGGCGTGTCGCGCAGGCCGCACAGCTCGGGGCAGTCCAGCGTGCCCTGGTACGAGCGATCCAGGCAATCCACCAACGCCCGGTCCTGCGCGGCACGATCACCCAGCGACGCAATCGGGCGGACCTCAACGCCCTGGGGCCAGTCCCCTGGAACGTCGCGTGGGGCGTTGTTGGCGCGGCGAAGGTACAGCAGCCGCCCAACGCTCACGAAACCCGCACGTACCAAGGCAGACCGGTACCAGTCCTGCCCCGATTCGACCAACGCCTGGACCAGGGCGACTCGCGAGCCGGAGTCCTCCGCCCGAACGCCGACGCAGGCCGCATCGATCGCGCCGGCGATCTGCGCCGTTTCACCCTCGTCTCCGGCGTACCTCGGACCGCCAGCGAACACCATGCCGACACGCCCGGCCCCGGGCACGATCAGGGCGACCTGGTCGATCCTCGCAGTTGACCGCACGTCGTCCGCCTCGGGTGCCATACCCCAAGCCCACATCCACGCCAGGTCAACACCCTGCCCCGGTGCGTCGGCGATGAACCGCCTGGCCTCCGGGGTGTCGCCGGACAGGCCCAGCAGGCGCGACACCGCGGCCACCCGGAACTCGGGCGGAACCTTGAACCCGGTCGAATGGATCACCGTGCCCATAGGCCGCGAACAGTCCTCCGCGTCGCACCGCCAGACCGGGCCCACGCCCCCGGGCTGGCGACGCGACGATTGACCGATCCGACAGGATTCATAGACTATCGGCTGGTCTCCCGACGCCCCGCCCTTTGGGTCGGCGTCGGGCGGGCCGGCCCGAACGCTCCCAGATCGCCCAAACTGCCGTCGCCCGTGCCCAAATGGCGCCGCGACACCGCCAGCAAGGACCACCGGCATGGACCACCCCCGCTCCCGCATCCGCACGATCGTCCTGCTGGGCTGCGGCCTGCCCCTGGCGGCGGCCTCGATGGGCATGGCCCCCGAGCCCGACCCGATCCCGCGCCGCTGGGAGCTCGAACTCGATCTGGGCTCGCTCCGGGCGATCACCCTCGTGACCGACGATCGCGGCACGCAGGACCCGGGCGACGACCTGACCGGCGACTTCCTGTACCTGACGTACCGGGTGACCAACTACACGGGGCGCGACCTGTTCTTCGCCCCGACGTTCACGCTGGCCAACGACGCGGGGCAGATCCTGCGATCCGGCCAGGGGGTCTCGCCCGACACCACGCAGCGCCTGCTCGGGATGCTCAACCGCCCCTTCCTCGAGAGCGAGTTCGAGGCCCTCGGCGTGCTGCACCAGGGCCCGGAGAACGCCAAGGACGTTGTGGTCCTCTGGCCGCTGCACGACCGGACGATCGACGAGGCGGTGGTGTACGCGGCCGGGTTCAGCGGCGAGGCCAAGTCGTACCAGACGCTGGACCCCGAATCGGGCGAGTACCGCCTCGAGACGCTGCGCAAGACCCTGATGATGCGGTACTCGATCCCGGGCGAGATCGACCCGAGCGTGCCGTACCCGTTCGATGTGGCCGAGGAGCGGTGGGTGATGCGCTGAGACGGGTGGGGCGCGGGGTGGGCGACGCCCGCTGAGCACGCGCCGCCCTCGGACGCAAGAGCGCACGCAAACATGCCTGTGCCGAGGCACAGGCATGCCACACCATCACAACAACGTTCCGCTGTTCACTCGCCTTTGGAGCAGGGCTTCATCGCGTCGGCAACGAAACGGGCGGCTCCGGTCACGAGGCAGACCAGCGCGATGTCGCTGGCGATGGAGCCGACCAGCCGGATCATCGGCGTGAGCACCTGCACGGTGAAAAGCCCCGCAACGAAACCGATGCAGGATCCGATGACGAACAACGCGACGGCCAGCACCATCAGCAGCGCCGGCGGCGTGCCGGTCACGAACTTGGTCGCGAAGCCGAACGGGTTGCCGGGCGGGCGGGGCTGGTAGCCCTGGGGCGGCGCGCCGTAGCCCTGCTGTGGGGGCGCCTGATACGGCGCGGGGCCGGGCTGGGGCGGCGGCTGGGATGGCGGCTGGTTGCTGGGCTGGCCTTGCTCGGACATCGAGGCTTCCTCCCGTTGGCGGCCGCCCAGGGCGGCACGGCCGCGATCGTCCCGCGCCCAAGACGCGGACTTCGAGTGTACCAGTATCGGCACAACCGACATCCCGTCCACATCGCGTTGGGGGGGGGGGCGCCCACAACCCGATCGCCACGCGGCTCGTCCCGACGCGGCGGCTGCTTTGGACGGGAACCGACCTAGGCCTCGAGTTCGCTCTTCAACACGCCCAGGCGCTCCTTCCACCACGCCTTGACCGCCTCGGCCGCCTTGGCGTCGGGCAGCTTGTTGTGCTGCACCTGGACCGAGCTCCTGGGCAGCCCGTCCTTGCCGGCGGGCTTCTCGTAGAGGTTCACCTCGACGGACGTGCCCGCCTCGCCCCGGACGCCGGTGCCCGAGTTCCACGTGATCCGCACGCTCTTGCTCGGCGTGGCCTTGCGGACGGCCAGGTCCGCGTCGAGCCATCGTCCCCGCCCGCGCGCGGTGGCGAACGCGGCGAAGGCCTTCTCGACCGGAACGGCGATGGTCTTCGAGCCGCTGACCGAGAAGCCGTCGGGCTTCTCGTGCCTGGCGCGGCGGCCCGTGGCCTGCTCGTAGCCGACGGTGACCATCTGGGCCCACCAGGGCTCGATCCTCTCGTTTTCGCTGAGGTGCTCGGCGATCTGCTTGTGGGTCAGATCGGCGGCCCCGGCCTTGCTCAATCGGGCGACCCAGGCGGCCCAGTCGCGCCCCGTCGCCTTCTTGACGGCGGCGTCGGAAACCTTGGTCGAGAGGGCAACATCGACGCTCTTGGTCGTGGCCTTGGCGGCGGGCTTGGGCATCCCGCCATTGTCCGGCGGATCGACGCGGGCCGCAAGCCGCATCGAGCGCCTTCGGCGCTCCGCACGCCGCCACCTTGGTCGAGGGATGCTCCCGTCGCGGTGGTGCGGTTCGGAGCACTCAACCGGCGAAGCACACTCCGGGCGGCGCCTCGTTTCCTCAGGGCGGCGAGTTCGCCGTGCCGACGCTTCGCTCGTACCGATCGATCCGCCCGTCGTCCGGATCCTCGATCGTCGCGACGAGTCGGAAGGCGTTCTTGAGCAGCACCCCGGCGGAGGCCGGATCGCCCGCGAGCGTGTGGGCCCGGAACGCGCGGACGCGGGGGTCGGCCGCGGCCCATTCGAGCATGGCGGCGACGCCCTCGCTGGCGATGCCGCGCCGGTGGAATGAGTCCACGACGCTGTAGCCGATCTCGACCACGCCGTCGGCATCGGAGCCGGGCGCCCCCGGCGGGCCCTTGAAGCCGATCGTGCCCACGAGCGTGGGCACGGGCGTCTCGGGTCCTGCTCCGACCGTTCCCGCCGATTCAGCACCCGGCCTCCACAGCACGAACCACGCCCGCCAGAACACCTCGTCCGGCTGCTCGCGCATCTTGCCCAGCATCCAGTCGACCGGCCCGGCTTCCCAATGGAGCGGGGGCCAGTCGGTCGGGACGACGCAGCCCAGGGCCGCGGCGAGCGCGGCGGACGGACCGATCGAGGCGCCCAGTTCGTCCGGCGTCCCGGCCCGGAGCTCGAGACGGCATGTGCGAACCACGGGCTGTCCTGGCGCATCCGGCACGACGCGATGGTACCGACACGACGCG
>JACKHA010000010.1 GCA_020639215.1 Phycisphaeraceae bacterium
GGGCGGGGCCAGCGCCAGGTCGAGCCCGCGCGAGTACGCCGACAGCACCCGGGCCTCGAGCTCGCGATTGCTCGGCGGGACGGCGATGTACGCCGACAGCGCCTCGCGGGCCCGGCGACCGGCCTGGTTGTCGGGCAGGCGGTCCGTGCGCTGCACCAGCCCCATCAGCACCCCGAGGCGGCGCATCTCTTCCAGACCCTGCGCGCGCCGGGCGGGATCCGCCAGGTTCACCAGGGCGCGCTCGAACGCCGGGACCAATGTCGTAACCGCGGTAGGGGCGAGCCAACGCGGCAGGGTGTCGGCGGCGGGGGCGGCCTGGACCAGGGCCAGACGCAGCGACTCGCCCGAGCGTCGGAAGCCGCGGTGGGCATCGACGCTCTGGATCGTCTGGTCAAGGCGGCGCAGGGCCTCGACGCCGACGCTCGAGAGCGGCGAGCCATCGGTCGTCAGGCGCGAAACCGCCGTGGCGTAAACGCCGCGATCGACTGGCGCGCCGATCGTGATCCAGCCACCGACGGGCGGCGGCGTTGCGCCTTTCGCATCGGCGCTGGCGTCCAGCATCGCCATGACTGGCGCGAGGACCACGCGCAGGGCGCGTTCGATCGCCTCGACGTCGTCGCCGGAGTTGGCCCCCAGGCGATCGAGGTCGGCGGCGATGAGCACCATCTGCGGCTCATCGAGGCCGCCGGTCGTGGCCGGCACGGAACAGGCCGCGTCGATCGCGGGCGCGAGGCGGACCAGCGTGCGCCCGAGCAAGGCCCGGGGCGCGCCCCGCTGGTCCTGCCGGGCACTGGTTTCCAGCAGCGCCCCCGCCAGACGCCGCAGCGCGACGCGGACCTCGCGTCCCGGCGCGTCGTCGGCGATCGCCTCGCCCTCCGCGCGGGTCTGGCGGGCCAACGCCAGATCGGCGGCGTCCTCGCCCAGATCGGGTCGCTCCGGCGTGCCGAGATTCAGCGTCTGGGCCGAGGCGACGCGTTGCCCGATCGGCGGGAGCAGAGCCAGACTCACCGCAGAGGCGCAGAGGGCGCCGAGGAAGGCGGGGTTCGTGGGGCGATGCGTTGGGCGCGCTTGTGGTTGGGTTGTGGGCATGTGGCCTCTGGTCCCCCACTGGCGGTTGATGATCGGCCCGCGTCGTGGCCGTGCGTGCGGATGAACGCTCGCGCGAGTGGTTCGGGTGGTTGCCCCTACCAGGGCCGCCCCGGCAGGTCGGCCGTCGGGGGCGACGTGAACGGGATCGGCCTGCCCGCCGGGTCGACCGCGACCATGGTCATCGTCGCGGACGTCACCGACACGCATTCGCCCGAGCCGATCCGCTCGGCCTCGACCTCGCAGCGGATCGTCGCGCTCGACGTCCCGGTACGGATGGTCGTCGTGTACAGATTCACGATGTCGCCCACGAGTACCGGGGCCTTGAAGTCCACGCGGTCCATCGAGGCGGTGACCCAGCGGTGCCGCCCGAGGGCCCGGGCCTCGACGAACCCCGCCTGGTCGATGTACGACAGGATCAGCCCGCCGAAGATCGTGCCGTAGGAGTTGGTATCCCGCGGCATGGTCATCACCCGCAGCGCCAGGCGGCGCGGCGAACTCCCGGCGGCATCGGACTCGTTTGCGGCGGGCGGCTCGGCCATCGGCGGAGCGTAGCGGAAGAGGCCCGGCGATGCCCCTGGAGACTGCTGCGGTCGTGCCAGGGGCGTGACATGCCGGGCCGGGCCGACCCGCGGGTTCGTCAGGTCAACAATCGGATCGCGGGTTCCCCGAAGGAGGATGTGCCATGGGCCGCAAGAAAGGGCGAACCGAGAGGTCGGGCGAGAGTGGCGAGCCGCGTGACCGCACCGGAAAGCGCAAGCCCCGCCCGATCCCGTTCTGGCAGTGGGCGCTGCTCGCGGTCTCGGTCGTGCTCATGCTCGGCGGCGGAGCGGCCTGGGCCTACTCGGCGTTCACCAAGCACGACGCGGGGCCGGTGGCGAGCGGGAACGAGCCGCCATCGGACGGGAACGGCACGACGGGCTCGGGAACCGGCGGCTCGTCGCTGGGCGATGGCCTCACGTCGGGATTCGCGCCCGGCGGGCCTGCGCTGCCGGGGACCACGGGCTCGACCGGATCCCAGACCGCCGGCGGCGAGGCGGGTGGTGAGGCGGAAGACCGCCCGATCGACCTGTACTCGCCGGCCGTGTTCCGCCTCGGCTTCTCGTTCTTCGCCGGGTTCGCGATGGCCTACGCCCTCCGCCAGTTCGTCAAGATCACGATCGCGACGCTGGGCGTGGTGCTGCTGGGGCTGTTCGGGCTGCAATACGCCGGGCTGATCCAGGTGGATTGGGGGCTGCTCGAGGGCAAGTTCGACGCGGCGGCGGCGTTCCTGCGGGAACAAACCGAGTCGTTCACGGCGTTCGTCCGCGGGTACCTGCCCTCTTCGGCGTCGGCCGCGACCGGGGCGTTCCTGGGGTTCAGGCGGAAGTAGGCGGGGCCACCCTCCGGCCCACGAGCCGCGCGGCGCAGGCCCGCGGTTTCGCGTGCCCGTGGCGTTCCTATCGGCACCACGCACCCCCGGTCGCGTGCCCTCTGGACCGGGGTCGGGATACACTTGGTCACGACTCGCCGAGGTAGCTCAGCTGGCTAGAGCGCTGGATTCATAACCCGGAGGTCGGGAGTTCAAGTCTCCCCCTCGGCACTTTCCCGATCGCCGCGGCACGGCGCCACCTGCCCCCGGACGACGCCCCAAGGCTCGTTCCCGCCGTCACGCCGCCGATCGGCTCCGGACGCGGCCCAGATTCCGGTGATTGCGTCGGCACCTCCCGCCGGCGTTGGCATCGACTCCGACACCGGCGTATCGTTGACCCGGCCCCGAGAGGGGCCAGTCCGGGGTGTAGCGCAGCTTGGTTAGCGCGTTTGACTGGGGGTCAAAAGGTCGGCGGTTCGAATCCGCCCACCCCGATTGGTCGCAGACGCCCGCGAGGCCGACTCGCGGGCGTTTGTGCATCGCGCACCTTCTCAACCGGTCCGGCGGGACCCGCTCCCCCCGAAGCACCCCGCCCGAACCGTGCCCCGCCCCGCTACACCACCAGCGACGCGACCCGCACCCACGCGTCGGTCTTGGCGATCTGGTACGCGATCGCGAACACGGCGGTCAGCCCGGCAAGCCCCAGCGCCAGCACCCGGTCCGGACGCCGGGCCCACAGGCTCCGCACCAGCAGCACCCCCGCGCCGAGCACGAGCGCCGAAAAGAACGGCCCCCACAGCGTGTACAGCAGCGTCGGGGCGTACGCGTCGCGCACCTGATCGATCCGATCCAGCGCCGCCGGCAGCAGGCACAGCGTCGCCAGAAACATCGCCGCTCGGTGGACCTCGGGGCGCCGGCGCTTGGCCACGCCCACCCCCAGGCACACGCCGAAGGCGAGCATCGAGGCGAGCGGGACGAGCAGGAACTGCGTCGGGTTCAGCGGGCCGAACGTCGCGTCGGGCGGGGTCACCCGTGCCGACATGATCGCCGTCGCCACGCCCAGCGCCACCAGCACCGCGCCCAGCGCCGCGCCGCCCTTGCCGATCGCCATGTGCAGTTTCCGCCGACCGGCAAACACGAGCCACGGCTGCACAACCGCCACGCGCATCCACACGCTCATCGCGATCCCGTGCAGGATCACCAACAGGCGGATCGGCGGCGTGATGTCGCGCCCCGGGTACGCCCCGCCCTCGAAGAAGAAGTGGCGGAAGCCCCACACCGTCACCGCCAGGAACAACGCGCTGGCGATGGGGTACACCAGTTGGGGGGAATGGACCTTGCCAGCGCGTTCGCCCATGGATGCTCCGATGCAGGGGGGCGCTCGCCGACCCCCGGCGAGCCGGGATTGAACGCAGATGGGTTGCCGCCGGCAATGGGGGAGACGCCCGTCTCGTTTGGGGGCGGCAGAACCAACCGCCGCCCAAACCGAAAAACCCCCCGGCGTGTGCCGAGGGGCCTGACCGTCGTTTCTTCGACGCGTGGCGTTCCGGCGATCATCACATCTGCGGCGCGGGGAAGTGCTCGCCCATCCACGCCTGCCACGCCGCCTGATCCCGCTCGACGGCGGCTTTGGCCGCGTTGCCGTAGAGATAGACGCTCATGGACACCATGACCATCCCGGCACATGAGAACGCGCCGATGTACGCCGTGCCGGGGGCCGGGGTGTCGAGGCGGAGCAGCACGGTGTTGGCGTGCGAGCCGACGCCCGTGGCGTCCACGACGCCGCCAAGGCGCGGCAGGCCCGCGGGCGCGCTCCACGTCTGGTCTTTCTTGACGCCCAGCAGCCCGAGCGCGCCGCCGGCCTTCTTCCACGCCGCATCCTCGGACTCGCCCGAGAACCCGACGAACTGCATCGACGAGCACGCCTGGCCCTTGAAGTGCTCCAGGTACAGGCGCAGGATGCGGAAGTAGGTCGGCCAGCCCTCTTCGGTGCCGGTGAGCTGGTTGTCCCAGTCGTCGGTGCTGGCGAACAGGCTGTGCACGACCCGCACCAGGCACTTCCCGCCGGCGCGGGCCTCGACAGACCACTCGGTCGCCATCTTCGGCGAGCCGGGCATGCCCAGGTCGCCCTCGGCCACGAACTTCAGCGGCGGCTGCCACTGCGTGATGGTCGACGCCGAGTCCATCCCAGGCCCGAAGCTGCACACCACCTGCCCGCCCTCTTTCTCGTCGCAGCGGGTGGGCACGAACCACGCCGTGATGCCGGGGCCGGTCGCGATAGCCGCCCAGACCTCCTCCGGCGTGCCGGGGACCTCGACCTCGACCTGGACGGATCGCGTTCCGGATGGATCGACTTTGACGCTCACGTTGGTTCCTTTCCCTTGGGATCCTCGGGCGTCGGGTACGCCCCCACCATCACCCGATGCCGACGCCCACCCGGCGCCGATTCGTCGTGGTACCGCGACACCAGCGTCGCCACCGCCGATGCGAGTTCGCGGCTGAACGCGGCCCGATCCTCCGGCGACCGGAACCGCACCTCGGTGTCGATCGACAGCGTCGCCAGACGCTTGCCCAGTTCTTCCGACTTGCGGAGCAGTTGCCCGACCTCGCGCACGACCCGGGCCGCCAGCGCGACCAGATACCCCGCCGACAGCCGGTCCATCCGCCGCCCGCCCACGTCCCGCTCCGGGTCGGCCCCGATCGGCCCGAGCGCGCCCGGCGAGACGACGTACGACGACGCGGTCGCGACCAGGCGGCGTTCGGTCAGCCCGCCCCACCGCTTCTCGCTCTCAACCCGCACCAGGCCGTGGGCCTCGAGCGTCCGCAGGTGGTAGTTGACCTTCTGCCTCGCCATGCCGACGCGCCCGGCCAGCGTCGCCGCCGACGCCGGGGTCGCGAGTTCGGCCAGCAGGCGCCCGCGCACGGGGTCCAGGGCCACCCCGGCCGAGGCCGGATCGTCGATGACGCAGAGGTCTACCACGCGGGCAGGGTAGCATTGACAAATGTTTTTGTCAACACAAATCCCGCGAGAAGGGAGGCGCGGCACGCCCCACGGTCACGCCCGGCGCACCGGCTGGCGGATCACCGTCTTGAGCCGCTCCGGCGCGACCCGCTTCGGGTCGTTCAGGTAGATCTCGTGGTGCTTGCCGTGCGCGACCAGGCCGCTGGCCGGCAGGAACTCGTCATGCAGACGGGCGATCGTCGCCGGCTCCTGCGCGTTGGGCCCGATGTGCATGATCTGGGCGCTCAGCCCCTCGTGCAGCGCCTCGAACCGCAGGCTCTCGGGTCGCTCACCGAGGCGAGCCCCCGCGGCCCGCACACCCTCGTCGAGCATCGCCTCGGTCATCCAGTCCGGCGTCACAATCATCAGCCGCCAGCGCAGGCGCTCGCGATTCGCGTGGACCAGGTCCGCAGGGTCGTCGGCCCACCACAGCCCTTCGAGCGGCGCCTCGACGAAGTCCTTGCCCATCCGCTTGCGCGCGATCTGCTTGGTCGGCAGCACCGCTGCGAAGAGCCACTTCGTCGCGTACTCCAGGGCCGCGCGATCCGTCGCGTCGTGCCCGTCGATCACGACGTACCGGAACTCGGGCACGTCCACCAGCACCGGGTGCGTGGACGGCGGGAGGTACAACTCCTTCAGGCGGGCCAGTTCGTCGGCGTGGCTCATCGCGGTAGTCCGCTCCGGTTTGGACGGCTCTGGAGACGCCCGAGCATACCCGGCGGAGTCCACGCCCCAAGCGGGCGTCGCGCCCGTCGCCATCGCTCGCCACGCTCCGGCGCTGCCGGGCGTCAAGACCCCGACGCGCCTTCGTCCTCCTCCGCTTCGGGGGCCACCAGCAGCTCGCAGAGTTCCTCGGTGATGTCCACCACCTCGGCCTCGGGGAACCCGACATCGCCCCCGGCCTCACGGACCCACACCAGCCCGTGCCGCACCATCACCTCGCGCAGTTCGCCCTGTGCGCCCAACAAGATGGTGTACAGCGGCTCGCGCTGGGCCAATTGGCGGTGCCCCACCTCCTGCAGTTCCGCGCCAAAGGCCTCGTACCGGGCCGCGGCCTCGGTGTCGCCGCGTTGCACCGCCGCGTCGCGCTCGGCACGGAGCCCGCTCAACCACGCCGAGAATCGGGGCGACTTGTGGTACGCCACCAGAAGTTCGGTGCGGCGCACGACACCGACGCGCGGGCCGCCGCCCGGGCGGGCCAGGTGCTCCGCGGCGACCATGAGCGTGTCCCCCGCGGGCGAGGCTGAGGCACCGGCGGCGGCCCAGCCCCCGGCCACACCCCCGCCCAGGCCGATCAGCAGGGCGACGACGCCCACCACGACCGGGCGGGGGACGCCGCCCCTTCGACCGGCGAGGGCGGGCGCGCCGGCGGGCGTCGCGGGCGACGGCGTGCTCGGGTGTGCGGCACCGCGAACGAATCGGATCGGCTCGGCGAACGTCGTTGGCATGGCCCGGACTCCTGGGGTTCGGCGCTCGCCGGGCGGCCCGGATTGGGCCGCGGGCACCGGCGATGCCCACAAGATAGTAATCACTAACTCTTTGGGGATCAAGCCATCCGGATTTCACGCCGGTCCCGGAGTCGGCGTGGTCCGGGCCCCGGGCGTGCAAGGAACAGCCGCACTCGCGACATCTTGAGGCGGTCCGGGGGCGTCCGTCCGAAGCCCGCGCGATTCCCTCCGGCGCCAGCCGACCGGCGGCGCGGGAACACCCGCACCGGTCGATCCAACGGCGTGGGGCGACGGCGGGTTCAACCCGGCGAGAGAGCCGAAACCGGAAGGAGTGATCAGATGGGCAGCATTCGTTCGAGTCGAGCGGCGTCCGCCGCGGCGGTCGTGTGCGCGCTGGGAGGCACCGGCGTGGCCAGCGCGGACATCTTCGTGTACACAGCCACCCTCAACGGGGCCAACGAGTTTCCGCCGGTCGTGACCCCGGGCACGGGCACCAGCACGGTCACGGTCGACACCAATCTGAACACGATGCGGGTCGAGGCCGCGTTCCAAGACCTGATCGGTACCGTGACTGTCGCGCACATCCACGCCCCCACCGCCGTGGCGTTCACGGGCTCGGCCAGCCCCGCCTCACCGACCCCGTCGTTCCCCGGCTTCCCCTCGGGCGGGACCAGCGGCTCCTACGACATGACCTTCGACATGACGCTCGCCTCGTCGTACAGCGCGGCGTTCATCACCAACAACGGCGGCACGGTCGCCTCGGCGCGGTCTGTCCTGTTCGATGCGCTGGGCAACGGCAAGGCGTACATCAACGTCCACTCGACCTTCGCGGGCGGGGGCGAGATCCGTGGGTTCTATGTGCCCGCGCCCGCCGGCCTTGGCCTGCTCGCGGGCGCCGGGCTGCTGGCGCGTCGGCGTCGATAAGCCGCGACGCGCGCCACAATTGGCGCCCGTGATCGAGACCGGAGGGTGAGGGAGACGGCACGACCCGGCCGGGCGCGTCCGGCGGACGCGCCCGGCCTTTGTGCGCTTTGGTGGAGCCTACCGCCCGCCGCCCGCCGATTCCTGCCACGGCGTGATGAACACGTCCCACTCCTGATCGTCATCGACCGACGTGCGGAACGACGCGTCGTCGACCTCGGCCCCGCGCTCGACGTTGATCAGTTGGATGTACGACTCGTCCTCGGCCGCGTTGATCGTCCAGGCCAGGATCGGCGTCAGATCGGTCTTCGAGTACCACACCCGGATCTGACGCCAAGTCGTGTCCTCGACCAGGTGCGGGTGCGGCGTCAGGCTCAGGCACCACGTCCCGTCCCCGGCTTCCACGAAGGAAACGAGGCGGTCATCGATGTTCTCGATCGGGTCGACCAGTTCGGCCTCGAAGCGCGAGAGGATCTCGTCGCGCCGCTGGCCGACCGGGATCGGGAACGGGCCCTCGCCGATGCGCAGGGGATCGGCGATCCGCCCCGGCGGCACGACCTGACGCTTGAACGCCTGGCGGTCGGACCAGATGCGCTCGAGGAACCACTCGCCGTCGAAGATGTAGTCGATCCGCTCTGGCGGGGCGATGCGGTCGCCCACCCACTTCTCGGTGAAGGTGATGGCGAAGGCCCGGCGCGGCGGCTGGCCCTCGGCGCTCGGCGTGGCCCGGTACGCGATGGTCCCGGTTCGCACCTGCATGTCGCCAGCAAGCGCGAAGAACTGGGCCCAGCGGACATCGGTCGTGAGCGACTCCAGATCGGCGTCGGCGGTTTCGAGGGCGATGAGCAGGTCGTCGGCCGTCTCGATGGCCGTCATGTCGCTGGGCTCGGGAAGAACCTGGATCGTGAGCCCCGGCGGGGCGTCGCCAGCGGGCGGTTCGGGCTGATTCGCGGACGAAAGACCCGCGGCGGTCGCCCCCGCGAGGGCCAGGAGTGCGAGGCAAGGGGTGGCGAGTCCGGGCATGTCGAGACTCCTGCGGGCCGGCCAGAGACGGGGTGCCGCGCGTTGCCGGCGGGTCCTTCGGTCCATCTACCTCTACAGGACAGTACGGGTCCGCCGCGTTCAAGGAACCGCCCGGCCGGGACCATCGGTGACCCACGGCGACGATCGGCGCGTTGGATGGAGAGGCGTCGTGGCGGGTGCCGGCGTGCAGCCCGGTGGGCCGCGTTGTGGAGCGGCTCGCGGGCGTTGGCCGCGTCAAAAAACAAAGCACCCCGCGCCGGGCGTCCCGGCGCGGGGTCCGAGGAGAGAAAACACACCGGCGGGCCGTCGAACGGACCGGCCCGGCGGGGCATATGCGATATACGGACGAGCCCCGCGTTTGTTCCGGAAACCCTCGGCGTTCCCGCACACGTGGCGCACGATCCAAACCCGGTCGGACGCTCGCTATAGACCGGGGGCCGTACCCTCTTGGGGCTGCTGAACTTGACCGCCAAAGGGCGTTCGAGCCACGCCCGTTCCGGACACAGAAGTCCGCTGATCGATCCGGCCCCGCACCTCGCCTGGAGCACATGCCATGTCCGAGTCCGTCCTCGAGCGTCCCCGTCCCGCGTTGGGCGAGTTGAAGGCGTTGGAACTCGACGCCCTGCTCCGCCGGGCCGCGATCGGGGTGGAGCACTTCGACCAGCGCCTGTTCTCGCTGGAGGACGAGCAACTGGACGCGGCGTTCCTGCCCGACGCCGGGGTGGGGCGCTGGCCGGTGCGGGTGCTGCTGGGGCACCTGGCGGACGCGGAGCTGGTGTTCGTGCACCGGTTCCGGCGGATCGTGGCCGAGGAGCGCCCGCTGCTGGGGCTGTGGGACGAGAACGCGTTTGTGGACAGCGGGGTGTACGAGGGCAAGCAGCGCCGCCCGGGCGCGCCGCTGCCGAACGTCGGCGGGTTCGTGGCGACGATCTACACGCTGCGGGCCTGGACGTGCGAGTGGCTGGCCGGGCTGGAGGCCCCGCAGTTCGCCCGCAAGGCCTTGCACCCCGAACGCGGCACGGTGTCGCTGCGCGAGCTGGTCGAACTCAACACCTGGCACCTCGAGCACCACGCGTGGTTCCTGAATGCCAAGGTCGAGCGGTTCCTGGGCCCGGCGCCGGTGGTTGGGGTTGGCGCGTGCGGGGCGGGGTGCGGGTGCCACGGCGACGCGGCGGCGGGCGGGGACCACGAGCACGAGGGCCATGTTGACCATGCGGAAGGCGAGGGGTGCGGGAAGCCGGGGTGCTGTAAGGGGTGATCTGGCAGCTCGGAACTCAGACCTGGGTCGATCTGATCCAAACGCGAACAACCCGACGCTTCCAGACGCCGGACCTTCGTCGCAAAGCCTCCTCAGGTCCGGCGTCTGGTCGCAACTGCGGGAACGCTCGGCCCACATCGATGCGCACTTCCCCGCTTTGACCCGCCCCACCATCCCCCTACACTCCCACGCTTTCGGAGCCGGCGGCGACGGAGGGGTCGCGGCTTCCGCCTGTGGGCGGGGGTCGGGACCACGAGGCGCCCCCAGCGGCTTGGGCCCCGGGTGGGTCGGAAGGCGGACTGGTCCGCCCCATGATCCCGCCGCGGCAGGGGACGGGTCAAGCTCCAGGCCTTCGGACGCGTGCCGAGCGATCGGCGGGCGGGCCGGGGGCCACTGTGCCGCGGCCGACGGTGCCCCGATGTCTGGGGGCCGCCGGACCGCGACTGGTCCGGTGGTTCGTCCGACCGGTCTGCCTTCGGGCAGGCGGGCGGGCCCAGACGAAGGAGCACGCGCGGCGAGCGGGTGGAACAGGACGCGACGGCCGGACACCGGGAGCCCTATCGAGTGCTGATGGAGCGCTGGGCCGCGGCGAGCAGGGCCGGAGAGTCGTCCGAGCATTGCCCGGTGGTGTAATTGGCAACACACCAGATTTTGGTTCTGGCTTTCCTGGTTCGAGTCCAGGCCGGGCAGTTTGCCTTGGCCGGGCCCGGTCGAGGGTTGGGGCCGGGGCGGGTCTGGCGGCCAGAGGCACCTTCGAGTTGGCAAGGCTGATGTTCAAGGCCACACGGCCACCCGACGCGAGCGCAGACGCGACATGGCGGGCGACGCGACGACAACACGCACGGACTCGCAGGCCGCGGGCGGCGCCCGCCCGGTCTCGGCGGTGATCCTCGCCGCGGGCAAGGGCACGCGGATGAACTCCGACCTGCCGAAGGTGTGCCACCCGGTTGGCGGTCGCCCGATGGTGTGCGCGGTGGTGGACGCGTGCCTGCGGGCGGGCGTGCGCCACATCGTGGTTGTTGTCGGCTACAAGCAGGAGCTGGTGCGTGAGGCCTTGGCGGGGTACGTGGCGACGGTCGTCACCCCGGCTTCCGGCTCGGCGGCTGGCTCCGCTTCGGGTGCCGACGAGTCTCGTGGCCCGCTCCGCCTCGAGTTCGCCGTCCAGAGCGAGCAACTCGGCACCGGGCACGCGGTCATGAGCGCCGAGGCGGCGTTCGCGGGCCAGGCGCTCGCTGGACGCGGGCGGGACGTGCTCGTGCTCTGCGGCGACGGCCCGCTGATCCGCGACGAGACGATCCAGCGCATGCTGCACCGCCACCGCGAGACCCGGGCCGCGGCCACGCTGGCGACCAGCGTGATCGACGACCCGACCGGCTACGGGCGCATCGTCCGTGACGCGTCTGGCGCGTTCCAGCGGATTGTCGAGCAGAAAAACGCGAGCGAGGCCGAGCGGGCCATCCGCGAGGTCAATCCTTCTTACTATTGCTTCGACGGGGCGGCCCTGTTCGGGGCCCTCAGGCAGGTCGGGCGGAACCCGCTGACGGGCGAGTACTACATCACGGACGTGTTCGAACTGCTGCGCGCTGACGGGCGGCGCGTCGAGGTCATCGACGCGGTGCCGCCCGAGGACGTGCTGTCGATCAACACGCCCGAGCACCTGGCGGAGGTGGACCGCATCTTCCGTTCCAGGGCGATGCGCGGGCGGACGGGCATCGGGGCCGGGACGCGGCCCGGGGGGCATCACGGATGAGCAAGCGCGACTCGAACCGGTTGCGGATCTTCGCGGGCAGGCACAGCAAGTCGCTGGCCTCGCGCGTGTGCGAGCATCTAAGCATTCCGCTGGGCGACGCCAAGACCCACGTGTTCCCCGACGGGGAGTTCATGGTCAAGGTGGAAGAGGACGTCCGCGGACGCGACTGCTTCGTCATCCTCTCGACCTGCGAGCCCGTCAACGACAACCTGGTCGAGCTGCTGGTCTTCCTGGACTGCCTTCGGCGCGCGTCGGCCCGGCGCGTCACGGTGGTCACGCCCTACTACGGCTACGGACGCCAGGACCGCAAGGACGAGGGGCGCGTGCCCATCACGGCCAAGCTGGTGGCGAACCTGATCGCGGCCACGCGCTGCAGCCGCGTCGTCGCGATCGACCTGCACGCGGCCCAGATCCAGGGCTTCTTCGACCTGCCGATGGACCACCTCTCGGCGACGCCGGTGTTCCTGAACTTCTTCGAGGCCAACCGCGAGCTGACGCGCGACCTGTGCGTGCTGAGCCCGGACGTGGGCAACGTGAAGGTCGCCGAGAAGATGGCCAACCTGCTCGGGGGCGACTTGGCGATCATCAACAAGCGCCGCCTGTCGGGCTCGGAGGTCGTGACCCAGAATCTCATCGGCACCGTCGAGGGCAAGACGGTGCTGCTGTACGACGACATGATCTCGACCGCGGGCACGGTGTGCGAGGCCGCGGCGCTTTGCATGCAACGCGGGGCCAAGCGCGTGATCGCGGCGGCGACGCACGGCGTGCTGTGCGGGCCGGCGATCGACCGCCTCGTCCGCAGCCCGATCGAGCGGCTCATCGTGACCGACACGATTCCGCGGCGGGAGTCGTGGGCGGCGTTGGGCGACCGCCTGACCGTGCTCTCAGTCGCCGGGCTGCTGGGCGACGCGATCAACAACATCCACCACAACAAGTCTGTGTCCGCGCTGTTCAGGGTGACGGCGGGGAGCAAGCGATAGGGAAGCGACGGAGGGAAGAGACGGAGAGAGTGAGAGACGGAGAGAGCCAGAGACGAGCAAGCGGCGCGAGCGGCGCCGACCAGCGCATTGAGTTCATGCGGGCCGTGTGCGGCCCGAGCCAGCGGCGACAGCACCGGGGCGCCGCCCCGATCCACGAAGGACCAGCACCATGCACGAGAAATCACCGATCCTGACCGCGACCATCCGCCCGAAGATCGGCACGCGTTACGCCCAGCGGACCCGCAAGCAGGGCGGCCTCCCGGCCGTCATGTACGGGCACGGCCAGGACCCCGTCGCGCTCACGCTCGACGCGCGCGAGGCCCTGCGCCACATCAACAAGGGCGAGAAGGTCTTCCAGGTCGAGATCGAGGGCAAGGGCGAGAAGCAGCTGGTGCTGCTCAAGGCCGTGCAGTTCGACTACCTGGGCACGAACATCGTGCACGCCGACTTGGCGCGGGCCAGCATGAAGGACCGGGTCCACTCGCGCGTGTCGATCCATCTGGTCGGCGAGGCGGTCGGGCTCAAGGTCGCGGGCGCGGTCCTGATCCACCCGGTGACCGAGGTCGAGATCGAGTGCCCGCTCGAATCGCTGCCGGACTACGTCGAGGTCGATGTCACGGCGCTCGACGAGGAGCACCCGATCACCGCGGCCAAGGTGCCGCTGCCCGAGGGGGCCAAGCTTATCTCGGACAAGCACGGCATCGTGGCCCAGATCGTTGTCCAGCAGGAGGTCGAGGAGCCCACCGCCGAGGCGGGCGACGTTGAGGCCCAGGCCGCCCCCGAGGTGATCACCGCGAAGAAGGATGAGGAGGAGGCTCCCAAGGCCGACGCGAAGAAGAAGTGATTCCGAGCGGTGCCGAGGTGTCGGTGTGTCGAGGTATCCGGGGCGTGCGAAGCGGGCCCGGAACCCTCGGCACCACAGCCTCGACACCTTGACACCCCGACACCTTGGCACCTTCCCCAATGAAGCTCATCGTCGGACTCGGCAACCCGGGGCCTCGCTACGAGAAGACGCGGCACAACGCCGGGTTCATGGCGATCGACCGCCTGGTTGCGAGGCTCGCCCCGGGCGAGACGCCGCGGGGACGCTTCGAGGGGGCCCTGGTCGAGACGCGGGTCTCGCCCACGGGCGGGGGGGGGTGGGGCAAGCCCGATCCGGCCCCGGCGCCGAGCGAGCCCATCCGCTGCGCCTTGCTCAAACCCGCGACCTTCATGAACCTCTCGGGGCGATCGGTGGTCCAGGCCGTCGCCTTCTACAAGGTCAATCCCGCGGCGGACCTTCTGGTCATCACCGACGATGTCGCCCTGCCCCTGGGGCGCATCCGCATCAAGCCCTCGGGCGGGGCGGGCGGGCACAACGGGCTGTCCGACATCACCCGGGCCCTGGGCGGCGACAAGTACGCCCGATGCCGCGTCGGCGTCGGGGCCACGCCCGAGTTCATGGACCAGGCCGACTGGGTCCTGTCGAAGTTCACGGGCGAGGAGATGGGCACCCTCGACACGACGCTCGGGCGCGTCGTGGAAGCCGTCGAGACCTTCATCCGCAGCGGCATCGACGCGGCCATGAACCGGGCCAATGTGGACCCGGACGCGCCGGTGCGCCCGAAGAACCCCAAACCCGCGGAGCCAGAGGCGGAACAGAGAGGCACGAGGCATTAGGCACTCGGTTCGCTCGGTTGACTCTCGCTCACCATCAGCATCCACACTCAGAACTCAACACTCAGCACACCCTTGAGGATCCCATGCAGAAGCGCACACGCCAGTACGAAGTCATGTTCCTGGTCAGCCAGTCGGCCGCCGCCGACTTCAACGGGCTCATCGAGCACATCAACGAGCTGCTCGCCCGCGCCCACGCCGAGGTCGTCGCCATGAAGAAGTGGGACGAGCGGCGCCTCGCGTTCGAGGTCGACAAGCAGAAGCGCGGCGTGTACATCCTGGCGTACATCCGCTGCGACACCCAGAACGTCGCCCACCTCGAGCGCGACTGCAACATCTCCGAGCGGATCCTGCGCTGCATGATCCTCGAGGCCGAGCACTTCACTGAGGAAGAGATGAAGAGCGCCGACGCCCGCGAGGAACTCCGCGTCGAGGCCCGCCTCCGCGCCGAGCGGGCCGCCAAGGAGGCCGAGACCCAGGGCCCGGCCGTCACCGTCGGCGCCCCGCAGGCCGAGGACGAGGGCGAGGGCGAGGAGTCCGGCGCCGACGACGACTCCAACGAGTCGGGCGACGCGACCAACTGAGCCGGGCGTCGCCGGCGTTCGGGCTCGCATCATCGCGCGCTCGAACGCCGACAGACGCCCAGACGCCGGACCTGAGGAGGCTCTGCGACGAAGGTCCGGGTCGATGATTGCAGAACGCAACGCGCCGACGTCGCGCCGACCCGGGCCTTCGCAGAGCCTCAGGTCCGGCGTCCGGGCGCACCTGGCTCTGTGCTCGGGCCTCCCGATACGAGCCCCTTGCACGATAGGGTTTCGATCGGTATCATGTGGCTTGTGCCCGCGGGTGCCCCGCGTCTGGGATGATCCGCCCGGGCGCGATCGCCGCGCGGCCCCGGGCCGTCCGCCCCGGGCCTACCCAATGGAGAACCCCGATGGCCAACCTCAACAAAGTCATGCTCATGGGCAACCTCACGCGTGACATCGAACTGCGCCACACCTCCGGGAACACGGCCGTCGCCCAGATCGGTCTGGCGGTCAACCGGCGCTGGCGCACGCCCGAGGGCGAGCAGCGCGAGGAGACGACGTTTGTCGACTGCGACGCGTTCGGGCGCACGGCCGAGGTCATGAGCCAGTACCTGGCCAAGGGCCGCCCCGTGTTCATCGAGGGACGCCTGAAACTCGATCAGTGGGAGGACCAGCAGGGCAACAAGCGGTCCAAACTCAAGGTCGTGGTCGAGGGCTTCCAGTTCATCGACAGCCGCCCCGGCGGAGGGGGCGGCGGAGGCGGTGGCGACGGCGACTACGCCTCGTCGGGCGGTGGAGGAGGTGGCGGCGGACGCTCCAACTACCAATCCCGCGGCTCGGGCGGCGGCGGCGGCAACAGATCGTCCGCCCCGGCCTCCAGCGTGCCGGTGCCGGAGGATGACATCCCGTTCTGACCGAGCCGATTGCGCGAGCGATCGCAGGCAAGAAGGGTCGAGACACACCGAATGAACTCGCCCCGCACCCACCCGCGCCGCCTTGGTCACGTCGCGCGGGCCATGTTGCTGCTCGCAGCGAGCGCTGCCCTCGGTGCGTGCGCTTCGCGCACGACCACCGGCACCGTCCTGCACGCCGGGGAGTCCGCGACGGTCCGCCTCGCCGGCTCGCCCATCCGGTTCGAGATCGCCAACATCGGCCTGCAGTCCCTGGACTACACGCTGACGGAGCACGGCGTCGAGACCTCCCACGGCTCGATCAGCCCGGGCAGCCGCGTCGCCGAGTCGCGCGATGCCGACGGGGTCCTCATCACCATCACCAATCCCGGCCCGGGGCTGGCCCACGCGGCGGTCGAGACCAGCAGCCGTCACGGCATGGAGTTCCGCCAGCCTCCGGCACGGGTCTCTCCCGGGTCGTGACTCCACCCCCCACCATCCCCGCCGCCGCCGCCCGCCGCCTCTTCATGGGCGGCCAGCGCCTGCTGGAGGACCCGGCCCGCCCGGCCACGCCCGCGCGCGTGTTGGGCGAGATTCGCGCCCTGGGCTTCGTGCAACTCGACAGCATCAACGTCGTCGAGCGGGCCCACCACCACATCCTCTGGACCCGCCTGCACGCCTACGAGCCCCACACGCTCGACACGCTCCAACGCCGCGGCCAGGTCTTCGAGCACTGGACCCACGACGCCTCGGTGCTGCCCGAGGAGGCGTTCCCGCACTGGCGGTGCCGCTTCGGGCACGTCGCGTGGGGCTCGTGGCTGCGCGAGCGGATGGGCAAGGACCACAAGCAAGTGGCCGCGGCCGTGCTGGCCCGCGTGCGCGATGAGGGCCCGCTGATGGCCCGCGACTTCGAGCGTTCCGGCGAGAAGAGCGGCAAATGGTGGGACTGGAAGCCCGCCAAGGCCGCGCTCGAGTTCTGGTGGCGGACCGGCGAACTGGCGGTGGCCCGTCGCGTGAACTTCCAGAAGGTGTACGACCTGACCGAGCGTGTTCTGCCGCGAGTGCACGGCGTTCCAGCGCCGGCACGCGAGCAGCACGTCGACTGGGCCTGCGCCGCGGCCCTGGACCGCCTCGGCGCGGCGACGCCTTCCGAGATCGCCAGGTTCTGGGGCACCGTGACGATCGCCGAGGCGACGGCGTGGTGCAAGGCCGCGGCGGCGGATGGACGGGCGGAACGTGTGCGTCTTGAGAGCGTTGCAGGAGGCGCGAAAGGCGCACCCGCGGCCACCACCGCCGGATCGCTCGCCTCACCCAAGCCCGGCATCGCGATCGTCGGCTGGCAACGCCGCGTCAGGCGACTGCCCGACGCCCCAAGCGACATGCGCCTGCTCAGCCCGTTCGACCCGCTGGTCCGCGACCGGGCCCGCTGCCTGCGCCTGTTCGGCTTCGACTACCGCTTCGAGGCCTTCACGCCCGAGCCGAAACGCCGCTACGGCTACTACGTCCTGCCGGTGCTCGAGGGCGAGCGACTGGTCGCGCGCGTCGATCCGAAGATGGACCGCGACACCGGCACGCTGCGGGTTCGGGCGATGTGGTGGGAGGCGGGGCAGAAGCCGACCAAGGCGAGGTGGGCGGCTTTGGAGCGGGCGATCGAGCGGTACGCGGCGCTGAACGGCGCGACAAGCACCGACATCGCGCGATCCGAGCGCCCATCCTGAGCTTTCCCGTTTCGCTAGGCCCTGACGCTTCCAGAGAGGGGGGCGGGCTTTCCAGCCCGCCTCGCTTCGGGGACAACCTCTGTGGCAGGTGTGGATCGGATCGGTGCAACCGCCCGTCCGGCCGCCGCGGCGATCCGGCCAACGGGGACGCACACCCGCTTCCGGCGGGCTGGAAAGCCCCGCCCCCTCGTCGGAAGCGGATCGCAACTCGCCGAGCCATCCCCGCCCCGCGCTACGATCGCCCGATGCCCCGTCGTTCCAGCAGGCAGCGGTACAACGACTACCTCGAGCGCCGGCGTGACAAGGCCGCCGCGGCGCGGGAGGCCAGGCGGTCGCGCCGGCGCGGCGGGTCGGATGCCCCTCACGCCGACGCACCGCATGCGACCCACGCCGGCGCCGACTCGGCCTTCGCCGGGCGCGAGCGCCGCAAGCGCCTCCGCTCCTTCCGCGAGCTGTTCGGGGCGTTCCTGGGCCTGATGCGCGGCCACCGATTCGTGACGGCGCTGGCCCTGTGCACGCTCACCGTCTCGACCGCCATCGGCCTGGTCATGCCGGCGTCCACCAAGATCGCCATCGACTACGTCCTGACCAACAACCCCGGTCCCAGCGGCATCCCCGACTGGGTTCCCGGCCCGCGCGAGCCGCGGACGCTGCTGTGGCTGATCTTCTTTGCGCTTGTCGCCACCAGCGTGGTGTCGATCTGCATCGGCCTGTGGGGGCGGTGGCAGGTCACGCGGATCAGCAAGCGGGTGCAGGTCGGCGTGCGGAAGCGCCTGTTCGAGCACGCCGTGCGCCTCCCGCTCGACCGCGTGCAGGACCTCAAGTCCGGCGGCGTGGCGAGCCTGCTGCGCGAGGACGCGGGCAACGTCGGCGGGCTGCTGTTCTCGCTCATCTACAACCCGTGGCGGGCGGTGATCCAGCTCGCCGGCACGCTGTGCATCCTGGCGTGGGTGGACTGGCGGATGCTCGCGGGGGCGGTCGTGCTGATCCCGGTCGTGTGGCTGAGCCATCGGACGTGGATCTCGAAGATTCGCCCGATGTACCGCGACATCCGCGACACGCGGACCGGCGTCGACGCCCACGCGACCGAGGCCTTCGGCGGCATGCGCGTCGTCCGCGGCTTCGCGCGCCAGACCGGCGAGGCCACGCGGTTCGTCACGGGCGGGCACGTGATGTCGCGCCAGGAGATCCTGACGTGGTGGTTCTCGCGCGTGCTGGAACTCCTGTGGGCCGCGCTGATCCCGCTGGCCTCGGCGGGCGTGCTGGTGTACGCGGGCAGCGGGGTGATCGAGGGGCGCCTCACGCTGGGCGATCTGATGATGTTCTCGGCGTACCTGCTCATGCTGCTGGGTCCGCTCGAGTCGCTGGTGTCCACAGCCCAGAACGTGCAGAACGAGCTGTCGGGCCTTGACCGCGTGCTCGAGGTGCTCGACGAGAAGCGAGAGTTCGAGCGGGGTGCTGGCGAGAAACCCGGCGTGCTGCTGGACCGGGCCCGCGTCGCGGGGCGTCTCACGCTCGAGCACGTCTCGTTCGCGTACCCCGCGCGGCGCGGCCTGAGGGCCGGGGCGATGCGCCTCGAGAAGGACGCGACCTCGGCGCGCAAGGACGCGCCGCGCTCGGCCTCCGAGCAGAGCCGGAACGCGAAGGGCGCGAAGAGCGCGAAGGCCGCGTCGAACGGGGTGCTGCCGCACGCGGCCGCCGGCGCGGCCAGCGGGGCCGACGCAGCGCTCGCGGATTCCGGCCCAACATCCGCCAAGTCGCCCGCCCTTGTGCTGGAGGACATCACCCTCGACATCGCCCCCGGCGAGACCATCGCCCTGGTCGGCCCCAGCGGGTCGGGCAAGACCACGCTGTGCAACCTCGTCGCCCGCTTCTACGACCCGACCGCCGGGCGCATCCTGCTCGACGGGACCGATCTTCGCGATATCGACGTCGCCTCGTTCCGTCGTCTGCTGGGCATCGTCGAGCAGGACGTGTTCCTGTTCGACGGCACCGTCGCGGAGAACATCGCTTACGCCCGGCGTGATGCGACCGACGGTCAGGTCCGCGCCGCCGCCGAGGCCGCCGCCGCCCACGGGTTCATCGCGGGGCTCGAGCACGGGTACGAGACCCTGATCGGCGAACGCGGCGTCAAACTCTCCGGCGGGCAAAAGCAGCGGATCGCCATCGCCCGGGCCGTGCTGGCCGATCCCCGCATCCTCATCCTCGACGAGGCGACCAGCAACCTCGACTCCGAGAGCGAGGCCCTGATCCAGCGTTCGCTGGGGCGCCTGATCCGGGGGCGGACGTGCTTCGTGATCGCCCATCGCCTCTCGACCATCCGGCACGCGGACCGCATCGTCGTGCTGGAGAACGGACGGATGATCGAGGTCGGCACGCACGAGCAGCTGCTGGAGCGAGAGGGGCGGTACGCGGACTTCCTGCGCTTGCAGCTCGGGCAGATGGGCGGGGGCGCCGCCGATGAGGAGGCCGAGAGACCCGCTGGGACGCACTGATCCGCCGACATCAACGGCACGGAAGAGAGCAAGGTCGAGCACGATGGACCGCCGAATCCGCCTCAAGGTCTGCTGCGTCGCGTCGGTCGAGGAGGCCCGCCTGGCCATCGACCATGGCGCCGATGCGCTCGGCCTGGTCGCCCGCATGCCCACCGGGCCGGGGCCGATCGGCGACGATCTCATCCGCGAGATCGCGGCCCGCGTGCCCCCGCCGATCGCGACGTTCCTGCTCACCAGCCAGACCGAGCCCGACGCCGTGGTTGATCACGTCCGGCGAACGGGTGTAAACACGGTGCAACTGGTTGACGACGCGATCTTGCCGATGGTGTACGACGCCCTCCGGCGCGCGACGCCGCACGTGCGGATTGTGCAGGTCATCCACGTGCTGGACGACGCCTCGGTCGGGATCGCCCTCGCCGCCGCGCCACGCGTCGACGCGCTCTTGCTTGATTCGGGCAACCCCGCGGCCCGCGAACTCGGCGGGACTGGGCGGGCCCACGACTGGGCGATAAGCCGTCGGATCGTCGAGGCCTCGCCGGTTCCGGTGTTCCTTGCGGGCGGACTGAACGACGCAAACGTCAGGCAGGCCCTCGCCGCGACACAGCCGTTCGGCGTAGACCTGTGCAGCGGCGTGCGGACAAACGGCTCGCTGGACGCCGAGAAACTAGGGCGCTTCGTCCGCGCGGTGCGCGCGGCGTCGAATCAGCCCGCGCCCATCGCCGGGTAGTCGGTATAGCCCTCCGCCCCGCCGGCGTAGAACGTCTCGCGGTCCCATGGCACGAGCGCGGCCCCGGCCCGGATGCGGGCCGCCAGGTCCGGGTTCGAGATGAGGGGCCGCCCGAACGCCACCGCGTCGCACCAGCCATCGGCGATCGCCGCGCCGGCGAGCGCCGGCGAGTAGTCGCCGTTGGCGATGTACGCGGCCCGCTCCGGGTGCGGGTGGGCTTCCTTGAACGCCACGCGCACGCGCGGGATCACGTCGGGCGTCCGAGGATCGAGCGTCGCCCGGTCCCACGTCTCCACCGCGTGGATGTAGGCGATGCCGAGTGCGCCCAGCCCGCGCGCCAACGCCGCGAACGTCGCGCCCGGGTCCGAGTCGCGCGCGTCGTGGTGCTCCGACAGCGGGCTGATGCGGTACCCGACGCGATCGGCCCCGCACGCCCGCACCACACCCTCGGTTGTCAGCAATGCCAGGCGCAGCCGGTTCTCCAGCGACCCGCCCCACTCGTCGGTCCGCAGGTTCATCCCGTCGCGCGTGAACTGGTCGAGGATGTAGGTGTTTGCCCCGTGGATCTCGACGCCGTCGAACCCCGCGTCCATCGCCCTCCCCGCGGCCTCTTCGAACTCTCGCGCGATCCCGGCCACCTCCCCGGTCCGGAGCGCCCGGGGGCGGCTGGTCTGCACCCGCGCCATCGACGCGTCCACGTACGTTTTCGACTGCGACGCCACGTCCGTCGGCCCGACCGGCGGCTCGCCGGCGGGCTGAAGGGCCACATGGCTCACCCGTCCCACGTGCCACAGCTGGCACACGATCAGCCCGCCCGCGTCGTGCACCGCGTCGGTCACGAGGCGCCAGCCGCGGACCTGCTCGCCCGAGTGGATGCCGGGCGTGGCGTAGTAGCCGTGGGCGCGGGGCGAGATCGGCGTGGCTTCGGAGATGATCAGCGACGCCCCGCCTCGCCCCGCGGTCCGCTGGGCGTAGTACTCGGCGTTCAGCGCGTGGGGCACGTTGCCGGGCATCGCCGCCCGCGAACGCGTCAACGGCGCCATCACGACGCGGTGCGGGAGGCTCCACACGCCGATACGGCAGGGCTCCAGAAGCGGATTGGTCGGCTCGGGCTCGCTCATGGCATCGTTCCGTGCGGTCGCGGTCAGGGTCGGTCGGCGGTGATCTCGGATTCGCTGGCCGAGGGACGCGGGATTCTGTAGGATCGCCGCTCGCTCGGGCGACGCTGGCCGGGGCGATCCCGCGTGCCGCCCCGGAGTGCCCGATGGCCCAGGTCGATCTGCCTCTGCCGCAACTCAGCCCCCTGGGCCAGACCGCCCGCAGGGACCGCTGGTGGCTCCCCTCGCTGCTGGTGTTCCTGGGGTTCTCGGCGTTCATCGTCTACTCGACGTGGGCGGCGTTCCAGGCCGAGCACTTCTGGCTCGCCGAAGGCGGGGCCCACTACCTCTCGCCGTTCTACTCGCCGCTGATCTTCGACCCCGTGGGCGTCTCGACCGGGCACGCCTGGTTCGGCCAGCCGCCGGGGTGGCTGCTGAGCCTCTGGCCGCCGTTCCTCGTGTTCAGCCCGGCCCTGCTCATCCTCTGGGCCCCCGGCGGCTTCCGATTCACCTGCTACTACTACCGCGGCGCGTACTACAAGGCGTTCTGGGCCGACCCTATCTCCTGCACCGTCGGCGAGCCCGGGTTCCGCGGCAAGAACTACCGCGGCGAGCGCAAACTCCCCCTCATCCTCCAGAATGTCCACCGCTACTTCCTCTACCTGGCCATCGCCTTCATCTTCATCCTCGCGTACGACGCGATCATCTCGTACACCTGGACGAATCCCGACGGCACCAAGTCCTTCGGCATCGGCGTCGGCACCATCGTGCTCACCCTCAACCCGGTCTTCCTGGGCCTCTACACCTTCGGCTGCCACTCGCTGCGCCACCTCATCGGTGGACGGCGCAACGCCCTCTCGGGCAGCCCGTCCCGGAAGAAGGCGTACGACTGCGTGAGCTGCCTCAACAGCCGCCACATGCTCTGGGCCTGGATCAGCCTCTTCTGGGTGGGCTTCACGGACTTCTACGTGAGGATGTGCTCGATGGGGGTGATTGCGGACTGGCGGCTCTTCTGACATCACCAACCGTCTGGCGATCAAGACCTTCTCGGAGTTCTGAGTGAGCGACATCCAATCCCACGTCCATGATGTTTTGGTCATCGGCGCCGGCGGCGCCGGCCTCCGTGCCGCCATCGAGGCCTCCGCCGCCGGCGTCTCCGTCGGACTCGTCTGCAAGTCGCTGCTCGGCAAGGCCCACACCGTCATGGCCGAGGGAGGCATGGCCGCCGCCATCGGCAACGTCGACGACCGCGACAACTGGCAGGTCCACTTCGCCGACACGATGCGCGGCGGGGGCTACCTCAACAACTGGGTCAAGGCCGAGATCCACGCCAAGGAAGCCCCGGACCGAGTCAAGGAACTCGAGGCCTGGGGCGCGGTGTTCGATCGCACGCAGGACGGACGCATCCTCCAACGCAACTTCGGCGGGCACAAGTACCCGCGCCTGGCCCACGTCGGCGACCGCACCGGCCTCGAGATGATCCGCACGCTCCAGGACCACGGCATCCACCGCGGGATCGACGTCTACATGGAGCACACCGTCACCGCCCTGCTCAAGGACGCCGGCCGCGTCGTCGGCGCCTTCGGCTACGACCGCGAACGCGGACGCTTCCGCCTGTTCAAGGCCCCCGCCATCGTGCTCGCCACCGGCGGCATCGGACGCGCGTACAAGATCTCGTCGAACTCCTGGGAGTACACCGGCGACGGGCACTCGCTGGCCTACCACGCCGGCGCCGACCTCATGGACATGGAGTTCATCCAGTTCCACCCGACCGGCATGGTGTGGCCGCCGTCGGTCCGCGGCATCCTCGTCACCGAGGGCGTCCGAGGCGAGGGCGGACGACTGCTCAACGCCGACGGCAAGCGCTTCATGTTCGACGACATCCCCGACCTCTACAAGAACCAGGTCGCCAAGGACGCCGAGGAGGGCTGGCGTTACGTCACCGGCGACAAGGCCGCCAACCGCCCCCCCGAACTGCTCACCCGCGACCACGTCGCCCGCTGCATCGTGCGCGAGGTCAAGGCAGGGCGCGGCTCGCCCCACGGCGGCGTCTTCCTCGACATCGCCTGGATCAAGGAGAAACTGCCGAACGCCCCCGAGCACATCAGGAAGAAACTCCCGTCGATGTACCACCAGTTCAAGGAACTCGCCGGCGTCGACATCACCACCACGCCGATGGAGGTCGGCCCCACAACCCACTACGTCATGGGCGGTGTGAAGGTCGACGGCCTCACGCAAATGTCCAGCGTGCCGGGCCTCTTCGCCGCGGGCGAGGTCGGCGCCGGGCTGCACGGGGCCAACCGCCTCGGCGGCAACTCGCTGTCCGACCTGCTGGTCTTCGGCAAGCGGGCCGGCGAGCACGCCGCGCTCTGGGCCAAGGAGCACAAGCACGGCTCCATCGACGAGGCGCAGGTCGACGCCGCCGCCAAAGCCGCCCTCGCCCCGCTCGACCGCCCGGGGAGCGAGAACCCCTACGGGATCCAGCGCGACCTGCAGGAGACCATGCAGGCCCACGTCGGCATCGTCCGCAGCGAGCCCGAGATGGGCCGCGCCCTGGACGACATCGCCGCCCTCCGGGGGCGTGCCGCCTCCGTCGGCATCGACGGCAACCGCGAGTACAACCCTGGGTGGCACACCTGCCTCGACCTGCCCAACCTCCTGACCGTCTCCGAGGCCATCGCCCGTTCCGCCCTCGACCGGCGCGAGTCCCGCGGCGGGCACTTCCGCGAGGACTACCCCGACAAGAGCCCGGAGTTCGCCGGGCACAACACCATCGTCTCCAAGGGCCAGGACGGCTCGATGCAGCTCCGGCGCGAGCCCCTCAAGCCCATGCGCGACGACCTCAAGAAGATCATCGAGGAGCAGCAGAAGTGAGCGAATCGGGGACTGACATCGCCGCGCCCCCGCCAAACGCGCTGTACTACGGCGACAACCTCCCGCTCTTGCGGGACCGCGATCTGTTTCCCAACGAGTCCGTCGATCTGATCTACCTCGATCCACCGTTCAACTCGAACGCCACCTACAACGTCCTGTTCAAGGAATCCAGCGGGGAATCGTCCACCGCACAGATCAAGGCGTTCGACGACACATGGTCGTGGGACGCCTCCGCCGCCGAAGCCTTGGCGCTCTTGATGCACGACAAGGACACGCCCCCACCCGTCGTGACGCTGATGCGGACCTTCCACCAGTTCATGGGGCACACGCCGATGCTGGCGTACCTGGTCCAGATGGCCGCCCGCCTCGTGCACATGCGCCGCATCCTCAGGCCGGCCGGATCAATCTACCTGCACTGCGACCCCACCGCGAGCCATTACCTCAAGATCGTTTTGGATGGCATCTTCGGGGCCGCGCAGTTCCGCAACGAGATCGTCTGGAAGCGAACGTCGGGGCGCGTCGGACCAACCCGATACGGGCGCGTCCACGACATCATTCTGTTCTTCGGCGCGTCCGAGTCCATTACCTGGAACGCCCCGTCCACACCCCAAGACGCGACGACCGCCAAGGGCCACGACCTCGTGACCGACGACCACGGTGAGACCTTCCGGGTTTCCGATCTCAGCGCCATGGGCCCGGGTCCTGCCCGACGATTTGGGAAAAAGTCCATCGCCCCGCCCAAGGGCCGGCACTGGCAGTTCGACCAGGCCGGGGTCGACCAGCGCTGGGCCTCCGGCAGGATCCGCCTGAACTCCAAGGGCGTCCCGCGCCTCTACACACCTCTGGGGGAACTGCCCGGCATCGCCATCCACGATGTCTGGTCGGACATCGAGCCGATCAACGCCGCTGCCCAGGAACGCCTCCACTACCCAACCCAGAAGCCACTCGCCCTGCTCCGCCGGATCATCGCCGCCTCCTCGAAGCCCGGCGATGTGGTGCTGGACCCGTTCTGCGGGTGCGGCACCACGATCGACGCCGTGGAGTCGCTCAACCGCGAGAGCCCCAAGGACCCGCCGCGCCGATGGATCGGCATCGATGTCACCCACCTCGCCATCAACCTCATCAAGTACCGCCTGCGCCGCTTCGATCCGTCTCCGCGCTATGTGCTGCGGGGCGAGCCCACCGACCTCGCCGGCGCCACCCAACTATTCAAAGACGATCCGTTCCAGTTCCAATACTGGGCGTGCGGCCTGGTCGGTGCCAGGCCAGCCGTGGCAACCGAGTCTGGCAGGTCGGCCAAGAAGGGCGCCGACCGCGGAATCGACGGCGTTCGGTTCTTCGTCGACGACAACAAAGGCCCCAAGTCCATCCTCGTGCAGGTCAAGGGCGGGAGGGTCGGCTCGAAGGACATCCGCGACTTCCGCGGCACGCTCGAACGAGAGCACGCGGTGCTCGGCCTCTTCGTCTCATTGAACGCCCCCACCAAGCCCATGCTCGCGGAGGCGGCCACGGTCCCGCCCTACACCAGCCCAGTCGACGGTTCCCGAACCCCGGCGCTCCAGGTCGTGACCGTCGAGTCCCTTCTCGCCGGCGGCACCCCGGTCCGCCCCGCCGGAATTGCGTTGCCGCCCAGCGTGGAGTTCGACAGGACCGTCAAGCGAGCCAAGTCCTTCGATGAGGCCACCCTTTTCTCGTCCGCGAACTGAACAACAAAGCGGGCCCGCCAGCCGCAGCCCGCCTCCGTCCGCACAGGAGTCCCCATGCCCACCGCCACCTTCCGCATCTGGACCGGTCAGGGCGATTCCGCCGCCTTCAAGGACTACACGACCGAGGCCTCCGAGGGCATGGTCGTGCTCGACGCCATCCACCACATCCAGGCCGAGTCCGCCCCCACCCTGGCCTGCCGCTGGAACTGCAAGGCCGGCAAGTGCGGCTCGTGCTCGGCCGAGGTCAACGGCAAGCCACGCCTCCTGTGCATGACCCGCCTGGCCGACCTCGACCTGAGCCAGCCCGTCACGGTCGAGCCGCTCAAGGCCTTTCCGCACGTGAAGGACCTGGTCACCGACGTTTCGTGGAACTACCGGGTCAAGAAGCAGATCAAGCCCTTCAAGCCCCGCAAGCCCGACGCCGACGACGGCACCTGGCGCGTCCAGCAGGCCGACGTCGAGCGCGTCCAGGAGTTCCGCAAGTGCATCGAGTGCTACCTCTGCCAGGACGTGTGCCACGTCCTGCGTGACCACCACAAGCACCCGGAGTTCGCCGGCCCGCGCTTCTTCGTGTACACAGCCGCCCTCGAGATGCACCCGCTCGACACCGAGGACCGCCTCAAGGACCTCAAGGACGAGGGCGGCATCGGCTACTGCAACATCACCAAGTGCTGCACCAAGGTCTGCCCCGAGCACATCACCATCACCGACAACGCCATCATCCCCCTCAAGGAACGCGTGGTCGACGAGTTCTACGATCCGCTGACCAGGCTCTTCCGCGTCTTCAAGCCGAAGCAGAAGGAATGACTCACCGCAGAGGCGCAGAGGACGCAGAGTTTGAAGAACCAGTGAGCGCCTAGTTCAACGCACGGCCCGAAACAGGAATCTCGCGCTCGGCCACCACGCACTCCCCGCCCTCGCCTTTGCTTCCCTCTGTGCCCTCAGCGCCTCTGCGGTGAGACCTCTCCCAGGAGCCGCCATGTTCAAGCTCAAGCCGATCGAGCGCGACGCCGTCCCTGCCGCCCTGGCCAAGGCCGAGCGTTATCGCCTGCTCAACGAGCCGCGCGAGGCCGAGAGCATCTGCCAGGACGTCCTCGCCGCCGATCCGGACAACCAGCAGGCGATCATCTGCCTCATCCTCACCCTGACCGACCTCTTCGACCGCACGGCCCGGCGCGACGACGCCGTCGCCCTGCTCGCCCGCCTCAAGGGCGACTATGAGCGCGAGTACTACGCCGGCGTCATCGAGGAACGCTGGGTCAAGCACCTGCTCCACGCCGGCTACGCGATGGCCAGCGTCTACGACCGGCTCCGCGAAGCGATGGACCACTTCGAGAAGTCCGACAGGATCGCCCCGCCCAACAACGATGACGCCGTACTCCGCTGGAACACCTGCGTCCGCCTCCTGGAGAGCGAAAACTTCGATCCCAACGAGGAGCCCGACTACCCCGAGGTTTTCGACGACGACGTGCCGATGCGGTGATCCGCCAGTGCGAGCACACGCCGCCGCGTCGCCCACCAGGCCGCCCGAACCGCGGCAAAACCCGCCCCGAACGTTCGATCCGCCCGGTTGGGGGCCGCGGTCAACCGCGCCCGCTAGGATGTTCTCCGGGGAGCCGCGCTGCCCGCACGAGTGGTCGTTCCACCGCTCGCCCGTCGCGCCAACCCAGGAGCACCGGATGCCCACACCGTCCGACACCAAGGCCGCCGAGCTGATCAGGCGCCGCGACCGCGTCGTCTGCCCCGGCGTCGGACGCCTGTCCGACCTCACCGCCGCCTCCGCGGACGGCGCCACCCTTACAGACGCCGACGGACGTGAGTACATCGACTTCGCCGGCGGCATCGGCGTCATGAACATCGGGCACAACGACCCCGCCGTCGTCGCCGCCATCAACGACCAGGCCTCCCGCCTGGTCCACACCGGCATCCACGTCGCCACCTACGAGCCCTACGTCGCCCTCTGCGAGCGCCTCGTCGAGCTCCTCCCCCACCACGAGCCCGGCACCAGCGACTCGACCAAGGCCATGCTGGTCAACACCGGTGCCGAGGCCGTCGAGAACTCGATCAAGATCGCCCGCCAGGCCACCGGCCGCGCCGCGGTCATCTGCTTCACCGGCGCGTTCCACGGGCGCACGCTTCTGGCAGCCACCCTCACGTCCAAGGTCGGGTACAAAGCCGGCTGCGGCCCGTTCATGCCCGAGGTCTACCGCCTTCCCTTCCCCGTGGTCCGGCGCGGGCAGGACGAGGCGCCCGTCGTCGCCCGCGAACTCGCCCGCCTCCGCGCCGCCCTCAAGAACACCGTCGCCCCGCGCGACCTGGCCGCCATCATCGTCGAGCCAGTCCAGGGCGAGGGCGGGTTCCACGTCCTGCCCGGCGCGTACGCCAAAGGCCTGCGCGACATCTGCGACGAGCATGGGATCACACTCATCTTCGACGAGGTCCAGACCGGCTTCGGCCGCACCGGCAAGTGGGGCGCCTTCGAGCACCTGGGCGTCCGGCCTGACCTGTCCCCCTGGGCCAAGTCCATGGGCGGCGGCCTGCCCATCTCCGCCGTCGTCGGCAAGGCCAGCGTCATGGACCGCGTCACGCCCGGCACCCTGGGCGGGACCTACGGCGGCAACCCCGTCGCCTGCGCCGCCGCTCTGGCCACCATCGGGCGCATGGAGGAACTAGGCCTCAACGCCAAAGCCACCCGCGACGGACGCACCATCCGCGCGCGGTTCGAGTCGATCGCCAATCGCGTCCCCGCCATCACCGACGTCCGCGGCCTCGGGGCCATGCTCGCGATCGAGTTTTCCGTCGGAGGCGACCCCGATCGCCCCGATGGCCCGGGCGTGGCCGCCATCATCGCCACCTGCCGCGACAAAGGCCTGCTCGTCATCCCGGCGGGCGTTGACTCGAACGCCATCCGCGTCCTGGCCCCACTCGTGATCGACGACGCCACCCTCGCCCGCGGCCTCGACATCCTCGAAGCCGCCATCCTCCAGCACGCCGCGCCCAAGCCCGCCGCCCCGGCCCCCGCCCACGCGACCCAAGGAGCCTGACCCGCATGCGTCCCTTCGCCATCGCCGGCCTGCAACTCAAAGTCTCGGGCCGCACCTCAAACCTCGCCCACATCTGCGACCGGATCGAGATGCTCATGCATCTGTATCCGTGGGTCCAGATGGTCATGCTCAGCGAGCTGGCCACGTTCGGCGGCTGGACCGGGCACGCCGCCGAGCTCCCCAACGAGGTCGAGGGCACCTACCGCGAGCTCGCCGCCCGCCACCGAATCTGGCTGATCCCAGGCTCGCTCTACGAGAAGACGCCCCAGGGCATCTACAACACCTCCCCCGTCATCGACCCCGAGGGCAACGTCATCGCCCGCTACCACAAGATGTTCCCCTTCCTCCCCTACGAGACCGGGGTGCTCGGCGGCTCCGAGTTCTGTGTCTTCGACGTCCCGGAGGTCGGGCGCTTCGGCCTGAGCATCTGCTACGACATGTGGTTCCCCGAGACCTCCCGCACCCTGGCCGCCATGGGCGCCGAGGTCATCCTCCATCCCACGCTCACACCCACCATCGACCGCGACGTCGAACTCGCCATCGTCCGCGCCACCGCCGCCACCAACCAGTGCTTCGTCCTTGACATCAACGGCATCGGCGACGGCGGCAACGGACGCTCGAACCTCGTGGCCCCCACCGGCGACCTGCTCTTCCAGGCCGGCAGCAACGAGGAGATGCTCCCCATCGAGATCGATCTCGACCGCGTGCGACGCTCCCGCGAGGTCGGCCTCAAGGGCCTCGGCCAGCCGCTCAAGTCCTTCCGCGACCGCGCGGTCGAGTTCTCCGTCTACCACCGGCGTTCCAGCGCCGCGTCGTACCTCAACACCCTCGGCCCGCTCGAGAAGATGGCCCGGAACTCCAGGGCCGGCCTCGGGTTCGGGACCCACCTCGTGCCCTCGGCCCCGCCCATCCTCCCCGCCCCGCCGACCCCGGGGATCCCGCCCGCGTCAGCCGCGCCACTCCCGCCCGCGTCGAACCCGGCTCCCGTGCCCCCCGCCACCGGCGCAGCGTCGGCCCCTCCCCACTTCGGCAACGGCGGCGTCCCAGCATGACCACCGCACCCGCACAACCCGCCACGCGCCCCGACCGCACCCTGGCCCCTTACAACGCGCCCCAGCTGCGCATGGACACCTGGAACGACCTCCAGCTCCGCTGCGCCTGGCTGAAAGAGTTCGCCCAGCACGGCAAGGACACCACCGAGCCACGCGCCGCGGTCGCACGCTGCCTCACGCTTCTTGGGCAGCTCGAGTTCTACTGGGCCTTCCCCGGCCCGGAACGCATCGAGGCCATCCACGACATGTTCGAGCGCGGCGAGCACGCCGCCCTGGCCGGCGAGGTCGCCGCCCTGGCCCGCCTGCTCATCGGCGACACCTACCGCTGCTCCCAGGCCACGCGCGATATTCCCGGCGCCCGCGCGAGCCGCGACGGACGATCCGCCGCGCGCGACCCGTCCCGCGACCGCCCGCGCCACAGCGAAACCGGCGCGCCACTCCTGGCCCTGGCCGACAAGCCATACTTCGAGGTCCTCGTCGTCGACGGCGACGACGCCTACGACAGCGACGAACTCCGCGACGGCCTCCGCGCCTGCCGACGCGACTCCGACGACTTCGTCTACGACATCGTCTCCGTCCCCTCACTCGAAGACGCCATCATCGCCTGCCTCTTCAACTGGACCATCCAGTCCGTCTTCCTCCGGTACAACTACGCCTTCCACTCCAACCACAAGCACCCAGCCCTCCAGCGATACCTCAGCATCCTGGAATGGGAAAAACTCCCCGTCTCCTTCGGCGTCGAACGCAGCGCCGCCCTGGCCCGCCTCCTCAAGTCCATCCGCCCCGAACTCGACCTCTTCCTCGTCACCGACTCCCCGCTCGACAACGTCGCCGGCAACGTCGGCAGCGGATTCCGGCGCGTCTTTTACCGCCTCGAACAGTACATGGAGCAGCACCTCTCCATCCTCAAGGGCGTCCGCGAGCGCTTCGAGGCACCCTTCTTCGACGCCCTCCGACGCTACAGCGCCAAGCCCACCGGCGTCTTCCACGCGCTGCCCATCGCTCGCGGCAAGTCCATGTCCACCGCACACTGGGCCCGCGACCTGCTCGCGTTCTACGGCCAGAACATCTTCATGGCCGAGACCTCCGCAACCAGCGGCGGGCTCGACTCGCTGCTCCAACCCCGCGGCCCCATCAAGAAGGCCCAGGACGCCGCCGCACGCGCCTTCGGCGCACGCCAGACCTTCTTCGTCACCAACGGCACCTCCACCGCCAACAAGATCGTCTCCCAGGCCCTGGTCCGCCCGGGCGACATCGTCCTGATCGACCGCGAGTGCCACAAGAGCCACCACTACGCCCTCGTGCTCGCCGGCGCCATGCCCGTCTACCTCGACGCCTACGCCCTCCCCCAGTACTCCATGTACGGCGCCGTCCCGCTCGAGGAGATCGAGCGACAACTCCTCGCACTCAAGGCCGCGGGCAAGCTCGACCGCGTCCGCATGCTCATCCTCACCAACTGCACCTTCGACGGCATCACCTACGACCCCGAGCGCGTCATGCGCCGCGTCCTGGCCATCAAGCCCGACATGATCTTCCTTTGGGACGAGGCCTGGTTCGCCTTCGCCCGCTTCAACCCCACCCTCCGGCGCCGCACCGGCATGGACGCCGCCGCACGACTCCGCGCCACCCTCCGCTCCCCCGCCTACCGCGAGGCCTGGGAGCGATCCCGCGCGAGCGGCACGACGGCTCCCGCCTCCGCGGACGGCCAACCGTCAGCGCCACCCCAGTCAGAGGCGATGCCCGACCCCGACCGCGCCCGCATCCGCGTCTACGTCACACAGTCCACCCACAAGACCCTGACATCCCTCCGCCAGGGCTCAATGATCCACGTCTACGACGAGGACTTCGAGCAGCGCGCCGCCGAGCCGTTCAACGAAGCCTTCATGACCCACACCTCGACCAGCCCCAACTACCAGATCGTCGCCTCCCTCGACGTCGGACGCCGCCAGGTCGAGCTCGAAGGCTACGAACTCACCGAGCAGGCCATCGGCCTGGCCATGACCCTGCGCCGACGCGTCCGCGAGCACGACGACCTCAAACGCTGCTTCGGCGTCATGCGCCCGGCCGAGATGATCCCCGCCGAGTTCCGCCCCTCGGGCATCGAGTTCTACTTCGACCCCGTCCGCGGTTGGGGCCCCATGGACCAGGCCTGGCACCGCGACGAGTTCACACTCGACCCCACCCGCGTCACCCTCCACATCGGCGCCACCGGCATGGACGGCGACGCCTTCCGCCACGTCCTCATGGACCGCTTCGACATCCAGATCAACAAGACCTCACGAAACACCGCCCTGTTCATGCCCAACATCGGCACGACCCGCGGCGACATCGCCTACCTGGTCGAGGTCCTCGCCTCCATCTCGCGCGACGTGACCGAACGCCTCTCCCTCGAGAGCCAGGCGGGGCGCGAGCGCCACCACGCCCGCGTCGAGTCGCTCAGGAACGGCCCACCGCTGCCCCACTTCTCCCGCTTCCACCCCGCGTTCCAGCCCGACGCCTCCAAGAAGACGCCCACGCGCGAGGGCGACCTCCGCCGGGCCTACTTCCTCACCTACGACGAGCACAACGTCCGCGGCGCCATGATCTCGCGCGACACCCTCGACGCCGTCCGCAAGGGGCCCGAACTCGTCTCCGCCTCCTTCGTCATCCCCTACCCGCCGGGCTTCCCCGTGCTCGTGCCCGGACAGGTCGTCAGCCCCGAGATCCTCGAGTACCTCCTGGCCCTCGACGTCAAGGAGATCCACGGCTACCACCCGGTCAACGGCTTCCGCGTCTTCACACCCGATGCGCTCGACCGCGCCGCCAACAGCCGCACCCACGCCGACTGAACCAACCCACGCCAACACCCGATCAACCACGCCGACCGAATCCGCACCGAGAAAGGAGTCCCATGGGCGCCACCAACGCTTCCATTCCCGCTTCCGACCGAGCCGGCACCAAGCCGCTGCCAACCCGCGCCCTCGCCACCGATCGCGCGACGAGCGCCCCGAAGACCCTCCGCGGCATCTCCGACATCCGACGCTTCTTCTTCCGAAACACCGAGCCCGTCTACTTCGTCTCCGCCACGCCCTTCAACCTCCTGGGCCTCGACGAGTGGATCCGCGGCTTCCAGTTCATCAACGCCATCGACTGCTTCGATTCCCAGCACCCCAACGTCCTGGTCCCTCGCGAAATCCCCCACGACCAGTGGGAGTCCATCGAGGACATCAACAACTACCTCCTCTCACACCCCGATGTCATCGAGCACATCCGCCGGCGCGGCCCCGGCGGCAAGGCCGTCTTCCTCATGTTCGATGAGAAGACCGAGCAGCTCGCCAAGGACCTGGGCCTCGAAGTCTGCTTCCCCCCCGCCGCCATGCGCTCCATGGTCGACGACAAGATGGAGACCACACGCATCGCCAACCGCGCGGGCGTCCCCTCCGTCCCCAACGTCCTGGCGAAGGTCGACTCCTACCAGACCCTCCGCAAGGTCGCCGAGAAACTCGGCAACGACCTGGTGATCCAGACCGCCTACGGCGACTCCGGGCACACCACGTTCTTCGTCTCGAACGAGGCCGACTTCGACAAGCACGCCGATGAGATCACCGAGGCCCCCGAAGTCAAGGTCATGAAGCGCATCCGCTGCCGCGGCTCCGCCCTCGAGGCCTGCGTCACACGCCACGGCACCATCGTCGGGCCCCTCATGACCGAACTCGTCGGCTTCAAGGAACTCACGCCCTATCGCGGCGGGTGGTGCGGCAACGAGGTCTTCGCCGGCGCGTTCGACGCCAAGAGCCGCGCCCAGGCCCGCGCCCACGCCATGGCCTTCGGCGAGGAACTCCGGCGCATGGGCTACAAGGGCTACTTCGAGCTCGACTTCCTCACCGACCTCGACTCGGGCGAGGTCTACCTCGGCGAGTGCAACCCCCGCATCACCGGCGCCTCGTCCATGACCAACCTCGCCTGCTTCGCACACGCCGACGCGCCGCTGTTCATCTTCCACCTGCTCGAGTGGATGGGCGTCGACTACGAGTTCGATGTCGAGGAACTCAACGCCCGCTGGGCCGACCCGGCCAACATCGACTCCTGGTCCCAGCTCGTCATCAAGCACACCAGGGACGAGGTCGACCACATCCACACCGCGCCGCCCTCGGGCATCTACGAGCTCGACCCCGACGGACGCATGTCCTACGTCCGCATGCAGACCCACCGCCGCACCGTCCAGTACGAGAACCGCGCCTTCTTCCTGCGCATCTCCGGCCCCGGCGACTACCGCTACGAGGGTGCCGACCTGGGCATCCTCGTCAGCCCGGGCCGCTTCATGACCGACGACTTCACCCTCACCGACCGCGCCAAAGCCTGGATCCACGGCATCACCTCCATCTACGCCGGAACCCCCCTCACACCGGCCGCCACCGCCCAGGCCGGCATCGAGCCCGGCGGCTTCAAGCTCCTTTAACCACCTCGCGTCCGTCCCTCTTGCGAGCCCATCCCGTTCCCGCTCGCCCGGAGGGCGCACGATGGTTGCCAGGGGCTTCAGCCCCTGGATGCACGCCCAATCGGCGACGGCCCGGAGGGCCGGCGAGCAACCAACGCGCGGCACCCACAGCAACCGCAATGCCTACCTCGCAGCCCCACCAACACTCGCTCGACCTCCGCGCCCTCACCCCCGCCACCCTCCCCTCCGTCTTCGCCGAGTACTGGCCCGCCTACCGCCGCTGGATCCGCCGCGCCCCGGCGATGACCGCCGACCAGTGCGCCGACGCCATCGGCACCCGCGCCCCCGAGCTCCTCGGCACCTACGCAACCCTCCTCGGCGCCTGCGCCAACGCCATCAACGCCAGCACCGCCGAGCGCGACCTCGTCGCCCGCTTCCTCTGCCTCTGCAACCCTCCCCGCCTCGTCCGAGCCTGCTCCCAGCTCATCCTGCGCGACAACGACGACCCCATCCTCCTCCGCACGTACGACCACCACCCCGACCTCTTCGACGCCCTCATCCTCCGCGCCGACTTCACATCCCCCACCCTGGCCATCGCCGACTGCCTCTGGGGCGCCCTCGAAGGCGTCAACGCCCACGGCCTGGGCGTCGCGCTCGCTTTCGGCGGCCGACCCGTCCATGCCGCCGGCTTCGCCGCCCCCTTCATCGTCCGCTACCTGCTCGAAGCCTGCGCCACCGCCGCCGACGCCCGCGCCGCTCTCGAGCGCCTGCCCATCGCCATGCCCTACACCTTCGTCGTCCTCGACACCGCGGGCGACACCCTCACCGCCATGCTCGCCCCCGACCGCCCCCCCGCCTTCACCACCCAGCCGGCATCGACCAACCACCACAACGCCGGCGACTGGCCCGCCTACGAGCGACAGACCCAGAGCCGCGAGCGTCTCGACGCCGCCGATCGCCTCGCGGCCGACAACGCCCCGCTCCCCGCCGCCCTGGCCGCGTTCCTCGCGCCCCCGCTCTGGCGCACAGACTACGCCCGGGCCTCCGGCACCCTCTACGCCTCGGTCCTCCGCCCACGCGACCGGCGCATCGACCTCCACTGGCCGGGCCACAACGATTCGGTCGCCCTCGACCCCTTCCAGCCGCGAGCCTTCAGCGTCACGCTCCCGACCTGACCGCCACCCGCCCGACCCCCGTCCGATGCCGTGCCCGCGATATGGGCGGCAACGCCATCCGCCGCACGCTCGACGCTAGTACACCCGCCCCCCACCGCGCACAAACTCGTCGAACAACCCCGCGCACGCCGCCCGCTCCACCCCCGCCTTCGCCCGCACCGCGCTCCCCCCGATCCGGTACACGTCCGTCGCCGCCAGCGACAACTCGTTGAACCCCGCCCGCCGCGCGTCCTCGATCGACGCGCCCCACACCACCCCATCCAGCCGCGCCCAGTGGATCGCGCTGGCGCACATCGGGCACGGCTCGCACGTCGAGTACATCACGCAACCCGCCAGCGAGATCCCGCCAACAGCGCGGCACGCCTCGCGGATGCACACCACCTCCGCGTGCGCCGTGGCGTCCGTCCACGCCAGCACATGGTTGTGCCCACGCGCCACGACCGCCCCATCGCGAACCACCACCGCCCCGAACGGCGACTGGCCCGCCGCCATCCCCGCCCGCGCCTCCGCGATCGCCTCAGCCATCCACCGCGCCTCATCCATGCCGCGATCGTATCGCCGCGGCGCCCCTCCCCCGCGCGCGGGGCCAAACCTCGAAGAGGTGTCAGACGAGGCTCGGCGAGTCCGACGGAGGGGGAGACCGAGCGACCCTTCGCGCCACTCTCCTCGATGCCTCGATGCCTCCTGCCTCGATGCCTTCCCCACCATCATCCCGCCACCGCCGGCCTCCCCCGACCCCGCCCCACTCTCCCGCATTCACCTACGATTCCAGACACCCGCACCGAGGAGACCCCCATGCTCTTCCGCATGATCTACGACGATCGCCTCGCCCAGGCCGCGTACCTCATCGGCTGCCAGCGCACCGGCGAGGCCATCCTCATCGATCCCGAGCGCGACATCGACCGCTACCTCGAACTGGCCCTCCGTGAGAAACTCCGTATCACCGCGGTCACCGAGACCCACATCCACGCCGACTTCCTCTCCGGCGCACGCGAACTCGCCGAGAAGACCGGCGCCCACCTCTACCTCTCCGCCGAGGGCGGCCCGGACTGGCAGTACCAGTGGCTCAACCAAAAGTCCACCGGCGGCCCGTACCCCCACACCCTCGTGCGCGACAGCGACACCTTCCGCGTCGGCAACATCGAGTTCAAAGTCATGCACACCCCGGGGCACACCCCCGAACACATCTGCTTCCTCGTCACCGATCGCGGCTCCGGCGCCGCCGACCCCATGGGCATCGCCACCGGCGACTTCGTCTTCGTCGGCGACGTCGGACGACCCGACCTTCTCGAGACCGCCGCCGGCGTCCAGGGCGCCAAGGAGCCCTCCGCCCGCGCCCTGTTCGACTCCATCCAGCGCTTCAACGCCCTGCCCGACTATCTCCAGGTCTGGCCCGCCCACGGCGCGGGCTCCGCCTGCGGCAAGGCCCTCGGCGCCGTCCCGCAGTCCACCGTCGGCTACGAGAAACGCCTCAACCCCGCGTTCCGCGTCGCCCAGGAAGGCCCTCTCGCGTTTGTCTCCGACATCCTCACCGGCCAGCCCGACCCGCCCCTCTACTTCGCCCGCATGAAGCGCGACAACAAGGCCGGCCCACGCGTCCTGGGCCAGCTGCCCCGCCCGCCACGCCTCACCGTCCAGCAGGCCGCCGCCCTCGACGCCCACGCGGTCGCCGTCATCGACACACGCCCGTGGCGCGACTTCCGCGCCGCCCACATCCCCGGCGCCCTCTGGATCCCGCTCGACAACATGTTCCCCTCCGTCGCCGGCTCGTTCATCTCCGAGGACGAGCACATCCACATCATCGCCGACGACACCGCGATCGACGAGATCATCCGCTGCCTCGTCCGCATCGGCCTCGACGACATCCGCGGCCACATCCTCCCCGCCGACATGTCCAGGGTCCTCGCCGCCATCAAGCCCGCCTCCATCCCCGAGACCGACACCCGCGGCGCCGCGCCCGAGGTCGACAGCTCCCGCCTCTTCGTCCTGGACGTCCGCAACCAGAGCGAGTTCGATGCGGGCCATCTCCCCGGCGCCGCCCACACGCCCTACACCCGCCTGGCCGACGCGCTCGAGGAACTCCCCGAGCACCGCCCCATCCTCGTCAACTGCAAGGCCGGCGGACGCTCGGGACGCGCCTGCGCCTTCCTCAAACGCGCCGGATACGACGTGACCAACCTCGCCGGCGGCTTCGACGCCTGGTCTGCCGCCGGCGCACCCGTCGAGCACGAGGCGCCCCAGCCCCAACCCTGACGCCGCCCACGTTCCCGACTCGATGCCTTGGTGCCTCGTGCCTGGATGCCTCGCCCGTCTGCCTTCCAATCGCATCTCCCGCATCTCTTCCATCTCGAGGCTCATGTCCGAACTCTGAATCTCCACCCACTCCTCTCGAGTCTCCCATCTCTCCTCTCCCCTCTCTCGTCTCCGCCCCTACCCTCGCCCGCCCATGAGCACCGCGATCTCCATCCGCAGCCTCCTCAAGGCCTTCAAGGGCCCCAGCGGCACCACACGCGCCGTCGACAGCGTCTCGCTCGAGATCAGCCCCGGCGAGCTCTTCTTCCTCCTCGGGCCCTCCGGCTGCGGCAAGACCACGCTGCTCCGCATGGTCGCGGGCTTCATCGACCCCGACGACGGGCAGATCCTTCTGGCCCCACGCCCCGCCGCCTCCGCCGCCAACCCGCCCGCCCCCGAGGCCTTCCGCGACGTCACCCACCTCGCGCCCAACAAACGCAACACCGGCATGGTCTTCCAGTCCTACGCCCTCTGGCCGCACATGACCGTCGAGCAGAACGTCGCGTTCGGTCTCGGCGTCCGCAAGGTCGCTCGAAAGGAACGCGCCACGCGCACCGCCGAGGCGCTCGAGCTCGTCCAGATGGCCCACCTGGCCAAGCGCCGCCCCAACCAACTCTCCGGCGGCCAGCAGCAGCGCGTCGCCCTCGCCCGCGCCCTGGTCATCCGCCCCGACGTCCTCCTGCTCGACGAGCCGCTCTCCAACCTCGACGCCAAGCTCCGCCTCGAACTCAGAGCCGAGATCCGACGCGTCTGCAAGGAAGCCGGCCTCACCACCATCTACGTCACCCACGACCAGAAAGAAGCCCTCTCGATGGCCGACCGCGTCGCGATCATGCGCGACGGCAAGGTCGTGCAGACCGGCACCCCCGCCGATCTCTACCGCCGCCCCGCCGAGCGCTTCGTCGCCGAGTTCCTAGGCGAGACCAACATCATCGAGGCCGACGCCGCGCCCGCCGGCGCCATGATCGAACTCAAGTTCGCCAAGACCACCCTCCGCGCCGACTCGCGCGATGGAACGCCCACCACCGGCCCCGTGCTGCTGTCCATCCGACCCGAAGCCATCGCCCTCCGACGCCCCACCCTCGCCGGCGTCGACCTGGGCGCGGCCAACGGCGCCGCCCTCACCGCCGAGATCACCGAGACCACCTACCTCGGCGAGATCGCCCAGCACCGACTCAAACTCGCCGACGGCACCATCCTCCGCGCCGCCGAGCTCAATCCCGCCCCGCGCTCCGCAGCCGTCCCATCCAAAGGCGGCGCTCGCGTCACGCTCTCCATCCAGCCACACGACATCGTCGTCCTGCCGCGAGCGTGAGAGCGCAGCCGCCCGCGGGAACCGCTGGAATCCGCGGCACCGCCTTCCGCCCGCCGCGTCCAACCCAATACTGCGGCCGCCCCACCGCCTCCCGCCGATAGCACCCCAAGCCGCGGACGCGGCCGGGCGCACATCCTGCGCCCGCGGGCAGGAGGCCCACCCATGCGCATCCGTCCCCACATCCGTCGCGCGACCCGCATCGCCCTTTCGGGTGCGCTGTTCCTGACGGCCGCGTCGATCGTCGGCTGCGCCGCCTCTGAAGGCTCGTCGCGCGCGCAGGGCGCGTCGGGCGACGACGCCCTCTCTCCCGCCGACCCCGACGCCGCCGCGGCCCTCGCCGAGCAGTACGCCCGCGACATGGCCGAACTCGCCGAGCTCCAAGCCAGCCAGCAGCCCGGCGCGACCGCCTCTCCCGTGCCCGACAACGCCGCCCGCTCCGGCGTCTTCGTCGATCGGAGCCCGCGCCCGCCGGCCGACGCACAGGCCACGGGCGACGCCGGCGCGAGCCCGGCCGCGAGCGACCCCTCGATCGCCGCGGCCCCGAATGCGCCGGGCAACGCCGACGCGACTGGCAACCCATCCGCCGTTGATCCATCCATCGAGGCGATGGCCCGCGAGCTGGCCGCCTCGCTGCTCCAGCGCGCCATGACCGGCACCACGCCGTTCGAGGACCTCTCGCGCGTCGCCATGCTCGAGGGCGTCGCGCCCGGCGTGCTCGAGGGCCTGGGCGAGGACGAGGCCTCCGACTCCGCACGCCTGGTCGCCCTGCTGGCCCCGAGCGAGCGGGCCGCCCTGCGCGCCGCCCGGGCCACGGCCCGGCGACTGGCGGCGGCCGAGGCGGCCGACCCGTCCATCGCCGCCGAGGCGCTCCGGGCCGCCGCCGAGAGCCTCGACCAGAACCAGGCCGTCCGGATCCGGCGGGCCGAACTCTGCACCCGCGTGGACGGGTTCGCCCGCTACGAGACCTTCGCCTCCAACACCTTTCTGGCGGGGCGCGCGAGCCCCATGATCGTGTACGTCGAGGTCGACCGCTTCCGCCAGACGCCGGTGGGCGGGGGCTCCCCCAGCCCGAACCCGCCCGCGTCGCCCAGCCCGACCCGGGCCCCCGACCAGGCCCGGTTCGTCGTGAACCTGACCCAGTCGCTCAACCTCTACTTCGCCGAGGGGGGGCTGCTGGTGTGGCGCCGCCCGCCGCAGGTCGTGACCGACTACTCGCGCGACCGCGTCCGCGACTTCTACGTGATCGACACCATCGAACTGCCGTCGACGCTGTCGGCCGGGTCGTACTCGCTCAAGGTCATGGTCCGCGATGAGGCGACGGGCCAGCAGGCCGAGTCCATCATCCCGATCACGCTGGTGGCCGATCCAACCCTCGCCCACGGGCGGTGATCGGCTCGGACGCGGTGGCGCAATCTCGGGAGTCGCCGGCCGACTTCCGGTCGCTGCGCGACTATCGTCGGGCAGCCCCGCCCGATTCGGTCGGCCATAGTGCACGCGAGCCCATGTGACCGATTCCCTGCTGAACAAGGCCTCGCACCTGGCGGTCCCGCTGGGGCTGTACACCGCCGCCGGTGTTGTCGCCGTCGCGCAGGCAGCGGGCCAGCAACCTCGCGCACTGTGGCTCGTCGGGCTCGGATTCGCGTTCTGCACCGGCACGGGCGCGTACCTGCTCGATCGCGTGAAACTCCGCGACGCGTGGGCCGACCCGCCGGATCGGCGGGCCCATCCCGCCCGGGCCGCGTTCATCGGGCGCCATCGGCACGCGGTGCGCTGGCTGATCGTGATCTTGACCATCACGGGGGGCGCGCTCGGCGCGCTGCTCTCGTGGGTGCTCGTCGCGGGGCTGGTGGCGATGCTCGTGGGCGTGTTCGTGTACGCGGGCCGTCCGCGCGGGAGAAGAGCGCGCCCGAAAGATGTGCTCCTGGCGAAGAACGCGTTCGTGGCGGTGGGAATAACGGGCCTGGCGTCGGCAACCGCGTGGTCGATCGCGGGCGGGCTCGGGGCGTGGCGTGGGGCGGCGCTGGCGATCGGGCATGTGTTCGTGCGCGTGCTGGCGGACTCGGTGCTGTGCGATCTCGACGACGCGGCCGCGGACGGCGCGTTCGGGACCGAGACGATCGCGACGCGTTTCGGGGCGGCGGGCGCGTGGGCGGTTTCGGATGGGCTGCGGCTGGTGATGGGGGTTGTGATGCTGCTGGTGCCGTGGGGCGCGTGGTGGCCGCGAATGGCGTGGGGGGTGGCGACGATCGTGTCGACCTTGGGCCTTCGAACGATTCGGCCGAAGCGCGTGCGTGACTGGGTGGACCTGCGGCTGCCGCTGGAAGCGGCGGTCGTGGCGGCGGTGTTGGTGTTCGTATAGGGGCGTTCCGGACGTTCGGGGCGTCCGATACCGATCCGGCCCCGTTCGAGCGTTGCAGTCTGAGGGGGTGGTTGGTTCTTTGCGTCTCCTTGTTGCAGCGGCGGGACGTCTTTGCCGCTTGGTCCTGTGGCCGCCCGGAATCGTGGCCCTTCTCGGGCCCGGGCGACGGATGGGACGGGCCGGCACCGGTCGGCTCGGACGGACACTCACGCGCAAGGGGATGGTCATGATTCAGCTGATCGCATTCATCTACGGCATCGTGGTTCTGATCACCGGCAGGTTCAGCCTGGGCAAGGGCCGTGCCGCGGTCGGGACGCCGGCGCGGATCGCGGGCCTGGTGCTGGTGGTCACGCCGATCCTCGGCTTCGCGCTCGGGATGATGCTCGCGGCGATGAACGTGGGCCTGCCGCAGGTCGCGTTCCTGGGCCTCGACCTGGTCATGCTGGTCGGATCGCTGGCGGTGGCGTTCATGATCGCGAGCAAGGCGGTCAAGGCGCAGGAATCGGGCGCGGCGACGAATCCGTACGGCACGCCCGCAGCGTAAGCGGCTTGCTCGCCGGATGACACTTCAATGGCACGCAGGGCACCCTGTTGGCACTGGCCGCGGGGTGCTTTGTTATTGGGAAGGGGCAGAGGGACAGGGGGGCGAGGGAGCGGGTGAGGGCGGCGTGTCGGCGGGCGTGTTGGCGGGCGCGGGCCGCGAGGGTGCGGTGGGCGTCGAGCCAGGGCTGGATGTCGGGTCGGGTGAGGAAGGCGAGGATGGGGAGGGGGTCGGGGGCGTGGTCGTCGGCGAGAGCGCGGGGGTCCTGGTCGGCGGCGAGGTAGCGGCGGAGGAGGTCGGCGGCCGCGGCGTCGAGGGGCGGGAGGGCCATACGGGTAGTGTACGGCGTGTCTTTTGGATTGTCAATAGGAGTTTGTACGGCCTCCGTGAGCGGGTCGGACCCGTGGGCTTCTGGGGTGGTTGGGCGGGGATGATGGAGGGGAAGGCATCGAGGCACGAGGCAGCGAGACATCGAGTGGGGGGAGGGGGCGTGGGGTCAGTCCGCAACTAGTCGCTTCGAGGACTTTGCGAAAGCGTGGCACGATTCCGATCGCACCCTGATTGCGCTAGTAGCGACCGTCTTCCATGGCAGCGAAGCGCAGCATCACCAGCAACACCCACAAGATCGTCCCGATGATGCCAACAACGAATGCGTGCGTTCCAACCTTGCCTTCGGTACGAGAGCGAAGCGATCCGCCCCCCACACAATGGCGACGATGGCCAACGGACCACACACGACGAGCCCGATCCAGCCGAGAACGGCGGCAATGGTCGCGTTGCTTCGATCCTGCGGGCTTACATCGTCGGACACTGCGGCGGCCGGCACCCCAGGTGGCGTGACGGAGGTACCCACGGACACAAGGCGCACCTGCCCAACGATTTCTCCAAGATCGACGACTTGTTGAATCGCGTGATCGCGTGAGCCAGCCTTGACGCGAACCCAGTGCGAGTTGCCCGTCTCGCGACTGACGACCTCCACTTCGTATACAGCAGTGCCGACGCCCGGGGCCATGTTCTTAGTCTACACGGCTCGTTATTGAGAACGCAAGCGCCACCCAGACCTGTTCTCAGCCACGGGGCTGGCAGCAGAACATCAAAGCACCTGCCCCCATCAGGTAGCACCCTACAGCCTCTCAAACGGTGGCAACTCGCCCACCAGCGGGCGGCAGTAGTCCAGGAATCTGCGGCTGACGTTGCTGTGGCCTTCGATGAACTCGGGGGGCATGACGCGGGTTTTGGCGGCGATGGCGGAGAGGTCGACGCGTTTGAGGGCCGCGGCGTAGAGGGCGCCGGGCTCGATGGGGCTGGTGCGCTGGATCGCGATGGAGCCGTCGAGGTCGCCGGAGAGGGCCAGGCGTGCGGCTTCGCGGCCGGCGGCGCGGGCCTCGCGGGCGTCGACGGGTGAGGGGTCGGGGAAGCAGCGTTGGATGTAGCCGAAGGTGTCGGCGCGGACGCGCGGAGGCTTGCCGCCGGCGGGGGTGAGTTTCTTCTTGAGGAAGTCGGCCAGGGCGTCGCCCAGGGCTCCGGAGCCGGAGAGTTGGACGTTGCCGTGGGCGTCGGTCTCGCCCTCGAAGAGTTTGGCGGCGATGGGGTTGTGGTCCTTGTCCTGGATGCCTTCGCTGACGGCGATGTGGCAGCGGCCCTTCTTGGCGTACCAGTGCTCGACATCGGCGACGAAGCGGTCCATGTCGAAGGGGACCTCGGGGAGGTAGATGAGTTGGGGGCCGTCGGTGGAGGGGTCGAGGCGGTCGGCGCGGCGGGCGAGGGCTGAGGCGGCGGTGAGGAATCCGGCGTGGCGGCCCATGACGACGTTGATCTTGATGCCGGGCAGCGAGATGTTGTCCATGAAGTCGGCCATGCAGGCCATGGCGACGAAGCGGGCCGCGGATGGGAAGCCGGGGCAGTGGTCGTTCTCCATGAGATCGTTGTCGACGGTCTTTGGGATGTGGAAGCAGCGGAGTTCGTAGTTGGTGGAGCGAGCGGTCTCGTTGACGAGGCGGCAGGTGTCGGAGGAGTCGTTGCCGCCGATGTAGAAGAAGTAGCGGATGTCGTGCTTCTTGCAGGCTTCGAAGATGCGCTGGCAGTATGCGGCGTCGGGTTTGTCGCGCGTGGACCCGAGGGCGGCGGAGGGGGTTCGGGCGAGGCGTTCGAGGTGCTCGGGGTTGGTGGAGGTGAAGTCGTAGAAGTCGGCGTTGACCAGGCCGCGGACGCCGTGGCGCATGCCGAGGATCTTCTTGATGGGGGAGGGCTGGCCCGGGGCGGAGCCAGAGGAGGGGCGTCCGGTGGCGGGGTCGATGCCGGCGCGGGCTTCGAGGAGTCCCTGGACGACGCCGACGAGGGACTGGTTGATGACGGCGGTGGGCCCGCCGGCCTGGCCGATGACGGCGTTGCCTGGGATGAGGTTGGTGGGCATGGTGGGCTCGGGAGTGGCGGAGTGACGAAGCGACGAAGCGACGAAGCGACGAAGCGACGAAGCGACGAAGCGACGAAGCGGGGGAATCGTAGTGGGATTGGGGGTGGATGGGCGTGGAAGGGGCGGGGGCGGCGGGGGGCGCGCGGTTGGGCGTGGCCGCGAGTCTTTGGGCGTGTGGAGATGGAGCGGGGCCTGTAGAGTGCGGTGATTCGGCCCTGGAGGATCGAGCGATGCGATGGACGTGCGTGCTGGCGTTGTGGGCGGTGATGGTGGTGGGCGCCGGCGCGTGGGGCGCGGGTGGGGCGACGCCGCTCGCGGGGGGGGCGTTGCAGGACGGGAACGTGATCGAGATCCGGTCGCTGCTCGTGCTGGGGCGGGTGGGCTCGAGCGGGCGGTCGCCGGTGTACACCGACGCGGTGGAGCACGCGGTGGTGACGGGGACGTGGGAGCCGCCGTCGGAGGGCGATGAGGTTGTCGGCCCGGGCGGTGGGGCGCAGTCGTGGCGCCGGATCGAGGCGGGGGAGGATGGGGGGTTCCGGGATCGGGCGCTGGCGGGCGGATGGGGCCTGGCGATGGTCGAGAGCGATCGAGAGCGGGTGATGCTGCTCGAGGCGAGGGGGCATCGTTTCGTGTACGTGAACGGCGAGGCGCGCGTCGGGGATGTGTACGACCTGGGCAACACGGTGGTGGCGGTGCGCGTGCGGGCGGGGATGAACACGCTTCTGTTCAAGGGCGGGCGCGGCGGGCTGCGGGCGCGGCTGGTCGCGCCGCCGGGGCAGGCATTTTTCGAGGGGCGGGACCTGACGCTACCGGACGCGATCCGCGGCGAGGTCGAGGACCTGTGGGCGGGCGTGCAGGTGATGAACGCCAGCGAGGGGTGGCGCGAAGGGCTGGTCGTGCGTGCGCGTGTGGGGGGCGCGGTTGCCCAGACGCCTGTGGCGGCGATCGTGCCGCTCGGGAGCTTCAAGGCTCCGGTGCGGATCCCGGGCGCGGGGATCGCGGCGGCGATCAGCGGGGCGGACGGGGCGGAGCGAGTGGCGGTGCAGTTGGAGTTGGTGGATGCGGGCGGGGCGGTGCTGGATGCGCGGACGGTGGAGCTGCGGGTGCGGGGGGCCAGCGACAAGCACGTGCGGACGTTCGTGAGCGGGATCGATGGGAGCGTGCAGTACTACGGCGTGACGCCGCCGCCCGCGGGAGCGGGATCGGACGGGGATGGGGCGCGGGCGATGATCCTGACGCTGCACGGGGCGAGCGTGGAGGGCTCGGGGCAGGCGGCGGCGTATGGGCAGAAGGAGTGGGCGTGGATCGTGGCGCCGACGAACCGCAGGCCGTACGGGTTCGACTGGGAGGATTGGGGGCGGATGGATGCGATGGAAGTGCTGGACCTGGCGTCGTCGCGGTTCGGGACGGACCCCGCGCGGACGTACCTGACGGGGCACTCGATGGGCGGGCACGGGACGTGGATCCTCGGGGCGCAGATGGCGCCGCGGTTCGCGGCGATCGCGCCCAGCGCGGGGTGGCGCGACTTCTGGTCGTACGCGGCGCGGGCGGAGGCCACGCCGGAGGATGATGTGGGGCGGGTGCTGTGGCGTGCGGCGAACGTGAGCCGGACGCTGCTGATGGAGCCCAACTACGCGGGGCTTGGCGTGTACGTGCTGCACGGGGACGCGGACGACAACGTGCCGGTGGAGCAGGCGCGGTTCATGCGGGAGCGGCTCGGAGCGTTCCACGCGAACTTCGCGTACTACGAGCGGGCGGGGGCCGGGCACTGGTGGGGGAACCAGTGCGTGGACTGGCCGGCGCTGATGGAGTTTCTGGCGCGGAACCGGCGCGAGGAGTTGGGACGGGATCGCTCGATCGACTTCGTGACGGTGGATCCGGGGATCAGCGCGACGTCGGGGTGGGCGACGATCGATGGGCAGGCGGTGGCGCGCGAGGCGAGCCGCGTGCGGGTGCGGGACGCGCGGCCGGGCGGGGGGATCGAGGTGACGACGGAGAACGTGACGCGCCTGACGCTGGCGGTCCCCACACGGGAAGCCGGCGGGGAGGGCGGTGCGGGCACGCGAGTCGTCGTCGACGGGCAGTCGCTGGAGTGGACGGGCGACCGGGACGAGGGCGTGCTGTGGTTGGCTCTCGTCGGGGAGGCATGGCGAATCGCGACTCCGTTCGACCCCGACTGGAAGGGCCCGGCGCGGGGCGGGGCGTTCAAGGAGGCGTTCGCGCATCGCGTGCTGCTGGTGGTGGGCACGCGCGGCACACCCGAGGAGAACGCGTGGGCGCTGGCCAAGGCGCGGTACGACGCGGAGACGTTCTGGTATCGCGGCAACGGGGCGATGCGGATCGTGACCGACGAGATGCTGCTGGCGGCGCTGGATGGAGGGGGTGAAGCGGCGGGGGGGATCGCGGACCCCGACCGGAGCGTGGTGCTGTACGGGCACCGCGCGATGAACGCGGCGTGGGACCGTTTGCTGGCGGGCTGCCCGATCGTGGTGGAGGGCGGGCGCGTCGCGGTGGGCGGGCGTGAGGTGGCGGGCGGAGACCTGGCGTGCCTGTTCCTGCGGCCGAGGCCCGGCTCCGGTGTCGCGTCGGTCGGCGTCGTCGCGGGCACGGGCGCGGCCGGGTTGCGGCTGGCGGAGCAACTGCCTTACTTCGTGTCGGGGGCGCACTATCCGGACTGGACGATCATCGACTCGTCGATGTTGATGGATAGCGGCGGCGGTCGCGCCGGCGTGGTGGGGTGCGGGTTCTTCGCGGAAGACTGGAGTGTTGGGTCGGATACGGCGTGGCGCGAGGCGCGGTAGCGGTTCAACTGAGTGGGCGTTATCCGGCCCGGCGGAGCGGGCTCTTGTGTCGGCAGCGCGACGCGGAGGCGTTCGGGGTGGTCGGCGGCACATGACGCCTCACAACCCACATGCCGCTACGCTGCGTGCATGGGCGGCATCCACGCGATCGATCCGAACGGGCTCGTGATCCTTGGGGGTGGGGGTCACGGGCTGGTGGTTGGTGAGGCCGCGGCTTTGTGCGGGGTGGCGGTCGCGGGGGTGATGGACGATCGAGCGGATGCGCCCGCGGCGTGCCGGGGGGACCACGCGATGCCGTGGCTCGGGGGGATCCGGGCCGAGGGGCGGTGGTGGATCCTTGGGATTGGGGACGTGGTGGCGCGGCGGGTGCTGCTGGAGCGGCTGGGACGCGAGGACGCGAGGACGCTGACGCGGGCGGTGAGCGTGGTGCACCCGCGGGCGTTCGTGTCGCCATCAGCGTGGATCGGGCGGGGTGTGTTCATCGGGCCGGGGGCGGTGGTGCACGCGCGGGCGCGGGTGGGCGACCACGCGATGATCAACACCGGGGCGATTGTTGAGCACGACTGCGAGGTTGGCGAGAACGCGCACGTCGCGCCCGGGACGGTGATGGGCGGGGCGTGCCGCGTTGGGCGGGACTCGCTGGTGGGGCTCGGCGGCGCGATGCTGCCGGGGGTGGCGGTCGGGGACGGGTGCGTTGTGGGGGCCGGGGCGCTGGTGCTGCGGAATGTCGGGGATGGGGAGGTTGTGGTGGGGTTGCCGGCGCGGCGGTTGGGTGGGGAAGGGTAAGTTGGGTGCGGTGGCGAACGGTTGATCGGCACCACCTTGGTCCGCGGACTGCGCAAGGTGGTGGCACCGGGCGGGATCGGGGGTCTTTCCGTTTGTCGCACCGAGCAACGCCGCCGAGCCGGCGAGGCTCGGTGGCACAGTGGAACGGGGTGTGGCATGGAGCAGGTCGTTCGCGCGCAACTCGCGGCCCATCCGTATCCGCTGGTGTTCGTCACCGTGAGCGGGGCGCACCTCTATGGCTTCGAGTCGGCGGATTCGGATGTTGATCTGCGCGGGTGCCACGTGGTGCCGGCGCGGGCGTGGTTCGGGCTGGACTCGCCGCGGGAGACGGTGGAGGTGATGGACCGGGAGTCGAGGCCGGAGGCGGACCTGGTGACGCACGACGCGCGGAAGTTCTTCCTGATGCTGCTGAAGAACAACGGGTATGTGCTGGAGCAGGTGATGTCGCCGCTGGTGGTGCACGCGGGACCGGCGTTCGAGGAGTTGCGGGCGATCGCGCGGGTGTGCATCACGAAGAACCACCACTTCCACTTCAGCAGTTTCGCGCACAGCCAGTGGAAACTGGTGGTCAAGTCGGGCAGGCCGACGGTCAAGGGGCTGCTGTACACGTACCGGGTGCTGCTGGCGGGGATCCACCTGATGCGGACCGGGGAGGTGGAGTCGAACCTGCGGCGGCTCAATGAGTCGTTCGGGCTGTCGTGGATCGACGACCTGATCGCGCGGAAGGTGGGCGGGCAGGAGAAGGCCGTGATCGAGGGCCAGGACCTGGCGTGGCACGAGCGAGAGCAGGAGCGGCTGCAGGGCGTGATGGAAGAGGCGCGGGCGGCGTCGGCGCTGCCCGAGAAGCCGAGCGGGCGGGCGGCGCTGGATGACCTGCTTGTGCGGCTGCGGATGGGGACGGTGTAGGGCGGGGTTGTTCGGGGTATGTGGCCGCGGGGACGATCGGCACCGACTTGCTGCGCGGAGTGCGCAAAGTGGTGGCACGATTCGTCGAATCGGGGGTCTGTCCGTTTGTCGCACCGAGCAACGCCGCCGAGCCGGCGTGGCTCGGTGGCACAGTGGAACGGTGACGCGGTGATGCAGGGTTGATCGGCACCACCTTGCTCCGCGGACTGCGCAAGGTGGTGGCACGAGCGGCACGCTCGCGCGCTGGCGTCGGGAGAAAAGAAGAACCCCGGGCTTGCGCCCGGGGCTCTCTTGGTCAGATCAGGTTAGAGGTTGTAGTCGTCGGACCGGCGTGGATCAGCGATAGAGGTTGGTGGACTCGGTCTCCTGGACCGGGCTGGTGAGCTGGTCGGCGGTCATGACGGTGGAGAAGCGGACGTCGCCGGTGTCGTTGGCACGGATGACGACGGTCCACACGGCCCGGGCGCCCGGGGCCAGGGAGGCCAGCGGGGCGAAGGTCACGTTCTGGCCGGAGTTGTTGGCGTTGGTCGCGCCGCCGCCGGAGACGAAGGTCTGCTGGGCGGGCAGGACACAGGCGATGCGGATGCCGGTGCCCACCGCGGAGCCCTGGTTGGTGACGGTGATGGTGTAGGTGGTGCCCTGGCCGACCTCGACCGGATCGGGGCCGTCGACGACCTCGAGCAGGAGGGCCGGGATGCCGCGCATCTCGGTGGAGCAGTCGGCGGTGGCGGCGTCGGCGCAGCCGGCGTTCACGCTGGCCTGGGAGCGGACGGTGCCGACGGTTGCGGTGCGGACGCAGTAGCGGACGGTTGCGGAGGCGTTGGGGGCGATGGTGCCCAGGTTGAAGGTGACGGCGGTGCCGGAGGCGGTGCCGCCCTGGGAGGCCTCCACGAAGGTCGTGCCGCTCGGGATGCTGGCGGTGACGATCGTGTTGGTCGCAGGGGCCGAGCCGGTGTTGGTGACGGTGTACTCGAAGCAGATGTTGCGGCCCAAGAACTGGGTCTCGTTGCAGTTGGCGGCGATGGTGAGGGCCGGCTTGGTGACAACGGTGCTGGTCCGGTTGGACTCGGCGGTCAGGCCGCCGTCGGCGGAGGCCGTGGCGACGTTCTGGAAGGAGCCGGTGCCGGTGGCGCGGACGCGGACCTCGCGGGTCTCGGAAGCGCCGGCGGCGAGGGTGCCGATGGGCAGCTCGATGTTGCGGCTGTTGCCGTCGGCGGTGACGAGGCCCTCGGGGAGGGTGTCACGGATGACGACGTTGGACGCGGCGCCGGAGCCGGGGTTGGAGACGGTGAAGCGGACCACGATCGGGTCGCAGGTGGTGGCCTGGCTGGTGGCCTCCTTGACGAGGCGGAGGGCCGGCTCGACGACGTTGGTCGTGGCGCACAGCGAGTTGTTGAAGGAGACGGTCACGCAGTTGCCCGCGGAGCCGGTGGAGGAAGAGACGGCGTTGATGGCGATGGTGCGGGCCTCGCCGGCGCCCATGTCGCCCAGGGCCCACATGATGCCGGAGCCGGACGCCGCGCCCTGGGGGTTGGACGAGCGGGGCTCGATGTTGGACGAGGAGAGCTGGTTGACGACGACGTTCTGGAGCGTGGCGCTGGTGAGGTTGGTGACGCGGTACTGGTACTGGTACTCGGCGCCACGGACGACCTCGCGGGGCATGATCTGCTCGATCATGAGCTGGGAGGTGCTGCGCTCACCCGAGGGGTAGTACATCACGGCGTTGCCGGTGGCCATGGGAGCGGCCGGGCGCGGCTGGGCGGCGACGGGCTCCTCACGGGCCGGGCGCGGGGCCGGGATCACCGGCGCGGCCTCGGGGCCCCGGTTCGGGAGGTAGGACGTTCCCGGCAAACGGGTTGTGTGGATGCTTGGAGACGACCCGGAGCCCGACTCGCAGGCACCGAGGAAGGCGACAGCCGCGACCGCAGTCGCGACCAAGCCACCGAGACGGGAAAGACCACGCTTCATGGGGAGCCCCCTCCGATGTACGGACACGCCAGTCCGTTGGAAGTTGGATACCCCCTAAGTTGGGGGGTGACAAAGGCTGTTTCGACAGGACATCAGTATACCCGCTTGCAATGGCAAAGGCGGCTGCTGCGGTTCGCACGAACACGGTGGGCGGATGCTCTCGATTCGACGTCGAGAGCGGCTGGCAGGGCCGGTTGGTTCGTTCAGCCAGGCACGGGCGTAGGAAGGCGGTGGCGCTTCTACGACCGTCCCGCCAAAGCACGAGCGCGATCGAGTTGGGCCGCCTCGTAGCGGCGTCGCGTGGTCGGGAAGTCGACGTTCGGCTTCGTGATCGCGAAGACGGCGTGGGCGGCGAGGTCGCAGATACGGACATCCTGCGGGCGGAAGTCGGGGGAGATCGTGTAAACGACGTCCTGGCGGCTCAGGAGGGGCGCGAGGGCGGGGAGCACCCACGGCTTGTCCATGTAGACCGCCCGCTCGATCCACGCCTCGGCGTTTGATTCGGTCACGGTGGGCAGGCGTTCGAGGAACTCCTTTCGGGAGTCCGCGTCGCCCATGCGGGCGGTGGCGGCGAGCAGGGCGTCGCGAGAAGGCTCGGCGGGGGTCATCAGGGCGACCCACGGGGCGGGGTCGATGTCGGGGGCGAGGCGTCCGGCGGCAATCGCGATCTGGGGACGGACTTCCTGGTTGCGGACGCGGCGGAAGGCGGCGAGCAGTTCGGGCCCCTTGCCGGCGGGGGGATGGTTGTTGAGCAAGGCGGCGGCGCGGGAGGCGACTTGGGCGTCGGGGTCCGTGAGGGCCCTGAGTGCTGCGGTCTGGGCGGCCTCCCCGCCGAGGGCGTCGAAGCAGGAGAGGGCGCCGAGGCGGGCGTCGGGTGATTCATCGTCCATGAGCGACGTGAGGGTGGGCACGGCGTCGTCGCGCATGCGGATGGCGGTGGCGACGGCGTCGGACTCCCCGCGTCGAATCTGGGCGACGAGCGTGTCGGTGCTCACGGGTGGCTCCTGTCCGGCGGGGTCTGTCGGCGGCGGGGCGTTCGAACGCGGTGGCTGGACGGGCGGGGCGGTGGGCGGCGGGCTGGGGTTGGCGCTCGGGGCGGGCCCGCAGGCGGCGAGGGTGAGCGCCCCGATGAAGGCTAGAACCAGTTGTTGGAGTGGATGGCGTTCCGGGCGGTGGCGCACTCGCCGTCGGTGGAGTGGTGGTTGTGATTTTTCATGGTGAGCAGGCATCCTCGGACTCCGTCGCCGTAACCCACGTTGTCAAACCGGGGGAGGGCCACGCCGCCTGTGCCCCCGCTCAGCGATGAGAGAGGGTACATGAGCTGGCGCCGGCCGTATGTGTCCCGGACGGGGCGATCGGCGTTGCGACGCTGGACGTGCTCGAGTCGGAAGAAGTGGCCGACCTCGTGGGCGAGCGTGCGTGAGCTGAACTCATGGTCGCGGGCGGCGCCGTTCGCGCGTGCGGCGACGATGATGCCTGTGTCGTTGACGCCCCAGTCGTCGGCGGTGCGGCGTGAGACGCCCAGGCCGACGGTGGTGGAGCCGTCGGCACCGGGGACGAACTCCTGGATGATGTACCAGTTGATGGACTGGTCGCGTGTGCCGGCGGCCAGGCCCAAGCGTGAGCGTTGGAGCCCGAGGATGCCGCGGACGTCTGTGAGCCAGTTGGCGCTCTCGAGATCCATGAAGTTGACGCGGTTGCTGGGCAGTCGTGTGGTGTCGTTGACGGTGGCGCGGACGTTGAAGTCGATGCCGCAGGGCCGCCAGATGGCGCGGAGGCGCCGGATCATCTGGTCGATGGGCATGGCGGGGACGACGCCGTTTGTTGTGGTGGAGTCGATGCGGACCAGGTGCGGCGTGAGGGCGACGCGGAGGCGTGAGTGGACGCGGACATCGGCCTGCCCGAGGACGGGGCCGCGCGCGTCGCCGAGGTGGATGTCGATGGCGGCGGTGCCCGAAGCCTGGCCCTCGACCCAGAGTTCGCCGTCGGGGGCGATGAGGCCGTTGGCGTTTCGAACCGTGAGGACCGCGGGGTCTGAGGAGGTTGCGGCCAGCGGGACATCGCCATCGATGTCGTCGCGGACGACGCGGACGCGGACCGCGTCGCCGGCGAGAACGCCGAAGGACGGTCCGCGGACGGTGGTGTCGCCCCAGGGATTGGGGCGGTTCCCTTTGATGTAGCCGCGATCGTCGACCTCGGGGCAGTCGATGTTGGGCAACTGGCCGTGGTTGGCGCGGTTGAACCGGAGCGGGACGATGATGCGCCATTCGTCGGTGGCGGTGACCTCAACCATTCTGGGCGCTCCCCCCGACGGCGTCGTTCAACGCGGCCTTGGTGTTGTCGCCGGCGACGGAGTCGAAATCGAGGCCGGCGTCGATCTGGAAGTCCTGGATGGCCTTGTCGGTGCGTCGGCCCATCTCTCCGTCGATGCCGTCCTGGGCGTCGCCGGCGGTGCCGAGTTGGTAGCCGAGTTGGCGGAACCGGCGCTGGAGGCCGACGAGCTGGGTATCGGGTTCGAAGGGGTTCTGGTTGATGTGGAGGTTGTAGCGTGCGACGGCGTTCCCCTCGTGGAGGAGCTGGAGGACCATCGCGGTGTTGGGGCGGAATGGGACGGCGATCTTTCCGTCGGCCTCGGTGGTGCCACGGAGCACGTCGTTTCCGTCGCTGGTGACGCGGTAGGCGAGGCCCTCGATGCCGCGGTCGTCGCCCTCATCGACGCCGGCGGACTTCTGGAGGAAGATCTCGATGGTGCGGACGTTGAACGTGTTGTGGTTCGACGAGCCGCTGTGCAGGCGAGCGATGGAGTTGAGGATGTCGCGGAGGGTCATTGGCCGTAGACCTCCTGGAGCTTGTCGCGGGTCTCCTGGTTGATGGTGCCGGTCTCTTGGAGTTGGGCGGCGGTCTGGAACTTTCGGATGGCGGGCCCGGCGTCGTCGCCGATCTCGTAGCCGAGCTGGGCGAGGCGCTGGAGGAAGCCGAGTTCGGAGTCGATGGGGTCGAGCTCGCCGAAGTTCAGGGGGAGGATCTGGGTGCTGTGCTCGCCGATGACGTGGAGTTCGCCGCTGCGGATGGACGGGGGGATCGGGGCTTCGAGGAAGCCGTTGCCATCGGTCGTGCCCTCGATGGTCTGGGAGCCGATCTTGAGTTTGTACTTCTGGTTGGCGCGGGCCTGGCCGTCGATCTGGAGGCAGAGCTTGAACTTGGCGGGGACACCCTTGAGGCGGAAGCGGTGGGTCTGCTCCGGCGGTTTGGAAACTTCTTTCTTCCGCTTCTCGGGGATGTGGACGCGGTCGCCGGGGAGCAGGACGTTGGGGTCTTTGCGGGTCTCCTTGATGGCGGCGTTGCGCTGGTCGTTCCAGAGGGTCTCCCAGAAGTGCCCGTGCTTGAGGGCGACGCTGCTCATGCAGTCGCCGGGCTGGGCGACGTACTGGCCGTTGCCGACGGGGGACGCGATCGGCGCGTCGGTGACAGTGACGCTCGGGCCGGGGCGGGACTGAGCAGGCATCACGCTTCCTCCCAGGCGGCCTCGTCGAGGGCGACGAAGCTGATGGAGCAGTCGCCGGTCTCGAAGCCTTCAACGCGAACCTTGCCGTTATGGTCGGTGGAGGATTTGTAGACGCGCCCGTCGGGAACGGTGATCTCGACGAGTTGTCCGGTCACGGGCTGGTCGTCCTCGTCGACCATCTCGACCTCGATCCAGGTGGTCTCTTTGCCTTCCCATTCCTCGGGCGTGCCCGGGGGCTTGAAGGGCTGGGCGGGGACCGAGCCGTACTTGCCGGTCTTGGATTCCTTCTGGGCGGCTTTTGCGTCCTCGACGACGCCCGGGTTGGCGTTGTCGGCCTCCTCCGCCTCGGTTGGGGCGGCTGGCTCGACGAGCGTGCCGGCGGTGCCTTCTTCTTTCTGCATGGCGGTGGTCCGGGTGGGCTTCGATCGAACGGGCGGGAGAGGGTGCGGGGCCTGGGGTGCTAGTTGATCATGACGACGCCGCCGGAGACGGTGAGCTGGCCGTCGCCGTTGACAGTGGTCATGGGCGAGGTGACCTTGGCCTCGGCGGTTCCCTCGGCGGAGAAGTTGAGCCCGGCGAGGCTGACATCGGAGGCCTGGGCCTCGATGGTGACGCTGGAGGTGCCCGACGACATGGTGATGGCGTCGAGGGAGGCCAGGATGTCGATGGTGGACTGGTTGGAGACGATCTCGATGGCGCCGTCGGCGTCGAGGGTGATCTTGCCGGGGGTTCGGATCTTGACCCCCTCGGAGTTGATGGCGATCCAGTTCTCGCCGACGTAGAGCGTGATGTTCGAGTCGGCCTCGATGGCGACGTGGTCGGCCTTGAGGTAGCGCTGATCGGTGACGACGGTGGATTGGTTCGCGGTGAACTCCTCGATGACGTCGTCCTCGACCTTGAGCGAGCGTGAGCCGACGGTGTGGAGGGCCTCCTTGCCGCCGACCTTGAGGTGGCGGTCGGCGCCGATGGCCTCGTGGTGGTGTCGGTCGACCTTCTCGTGGCGGTCGTTCTTGATGTGCTCGAACTTGTCGTTCTCGACGATGAGGTGGCGGTCGTGCCCGATCCACTCGAAGCGGTCGTTGAGCACGCGGATGTCCAGGTTCTTCTGGGCGTGCATGAAGATCTGCTCTTCGCCGGCCTTGTCTTCGAAGCGGAACTCGTTGAAGCCCTCGCCGCCCTTTGAGGAGTTGGTCTTGAGGGTGGAGACGGTCTTGAACGCGGGCAGCTCGTAGGGCGGCTTGTTGACGGCGTTGTAGACGCGGCCCGTGATGAGCGGGGCGTCCGGGTCGCCCTCGAGGAACGAGACGACGACCTCCTGCCCGATGCGCGGGATGGAGATCATGCCCCACTGCTTGCCGGCCCAGGCCTGGCTGACGCGGACCCAGCAGGAGGCGGCCTCCTGGGCGCTGATGGCCTTCTCCTCGTCGGCCTTGGACGCGACCCAGCGGTCCCAGTGGAAGTAGACGCGGACGCGTCCGTGCTCGTCCGGGTCGATCTCCTCGCCCTCCTTGCCGACGACGGTGGCGGTCTGCGGGCCGGGGATGATGGGTTTGGGCGTGGTGCGGGGAGGGCGGAACGTGGTGTCCTTGGGGATGGCGCGGACGCGGCAGATGAACAGGTCCTCGCCCTGGGACTCGCCGGACTGGAAGAGGTCCTGCACGGCACGGATGGACGAGTGGGTGACCAGGTACTCGCGCGGCTGGTCGGGGCGGAGCGCGTTGGTCGGGTCGGTCAGCGCGAAGGTGTAGCCGGCCTGCATCATGCGGACGTCGCCCTCGGCCGAGGCGATCTCGCTGCGGGCGTGGAGCTCCTGGAGGCGGACCTTGGCCAGGGTCTCGCCCTGGGCGAACTCCTCGTACTCGGCGGGGTACTCGTACTGCTCGAACTCGGAGAGGTCGTGGCCCTTCGGCGCGGCGAGCTTGGCGGAGATGTCGTCCTTGGGGGTCTTGAAGTTGAAGTCCTTGACGGTGAAGCCGCCGGACTGGGCCTCCATCTCGACGTCCCAGGATCGGAGGTGCTCGACCTCGCGCTGGAGGTTCTCGGCGGCGGGGTAGTAGGGGATGGTCTCGTGCCCCGGGACGGGATCGTGGGATGAGGGCGCGTCGGCGAGCACCAGCGTGTGCTTGCCGTCCTCGTGCTTGAAGTAGTAGTAGATGCCCTCCTGCTCCTGGATGCGGGAGAGGAAGTCGAACACGCTCTCGCGGTACTGGACGCAGTTCTCCCAGGGCTTGTAGGACTCGGCGAGGCGTCCGTGGTCGAAGTCGGTGGAGATGTGGAGGCGGCAGAGGGTGGCGGCGATCGTGGGGACGTCTTTGTTCTGGAAGATGCGGCAGTCGGTCAGGCGCGTGAGGAACCAGTACCAGGGGACAAGGGTGGCGCGGTACTCGGTGAACGAGCCGCCGGTGGCGCCCTGGGCGAAACGCGAAACGAGCCCGTTGATGAAGCGTGGGGGCTGCTCGGGCCCGCGGGCGATGCGGAGGGTGATGTTGGCGCCGAGCATCGCGTTCAGGTCGATGGCGTGGTTCTCGGAGACCAGGTCGAGGTCGTAGGAGAAGGGGCGGCCCAGGGCCTCGTGGCCCGAGACGGCGCGGACGAGCAGCTCGTCCTCGCCGAGGGGCGTGGCGATCGAGAGCGTGCGCTGGGCCTGGGTGTAGTTGGGCATGGTGTGCTCCGTGTCGGGCCGCGCGTGGGCTCACGGGAGAGGCGTCGGACGGGGACCGGCTCCGCCACGCTCCCGGCGGGGACGGGGGAAAGGCCCCCGACCAAGCCATTGTCCATCACTCGAAGGAATATGAGAAGTCCCCGTCCTTAACCCCAACATGCACCTTCTTGATCTCGCCGCCGGCCATCATGCGGGAGAGGAACTCGTTGGAGAGTTCGGGGAGCATGGTCTGGGTGAGGATGGCGTCGATGGCGCGGCCGCCGGACTCGACCTCGGTGCAGCGGGAGGCGATCAGGTCGTAGACCTCCGGTGCGATGACGAGTTCGGCCTTGTGGTTGTGGCGGATGCGCTTGGCGATGCGGCCCAGTTGGAGTTTGGTGATCTCGCGGATCATCTCGTCGGAGAGGGGGTAGAACGGGATGGTGAACATGCGTCCCAGGAGGGCGGCGGGGAACTTCTGGAGCAGCGGGGCCCGCATGGCCTCGGTGAGGCTCTTGACGTCCGGGAGCAGCTCCGGGTCCTTGCACATGTTCATGATGAGGTCGGAGCCGACGTTGGTGGTCAGGAGGATGATGGTGTTCTTGAAGGAAACCTCCGTGCCCTCGGAGTCCTTCATGGTGCCCTTGTCGAAGACCTGGAAGAAGACCTCGTGGATGGAGGGGTGGGCCTTCTCGATCTCGTCCAGCAACAGGACGGAGTAGGGCTTGCGTCGGATGGCCTCGGTGAGCACGCCGCCGGAGCCGAAGCCGACGTAGCCGGGGGGCGGGCCCATCAAGGTGGCGACCTTGTGCTCTTCCTTGTACTCGGACATGTTGATGGTGACGACGTTGTCCTCGCCGCCGTAGAGGGCCTCGGCCAGGGCGAGGGCGGTCTCGGTCTTGCCGACGCCGGAGGTCCCGGCAAGCAGGAAGACGCCGATGGGCTTGGAGGGGTTCTCGAGCCCGGCGCGGCTGGTCTGGATGCGCTTGGAGATGGCCTCGAGGGCGTGGCGCTGGCCGATGATGCGGGCGTTGAGGGTGTCGGCGAGCTTGAGGACGGCCTCGATCTCGTTCTTGACCATCTTGCCGACGGGGATGCCGGTCCAGTCGGCGACGACCGCGGCGACGGCCTGGGCATCGACGCTGGGGAGGATGAGGGGCGATTCGCCCTGGACGCCCGCGAGCTGGCCCTGAACGGCCTTGAGCTCGTCGAGCAGTGCGGCGCGGTCGGCGTCGGAGAGCTGCTGGGAGGCGACGGGGTCCTTCTTGGCGGCGGCGGCGGCGGCCTCGGAGGCGGGGGTGCCGGTCTTTTCGACGGGCTCGGTCTTGCTGGGGCCGCGGAGCTTGTGGCGGATCTCGAGGATCTTCTCGACGAGGTCCTTCTCTTTCTTCCAGTTCTCCTCCAGGGTGGCGAGGGAGGCCTTCTCGGCGTCCATGCGGGCGTTGACGTCGGCGACGCGGGCGGTGTGGTCGAAGCCGACGGCGGTCTCGCGGGCGAGGATCTCGAGTTCGGTGGTGAGGGCTTCGATGCGTTTGCGGGTGTCGTCGACCTCGGCGGGGACGGCGTGCTGGCCGACAGCGACACGGGAGCAGGCGGTGTCGAGGAGGCTGACGGACTTGTCGGGGAGCTGGCGTCCCTGGATGTAGCGGTGGCTGAGGCGGACGGAGGCCTCGATGGCCTCGTCGAGCACCTGGACCTTGTGGTGCTTTTCGAGCATGTCACCGACCTTGCGCATCATGAGGATGGCCTTGGCCTCGTCGGGCTCCTCGACCTTGACGGTCTGGAAGCGCCGCGTGAGGGCGGGGTCCTTCTCGATGTGCTTCTTGTACTCGGCCCAGGTGGTGGCGCCGATGGTGCGGAGCGTGCCGCGGGCCAGGGCGGGCTTGAGGAGCTGGGCGGCGTCGCCGGTACCGGCCGAGCCGCCCGCGCCCATGAGGGTGTGGACCTCGTCGATGAACATGACGATTGGCTTGGGGCTGGCCTGGACCTCCTCGATGACCTGCTTGAGGCGGTTCTCGAACTCGCCCTTCATGCTGGCGCCGGCCTGGAGGGCGCCCAGGTCGAGCTCGAGCAGGCGGACTTCCTTGAGCGGCGGGGGAACATCGCCCGAGATGATCTTGTGGGCGAAGCCCTCGACCACAGCCGTCTTTCCGACGCCGGCCTCGCCGACCAGGCACGGGTTGTTCTGGCGTCGGCGCATGAGGATGTCGACGACCTGGCGGGTCTCGTCGTCGCGACCGACGATGGGGTCGATCTTCTTGTCGCGGGCCTGCTGGGTGAGGTCCTTGCAGAACTGCTTGATGGCCTGCTGCTTGCCCATCTGGGCGGGGGCCATGGCGCCGGAGGCCTCGCCCGGGGCGGCCCCGCCGCCGGTGGGCGTGGAGCCGTCCTTGGCGGTGAGTTGGTCTTCGGGTGAGCCGGCGACGATCTTGGCGAAGTTCTCGCCGAGGGCGTCGGGCTTGATCTTGGCGAACTCGGGGGAGATGCCGGGCAGGACGAGTCGCATGTCGCGGGTGGCGAGCCAGGCGTAGACGAGGTGCCCGGTGCGGACGGCGCCCTCGCCGAACTGGAGGGTGGTGTAGAGCCAGGCTTCCTTCACGCCCAGCAGGAGGGTCTGGGAGAAGTCGGAGATGGAGGTGGCGCCGCGCGGGAGGCGGTCGAGGGCGGCGGTCATGTCGGCGGCGAGGCGCGAGGCGTTGACCTCGAAGTGCTTGAGGATGCGGTGGGCGTCGGAGTCCTGCAGTTGGAGGATCTGCTGGAGGATGTGCTCGACCTCGACGACGGGGTTGCCGCGGAGTTTGCAGAACACGGTGCCGCCCTCGACCGCCTTGTACGCGATGGAGTTGAGCTTGCCGAAGAGGGCTTTGTTGTCGATGCCGGCCATGGGTGGTCTCCGGTTGTTTTGGATCAAGATACCGGGGGCGGGGGGTGGTTGCTCAGTGGGTCAACCGCGGAGGCACGGAGACACGGAGAGAGACACGAGGGACGCGGCTGGAGCGTCCCGGCATGTGCTTCGAGTTCGGCGTTGCTCCGGCCCGAGTTCTGCTCCGTGTCTCCGTGTCTCCGTGATTCGTCGAATCCCGTCACGCCGCCGGGGGGCGGAGGACGAGGTTGTCGGCGTCGCGGTCGTGGGGCTTGGAGCCGATCCACGAGGTCCAGCCGAGTCGGGTGCCGGTGCCGAGCTGGGTTTTGGGGATCTCCTCCTTCTTGAGGATGAGCTGGCAGTCCCAGAGGTAGGCCAGGCCGGCGTAGTTCTTGACCCAGTCGACCAGCACCGGGAACGAGCGGCCCGTGGGGAGGAAGCGTTCGAAGTCCTTGAGGCCCATGGCGCCCAGGCGCAGTCGGAACTTCTGCTGGCAGTCCCAGATGGACGAGCCGACGATGATGTTCTTGCCCATCAGGCCCGTCTCGCGGGAGCGCCCGACCTTGCACAGGGCGTCCTGGGGGAGCTTGAACCACTCGCCGACGAACTGGGCCAGGTCGGTCCTGACCTGGAAGTAGTCCTCGATTGTCTGGCGGAGGCCGTCGGCGTGCTTGGTGAGGTTGGCCAGGTGCCCGGTGAAGTGGAGCTTGCCCTCGTCGGGGACGTTGTCGCGGTCGCGGAACGAGTCCATGCCGCGCCCGGCGAGGGAGCCGATGTAGACCTTGAAGCGATCGTCGTTCGGTCGGTCGTAGGAGACGGTGGGCTGGTTGAGGGCCCAGGCGCGGTAGAACAACGAGAGCAGGCGGTGGTGGATGACGTCCAGGAATCGGGCGGGTGTGGGATCGTGGGCGTTTCGCTCGCGCTGGCGGATGTACTCGGTGATGTGGAGCGGGAGCGGGCCGTTGGGCCCCAGCAGGCCGAAGAAGCGGACGAGGATGCGCTCGGGACGCGGGCCCTTGCGGGCCTGGACGATGGAGATGGTGCTGGCGGCGAAGTCGAGCGTGCCCTCCTGGCCGAGGCGGACGGGGTCGTCGGCGAGTGCGATGGACAGGCCGACGCGCGGCTTGGGCGCGTGCGCGCACTCGATCCGCCGCACGGAAGCGAAGAAGTCGCGTCCGTACGGGTCGTTCCGCAGGTCGCGGATCAGATCGTCGATCGTGTACCCATCCTCAAGGGCCATCGCATCACCGGGCCGCGCTGCTCGCTGGCGACCACCGTCTCCGTGAACGAGTTGATCGAGACGTACTTGGCAAGGAACTGCTCGAGCACGGCGCCGAGCACGAAGATGCCTGTTCCTTCGAAGTTCTCCTCCTGGAAACCGAGCGTGACCTCGAGCCCGCGTGCAAACGCGATCGGGCCGGGGGTCGGGACGCGGCGCATGATGCCGCGGGCCTTGATGCTGCTGACGCCCTCGACCTGCTTGGCGATGGCGGGCTCGGCGGTGTTGGCGTAGAGGCGGAGCAGGTCGCGCAGGGCGGCCGCGCCCGACTGGGGCGGGCGGCCCGGGGCGACCGCGCCCTCGGGCGGGGCCTCATCGACGAGCGAGAGGTAGTTGAGCGAGAGGTGGCTGATGAGGCGCCAGGCGGTCTCGCCCTCGGCGCGGCTGGGGGCGGGCTTGGTGGGGCCCGCGACGACGCGGACCGAATCGACCACCGCGCCGGCCTCGAGCGAGAAGTCGGTGCGTCCCGCGCCGATGGGCATGTCGATCGGCAGGTCGCGGTTTGTGCACAGGCAGTCGACGCCGACCTGGCGGAGGTCGGAACGGAAGGGGGCGTTGGCGGCGTCGACGAGGGCGACGTAGACCTCGGAGCCGGCGTAGGAGGATCTTTTTCCGTGGCGTCGTTCGCGGGCCGAGAGCGCGCGGGGGACGCGGTCGACGGTGAAGTACGCGCCGCGGCCGTAGGCTCGGTCGGCGTCGCGTGTGGTGTAGAAGGGCCGGAACTCGACCTCGTCGCCGGAAGAGGAGCCGTAGCCGGTGACGCCCGTGACCTCGTAGACCTCGAAGTCCAGCGGTCGCGTTCGGTCGACGACCAGGTGGTGCTCGTGGACCTTGTCAGAGATGTGGATGCGGTCGGCGACGCGGGGGAAGAGGTTGATCGCGGGGGTGCAGTAGAGGCGGATATTCGCGGCGGTGACGGCGGCCTCGAGGGCGGGGTCTTCCTTGGAGAGCGGGATGATCAGATCGAGGCGGTTGCCCTTGCACTTCTTGACCAGCGGGAGCAGCCCGGAGAGGCGGACGAAGAGGAAGCGCTGGGGGAACGCGAAGTACTCCTGGAGGAGTCGGTAGCCGTGGAACGCGCGGTGGGGGTAGGGCAGGAGCGCCTCGTCGTCCTGGTAGCCGACGCGCCGGATCATCGGCTTGGGGCCGTCGGGGCCGGGGGCCGAGCCGGCGGGGGCTCCGGTGAGGGCGTCCATGACCTCGGTCCAGGCGGGCGGCTTGCCGGGCGGGCGCGCGACGACGGCGGTGGCGTGGGCCAGCAGCTGCTCGTATACGCGCATCGGCGTCTGGTCTGACCCGCTGAGGTAGAGGTCCAGCGAGTCCATGTCGGTCTCGGCGAACGAGAGGCCGGCGGTGGACTTGAGGCCCAGCCGGAGGGCGGCCTTGGGCTGCGGGCCGGGGATGTTGCGCGGGAGGTCGAGGGTGCCCAGGTCGCGCGAGTGGTAGCCGGCCTCGATGAGCTGGACGGGCCAGAGGGTCACCTCGTGGGCCGTGGTGTAGTAGCAGGGCGTGTTCTCGCCGCGCCCGATGTTGGAGCGCATGGCGGTGCCGCGCGAGAGCGTGTATCCGGAGGCCAGGGCGTTGTCGTCGTAGTCGGGGTTGACGGCGACGACGGCCATGGATGGGATCGGCGCGAGGTACTGGGGGTAGACGGATTCGAGCAGGTGCTGGGTGAAGCCCGGGAACTCGGCGTCGAGTTTGAGCTGGATGCGGGCGGAGAGGTAGGCCACGCCCTCGAGCAGCCGCTCGACGTATGGGTCGGCGCACTCCTGCTTGGAGACGCCCAGGCGGGCCGCGATCTTCGGGTACTCCTCGGCGAACTCGCCGGCGGTCTCGCGGAGGTGTCGCAGCTCGCGCTCGTAGTAGTTCTTCAGGCGGCTATCCACGCGCGCCCTCCTGGAGCGTGCAGCGCCCGGTCTCGAGGTCCAGCGACGTGCGGAGGAAGACGGCCTCGGGCATTGGGTTGGCGAACATGTCCGACTCGATCTCGAGCGAGAGCGAGGTCTGACCCGCCTTGTCCTTCTGGCCCTTGCTGACGCGGACGCGTGTCGCGCCGGGGATGAGGCGCGGCTCGAAGCGCTCGATGGCCTCGCGGACCATGCGCTCGATCTGCTCCTCGGGGAGCGAGGCGATCGAGACGCCGCAGAGGTCGGGCATGCCGTAGTTCAGGGTGGAGGATCGGATCTGGGGGTAGTCCTCGAACTCTCCGGTGTTGTCCTTGTTGGCGGCGTTGAAGAGCCACTCGATATCGCGGAGCACCGCACGGCGGAGCTGGGCGATGGACATGACGCGGCGCTCGCGGCTCTCCACCTGGACGTCGGGGTCGTCGTCGGAAAGGCGGTCGAGCAGGCAGGGCTGCAGGCGCTCGGACTGGGAGAGGTCAGCCACCGTCGGCGTCTCCACCGGCGTTCGGGCCCGCGTCGGTGGGCTCGCTCGGGCCATCGGGCGCGTCGCCGGGCTTGCGAGCGGTCAGGCCGCCGGAGAACGAAACGTTCCCGGGCGGACCGCCGCCGAGGCCCGGGATCCCGCCGGATCGGGCCATGCGGTCCATGGCGATGGTCTGCTGCTCCTCGTCGGTGAGCGGGCCGCCGAGGCGGAGCGAGCGGACGGACAGGATCGGGTAGTCGCCCGCGTCGGTCATAAGCAGACGCTGTCCCAGGCCGATGGAGGCGCCGGCCTCGTCCTCGGACCAGTCGGTCTTGCGGGCCAGCTGCACGAGCCCGTCCTTGCTCGATTCGGAGCCGGGGTAGCGAGTGAAGAGCATGCCGACCGCGGTGCCGCCGTTGGACCACATGAAGTTGGCGGGGAGCCAGACCATGTCGCGCAGGTCGGCGGGGGCCTCGATCGTGACGAGGCGGACGCGGTGCATGGGGATCCAATAGTAGCGGGCGTTGATGATCGCCTCGAGCATGGGGCCGAGGCGCGAGTCGGCGTCGGCGACCCACTCGAAGTTCTCTTCCTTCTTCGTGGGCTTGGATCCGGAGCGATCTTCGACCTCGATGGCGCCGGCGACGGCGGGGGCGGCTTCGAGGGCCTTGGCGCGGAGGTCGGCACCGGCCTTGGCGTGCCCCTGGGCAGTGAGGGTGGCGGCCTGGACCATCTGCCCAATCCATTCCTCGGGCTCACCGAAGATCAGCGGGCTCTTGGTGCCCTTGAAGACGGCGGTGCGGAGGGCCTGGCACTGGATGGCCTCGCGGCAGACCTTGGCCATGAGCTCGCACTCTTTGTCCAGGTCGGCCGCGACGTTGAGCTGGGTCAGCGCCCGGTCCCAGTTGCCGAGCACCGAGAGGAGCTGAAAGAGGAACACGCGGGGCTTGGCGTCGGAGGCGGCCTTGCGCACCTCGTCCTGGACCGCGGCCAGTGCCTCGGCGGGTTTGCCCTCTCGGATCAGGTCCTGCGCGGACATGGGCCCTCCTTGGCGCGGGTGGCGGTCGGGGAGAACGAATCGGGCGTCTTGACGAAAGTGCGGGCGGGGCGATTGGCCCCGACCGCACGGTGGAACTCGGTTGTTTCCTGCCGCGGCCCGCGCGGCGGGGTTGGAATCAGCCGCCGGTGTTGGTCTTGAGGTCCCACCACTTGGCGAAGTTGCCGGCCACCGCGCCGGTGTTGTGGTCGAGCTGGATGTAGTTCCACTCGATCTTGGCGTAGTTGAAGGAGACCTCCTCGACGGGGAGGGACTCGCCGCCGCCGGCCGAGCCGCCGGGGCGGATGCCCGAGACGAGCACGTCGGTCATCTTGATCTCGTAGTACTTCTCCTTGTTCCCGGTGGCGCGATGGAACTGGAGCGAGATCTCGGGGATGTGGTCGCCGCGGCAGCAGGCCAGGTAGAGGGGGGTGGAGGCGGCGTCGAGGGCCTTGATGACGCTGAAGTCGGCGTGGTCCACGCGTCCCGCAGTGCGGGCGCCGCCGGTGGAGACCGAGCCGGTCGAGGTCTGGCTGAGGCCGTGCTGGAAAGAGAGGATCTCGATCCACTGCGCGTGCTGGTCGTCGGTGCTCTCGCCCGGGATGGTCGAGATCTTGAGGAATGCGTCGAACGCCATGTCTGGTGACTCCTTTGGCTTTGCCCTTCGCAAGGGCTGGTGGTCGGGGGCGACGTTGCCCACCGACGGTTCACCGGGGCGGGCCCTCCCCGGACGGAACTCGACCTGGTTTCCCGCCTGCGCGGGTCGCCCGCGTCGGCGGGCCTGGTTTCAATCTCCCGGGCGGGCGTCGGCCCGCCCGGGGGTGTGTCGGATTGCCGACGCCAGACCATCCGGAATCCCGCGCGGGCGGGGACAGGGAACTTGGCGTCGGTCGCCCCCGGAGTCCGCAACGGATTCGAGCCGGAGCGGGGGCAACGGGCCCGGCTACTTCTTCTGCGACGGCAGCTTGGAGACCAGCCGCAACGACGCGGTCAGGCCCTCGAGCTGGAAGTGCGGGCGGAGATAGAACTTGGCGCTGTAGTAGCCCGGATTGCCCGGGACCTCGTCGACGACAACCTCGGCGGCAGCCAGGGGGTAGCGGGCCTTCATCTCCTCGCTGGCGTTGGGGTCGAGGGTGACGTACTGGCTGATCCACTTCTGGAGCCACTTCTGCATGTCCTCGCGCTCCTTGAAGGAGCCGATCTTGTCGCGGACCATGCACTTGAGGTAGTGGGCGAAGCGGCACGTGGCGAAGAGGTAGGGAAGGCGGGCCGAGAGGTTGGCGTTGGCCGTCGCGTCCGGGTCGTCGTACTCGGCGGGCTTCTGGAGGCTCTGGGCCCCGACGAAGCAGGCGTAGTCGGTGTTCTTCCAGTGCGAGAGGGGCATGAGCCCGTTCTTGGCCAGCTCGGCCTCACGCCGGTCGGTGATGGCGATCTCGGTCGGGCACTTCATGTCCACGCCGCCGTCGTCGGTCGGGAAGGTGTGGACCGGGAGATTCTGGACGATGCCGCCCGACTCGACGCCGCGGATGCGGCTGCACCAGCCGTAGAGCTTGAAGGAGCGGGTGACGTTTGTGGCCATGGCGTAGGCGGCGTTGGCCCAGGTGTACTTGGAGTGGTCGGCGCCCTCAGTGTCCTCCTCGAAGGCGAAGTCTTCGATGGGGTTGGTCTTGGAGCCGTAGGGCATGCGCGAGAGGAACCGCGGCATGGCCAGGCCCAGGTACCGCGAGTCGTCCGAGTCGCGGAGGGAACGCCAGGCGGCGTACTCGGCGGTCTGGAAGATCTTGGTGAGGTCGCGCGGGTCGGCCAGCTTGGTCCACGAGTCCATGTTCAGGAGCGACGGGTTGGCGCCGGTGATGAACGGGGCGTGGGCCGCGGCCGCGACCTGCGACATGGAGCGGAGCAGGGCCACGTCGGGCGGGGAGTGGTCGAAGTGGTAGTCGCCCACGAGGCAGCCGTAGGGCGAGCCGCCGGGGGTGCCGAACTCGTCTTCGTAGAGGCGCTTGAAGATGGGGGACTGGTCCCAGGCGGTGCCCTCGAACTTCTGGAGGGTCTTGGCCAGGTCCTTCTTCGAGATGTTCATGACGCGGATCTTGAGCGTCTCGTCGGTCTCGGTGTTGTTGACGAGGTAGGACAGGCCGCGCCACGCGGATTCGAGCTGCTGGAACTCCGCGTGGTGGATGATGAGGTTGACCTGCTCGGTGAGTCGGCGGTCGATCTCGGCGATCATGGACTTGATGGTCTTGATCGCGTCGTCGGAGATCAGGGCCGTCTCGGAGAGGGCCTGCTGGGCCAGCGTCTGGACGCCGGTGAGGATGGCGTCCTTCGTGCGGTCGTTCTGGGGCTTGAACTCCTTGGAGAGGAGCTGCTCGAACTCGTTCATCTCGAGCGTTTCGGCCCCCGCCGCCGCCTGTGCCTGGTTCTCTGCTTCTGCCATGGGATCAGCCCTCCTGCTTCTTGCCGGCGGTGAGTGCGTTCAGGAGCGTCGGGTCCTTGAGGGCCTTGGCGATCAGCTCCTCGGCGCCGGATTTTCCGTCCATGTACGAGATGAGGTTGTCGAGCTGGGTCCGGGCTTCGAGCAGTTTCCGGAGCGGCTCGACCTTGCGAGCCACGGCCGCGGGCGAGAAGTCGTCCATGCTCTCGAACGTGACGTCCACGCTCATGTTGCCCTCGCCCGTGAGGGTGTTGGGGACCTGGAACGCGGCCCTGGGCTTGTAGGCCTTCATGCGGTCGTCGAAGTTGTCGACGTCGATCTCAAGGAACTTGCGGTCCGCGACGGGGGCCAGCGGCTCGGCGGGCTTGCCCGAGAGGTCCGCCATGACGCCCATCACGAACGGGAGGTTGATCTTCTTCTGGGCCCCGTACACCTCGAGGTCGTACTCGATGTGGACGCGCGCGGGGCGGTTTCGCCCCAGGAACTTCTGACTGCTGCCCGCGGCCATCGCGGCTCCTTTCCATGTCGCAGGGGCCCAAATGCCCACGCCAGAGCGTGCGCCGGTGCCCCACCCTCGCCGCCGGGCGAACGATCGCCCGATCCACGGCCCCGAAGGTCGGTTCCGTCCCCGCCCGGCACCGCCCCGCGAATGGGGTCGGCGGGCGGAGCGCCATCGACGGACGCCCGGCGTCGCTTCCCCGGATTGGTGCGCGGTTCTTGGCGCACCCGTGAGACGCGACGACGGACCCCATCGGGGCGTCGGGAACCGGCCAACAACGAATCCGAAGTCGCCGAGACCGGGGGTCATCCGGGCCCGGAAAACGGGTCGCTCGGGGCGGGCGCCCCGCTGAGGAACGAGATCAGGCCTTCTTGGCCTCGGCTCCGGCGATCTTCGTGAGCGTCGGGATGGCCTCGGGCGTCATGTCCTGGATGATCTCGAAGAAGCCCATCGTGACGAGGCGCTTGGCCCGGGTCAGCAGGAGAGGGACCGGGCTGCTCGGCTCGTTGTTCTGATAGTACCGGATGACCTTGTCCAGCGCCAAGGCCACATCCTGGCGGTTCCGGACCTCACCAGCCAGTGCCGCCTGAGGCGGGGCCCCGGCTCCACCCGCCGCCGGGCCCGCGGGTGCGCCGTTGGCTCCGGCTTCTCCGCCGGCAGGGGCTCCGGTTCGCTTGGCGACCTGCTCGCCCACGGTCTTTTCCGCGGTGGTCAGGAGCCGTTTGAGGGGGGACAGGTCGCAGGCGCTGCCCGCCCCGACCTTCTCGGTCAGCAGCGTGTCGAGGGCCTGGAGCTTCTGCTTGGCGGTCGTGGCGGCGGCGGCGATCGCCTGCAGGCGGTCGAGCGGGGTGTCCTGGAACGCCGCGTCCACCAGGGCCGGCGTGACGGCCTGCTGACCTTCCGGCGCGGGCTCTCCCTTGGCCGCCCGCTCGATGTCGCGGAGGCTGAACCGCCCGGCCTGGACCGATTCGGTGATCGGCGCTTCGAGGATCCTGTTCTGGAATCGCACGGCATCGCCGAACGAATCGGGGGTCGTCGCCATGGAGGCGATGATGTTGACCCGTTCCAGTGCGGCGTTGGCGGGGTCGTCCGTGTCGAGTTCGGGGTAGAGGTTGTCCCAGAACTTCTCCAGCAGGCCGTGGAGCAGGGTCATGCCCTGTGCGAGTCCGGGGTAGCCCTCGAGGCGGATGAGCGCGACGGCCAGATACAGCCCGACGCGGAGCTGCTTGGCCCGCCCGAGCAGGGCCTCGCACCCGCGCTTGACCTCCGACCACGAGGGCTCTTCGCCCGGGACGATGGTCTTGGTCGCGCTCGGGCCGCTGCCCTCGATGATCTCCTGCTCGGGCTTGCCCTTGGCCAGCTCCATGAGGGCGGCGTAGTCGGGGTCGTAGCGCAGATCGGGGCCGCAGGGGTTGTCCCCCTCGATCGGTGTGAGCAGTTTGTTGGTGTCGATTGGCATGGAGCGGTCGTCTCTCTTGGTTCAGACCCCGCGATCCCGAGCCGCCCGCCGCGGCGTCGGCGTTCCACTCACGTCAGGCTCCGGACGCCCCGGCCCCGGCGGGCTGGGGGTCGCCTCCGGGCTCGGCGTCGGGGGCGGGCTGGTCGAGCACGTCGATCAGGTCCTGATCGGACATCCCGTCGGAAGGCGGGGGCGGGGCCGGCGGCAGGTCCCTGCCGGCTTCCACGGTGGCGAGCAACTCGGCCTCGCTGATGCCGGCGGTGGGCTTGACCAGGCGGAGGATCGCGTCGCGGACGTTGATGTACTCGCCCGAGGACAGACCCAGGGCGCGGAGCTTGGTGAGCACTCGCTCGAGGGAGAGCAGGTCCTGCTCGACCTGGGTGTACTCGGCGTTCTCGCGGATGAAGCGTCGGAAGGCGACGGGGTCCAGCGGGCCGCGGGCCTGGCTGCGGTGGCGGCGCAGGGCGGCGGTGAGGCCCGCCTGGATCTCGCCCTGGCGGGACTCGTAGACATAGCGCCCGGTCTCGGGGTCGAGGACGGGCTGGCCGTTGTCGTCCAGAACGAGGCGGCGGAGGAAGGCGTTGTACTCGTTGACGACGTCGTTGGCCACCTCGAGGCTGACGCGGTTGGCAGTGACGTAGGACGAGCCGTACTCGGTGCCGGCCAGGTCGTTGTAGAGCGCGCGCCCGATGAGCGCGTCGAGCAGGTCGACCGGATCGCGGGCGTTGATGCCCAGGTCGGCCAGGGCCTCCTTGGCGGACACACCGATGGTCGTGGCCTCGGTGACGGTGCTGGTCTGGGCCTCGTTGGGCGGACGCTGGATGACGTCGGCGCTCGAGGTCGTGGTGCCCTGGGCCCCGAGGTCGAGGATGATCGAGCCGGAGAGGCCCAGCACGCCGAGCTCGGCGGCCTCGCGGACCTCGATCTGCGACGGGTCGAAGTCGGTGCGCCGCACGGACAGGATCGCGAACTGGCCGACGCTCGGGGCGCCGAACTCCGGTGCGTAGGTGGTGCCGATGGCGCCCGGGCCGAGCGGGGCGCGGTCGAAGAACCCGACGCCGTTCAGGAAGATGTCGAGGCCCGAATCGTCCCCGGCGGCGACGACGCGCTGCAGGTATCGGGCGGTGGTCTCGAGCATCCCGGTCTGGGGGTCGATCTGCGGGCGGGTCAGCAGGAAGCCAGGCTGGCGGGGCTGGAAGCGGATGGTGCCGCCGCCGGCCCGGACGTCGAGGTCGCCGTCGACGGTCACGTCGCCGACGACCACGTTCCCGCCGGCGAACAGCCCGAGGGCCGGGGCGTTGCCGCCCGCCCTGGTGGACGCCGAGACGACCGAGACGGTCTGGTTGTTGGCGGTGATGACGTGGCGTCCGGCGTTGTCGAGCGCGTAGTTGCCGAACGAGTCGCGGTCGTAGGCGAAGGTCGCGGCGATCTTCTCGCCGGCGCCGGTGAGGATGTCGCCGTCGGTGCGGACGAAGATGCCGCGCTCGTCGGGGTCGGCGCTCGGGTCGAAAGCGATGTTCTCGAAGACGATGGTGGGCACGAGGGCCGCCGTCACGCCGGCGAGAGTCTCCCCGTTGATCGTGACGGTCTGGAACTGCGGGTCGGCGGCGATCTGGTCCCGCGTGACCGCCCCGAGCCCCGGCACGTCCTGGGCGAGGTTCAGGTTCAGGTCGCCGATGGGGTTGGTCGCGCCGATGGAGGCCCCGAACGAGATGGTCGCCAGATCGGGGCCCAGCAGGCGCATGTCGGTCTGGAGCGAGAGGGACGCCCCGTTGCCCGCGACGTCGGCGTCGATCGGGCCGAGGAACGCGATGCGCCCGGCGGAGCCCGCGGACGACGTGTCGACGCTGGTGTCGGCCCGCAGGAGAACGGCGTCGCCGAATGTGACCGGACCCATCGAGACGATGTCGGCGGCCATCGATGCGCGCCGCGCGAACGTGGCCGCGCCGCCGGTCTCGATCAGCACGGGCGTTCCCGGGAGCGTCTCGGGCCCCGTGACGACGGTGTCGTTGATGTTCAGGTCGCCGGCCAGGAAGACGTTGTTGCGGATGAAGGTGGTGCCGCCCGTGACCACGGCGGCCGAGGCGTCGGTCGTGAGCGAGGCAAGGCGGTTGATCCCGCCGACCTCGGCGTTGAGCTCGGTGCGCCCGTTGGTGTTGATGGTCAGGGCCCGCGGCGTCGCGGTGCCATCGGAGTTGATGATCCCGTTGGCGATGAAGCGGCGGGACTCGAACACCACGTCGTTCCGGAGCAGGATGGGCCCGGCGAAGGACAGTTCCGAGCCGACGGACGAGATCCCCGTTCCGAAGACGCTCTGGCCCGCGCCGATCTGGGCCAGATCGTTGCCGTTGAGCACGATCTGGGAGTTGGGGCGGTTGAGCAGGAAGTTCCCGGCGTTGTCGATCCGCAGCGTGCCGCGGGTGACCTCGAGGCGGTTGCGGACGTCGAGTCGCTGGACCTGCAGATTGGCGGCGGGCTCGGCGCCGATGTCGGTGCCGCGGATGACGACCGGGGCATCGAAGCGAGTGTTGGCGTTGGCGCCGACGCTGGTCAGACGCACCAGCCCACCGACGTCGACCGCGTCCGCGGCGCTGTCGCCGAGGCGGACGTCCAGGGCGGTGATGGTGAGGTTGTCGCCCACGTCCACCGTGCCGCGGGTCGTGACGCCCTCGTTGGCGGTCAGCACGACGTTGCTCGCGACGTTGACCGGGCCGGCCAGGTCGATGCTGCGCCCGGAGTCGATGATGGCCCCGGAGTCGCCGTCGGCGTCGAGGGCCCCGGCGACCGTGACCTGGCCGGTGGTGGCCTGGTTGAACAGGAGGTTGGCGACGGACACGCCCTGGAACGAGACGTTCCGCCCGGAGGCGATGGTCAGGTCGCCCAGGCGATCGGTGCCGCCGACATTGCCCGCGATGGTGATGTCGTTCCCGCCGGCGCCGAGAGCCAGGGCGAACGCGCCGTTGACCGTGCCGTTGATGAGGATGCCGCGGTCGTCCCCGTCTCCGGTGGTGATGGAGGAGTCGGCCAGCAGGGTGACCGGGCCCGTGATGCTCACGCCGCCGGCGGCGACGGTCTGCAGGTCGCCCTGCATCCGCATCGCGTTGGAGGCGACGTAGGTCTGCGGGCCGTCGGAGGACACGCCGCGCACGTCGATCGTCCCGCCAACGACGCTGAAGGTGCCGACGTTGGAAACGTCGCCTTCGAACAGGGCGGTGCCCTGTGCGTTGTTGGCGTTGTTGGTGCCGTCGGCGACGACGGTCAGGTCGGCGCCGGAGCCGTCGATCGTGCCTCGGAACGTGACGTTGGCGGTGTTGGAGAAGATCCCGTCGCCGGCCGAGACGCTGACGTCGGTGTTCAGGGTGGTGTTGCCGTCGATCAGGATCGGGCCGGTGTTGGACGACAAGGCCCCGCCCAGGAACGTGGCGCCTGTGAAGCGCTGCTGCCCGGTTGTGTTGACGGCCCGTATGGCGACGGTGCTGCCGCGGAAGATGGTGCTCGCCAGGCGATCCGCCAGGCCGATGCCCCCGCCGACGGCGACGGCGCCGCTGCCCGCGTCGATGCCCAGGGCGAAGGGCGTCCCGGGCGAGTTGATGGTGCCCGTGCCGGTGAACGCCACGTTGCCGCCGGCGGTGTTGATGGTGGTGTCGCCGAGCAGGGTTGTCTGGCCTTCGGCGGTGAAGTCGCCGCCCTGGGTGCTGATCGTGCCCGCCAGGCCGGCGATGCCGTTGGTGGCCAGGATCATGACCGAGGCGTCGCCGGTGCCGGCGAGCCCCTCGAGCACGGAGACGGTGCCGCCCGATGCGGGCGAGCGCAGCGTGAGCGGATCGGAGAAGTCCAGCGGGCCGCCGCTGTCGCCCCCGACCAGGATGGCCCCGGCCCCGTCGGTGCGTCCGATGGTGATGGAGGTGAACCCGTCCTGGAGGCGTGCGAACTCGGCGCGGCTGAGCAGCAGTGCGCCGGGCGTCGTGCCGTTGCCCGCGATCTCGATGCCCCGCCCCGCGGAGCCGGTGAGCAGCGTGAACGTGTTGCCGACGATGTTGCCCGTCAGCTGGAGCTGGTTGGCGGTGATGGTGATGTCGCCGATCTCGTCGCCCATGCCGATGGCGGCCAGGTTGGCCTGCCCGACGCCAGCGTTGATGGTCACGTTCTCGTCGGACGCGCCGCGGATGGCGGTGGTCGTGAGCATCCCGCCGCCGCTGGTGAGGGTCAGGTCGCTGCCGTCGGTCAGGACGATGTCGCCGCCGGCGAACGTGAGGGTTCCGCGCGTGGAGAACGTGGTGTCGCCGCTGACGACGCTGTGCTGCCCGCCGGCGTTGTAGTCGGCCGAACCCGAGGCGTACTCGGTGCCGTTGTAGGTGATGTCCGCCGCGGCATCGATGTCGAGGGCCCCGGTGACGCCCTCGGCAGCGACGGTCCCGATGTTGAGGATGTCGAGCCCCGCGCCCGAGTCGATCGTCAGCGATGACAAGGCGGTGGTCCGCCCGACGTTGCCCTGGAGCGAGATGGCGCCGCTGACCGTGGAGACGCTCAGGCCGAACGCGCCGTCGATGGTGTCGGCGAAGGTGACCGAGCCGCCCATGCCGCCCGGCCCACCGATGTTCGTGCCGCCCTGGAGCGAAACCGCGCGGGCGAAAAGCAGGTCGCCCGAGCTGGCCCCCTGGAAGCCCGTGTCCAGGACGATCGTGCCGCCCGCGCCGGGGTCGATGGTCAGCCCGACGCCGTCGGCGACGTCGAACGAGCCGCCGCCGGTGAAGCTGATGTCGTCGCCGGAGGACAGGAACGAGGCGGTGGTGCCCATGCCGGCGCCCTCGATGGAGCCGAACCCGGCGGTGTCGTAGAACGCCTCGTTGGTGTTGAAGAACTCGCCGAGGAGGGTCAGGGTGTTCGCGCCGGTGATGGCGGTCGTGCCCGCGACGCCGGCGGCGCCCATCGTGCCGATTCCGTTGTTGATCGAGACGTTGGCGCCGGAGATGGCCAGGCTGGCTAGGGGCGTGGAGGCGCCGATGGCCCCGTCCATGTCGACCGCACCGTCGGTGCCGATGACGGTCAGCGCGAACGCGCCATCCACAGCCCCATCGAAGTCGATGGTGCCGGTTCCGTTGCCCGCGCCGTTGTTGGCGACGACCGAGGCCGCCCCGAGGGTGACGTCGTCGTCGAAGGTGATGCCCGCCCCGTCGGTGGTGACATTGGCCGAGAGCGTGGTGCCGCCCGAGTCCCCGCCCAGGAACGCCAGCGATGAGCCGGCGCCGTTGGCGACGATGTTGCCCGTGACGTTGGCGGTGCCGTTCTGGTAGTTGAAGACGGTCGCGTTGCGGAACGTGCTGGAGCCGAAGACGATGTCGTGCGTCCCGCCGGCGATGCCGATCGTGACCGAGTCGAAGCCGCTGGCGATGGCGGCCAGATCGGTGTCGGTCAGGTCGAGGCTGGTCGGGCCGGGGTTGCCGGCGATCGGCGTCCCGATGTTGATGTCGCGTGCGTTGCTGTCCGGCTCGATGGCCAGGGCGCCGCCGCCCATGACGGAGCTGGAACCGCCGGTGAAGTTGATCTCGGCTCCGGCGAGGGTCGTGTCCTGGCCGTTGGTGTTCAGGGCGGCGGTGGTGAGCGAGCCGCCCGCGAACAGGCCGCGATCGGTCGCGCCCCCGTTGACGGCGAAGGTCCCGGCACCCGTCAGCGTGATGTTGTTGCCCGCGATGATGCGGTCGCCGATGGTGCTGGTCCCGGTGATCGAGACGTTCGAGCCGGCGGTCGCCTCGTCGCCAAGGCTCAGATTGCCACCGACCGCGATCGCGCCGCCCGCGTCGAGCGTCGTGGCGGTGAGGTCGCCGGTGGTGGTGATGTCGCCGTCGGCCTCGCCGTCGGTGGTCATCACCAGGCCGGAGTTCGTGAACGCGGCCGTGCCGCCGCCGTTGTTGGTGGCCTCGAACCCGTCGAGGAAGTCGAAGGAGGTTCCGGAAAGGGTGATGGCCTGGGCCAGCACGCTCTCGTTGGCGGTGAACGCGCCGGTCAGGGCGGCCTCGGACTGGAGCAGCCCGGCGATGTTCACGCCCTCGAGCGTGACCGTCGAGGCCGACACGATCCCGAAGTCGATCAGGCCCTGCGTGCTGGCGACCTCGGTCATGCCCATCAGGGCGCCGAAAATGTTGGTCTGCGTGCCATTGGCGTTGATCACGTCGCCCACGGTCAGGCTGCCGGTGCCGGCCTGAACGCGGAGGCGCTCGACCATGCCCGAGCCGCTGTCGGTGCCGCGGATCGAGCCGTCGATCCGGATGTTGCCTCCCATCGCGCCGGTCGAGATAAGCGGGATGTCCGCGTTCACGCCGGAGTTGCCGGCCCCGTCGGCCAGCAGGATGTTGTCGTCGATGTCGATGTCGGCGCCCGCGGTCGTGATCCGCGAGCCGTTGTTGAGCGTCAGCGTCGCGTGGCTCCCGTCGAACGTGATCGAGGCGTCGCCGGTGCCCGAGAGCGTGCGGTTGGCCAGAATGGTGAACGAGCCCATCGGAGAGCGCAGCGTGAGCGGATCGAGGAACCCGGCCCCGCCGATCTCGAAGGCATGGGCGCCCGTGGTGGCGATGCCGATCTCGATGGCCCCGAACCCATCGGCGATGTTGCCGATGTCGGTGGCGCTGAGCAGCAGCGCCCCGGCGGCCATCGAGGTGCCGTTGCCGATCTCGATGGCGGTGCCGGCGGCGTCGGGCTCGAGCGTGAGCGTGTTCGTGCCGTCGCCGCCCGAGAGGGCCGCGTTGATGTCGATGTCGCGCGAGGCGAGGGTTAGGTCAAACCCGGCCGTGTCGAACGCGGCGTTGATGGCGATCTCGCCGGTGCCGGCCCGCAGCTGGGCGTTGGCGGTCTGCGTGACCGCGCCCATGAACGTGATGGGCGCGTTGGTCGTCGTGATGTTCCCGCCGAGGTTGACGGTGCCGCCCGCATTGGACTGGTTGAACCCGCCCGCGGCGCTGATCGCCCCGCCCAGGGTCAGCAAACCCGAGTTGTTCACCGTCAGCGAACCGTTGCCATTGGTTGCCCCGGCGATGATGTTGACGGCGTTCAGATCGACGTTTGCGCCGGTCAGCGTGACCTGCGTGAGACCGGTGGCGTTGGTCCCGCCGCCGATCTGGCCCGAGATCGTTCCGTCCACGTCGATGTTGCCCGCGCCGGCGTCGACGGTCAGCGTCTCGTCGGCGCCGGTCGTCGTACCGAAGATCGCCCCAATGAACGTCGCGTTCCCGCCGCCGGTCGTGATCGTCGGGGTCAGGGTGTTGTTGACGCGGACGTCGGCGTCGAACACGAGGTTGTTGGCCGCCATCGTCACGTCGCCGTGCAGGCGGACCTCTCCCAGGTTGCCCGCGCCGTTGACCGGGGCCAGCAGGGAAAAGTCGAAGTCCAGCGGCGTGACGCCGCCGAGCGCGCCCAGGAAAATCGAGTGCTGGCCCGTTGTGGCCTGGCCGACCGTCAGCGACGTGAAGTCGGCGGCGGTCACGGCGTCGATGAACGAGTCCGGGATGACCATCTCGCCCTGCGGCGCTCCCACGGTGCCGATGTCGATCGCGCGCGTCGCGGTCGTCGGCGCGACGAGGATCGTGCCCGAGCCGGTCAGCGTGCCGCCGAACGTCGCGAAGATGTCGCCGACCAGCGCGATGTCGCCGGCCCCGAACCCGGCGTCATCGCCGAAGGCGAGCTGCCCGGTCGTGCCGGTGTCGATCGTCAGCGACGCGGCCCCGGCGGCGAAGACGCCGTCGAAGGTCAGGTCATTCGCGCCGGTGTCGGTCGAGTCGAGCAGGGTGATCTGCCCGGCGCCCATCGGGGCGTGGACCACGAGATCGTCGCGCAACGCCGATCCGCCATTGAACCCGCCCATGCGGATCGTGTGCGTGCCAGTGGTGTCGTAGCCGACGTGGATGGTCGTGAACCCGTTGGTCAGGGCCGCGAAGTCGGACAGGTCGTAGGTGGCCACGGGCGCGCCGCCGGTGGCCGAGCCGATGTTGATCGCGTCGCCGACGTTCTCGGGACGCAGCGTGACCTGGCCCGTGCCGCTGATCGTGTTGGCCCCGGACGGCTGGAAGTCGTTGGTCGTGAACACGAGATTGTTCGTGCCACCCGCAAACGTCGAGTTCAGATCGATGGCCCCGGCCCCGGCGCTCAGCTCCACGCTGTTCGTGGCGGTGACGGCGGAGTTGATCTGGATGAGCCCGTCGGCGCCGGAGGTGTCGATGTTCGCGCCCAGGCTGACGGCCCCGCCGTTGTTCGTCTGGGTGAACGTGCCGTCGGCCGTCACCGCCCCGTCGATGGTCAGCAGGCCCGAGTTGGTCAGGGCCACGTTGGCGGTGCCGCCCGCGGTGGTAATGCCGCCGGTGAGCGTGATGGCCGAGCCATTCAGCGACACGTCGCCGCCGCCGCTGGTCGAGACCAGCGCGTCGAACGTCATGATGTTGCCGAGCATCGTCACGCCGCCGGCCCCGGCCGTCAGCGTCGAGTCGAAGTTGATCCCGTTGCCGCCGGAAAGATCGATCCCGCCCGCGCCCGCGGTGACCGCGGCGTCGAAGTCGAACGAATCGGCGTCGACGTCGATCGTGCCCGCCTGCACCGTGCCCAGGGCCTGCACGGCCCCGCCCAGGGCGTTGGTCGAGGTGAACGCCCCGGTGATGAGAAGCGACTGAAGGTCCAGGTCGTTCGCATCGGTGATGGTCAGCGTCGCCAGGCCCGTCGCGTCGGCCGCGCCGCCCGCGCCGGAGATCGCCGAGGCCACGGTCTGGAAGTCGATGTTGCCGGTCCCGGCGTCGAGCGTGAGCGACTCGGCCGCCCCGCCCGTGGTCCCGTCCACCGCCCCGCCGAAGCGGATCAGCCCGCCCGCCGAGTCGACGACCGGGGCCTCGCCCTCGGCCACGCGCACGAGGCCATCGAACAGGATCGTGTCGCCCGCCGTGACGATTGTGTTGCCCGTCACGTCAAGGATGATCCGGGCCGGGCCCGCGCCGGTGTCGAGCGTCACGCTCGCGTCGTCGGTGCCGGTGATGAGGCCCGAGACCGTGATGTTGCCCGAGGTGGGCGTCTGGAATCGAACGGGGTCCTGGAACGAGACAGCGCCGATGCCGATCGCGTGCTGGCCCGTGGCCCGCCCGAACGTCAACTGCGTGAACCCGTTCTGCAGGAACGCGAGCGAAGCGCCCGAGATGAGCTGGTTACCCGCCCCGTTGGCCACCCCGAACGCGTCGGTCACCGTCGGCGACTGGAACACCAGGGCCGTCTGGCCCGACTGCGGCGTGACATTCGCGGCGAACGCGATGGTCGACCCCGTCAGCGTCGCGGTCGAAGGCCCGCCGCTGAAGCCCAGCGTCGAGTTGAACGCCAGAGCTCCCGTCGCCGCGGAGACCGACCTGGTGCCGCTGATCGTCGTCGCGCTGTTAAACGTCGCGCCGACGCCCGAGACGTCGCTGGCGACCGTGACCGTGCCGCCGTTGTTGGTCTGCGTGAACGAGCCCGCGGCGGTCAGCCCGCCGTTGATGCTCAGCAGGCCCGAGTTCGTGATGGCGATGTTGCCGGCGCCGGAGGTCGAGGCCAGCCCGCCCAGCGTGACCGCCGAGCCGCCCAGCGAGATCCCGCCCGCAGCGCCGGTCAGCGTCGAGTCGAAGTTCAGCGTGGTCGCGGCGGTGTTGCCGATCGTGAACGCACCGCTGGTCGCGCTGGCCGCGGCGTCGAAGTCGAACGACGTGCCGTTGAGCGTCAGCGTGTTGGCGGTCACCGAGCCGGTCGCGTTGAACGCGCCCGTCAGGGCGTTGGTCGTCGAGAACGTGCCCACGGTGTTCACGCCGCCAAGCGTCGTGATCGCGGCGTTTGTGATCGTGATCGTCTCAAGATCGAGCGCCTGGCCAGCGCCCAGCACGCCGGTCGTGAGCGAACCGGTGCCCGCGTTGAGCACGAGCGACTCGGCCGCACCGGCGTTGGTCCCGTCCACCAGCCCGGTGATCTGGATGTTGCCGGCGCCGGCCCCGGTCGAGACCGTGGACGCGAAGCCCTCGGCGACGCGCGCGGCCCCGGTGATCGTGATGTTCTGGCCCGCCGTCGAGATGATCGTGCCGTTGGCGTTGAACAGCACGCGGCTGGCCGCCCCCGGCGTGAGCGCGATGCTCGCGTCGCCCGCGCCCGTGAGCGCGCCATTCAGGTTGATGTTGCCGCCGCCGGGCGTGCGGATCGTGACTGGATCGTTGAATGTGAGCGCCCCGACCGCGATGTTCTGCGTGCCGTCGGACCGCCCGATCGTGATCGACGAGAACCCGTTCTGGATGCGGTTCAGGCCGTTGGTGTTGTCCAGCAGATTCGTGTTCGCGCCGTTCAGGTTGAACGCCGTGGCGCTCGTCGCCTGCTCGAACACCAGCACGCTACCCGCGCCGGGCGAGACATTCGCCTGGAACCCGATCGCGGGCGTCGCAACATCCGGCGTCCCGATAAACGTTGCCGTCGCCCCGGCACCGACCGCCACCGTGTTCACCACGTCCAGCTGCCCGGCCCCGGCCGAGATCGTCCGCGAGCCCGTGATCGTCACTGGCCCGGTGAGCACCACATCGTCGTTGCCGACCACGTTGGCCCCGATCCCGATCGCCGTGCCCGTCAGGTCAACCGTGCCGGTGCCGGCGATGGCCTCGCTCGTGTTCAGGTTGCCCGCGCCGGTGGCGACCTCGATCGCCCCGGCGTTGGTCGTCGCCAGGCCCGTCAGCGAGCCCGAGGCCCCGCCGATGTTCACGGTGCTGCTGGTGTCCAGGAAAATGCCGCCCAAATCGGCCGCGGCCTCGACGTTCGTCGCCGTGAACGTGATCGCCATGCCCGACGCGCCGACCGCGCCGCCGCCGCCCGCGCCCTGGGCGGACAGCGCCAGGTTCGCCGCGGTGATCAGCGAGTCCGGCCCGGTGGCCTCGACCAGGATCGACGAGCCGGCGGTCGGCCCGTTGTTCGTGATCGTGACGTTGCCGGTCGTCGTGATGTCCTCGACTGTGATGTTGCCGCTGGCGAAGTTGGTCAGCCCCGCGCCGGTCGAGAGCGTCATGGTGACGTTGCCGGTGCCGGTGTTGATCGCCACGCCATCGGCCATCGAGATGACGGCCGCACCCGCGTCGCGGTTGGCGTTGATGACGCCGTTGGCCGTGGTCTCGTTGGCGGTGATCGAGAGGTTCGCGTCCTCGAGGGAGATGTTCGCGTTGAGGACCACGCTCCGCCCGGCCTGCATCGTTAGGTCGCCGCTGACGCCCGGCCCCGGATTGGTCGAGGCGATCGGGTCGTTGACCGTAATGTCGTTGTTGGCCTGCAGCACCAGCGCCGTGCCCGCGTCCAGAATCGTCTCGATGTCGGCGGGGTCCATCGTGACCGTCCCGGTCGGGTCCTCACCGAACTCGTTGTTTGCCAGCACCGGGTCCGAGCCCGCGTTGTCGATCACGATGTCCTTCGGGTCGAGCAGCAGAGTGCCCGCCGCCCCGTCCGCCGCCGACAGATTCGCCGTGCCATGGAACGCCAGCGTCTCCTTGCCCGAGACCTCGGCGAAGCCGCCGTCGCCGCCCTGGGCCCCGCCGCGCGCAGAAATCGACGCGTTGTAGTTCGTGAACACGTCGGACCACACGATCACGCGCCCGCCGTCGCCCCGAACCGTCGCGTCGGCGTTGATCGTGGTGCCCGAAGACAGGTACGTCCGCTCGGCGTTGGGGATGTCGCCCCGACCCTGGTAGTCGCCGCCGATGCGCACGTCGCCGCCGCCGGCGTGACCGGACGCGTCGATCGTCGCGTCGCGCAGCGCGACCCGCTCGCCCGTGACCGTGACCGACCCGCCGACGCCGCCGGGCGTCTGGTTCGAGACGTCGATCACGCCCGCGACGCTCGTGGTCGTGCCCGTCCCGCCCCGGACCTGCGCGATGCGGGCCCGGACCTGCGACGTGTCGAACACCGCGAGCGCGAAGTAGTCGCCCACGCCCGCGTAGAACTGGTCGGCCACCACGGTCCCGTGGTTGGCCACGCCGCCCGCCACGCGCTCGGCCGCCGCGTCCACGCTGAACCGCGCGAAAATGTGCCCATCGCGCTCGCCAATCCACACCTCATCGCCCGCGACCATCGTCACGGTGCCCGTCGGGGCGACCACCGACCCGAAGTTCGCCACGCGACGCCCGATCAGCGCCGTGACCGAGTCCGAGTGGATCTCACCGCGGTTCACCACGCGCCCCTGCACGTTGGTGAAGTGGTCGTTGCCGGCCAGGAAGTCGCGGTTCGAGAGGTTCGCGCCGGCGGCGTACAGCCCGCCCACGTCGATCCTCGAGTTCGGGCCGAAGATCACCCCCGCGGGGTTCACGAAGTAGACGATGCCGTTGGACCGCAGCGTGCCGCGCAGGTGCGAGGGGTCCCCGCCCGTGATGCGGTTGAGCACCCGCGCGTCGGCTCCGGGCTGCACGAACTCGACCGTGTGGCGACGACCGATGTTGAACCGGTCGTACTCGATGATCGCCCGGTCGCTGGCCGTGATCGTCGTGGTCCGCCCGGACCTGGCGAACGACGCCTCGCCCGCCACCACCCGCTGCCCGCTCACCCCGTTCTGGCGACGACTGTTCCGCGGGCCATCGGCCGCGGCCGGGAGCGCCGCGATGCACAGCACCGTCAGCACCGGGCCCGCCAGACCCAGCCCGCCGCCCCGACGCCCACGCGCCCCCCGCTTCGCCGAAGTCCCCAGGTTGGTGGAACGGAACCCGACAGCCTTGCCCGCGCGCGCCTTGAACATCGCCGCCTCCTCGAGTCAACCGGTCCGGGCGATCCATCCGCCCCCGAGTCCATCCGCAAACGCACCCCACGACGAGACAGGGCCCGCGCCGCGAGCCCGTTCCCGTCCTCTTCACAAGCCGCCCGGACGCGTTCCTGCGCCCGGCCGGTGGTTCTCCAGATCGCCCCGCGGCCGGGGCCCCATCCGATGCACCCGCCCCGTCAGAACAGCAGCGAGAACAGCACGTGCAGGCGGGCGTCGCCCGACTCGGCCACGAGGTCGTCATCCGGCCCGGCGTCCTGCAGCGCGAATCCAAGGTCCAGGCGCAGCCCGGCGTTCCGCATGAACTGGATCTCCGTGCCCACGCCCGCGCCCACCAGCGTCTCGTTGCCCTCCGACGACACGCTCCCGTGCTCGATCGTGTGCCCGACGTCCAGGAACGCCCGGAAGATCCAGTCCCAGTCCGGGCGACCGAACGGCTGCTGCGGCGAGACCTTGAACGGCCGCCCCCACACCCGCGCCGTCGGTTCCGGCTCGATCGCAAAGGCCCGCGGCAGATGGAACTGGTACTCGGCGGTGAAGATGATCGCGTCGTCGCCCGCGACGATCGACTCGTCGTACCCGCGCACCGTGTACAGCCCGCCCGCGACTTCCTGAACCTGCGGGATCACGCGGGCCCCGAACGACGTCTGGCCACGCAGGCTGAACAGCAACTCATGGGCGAGCGTCGAGTCCCGGTCGGTCCGCACGTCCTCGTTGATCGTGTCCCAGCCCGACCCGTAGAAGAACGGATCGAGGAACACCGAGACGTTCGCCTCGCCCCGGAGCATCGCCCACGTGCCGTCGACGTCCAGACGCCCGAGAGTCGCCAGGTCCGTCTCGTCCCCGCTCGGCTGCAGGTCAAGGCGGGCCAGGCTGCTGAACGACCAGCGGTCCGTGCTCCGCTCGGCGAACACGCCGATGTACGGGAACCACAGGCTCTCGTCGCCCCCGGTCGAGGGCGGCGGCGGGTCCACCTCGAAGTTCTCGAACCGCACGCCGCCGAGCAGATCGATGAACAGCTCGCGGTGCTGGTAGATGTTCCAGCTCAGCCCGGCGTCGACGAAGTACCCCTCGCCGTTGAAGTCGCCCAGCTGCCCGATGTCCGACGCGGTGTACTCGTTCCACCCGCCGCGGATGTGCCAGCGGAGCCGCTCGGAGTCGAACAGCGGCGCGTCGTAGCCAACCTCGATCGAGTTGGCCGCGTCGAACCCGGCCGTCACATAGTCGATCGTCAGGATGTCGTCGTTGCCCGTCAGTTGATTGTGCACGAACCCGAACCGCTCACGCCACTCGTTGGTCTGCTCCGTGCCCGTGTTCGAGACGTTGAAGTACACGCTCCACGGCTTGGACTCGTACACCAGATAGTCCAGCACCGCCGCCCCGACGCCGTCCTCCGGATCGCCCGGCGCGACCGCCACGTCCACACGCCGCCCCGGGTGCCTGTTCAGACGCAGCACGTACTCGTCGATCAGGTCCCGGCGCAGCAGCCCGCCGCCCCCCGCCCCGCCCGCGGCCACCGGCGAACGCTCGATGATCCGCGTGTGCGCGGGGTTGTCGATCCGCCGGTCGTCCTGCGGCACGCGCTCGCCCGAGCCCAGCGTGCGAATCTCCGTCACACGGGCCGCCAGCACCCGGATCGTGATCCCCGTCTGGCCCTCGTCCCGGTTGTCCAGCGAGTTGGCCAGATCAAGCTCATCGACCGTCGCGAACGCGCCCAGGATCTGGCGATTCCGGTTCAGATGCTCGACGATCGCCCGCAGCGCCGAGTCGATCGCGCTGGCGTACATCGTCCGCGTCGGCATCTCCGACAGCTGCGCCAGCGTCACCGTCACCGTCGGCAGGTTCTCCCGGGGCCGCACGAACCCCTCGGGCAGCTCGAGCAGCTCGAACGCGACGTTCCGCAACTCCTCGATCGGCGGGAACCCCGGGTTGTCCACGTCGTACACCGCGTCGATCCGTCCGATCCGGTACGCCTCGCCGTCCGCCGGCGTCGGCTCCTGGATCAGCATCAGCGTGTCCTCGGGCGACAGGTCGAATCCGCCGCCGGGCGGCAGCGCGCCGGGTGTGTCCTGGCCGCCGGTCGGGGGCGCGGGCGGCGTGTCACCGGGCGTCGCCGGGGGCTGCGACCCGGACGTCAGGTCGCCCTGGCCCGGCGGCGTCGCGGGCTGCCCGAGCACCGGGGCCGCGACGAGCCCCACGCCCGCGGCCAGCGCCAGAGCACGCGCCCGACCGGCGATCGCCACCAGCATCCCAACTCGCCGACCCTCGCCCGAGTTTGCCATCGGCTCGCGCACCCTCTTCATCGCACCGGACCCCCAGCAGCAGCCTCGTCGGCCAGGCCGCGACTCGTGGACCAACCTTGGCGCACCCAACGCGCCCCCGGTCGGCCGGAACAGACGTGAACACTAACAAGCGACAGGTCGCCACGCAAACCGGACCGACCGGCGCACTTTCTGCGCCGGGCCCGATGCCGAGCCCCCCGACTCAATCACTGCCCCCGCCGACGCCCACCCCCATCAGCAGCGGAGCCCGCTCCGCCGCCTGTCGAACCCGCCGGTGCAGCGGGGCCACGCCCCCCGCGCCGTCAAGCGAGAAGCACGGACGAAGCCCCACATCAGCCCAGCCATACTCGACCGTGTATCCCGGCACTTCCGCGCCCGACAGCAGCGTGCGGAAGTCCTGCGGTGCCGACAGAGCCGAGGCCCCGATCACGCCGAACGACTCCCCACCGCTCCCCAGCATCACGAACTCCGACACGTTGCCGACCAGGTGCCGCAGCACCCTTCCGCGTCCGCTGCCCACGTCCTCAAAGAACACCGATCGATCCGAGTTCGGGAACACCTCCGCGTTGGCCCCGGTCGGGGCCGTCGACTCGTCGGGCACGAACGCGCCGTCGTCGGGCGCGCTGATCGACACTCGCTGGCTGCCGTGAACGTGGGCCAGCTGCGGCGCCCACGACGAGTCCCGAAGGTTCCACGACGCGGGAGCCTCGTCGCCGCCCTCGTACCGGGCCAGGCCCGCCCGCCACTCCGCCACGCTCGGCAGGCGGCAGCCGAACCATCCGGCGATCTCCTGGGCCGACGCCGCAGGGATCCACGTCGCCGGGGTGCCCGAACCCGGCCCGCCCGCCTCCAGACCTGGGGCGAGCGGTTCCACACCGGGCCTTCGGTCCTTGGCCAGGTACCACCCATCGGCCGGGACGACCCCGTCGCCCGTCGGTCGCGTGACGAACACCCAGGTCTTGATCCCCACCGCCGATTCCGGCGGCGACGCGGCGGTCAGTTCCCGCAGACGCGACACCCGACCCGCCCGATCCGTCGCCCACTGCAGCGCCCCGACGCTCAGTTCGGTTGTGCACAGGTACGCCGCCGCCGCCAGCCCGCCGTCCCCAACATCCAGGCGCACGAACTCGAGCGCCGCCGCCCCGTCGGGCGACGTGAACCGCACGCGCTCGGCGTCGACCTCCTCGCCCCGCCATCCGATCGCGCCCGGCCCGAGCGTGGTCGGATCGATCACGACCTCCGCGGGCGCATCACCCACGAGCGCCCGCGCCTGGCCCAGCCAATCGGCCACATCGCCCGACTGCGACCCTTCCAGCCCGAGGGCATCGACCGACTCGAGGAACCCCGTCAGGAGCGCACGAGCCTGCGCATCCGCGTCGCTGCCCGACACCTCCCGGGTCGCCCGGCGCAGATCCAGCAGCATCAGGTTGAACCGCAGCGGCCCCGCGAGTTCCACCTCGTCGATCGCGAACTCGTGGCGTGCTTCGAGGACCGATTCGACGCCCGCCGCGTCGCTCCCGCCCATCGCCGCGCGAGCCGCCCGCTCCCACCGGGCCGCCGAGCCGGCCCTGATCCGCTCGACGAGCACGCCCCGACGGGCCGCCTCGCCCAAGGCGCCGGCCCGCTCGGCCAGGCCACGGGCCAGGGCCGCTTCCTGCCGAACCTGCTCGGGTGACGCGGGCCAGCCGGTGGCCTCCAGCGTCCGCCACGCCGCCATCGACACGCCCAGCGGCGCGTTCCGCTCGCCCGCCAGGGCCCGCAGTTCCGCCGTCCCGCGCAGCAGCGTCGCCCGGCGCTGGTCCTGGATCCGCGACGAGATGCCGCCGAACACCTCGGCGACGCCGGTGCCGATCCGATCCGCACCCGCCGACTCGGCCAGGTCCAGCAACGTCCCGCCGTCCGGCCCGGCCTCATCCAGCGCGTACGCCCCACCCAGCAGGCGCTCCGCGGCCGCCATGTCGTGGCACGCCTCGCCCACGCGATCAAGCCACGCGCGTCCGTCGCGCGTCGCCTCGCCCGCCGCGGCGTCCAGGCCCGCCATGTCCATCTGGTTCCCGTCCCACGCCAGCGTGCCCAGCACCCGCGACACCCAGCGCTCGCGCTCGCTCTCCAGAGCACGCTCGAGCGCGTCGACGTCCACGCCGCCCGGGCGATCTCGCGGCACCTCGACTTCGGGCACCGCCGCGTCGATCCGGCGCAGCCCGTCCTCGAGCGCGTCGGCCGCGTCGGTGAGAGCCGTCAGCCTCTCCGGGGCGGTGTACCTCGCGAGCAGCTCGTCCCGGCGCGTCCGCCACGCCTCCTGCAGCGTCTCGGACCCGACCTCGATCCGGCTCCGCTGGGCCAGGCGCGACGTCTCACGCTCCCACTGGGCCTGCAACTGCCCGGTCAGCGCATCGAACCCGTTCTGCAGGGCGGTGACCCGCCGGTCCAGCGACGCAGCCCCCTGGCGCACCCAAGCCTCGTGCGTCCGGTCCCACGACTCGGCGTTCAGGTCCGCCACCCCCCGGTTCAGCGACGCCAGCTCCGTCTGCAGACGCGCCACGTCCGCCGGGTCGATCGGCGTCTGGGCCTCGGCCAGCGCGCCGATGGACTCGCCCATCTGCGTCAGGCGACGCTCGACATCCCACGACCGACGCGGGTCGGCCTCGGCCGCCAGGCTCGTGTACGCCTCGCGCCGAATCTCCTGCATCCAGGTCTGGTACGTCCGCTCGTCCACCGCGCCGCCCGCCCCGCCGGCCGCCGATTCGGCCAGGAAGTACGCCGCATCGATCTGGTTCCACCGCTGCCCGACCAACCCGGCGACCGACTCGCCCAGGTCCGCGAGCCCCTCGACCCGCGCCGCCACCACGCCGGCCGCCTCGGCAGCGTCCGCTTCGCTCGGGCCCTGCACGCTCCCGAGCAGCTCTGGCATCCGCGCGATCCGCTCGTCGCCGGGGGCACCCGCCGCCGCCGCCCGCGCCGCCGCGTCGAACCGCCCGAGCGCCGCCAGCAGACGCCCGGACGGCTCGGCCGCCTCGATCACGCCTGTGAGCGACGCCAGCGCGCCGCCGCCATCGAGCCGCACGCCCCCGGACACGCCCATGAGCGACGAGCCAAGCGCGGCCCACCCGCGCCGCTCGGCCTCCCGGGCCGCCTGCTCGACGGTCCGTCGCGCCGCCCACGACTCGCTCGACACCGATCGCTCGAGCCCGCTGATCAGGTCCATCGCCGCCCGCGTCCGGGCGATGCCCTCGTCGGTCTGGGCCGCGATCGGCGGGGACTCGGCCAGGGCCGAGAGCGACGCCCGCCCCGCTCCGCTGATCGCGCGCCGGGGATCGATCGCGGTATCCTGGGCACGCAGCTGCTCGAGGCGCGGCAGGAGTTCGCGCGACAGGTGCGGGTCGGCCGACAGCGCCCCCGCGTCCGCCGAGGCCAGGCGGCTCCGCACGTCGAGGGCCCACTCGGCCTTGGCGCACCACGCCGCGAACACCTCGCGCTCGGCGGCGCCGAAGTTCGCCGTGTTCGGCGCGCCCTGGACGCCGTTGCCCGCGCCGTTCGACCCACCCGGGTTGCCCGTGCTCGGCGGAGGCGGGGGCGACGGGTTCTCGCCAGACTTGCCACCTCCACCACCCGACATGAGCGCAAGCGCCCCGCCGATCACCACCACCCCGAGCACCGCGGCCCCCGCGATCATCGCGATCTGGCGGGGTTCCAGCCCCCCACCGCTCCCGCCGTTCTCGTTCGCACGCCCACCGCCGACGCCGATCGGCGCGATCCGCTTCGTCGGGGCCTCGGCCCCCGCGTCGGGCGACGCCGACGCGATCCGCTCCTCGGCACGCTTCACGAACGCGTCGTCGAACGTGTACGGGATGTCCGTCGCCAGCGGCACGCTCTGCTCACCCGCACGAACGCACGTGAACAGCGACACGCTCGGCTCGCCCACCAAAACGTCGATCCAGCCCTGGCCGCGCGGCGACAGCAGCACCAGCGGGGCCGCGTCCCCGACGCTCTCGCACATGAACCGCCACCACAGCGCCAGCGACTCGCCCTCGCCCGCCTCGCTCCGGGGCACCCGCACATGCCGAGGCGTCAGGTCGGCCATGCGCGACCGCGACGTGTCCTTGCGGTCTCCCCGCAGGTACGACGACAGCTCCCGCTCCATCTGGTACAGCAGGCGGTACATGCCCCGGCGCTCCGGGCCCATCGCTTCAGCCGTGGCCAGCGTCGCCGACGCGCTCACCGCGTGCTTGTCCGGCGGCGCGACCTCGTCGCCCGCGAGCGCTTCGAGCTCCTTCTGGGCGTTCTCCGCCAGGGCCCGCACGCGCTCGGCGGTCTTGGCCTGCTTGAACTCGTCCTCGAGCCGCTCGAGCAGCGGCAGCACGTACCGCAGCTGCCACGACATCGGCTGCCCGCGCATCTGGGCGCACACCACCATCGGGTATCGCTGGCGCCCCTTCCCGTCCGTGCTCGACCAGAACCGCCCGACCGCGAGCTCGCCGCCGGAGCGCCAGATGAACGAGTGCTCGAACCCCTCCAGGCGTGATCCCTCGGGCATCGCGTCCCAGGCGCCGGCGTCGATGTTCCCGCCGATGCCCTCCACATAAAGGACACGCTTGATCTGGACCAGGCGCTCCGTGGTCAGCCCGATGTCGTCGATGTGATCGTCCCAGCCCGGATGTTTCCCGAACACCGCGACGTGCGCGCGGGCGTCCCCGTTCGCATCGCCCCGCCCGAGCATCCCTGAGAGTCCCTGGACCGCCAACGTCGCCCTCCGAGCGGGCGGCTCCATCCGCCCCGTGCGAGTATCGGACCTAGTCTCCCCGAATCGGTGGTTTTCGTCCACCGGAAGACGGCGGGCCGACAGCCACCCGCGGCGGCCTCGCCGCCCGAGCCGGTTCAGTTCGATCGCGCCCAGTTGCCCATCGTGGGCCAGCGGGGCGGGAGCGGGATGTCCCGGTTGAACTCGATTCTCACCCAATACTGCTGGCGTCCGTCGGCGTCGCTCCACTCGATCGGCACCCACCAGGCCTTGCACGTGCCAGCCGCCTCGTTCGGGTCGATCGGGCGGGCCCCGTCGCGCGAGATGGCGCGCAGGGCGGCCCACGGGTCAGCCCCGCTCTGGCCCAGCGGGACGCGCTGCTCGCGCCGGTCCCGGGCACCCTCTTCCTCGACGTAGAACCACAGCTCGAGCGATTCGTTGTTGGGCACTCGCAGCCCCGCGTTGGTCCACTGGCGGCGCGTGCTCACGCCGCCGCGCTGGGCCGCCGTCTCGTTCTCGAACCGGCGCGGCGTGGCGCCCTCGACCAGGTGCAGGTAGAGGTATGTCGCCGCCGCGTCCACGGACGGATCGGCCAGGCGCAGGCGCTCGTCCGGCGCGGGCGTGGAGAGGCTAAAGGTCAGCGGCGCGGGATTCTCCCCGGAGGGACGCAGGGCACTGAGCATCCGCTGCACGCCCTCGAACCACTCGCGCTGGCCCTGCGGCACGCCCGCCCCGCGCAGGATCGCGATCTGGTCCTCCATCTCCTGGTCGTCGATCGATCGCGGCACACCGATTGTGCCCGCCGCGCCCGACTGCTGGTTCCGCGCCGCCGCCGAGCCGACGAGGGCCACTTCCTGGGCCACCGCCGCCAGGTCCGCCGGGCTGAGATTCTGGGGCGAGTCTTTGCACAACGGGAAGACACGCCGGTTCTGCTGGAGCGAGAGCAGCGCGGCCCCGGCCTGGTCGTTGGACTCGGCCGCGAGTTTCTCGAACGCCGCGAGCGTCATGTACCGCCAGTAGCGGATGACCTCGCCGTCGTCGTTGGTCAGGTAGAAGTAGTTAAGGAAATCGTTCTCGAACGCACCGACGTCCATGGCCAGCACGCGCTGGCGGGCCGCGGGAACCAGCGAGGGCAGGTTGGCGAACGAGCTCAGCAGTCGCTGGGCGGTGCTGGCGGTCTCGTTCACGCCGCCGACATCGGCCTCGTGGGCCGCGATGCGGCGCTGCAGGGCCAGCAGGTCGCGGTCGCGCTCGGACTCGAGCAATTGCGGCCCGACGACGGCCAGCGCGTCGCGCAGGACCTCGCCGTTGGACTCGATGTTCCCGCCGATGGTGCGCCGGTTGAGACGGCTGGCGGCGGTCTGGAACTCTGCCCAGGTGCCGTTGGGACGCACGCGGTAGAGCGCCTCGGGCACCTGCTCGCCCCAGTAACGAACGTAATCGGACGCGTAGTCGCGCATGACGCTCTGGGCGTCGGCGACCATGCCATCGATCTGGCCCCGCTCGAGCACGGCCCCGGCCGCGTTCGGATCCTCGCTGGCCCCGACCAGTCCGAGTGCGGTGGTGATCGCGGCGAACGCGCGCCCCGCCGCCGCCGGGTCGTACTTCGGATCGACGTCGATCCCGTTGATCGAGTCGGTCATCTCCATCGGGCGGAGTTCGGCAACGCCGGCGGGCGAGGTCTGGGCCGCCCCGCGGACCATCGCCTCGACCGCGCGCGTGCTGTCCACCTGGCCTAGGGCCATCGAGATCGCGTCGTAGCCGATCTTCCGCTCCGCGGCGGCGATGGCGCGCTCGCAGGCGAGTTTGGCCCCGTCGAGGCGCTCCTGCTCGAACGCGCCGCTGGTGATGTCGCGCTCGGCCTCGGCGATGGCCTGCCTCGCTGCCGCCGCCTGCCCGCGCGAGCCCTCCAGCACTCGGGCCAGGGTCAGCACGCCCGCGTCGAGCGACGACTCGCCGACCGCGCCCGCGGCGACGATCCGCCC
>JACKHA010000011.1 GCA_020639215.1 Phycisphaeraceae bacterium
CCGGGCCGCGTTCAAGGACGTGATCGCCGAGGCCAAGGGCAAGCCGAGCATCCTGGTGAACACGCACGCGACGTTCCGCTGGCGTCACGGCCTGTTCTCCGCGTTCGACCTCGACCAGATCGAGCGTCTCGAGCCCGACGTGTTCATCTGCCTCGTGGACAACATCGAGGTCGTGCACAGCCGCCTGCACCGCGACCACGACACGGACGCGACGCTCAAGGACTGCATGGTGTGGCGCGAGGAGGAGATCCTGGCGACGGAGATCATCGCCCAGGCGTTCCACAAGCCTTTCTACATCGTCAGCCGGGGTCGGCACCAGCCCACGACGCGCACGTGCTTCCGCCTGGTGGCCCGCCCGGACATGAAGCGGGTGTACCCCTCGTTTCCGATGAGCCACGTCGTGGACATGCCCGACGTGCTGGCGGAGATCGACGCGTTCCGGGCCCAGCTCGCCGAGCACTTCGTGACGTTCGACCCCGGCGACGTGGACGAGAAGCTGCTGCTGGACCGGGCCATCGCCGCGATGCGCGAGGGCAAGGAGTGGGTCGACGCCGAGCCGCACGCGTTCGGCGGGTCGGCCTCGCAGCCGCCCATGCGGATCCGCGTCCGCGAGGTGCTGGACATCGCCGGCGACATCGACGGCCAGATCTACATGCGCGACTTCAAGCTCATCGACCAGTCCGACATGATCGTGTCCTACATCCCCGAACTGCCCGGACGCGATGGCAAGCGGATCCCCGGCCTGTCCAGCGGCGTCGAGCGCGAGCTCCAGCACGCCTTCGAGCACGCCAAGGAGGTCTACGTGGTCTGGAAGCCCCAGAAGGCACCCAGCCCGTTCATCACCGAGACGTCGACGAAGATCTTCGGGAGCACCGCCGAGGCGCTCGAGCACTTCGAGCGCGAGGGGATGTTCGGGTCGAAGAACCTGTTCGGGCACTGAGGGATCGCGGCTCCGCGGGCTGTGTTCGCGGCACGCGTTGTCGGCGGCCGCGAGGGTCCGCTCGCGGTTCGTCGGGCTCAGTCTGCAAGCCTGTGCCTCCGGGGCTCAGCATCCGGCGGCGAAGATCGCCAGGTAGTAGAAGAAGTCGTCGTTCGTGAGCACGCCGTTGGGAACCCCGTAGCCCGGCTGTCCCGCGACGGCGCCGGTGGTCAGGTCGCAGACGGCCAGATTCCCGGCGGCGAACTCGGCGAGGTAGTAGAAGAAGTCGTCGTTGTTCAGCGTGCCGTTGGGCACGCCATAGCCAGGCTGCCCGGCGACGGCGCCGGTGGTCAGGTCGGGTTGGCACGCGCCGCTCGTGACGCCGACGCACGCGGAGAACTCGGAGGTGTCGCCGGTGGCGGCGTCGATGGTCAGCGCTGTGACAAACTCACCGGGCGCGACTACGGCGCTGATGACCGCGTCGATGTCGGTGTTCCCGGCGCCGTCGGTGGTGACGCTGGTGGAGCCCAGGTACCGCGCGCCCTCGCCGTATCCGGAGAGGTCGCAGGCGGGCGACGCGTAGAACTCGATCTCGAATTGGCGGGACGCGAGCGAGTTGAGCGTGCCGGTGATGGCGACGCTGCCCTGGCTCGCACCGGCGGCGTCGAGCACGGGGAAGTTGAGCAGGCCGTTGGCGCCGCTGTCGGGGTCGCCCGGATCGTTCGGCGTGACGCCGCTGCCGCTCTGCGAGAGCAGGTCGATGGCCAGCCCCCCGTTGTCTCGGAACGAGTTGGCGGTGACGTGGACGCCGGTGATGAGCGAGGACACGCGCAGGCCGTCGACTTCGTTGGACGCGATGTCGTTGGCGCGGATCGTGGTGTCGTAGATCCGGTACAGCCCGGTCGCGGGCGAGACGGTGACGCCGAAGAGGTTGGGGACCGGGAGCTGCCCTGTCGGATCGGTGCCGATGCGGTTGCTCTCGACGAGCGTTTCGAACACGTCGACGTTGATGGACACGATGCCGACGCCCGCGCCATAGGTCGACCCCGCCGCGTGGTTCGTGCCGGCGACGCGGATGCCGCCGATGGTGTTGTGGCGCACCGTCGTGCGCGTGGAATCGACGACGTTGACGCCGACTGGCCCTCGCTGGCTGGGGTAGGGCGCGGTGCCGTCTTGCGTCGTGCCAATGAGGTTGCCCTCGACGATGGTGTCCTCGGTCATGCCGACATAGACCTGGCCACCCGTCGGGAACCCCTCCTGGCCGTATTTCCCGTTGCCGGCGATCCAGTTGGCCTCCCCCGGGGCCGTGCCGCCGATGCGGTTGCGGAGAGGGCTGCCGGTGTATGGGTTCCCGCGGACCTCGACGCCGTAGAACGAACTGCCGACGAGGTGGTTGCCGATGACGACGTTGTCGGCGGCGGGTGTGTCGATACGCACTCCGGCGTTGCCGGCCGAGAGCACGTTGCCCTCGCCGGGCTGGGTGCCGCCGATGACGTTGCCGGAGGCGGGAGGCCCGCCGAAGTCGCCGGAGATGAACACGCCGGAGTACAGCGGGCCGGAGATGGTGCAGCCGATGACGCGGTTGTTGTTGCGGGCGATCCAGACCCCGTGCCCGCGCTGCATGACGCGGTCGAGGCCCTTGATGGTGCAGTTCTCGGCGTAGATGGAGATGGCCGGCCCGCCCCAGCCATTGGGCTGCAGGCCGTAGATGCCGACTTCGCCGCCGTCCGGGTTCGTGTTGCCGGTGAAGGCCTCCTGGCTAGAGAAATCGATCGTCGTCCCGTCGTCTGTGAGCAGGAACGGGCCGTCCTCGAGCCGCAGCACCGGGATGTTCTGCAGCAGCCACCACTGGTTCTGCGGGATTGCGAACTCGATGGTCTGCGGCCCGGCCATGTTGTTCACCACCAGGCACGCCTCGCGCATTGAGACGCGCCCGTCCGGCCCCGGCAGGTCCGCCAGCACGCCGGTCGGCGGGATGTCCACCACGTCCTCAACGGTGTTCACTGTTACGGTCTGGGCGAGCGCGGGCAAAGCCAGGCCGGCCGCGGCGGCGATTGCGGCGACGAGAGTGCAGCGGCTGGTGTTGGTGCTGGTGGCTGGACGCATGGGATTCTCCGCGTCGGGGTTGGGTTGGGAACGAAAACGGGCGGCACTCCGCCCCTCGGGAAGTGCCGCCCATTGCGGAGGTGATACACCGTTTGCGGGGCCAGGCCGCTGTTTGGCCCCGCGGAGCAAGCCCGTGCCAGTCACTCAGCGCGACCCACGATCCGGAACGTGTATGCCGCCTCGTCCGGGTCGTTCGAGAGGATCTCGACGTTGCTCCTGAACTTGCCGGTGGTCTCCGGCGCGAACCGGATCGTGAACGACGTGGAAGCGCCCGGTGCCAGGATCATCGCCGGCATCGACAGGACCGAGAACGCGCTCGCGCCCGAGCCGGTCAGGCGGATGAGCGGCGTGGCCAGGATCAGCGTCTGCACGCCGTCGTTGCGGAGCGTGAAGGTGCGCTCGTGGGCCTCGCCGAGTTCGAGCGAGCGGAAGCGGGTGCCGTCGCCGCCGCCGGCGCGGAGGTCGCCGTCGCGGATCTCGCGATCGCGCCGGCCCTCGACGGTGGCGTCGGGCGCGTTGGTGGGCACGAAGCCGCGCCCCTTGACCTTGAACTCGTAGGCGTCGTCGGTGTCGCGTGAGGTTTCGATGGCCAGGCGGGCCTTGCGGACCCCGCCGCGGATCGGATCGAACCGCAGGATGACGACGGTGGACTCGCCGGGGGCGAGGGTCTGATTCGGGGCGACGGCGATCACGAAGTCGCGTTTGTGACGCCCGCGGACCTCGACGTTCTCGATGCGCAGGTCGTCGTCGCCGAAGTTGCGGATCTCGAACTCGCGCTCGCGGATGCGTCCGTCCACGCGGAGGCGGTTGAACGCGGTCGAGTCGTCGCGCCGCGGCGAGACGTCGTCGTCCTCGATGTGGCGTCCGGAGCCGAAGACCGAGTAGGCCCGCTCGTGCGAGCCGCCGCCCCCGCCTCCGCCACCCGAGCCGACGGTGACCACCGGCTCGGCGGACATCGCGATGTTGTTGGCCTCGTCGCTCTCGGCGATCTCGCCCGACGCATCGATGAACACGCCGACGTAGTAGACACCCTCGGGCGTGCCCAACGGGATCACGAACGACTCGTTCTCGAAGGAGCGCTGGCCGGGGGCGAAGTCCTCGTCCTCGGGCTCGACGCCCAGGACGATGTCGTCGGCATTGCCCCAGACGTTGTCGAGCGAGAGGTGCACCTCCTGGTCGAACGCGCCGTTGAAGAACCCGCCCGCGTTCACGATGGTCCAGGCGATGTGCACGTCCTCGCCCACGGGGCGCGGCGTCGGATCGGCGATGACCCGCTCGAGGGTCAGGTCCACCTCGCCACCGCCACCCCCGCCGCCGCCGCCGGAACCGACGCTGACCGTCTGGGCCGACCACGCGATGTTGTTCTGCTCGTCGGTTTCGGCGATCACGTCGGTCGAGTCGATGAACACGCCCAGGAAGTAGTCGCCGGCCGCGATGCCGCTGGGCACGCGCCAGGACTCGCTCTCGGCGGACGACTGGCCCGCGAGCAGGTCCTCGATCTCGCGTTCGACGCCCAGCACGATGTCGTCGGCGTCGCCCCAGACCTGGTTGAGCGAGAGGCGGAACTCCTGGTCGAAGAAGCCGTTGAACGACCCGCCAAGATTGGTGTAGGTGTAGGAGACCTCGATCTCGTTCTCGGTGTCGATCACGCCGGACACGTCGGCGACGGTCAGGTCCAGCCCGCCCCCGCCGCCGCCACCGCCGCCCCCACCCCCGCCGCCGGTGATGGCGATGGTGCCCGACGAGAACGCGATGTTGTTCGACTCGCTGTTCTCGGCGATCTCGCCCGAGGAGTCGATGAACACGCCCAGACGGTACTGCCCCGCCGGCGTGGTGGCCGGGACGATGACCGACTCGGTCTCGACGCTGGACTGGCCCGAGGCCAGGTCCTCGTTCTCGCGTTCGACGCCCAGCACGATGTCGTCGGCGTTGCCCCACACGTCGTCGGTCGACAGGCGGAGCTCGATGTTCCACGCCCCCTCGAACGCGTCGCCGAGGTTCGTGTACGTGAACTGCGTGTGGATTTCGGCGCCCGCGGCGGCGGACGACTCGCGGATCGAGAGGTCCGAGACCGTCAGGTCGGCGCTCAGCAGCGTGCGGTTCTCGAGCGTCTCGAGGAACGCGGCGCCACCCTCGGCCCGCCCGGCGCGGGTCCACAGCGTGCGGCTGCTGCTCGACGGGTTGTTCCGACCAGTGCTCGAACGACGCATGGCAACTTCTCCTCGGCAGATCGGGCGGGGTCGCCCGCGTGGTGCGTCCGAGCCGCACAGGGCTCGGACGCGGCTTGCAAGACACCGGGCGACCGCAAAGCCGCCCGGCGTGGGGAGAAAGGAGTGCGGCCGGGGGCTTGGGAGGACGGCTCCTCCGGCCGCATAGGGAGGGTCTCGGCTGGCGGGTGTCGCCCGCCCGAAACCGCGGCGTCGCCCTCTCGACGACGCCGCGGGACACGCGCATCGCCCGCTCAGCAGCCGGCGGCGTAGAGGGCCAGGTAGTAGAAGAAGTCCTCGTTGTTGATCACGCCGTTGGGCACGCCGTAGCCGGGGGTGCCCGGGATGGCGCCGGTCGTCAGGTCGGCGACCGCGGCGTTGCCGGCGCTGAACTGGGCCAGGTAGTAGAAGAAGTCGTCGTTGTTGAGCACACCGTTGGGCACGCCGTAGCCCGGCTGTCCGGCGACGGCGCCGGTGGTCAGGTCGGGCTGGCAGGGCGGGGTGACGACGCCCGCGTTCATGAGCACGGTGGTGTTGTTGGTGTCACGGTTGGGAACCGCCAGGTCCGGCGTGCCGGAGGCGTCGAAGTCGCCGATGGCGATCCACTGCGGGTTGAGGCCGACGGCCCAGGCCTGGGGCGGGGCGAACGCGCCGGTGCCCATGCCGCGGATGGTCGAGAGCGTGCTCGCGTCCTCGATCGCGACGGCGATGTCGTTCACGCCGTCCACGTCGAGGTCCACGATGCGGACCTCACCCGGGTTGGCCCCGCCGGCGAAGATGTCCACGCGGGCCCCGAACACGCCGGCGGTGTTGATGTGGAGGGAGACCAGCGCGCCGTTGGAGATCGCCAGGTCGATGTCCCCGTCGCCGTCGACGTCGCCCGCGGCGACGCCGCTGGGGCGGTTGATCGGGTTCTGGCTCTGGGTCGTGACGGCGAACGCGCCGGCGTTGTTGGTCAGCACGCTGAACGTGCGGTCGTCGTGGTTGGTTGCGACCAGGTCGTCGTCGCCGTCGCCGTCGAAGTCGCCGGCGGCCACGTCGCGCGGCTCACCGCCGACCGGCGTGGTCACGACGCTGAAGCCCGCGCCGGTGTTGGTCATGGCCGAGACGGAGTTCCCGTCGCGGTTGGCCACGGCCAGGTCGGGCAGGGCATCCCCGTTGAGGTTGCACACCTCCATGCCGCGCGGGTTGGCCCCGACGGACGTGGTGGAACCGAGCGCGAACGTGCCGGCGGTGTTGAGGTAGACGCGGACGCTGGCGGAGTTCTGCATGGCGACGGCCAGGTCGTCGTCGCCGTCGCCGTCGAAGTCGGCCGAGACGATCGCACCCGCGCCCACGCCGGCGCCCAGGAAGACCGTCGCACCGGGGGCCAGCCCGCCGTTGCCGTCGCCCAGGAACGTCAGGATGCGGTCCTGGTTGTCGACGGTGACGGCCAGGTCGGGGTTCCCATCGCCGTTGAAATCGCCGATGGCGGCCCCGCTGGGGTTTTGCGCGGTCGGCAGGGTGAGCGGCGCCTGGAACGCGATCTGGGCGCTGGCCAGGCTGGCGAGCCCGGCGACGGACACGAGGGCCAGAGTCTTGTGCATGCTCATCGTTCGATCCTTCCTTCTCTGAAGTCTCTGCTAGGCCATCCGGCTCTTGGCCGGAGCGTCCGACCCGCCCGCCGCCCGGCGGGGCCTCGGCCGAACGCCATGCAGGTGCGGGCACGTCCGGGCCTGATACACACCCTCGAGAGAATGAAGAGCGATTCATCCCGATGCCGCGGTTTCAGAGGTCTCGCGTCCCGTACGATGGACCGAGGAAGGGGCGGCCTCGGGCTCTGCGCGGGGTCCAAGGCGGATGCGAGGAGACCATGCAGGGCGCGAGCCTCGACCAGCCCGACCAGATCCACGCCAGCGACGCCGACCTCGTCGAGCGCTGTCTTGACCGACGCCCCGGTGCGTGGGAGGAGTTGGTCCGTCGGTACTCCGCCCTCGTGTACTCCATCCCCCGGCGCTTGGGCCTGTCCCAGGACGAGGCCGAGGACGTGGCTCAGAGCGTGTTCGCCTCCCTGCTGACCGCCATGGAGTCCATGCGCGACCGCCAGACCCTGGCCAAGTGGCTGATCACCGTCGCCAACCGCCAAGCGTGGCGGTCCATCAGGTCCCGCCGGAACAGTCCGACGCCGGGCGGCGACACGATCGACGCGGCGGAGCAGCCCGACGACGAGACGCCGGACATCGCGGCCTGGGAGCGGCGCCAGACGGTCCGCGAGGCCCTCGTCCGCCTCGGCGGGCGATGCCAGGAACTCCTGACGGCATTGTTCTCGGACCAGGCGTCTCCCGACTACCAGGAGATCGGGCGACGCCTCGGCATGCCGATCGGCAGCATCGGGCCCACCCGGAATCGGTGCCTCCAGAAGATCATGGAGGTCCTGCGCGGGATGCCCGGGGCGGCGGCGATCTGGGCGGACATGGCGGGCTCGGCGGGCGGGTCGGGTGACGCTGGTTTCACCGAGCGTGTATCAGGCAAGGGGCCCGGCGCCACCTGACAACGGCACGCCGACGCCGCCACGGTGCGGGTGTGGGCAAGCGGGGATCGACCATGGCCGAACGAAACCAACCAGACAAAGACGGCCCGCTCCGTGACGAGCATGTCGCGTTGGCACTGGGCGAACTGGACGCCCAAACCGCCGCGAGGCTCGACGCGTCTCTGGACGCCGCCACCCGCACCGCGATCGGGCAGATTCGGGCAACGGTGGCCGCGATGGGCGATCGCGCGCTCGAGGCTGCCCCGGCGTCCCTGGTCCGTCGACTCGAGGCGATGGGGCGGGTCTCGGCGGTTGGAGAGGCGGTCGCGCAGGTGACCGGGGCGTTACGGCGTCTGGTGGCCCGTGTCGTGTTCGACAGCCGCGTCAGCCCCGCGCTGGCCGGCTTCCGCGGCGGGGCCGACGGGCGCCAGCTCGTGTTTTCGAGCGAGGCCGGTGATGTGCACCTCCGCCTGAGCGGGCCCGATGAGCGCGACCCGCGCGTCACGATCCGCGGCTCGGTCGAGACAACCGAGGCGTCCGAACTCCAGGGCGCGATCGCCCGCATCGGCGGCGCGGAAGACAGGGCCGAAGCGAACATCGACGAGGACGGCATGTTCGTGCTCCGCATCGCGCCGGGCTCGCACCCGATGATCGTCCGCCTGGCCCGGACCGAGATCGACTTGGGCCTGCTGGACGTGGCCTGATCCCCGCATGAGTGACGCCCCGACAATCCAGCAGCTTGATGCGCTGATCGCGGACCTGGTGCCGCTGGATGCGGTTGCGCGCGCGGAGCGGCTCCGGCGCGAGTCGAGCGCTGGCCCCGGCAAGGGCGTGAACACGTTGATCGAGGCGATCGCGCAGCGGGCCTCGGACCTGGCGATCGGCGACACGCCGGCGGGCGAGCGAGCGGCCCGCCTGGCGGTTGAACTCGCCGACGCGAACGCAGAATTGACGGACGCGGTGTCGGAGACGCCAACGGGAGCGCCGGCGGGGGAGGCCGGCGAGTCGGCCTCATACCGTTCGCTTCGTGCTCGCGCCCGCGTGGCGCTCGCCCATGTCTTGAACTACGCGACCCGTTTCGAAGAGGCCCTTGCCTGCCTGGACGAGGCCGGCGCGGCCGCGGCCTCGGAGGGCGATACGTTCGCCTCCGCCCGCGCGAGCCTGATCGCCATGCACGCCCTGGCCCGCCTTGGACGGATGGACGAGGCGCTGGCCGCGGGCGGCCGGGCCGTCACGGGGTTCGCGGCGGTCGATGAGGCGGTGTGGCGGGCCAAGGCCGACGTGAACGTCGGTGTGATCAAGCGCATGCGCGACGATCCGGCGGGCGCGCTGGCCCACTTCGACGCGGCCCGCGCGACATTCGCCGACGCCCCGCCGATCCTTGCGCAGATCGAGAGCAACCGGGCGGAGGCGCTGCTCGATCTGGGTCGGTTCGCCGAGGCCGAGGGCGCCTTTGCCGCCTCGCTCGCGGCGTTCGAGGCGGCAGGCATCGCGCGCGCGGCGGCCATCGCCGAGGGCAATCTCGCCGATCTGCTCAGCCGCCAGGGGCGACTGGAGGAGTCTCTCGAGCGGTTCGAGCGGGCCCGACGGACGCTCGAGGGCGCCAACGCCCCGGCGGACCTGGCCCGCCTTCGAGCGGAGGAGGCCGACACCTTGGCGACGGTGGGGCTGCTGGAGGAATCGGCAACGGCGTATCGCGAAGCGCTCGAGGCGTTGGGGGCGGCGGGGTTGGCCGCGGAGGGGGCCAGAGCAAAGGTCGGGCTGGCGCAGGTGCTGGCGCGATTCGGTCGGCTCGACGACGCGGCGGTCCAGCTCGAAGCCGCCATCGCCGCGTTCGAGGCCATCCCGAATCCGACGGGTGCGGCCCGCGCGGGCGTGCTGCTGGCCCGCCTGCGACTGGCGCGCGGAAGGAGCGACGAGGCGACCGCGTTGCTCGACCGATTCGAGAACGTGCTGCGTGAGCGACCCGCCGACGCCCTTGCGGGCATGTCGGTCCGCGCGGCGATCGCGCGGGGCGCGGGTTCGATCGGGCGAGCGATCGAAACGCTCTCGCGGGCGATCGACCTGGCGACGGGCCTGGGCAATCGGCCGGTGCTGGCCGATCTGCTGCACGAGCGGGCGGGTGCGCGTCGGGCGATGGACGATCTGCCCGGCGCGATCGAGGACCTCGAGCGTGCAATCGAACTGACCGAGCGGGTCCGGGCGCTGCTGCACGCCGACCGGCTCAGGGCGGCGGCACTTGGCTCGCGTGCTGATATCTACGACGATGCGGTGGCTGCGCTGCTCGAACAGGCGCGGCTTGAACAGGCGCGTCGGCGAGATGGCGTCGCCTCGGCGCTGCGGGCGCGGGCGTTCGAGACCGCCGACCGGGCCAAGGCGCGGGCGCTGCTCGACGCGGTCGGCGGACGCTTCGAGCGGGCGTTGGGGGGTGATCGGACGGAATCCGATGTCGCGCTCGGTGCGGAACTCGAGCGCCGGCGTTCGGACATGAACGCGATCTACGCGGCCTTGTTCGCCCCGCAGGAGCGCCGCCTGTCGCCGGCGACGCAGCAGGAACTCGCCGCCCGCCTGGATGAGCACGAGCGGCGCGTGTCGGAGATTGAGCGGCGTCTGGCGGCGTCGGGCGGCGGCGTGCTGGCCGCGCCGGTCGCGTCGCTTGCGCAGGTGCAGGGCGTGCTACGAAAGGGCGAGGCCCTGGTCGAGTACTTCGGCGCGGACGACGCGCTCGGCGTGGCGGTCGTGAACCGCACCGGGCTGCATGTCCGGGCTGGCCTCGCGATGCTCGACGAGGTGTCCGACCTTGGTGAGCGTCTGACGATGGCGATCGATCGATCGGTCATCTCGCTGGCCGGGGCGGCGGCACGCGGAGAGCAAGGTGGTCCACCGGCGATGGCGCCGCCGGCTGCCAGGCCCGGAGGCGTTGAGCGTCTGCTGGCCCGTCTTCTCGAGATCGCCATCGCCCCGATCGAGCCGCACATCGCCGGCGCCACGCGGCTGCTGCTCGTGCCGCACGGCCCGCTGCACGCGCTGCCGCTGCACGCCGCCCGAGGCGAGCATGGGGCGCTGGTCGACCGGTTTGAGATCGCGTCGATCCCGAGCGCCGCGTTTCTGCACTTCGCGCGCACGCGCGAGCCCGAGTCGCGCCGGACGCGGACTGGGGGCGCGGCAAGCGGGGACGGGGCGCGACGCCCGCTCATCGTCGGCGTGCCCGACGAAGTCGCCCCCGAGATGGGCGACGAGGCCGCGGCCATCGCCCGAGTGATCCCGAGCGCGCGACTGCTGGTCGGGAGCGACGCGACGTTCGACGCCTTCGCGGCGGCTGCCCCGGGCTCACCGCTCATCCACCTCGCCTGCCACGGCGTGTTCGCGGCCCGAAACCCGCTGCAGGCACGCCTCCGGTTCTCGGACCGGTGGATCACCGTCCGCGATCTGCTGCCGCTCGATCTGACCGGCGCCGTCGTGGTGCTCAGCGGGTGCGAGACCGGCCGGGCGGGCGTGGAGCGCGGCGACGAGGCCTACGGGCTCGGGCGTGCGGTGCTGGCGGCCGGGGCGTCGGCGGCGCTGCTGAGCCTGTGGCCGGTGCATGATCGGACCACGCGCGAACTCATGATTTCCATGTATCAGGAAGCGTTCGCGGGGTACCTTCCGGGAGAGGCCGGTGCCGAAGCCCAAGGCTTGTCCGGAGAAGCCCGCGCAATGCGGCCCGATCTGGTGCGTGGGCTGGCCCGGGCGCAGCGGGCGCTCGCGGCACAAGATCTGCACCCGGCCATGTGGGCCCCATTCGTCGTGCTCGGAGACCCGACGCCATGAACACCAACACCAACACCAACACCACGAGGGCGACGGGGGTCACGCTCGCGGCACGAGTAGCGCTCGCCGCCGGCGTGCTTTGGGGCGGGGCCGCGCTGGGCGAGCCACCGGACGAGCCGATCCCCGACGAGGCGGTCGTCCGCCTGCTCCCGGGCGTGACGATCCAGCAGTTCAACCAGCGGTACGCCACGACGCTGCTCGGCCAGATCACCACCAACTTCAAGACCGACTACTTCGTGGGGCTCCCCCAGCCGCTCACGCCGGCCCAACTCGAGCAGATGCTGCTGTTCGATCCGCAGGGCGTGCTGGTGGAGAAGGCGGAACTCAACTGGAACATCGACGACGACGTCCGCCCCGGCACGCAGTCGTTCTTCCTCGGCTCGACGGTCGGCGAGTACCAGGGCCAGTATGTGCTGCCGTTGATCAACCAGCCGCAGACCACCGGCTTCGGCACCGGCGCGGGCGTGACGGTTGCGGTGATCGACACGGGCGTGGACATCACGCACCCGATGCTGGCCGGGGCCATCGCGCCCGGCGGCTACAACTTCATCGACCGCAACACCAACGTGATGGACGTGGGCGACGGGATCGACAACGACGGCAACGGGACCACCGACGAGATGGTGGGGCATGGCACGTTCATGGCCGGGCTGATCCGCCTGGTGGCCCCCGACGCCGTGATCCTGCCGCTCAGGGCCCTGGATTCCGACGGGCGTGGCACGTCGTTCCGAATTGCCGAGGCGATCTACTACGCGCTGGAACTCGACGTGGACGTGATCAACCTCAGCCTCGGCTCAACGCAGGAACTCGATCTGCTCGCCGACGCGGTGCAGGACGCCAGGTACTGGGGCGCGATCGTCGTCGCGTCGGTGGGCAACGACGGCCAGAACCTGGTCCTGTATCCCGCCGGCGAGAACGACACCATCTCCGTCGTCGCCACCGATTCCTCGGACCACAAGGCGTCCTACAGCAACTATGGGCAGCACACGCTGCTCTCGGCACCCGGCGACCAGGTGATCAGCACGTTTCCGGGCGGGCTGTTTGCGCGCGGCGAGGGCACGAGCTGCGCGGCGGCCGTGGTGTCCGGCGCGGCGGCGGTGATCCGGTCGGGCGCGCCGTATGTCGACCAACGCGAGATGCAGGACATCCTGGAGGACTCGGCCCGGAACATCAACGCGCAGAACCCGGGGCTGTCCGGGTTGATCGGGCGGGGACGCCTGGACATGCAGGCCGCGCTCGCGCTGGTCCCCCCGTGCCCCGCGGACCTGACGACCGGCGCCATCCCGGGGCTGCCGGGTTACGGCGTGCCGAACGGCTCGCTCAGCTCCGATGACTTCTTCTACTACCTGGGGCTCTTCGCCGCCGGCTCGCTCCAGGCCGACCTCACCGGAAGCGCGCTCCGCGGCTCGGATCTGTTCGGCGACCCCGACGGCGTCCTGAACAACGACGACTTCTTCTACTACCTCTTCATCTACGACCGCGGCTGCGGGCCCGCGTGACGACAGGGTTGGCAACCCGACCGCATCGCAACGTCGCGGGGCGGGTTCGGACCCAGCTCAATCACCGCTCCGCACGCCGGGATGCAGCGTGAACAGCAGGTCGTACCCCTCGACGCGCATGCTCTGGGCCTGGTACGCCTGGGGGATCGAGCGAGCCAGGTCAGACTCGCGGATCGCGGCCATGGCGGCTTGCGACTCGAAGATGTAGATGCCGCAGAACTCGCCCGTTTCCGGATCCTGCGCGTAGAGCTTCTGGATCAGGCCCGGCACCTCTCGGAATCGGGGCTCGCGCTCGTGGGCGATCGCGATGGCCTGGTCGTGGGGCAGGCCGCTGGCGGCCCGCACGCACAGGATCGCGGCACCCTCCGGAACGTGGCGCACCGCCGCGGCGTGCCCTCGGGTCGGCGAGCAGCCTGACATCGGGGCGATCGCGCCCGCGACGGCGCACAGGGCCAGCTTCGCGGCCAGGCCGGGTCGCCGGGCTGGACGGGCTGGCCGCCTTTGGGTTGCGGGCAGCGGGGCCGATCCGGAATCCGGGCAGCTCACGGCGTTCGAATTGTGTTTGGTGCTCATTGTTGTTTGCACAAACTGTTGCCAAGACGATCGGCCCGCGATATCATGCATCTCGTGTGACGGGTGTGTGGGCGTCGGCAGCCTACTCGCGCGTGGTTTGGCGCTCGGGCCGAGGATCCCGGTGGATGGGCGTGCGGAACAGGCGTTGGGGACGTCGGATCGGCGTGCGACGGTCGGGGACGACCCGGCAGAATGAGGAGTCAGCGATGAAGAGTTTTCGCGTCGGTGTTCCGCTGGCGGCAGCCTGCCTGCAGGTGTGCGCGGGCGGCGCCCTGGCCCAGTCGTCGTTCACCAATCTCGGCACGTCGTTCCGCGTGAACACGTGCTCGGGCGACGGAACGGTGCTCGGCGTCACCGCCGGCAGCCAGGTGGGCACCTGGTCCGAGTCGACGGGGCTGGTGCTGCTGGGCGGCAGGGCCGGGAACGGGTGGGCGTCGATCTCCCGCGACGGCACGACGCTGGCCGCCAACGCGATCAATCCGTCGACGAATCTCGAGGAGATGGCGATCTCGCTCGGCGGCGGGGCCTGGCAACTGCTGGGCGGTCTGGCCGCCTCCAGCGGCGTGACCCGCAGCACGACATGGGGAGTCAACGACGACGGATCGATCGTTGTCGGCCTTGGCTGGCTTTCACCCGCGGCGGGCTGGGGGCGGGCGGTCTATTGGACGCAGGGCACTGGCATGGTCGACCTGGGCACGACCGTGCCCACGCGCAGCACTCGCGCGAACTGCGTGAACGCCGACGGCTCGGTCATCGGCGGGTGGCAGGACTCGACGACGGGGTATCGCCAGGGCGCGGTGTGGATCAACGGCGTGCAGCAGCTCATGGTCGACAACGCCAATGTCGCGCTGCTGATGGTCAACAACATCAACTCGGCGGGCACGGTCTGGTGCGGCGACGGCTCGGCCTCCGGGGGCGGCCCGTACGTCCGCACGCCCGCGAACGGCATCGAGCGGCTCGGCGTGCTGCCCGGCACGAACACGCATCTGGCGTCGGACGTGTCCGATGACGGCAACATCGTGATCGGCGCCAGCGACGGGCCGTTCGGCACGGGCTGGATCTGGGTCCGAGGCCAGGGGATCCAGTCGCTGGCGGACTACGCGGCGTCGCGCGGCGTGACGATCCCCGCGGGCACGCCCCTGAACGTGCCGATCGCCATGAGCGACGATGGCTCGGTGATCACCGGGTTCTCCTTCGGCCCGCCCGGGTTCTCGTGGCGTCTGGTGTTCGACGACGCGTGCGAACCGGACCTGACGACGGGCGCGATCGCCGGGCAGCCCGGCTACGGCGTGCCGAACGGCGTGCTCAACAACGACGACTTCTTCTACTACCTCACCATCTTCAGCCAGGGAAGTGCCGCGGCCGACCTGACGACGGGTGCGATCGCCGGCCAGCCGGGGTACGGCGTGCCCAACGGGATCGTGAACAACGACGACTTCTTCTACTACCTCTCGCTGTACAGCGTCGGGTGCGGGCCCGGTTGAATGGGGTCGCATGGACGGAGTCCCCGGCGGGCGAACGGGGCGGCGCGGATGTGTCTACGGAGCGGCGCTTCAGCGACCGGGGGCCTCAGTCGCCTGTCGATGGTCGGGTGCGTCCGATGAGCATTGGGGCGTAGACGCCGACGAAGATCAGGAACGCCGCCGCCCACATGGTTCCGGCGGCGGCGATGCCCGCGAGGTACACCGCCGGAGCCACCGAGGCGATCACGCGGGCGGCGGCGGCGAGGTGCACCAGCGCGAAAGCCGCGATGTCCCAGGCGCCGGCCCGGACGGGGCGGTTCGAGTGCCCGAGCGTCGTGCGGGTGGTCATGGCGAGGATGAGCCCGCCCATGGAGCCGACCGCCAGCGCGTGGATGGCGGCGGACCTGGGCATCAGCCCGAACGATGCGGCCCCGAGCATGAGCAGTCCGATGGGGATCCAGGCATAGGACAGGTGCAGCATCCAGATCATCGGGCGGCGGAGGGTGCCCAGCGGCTTCCACCCCGCGGCCTGCACGGCGACGCCGACGCCGGCGGCCAGGCAGAGGACGCCGGTCAGGGCGTTCGAGAATCGGGCCGTGTCGCCCAGGATCGCCATCGCGCTCAGCGCGAGGCAGATCGGGGGGAGCCATCGCGGACGCCAGAGCGTTTGCGTGGGGATCGCGCTGGCCGTGAATCCCGGGACCACGCGCCCGCCGACGATCAGCTGGATCATGACCACGAGCAGGAGCCCGGTTTCGACAACGGTGAGCGGCGCGAGACGGAGGAGCCCCAGCATCGCGCCGTGGAAGGCGATGTTCGCCAGCGCGAGGGCGGCCAGCACGCCGACGAGCGGCATGTTGGCAAGGCTCCGGGCTCGGATGAACTTGCGGGCCAGCACCGCCGCGACGATCACGAGGAGGAGCGAGTCGACGACGGCGGCGGCGATGCCATAGGCCAGGAGCATCCCCGCACGCCCCGCGGCCCAGAGCGAGAAAACTCCGGCGAGTGGCACGCCCGCGGGGAGCGGCAGGCCCGTCCAGTTGCGGGCGGCGGTGAACAGGAACCCGATGATGATCGCGACGCCGAACCCGAAGACCATCTCGTGGGCGTGCCAGAGCAGTGGGGGGAGTGATGGCGTGAACCAGGCATGGTACCACATCCCGAGCCAGAGCGGCACGGCGATGGCGGCGAGCAGCGCGCCGCCCAAATAGAACGGGCGGAACGCGTCGAGCCAGAATCGGCGGTCGCGCCGGCGCGCCGTGCCCCCGCCGACGGAGATCGTCGGGGCGGAGACGAACGTGAGGCTCTGGCGGTTCGGGGCGGGCGGCGGCATGCGGGGCGGCGGGACGGGCGGGCTCCGGGGAGGGCGGTTCGGGCGACGAGCCCACGATTCTCACTCGTCGAGCGCGGGCGGTCGAAGGGCGTCGAACGCGAGGAGCTCGCCGTCGATCTCGGCGCGGCGTGCCTCGGCCTGCTCCGGGGTGGCCAGCGCGGCAACGCCGAAGCCCATGGGCGTGCGGAGCGCTTCGCTGCGGACGTAGTGGGCGGCCTCGGCGACCAGCCAGCGCTGGGTGGATTCGTCGCGGACGAAGAGGGCGACCTGGTCGTGGGGTGGGATGGTCACCGCCGGCAGTTCGCCGATGTCGTCGAGGAGCAAGGTCTGGTCGCGCCCCTGGTGGCGGACGACGACGGCGGCGGCGTAGCGCCCGTCGCTGACGGCCATGCCGCACACGGTGCAAGTGTCGCGCCCGAGAAGGATCTCGGGCGCGGCGAGCGGGCCCGAGTCGCTGCACGCGGTCAGGAGCCAGAGCGAGGCGGCGACGGCGGCGGCGGCGAGCGTGCGGCGTCGGCGGTTCATATCGGCCTCCTGCAGAACACGAGCGCGCCGAAGGCCAGCGGGACGAGGATCCAGAGGGCCATCACGCCGAGCATCGCGGCGCGGATCGAATCGCCGAGCACGCGCTGGGCGTAGAGGCCGACGGGCCCGAGCACGTCGAGCGAGGCCTCGAAGCCGCTGAGCGACGCGAGCTTGAAGACCTGGCCCGGGTTGAGCAGCGAGAGCGCCAGGATGTCCTGGACGCGCAGGCGGAACGCGATCGATGCGCCCATGAGCCCGAGGTCGGACAGGAACGCCAGCGCGAGCCACGTGAAGATCGCGACGCCCATCGCCGATCCGGGTCGGCGGACGGCGGCGGCGATGAGCGCGCCGATCGCCAGCATCGACAGGCCGAGCAACCCGCTGAGCCCGGCGAGCCAGAGGAACGCCTCGGTGTGGGCGTCGGGCGAGGCGGACAGGGCGATGAGGGCGGCGGTGGTGCCGAAACCGATCGCCAGTGCGGCCAGGAACGAGATCGACTGCCCGAGGTACTTGGCCAGGTACACCTCGAACCGGGAAACGGGCTGGGCAAGGAGATAGGCGAGCGAGCCGCGCTCGCGCTCGCCGGCGAGGCTGGTCACGCCCAGGGTGAGCCCCATGAGGGGGACGAAGAGCATGACGACGTTGATGAGGCTGGCGGCGGTCTTGCCGTAGCCGGCCAGCCCGCCCATGCCGGTGCCGAGGCGCGACCCGGAGGCGACGCCGAGGGAGACGAGAGTGAACGCGATGGCGTACAGGATCATCCAGCGGTTGCGGATGGCGTCGCGCATCTCCTTGCGGACGAGCCAGGCGAGGTTGCCGGGGTCGAGCCAGCGCTCGCGCGCCGGGGCGCGCGGGGCGGGCGCGGCGGTGGGGGCTGCGGCGGTCATGCGAGTGCTCCCGAGCCGAGGCTGGAGGGGGCGTCGTGGAACGGCTGATCGGGCCTGGGGCGAGTAGCGTCCGACGCGCGCGTCGGGTTCAAGGCCGGAGCGGGCGGTGGGCTCCGGCGATCGGCTTCTGGCGCGACGCGCTCGATGCCCACGACGCGTCCGTTCTCGAGCGTGACGATGCGGTCGGCGGCCATGTGGACCTCGTCCGGGCGGTGCGAGGTGAACAGGATGGTCTTGCCGGCGCGCTTGAGTTCGAGGAGCAGGTCGAGGAACGCCTTGCGTCCGGCGGCGTCGAGGTTGGACGTGGGCTCGTCGAGCACCAGCAGCGGGGGCTCGCCCAGCAGGGCCAGGGCCAGGCTGAGGCGCTGGCGCATCCCGCCGGAGCAGTCGGCGACACGGCGTGACCGGGCCCCGTTGAGCTCCACCAGGGCGAGGAGTCGATCGACATCCTTGCGGGTGGCGCGCCGGAGGCCCGCGAAGAGCGCCATGGCCTCGGACACGCGCAGGTCCGGGGGCAGGATCGACTCCTGCGGGATGTAGCCGAGGCGGCGCCGGGCGGCCTTGCCGCGGCGGCGGATGTCCAGCCCGTCGATGGTGATGCGTCCCTTGAAGTTGATGAGCCCGAGCGTGCAGCGGAGCAGCGTGGTCTTGCCCGCGCCGTTGGGCCCCCAGAGGGCGACGGCCTCGCCGCGGGCGATGTCCAGATCGACGCCGTCGAGCGCGACGAACCGCCCGAACCGCTTTCGCACAGCCTCGATGCGGATCACGCCTTGCTCCTTCCCGATGCTGCGAGGGTCGCGCCCAGGCTGTTGCCCGCCAGGGTCGCCACCGCCATGCCCGTCCCCGCCAGGGCCAGGGCGATGATGGCGAACGGGCCCGACATGGCGCGCCCCGGCGGCGTCGGTGCCGGCATCGGGGGCGACATCCACGGGGCGGTATCGACCAGTTTCGGGCGTGGCGCGACGACGGGGAACGACCTGGCGGCCAGGTCGATCGCCTGCTGGGCGGGGCTGTAGAGGAAGTACCGGAGCTTGGGCTCGCGGTCGATGAGGTTCTCGAAGAGCCCGTCGCTGCGGTGCTCGATGTCGCCGATGGCGTCGGCGTCGAGGTCGAAGCCGCGGTACGCGCTCCAGTAGTTGCCCCGCCCGTCGACGGTGAACGAGTTCTGGCCCTCGAACGCGCCGCCGCCGAGGATGGCCACGTCCTCGATGTTCTCGACGAAGGCGTTGTCCTGGAAGTGGTTGTTGCGGACGGCGGGCATGAAGGCGACGCCGACATCGTTGAACGCGATGATGTTGCGCGTGTGGTGGTGGTGGATGTCGCCCCGGACGGGGGAGGTGTCGAGGTTGATGCCGACGCGGTTGCCGGCGATGAGGTTGTCCTCGAGCAGCACGCCGTCGACGTCCTTGAGGCCGATGCCAAAGCCGCTCGGCCCGCGGTTGTCGGCGATGACGTTGCGCCGTGCTTCGAGGTCCTGGCTGTACATCATGAAGATGCCGACGGAGTTGCGTTCGAGGCGGTTGTCCTCCATGACGCACGCGTCGGTGTACATGCTGTGGAGCCCGTAGCGGCACTCGACCACGCTGTTGCCGCGGAGGACGGCCCGGCTCGAGTACCAGACCACGACGTCGCGGGACTGGCGGACGGTGTTGTTCTCGACCACGGTGTCGGGGCTCTGCCAGAGGCGGATCGCGTCGCCGCGCCGCCCGAGGTCCAGGTCCTTGCCGACGATCGTGTTGTTGGCCACGACGCTGGCGGGCGCGCCGGCGATCACGATGCCGAAGAGCACGTCCTCGAGGCGGTTGTTCTCGATGGTGGCGCGGGGGGCGGTGGCGGCGACGCCGGCGTTCTCGCGGTCCACGCTCTGGCCCGTGCCCCGGATGGTGAAGCCGGAGATGGTCACGTCGGGAGCCGTGATGCGGACGACATCGCCCAGCCCCTGGGCGTCGAGGATCGCCCCGGGCTGGGCGCGCAGGGCGAGCGGGCGGTCGATGACGATGGACGGGTACACGCCGGGAGGGACGGAGATCTCCTGCCCCGGCGCGGCGGCGGCGATCGCGCCCGGCAGGTCGAATCCGGAAGCGAGTGCGGCGGGCTGCGTGGTCTCGGCGAACGCCTGCGAGTAGAAGGCGACCGCGAGCAGCGCCGCCCACACGCTCGCGCGGGTGCATGTTCGGCGTGGCGTCACGACGCGGCCCCCGGGGCGGGCTCCCCTCCGTCGCCACGGGCCGCGGGCTGCGAGCGCTCCCCGGCACGCATTCGGTCGAACAAGGGCTTGAAGGCGCGCCGGTGCAGGACGAGGCCGGCGATCGAGCACGCCGAGGCAGTCACCGCGAGCCAGAGCCCGGGCCCCGCGCTGGCGTGCGTCTTGAACTGGCCGATCACGCCGGTGCCCAGCACCGGTGGTGTGAACGGCTTGATCGCGTTTGAGAGAGGGGCCGCGGGGTCGAGGTTGTTGCCGAAGTGGTCCAGCCACAGGTGCAGATCGATCAGGAAGAACGGGGGGAACACGATGACGGGCACGACCAGCAGCACGGCCCACTTGCTGTGGATGTGCATCGCGCCCTCGACCAGCAGCACGACCGCGATGAGCAGGTACACGGAGATCGAGCGTTCAAACTGGGCGGCGTCCTCGAGGGGGCGCATGCCGATGTAGTGGTTCAGGCCGTCGATCTCGCCAACGTCGCCGGTGAGGTGGTTGACATAGGCCTGGACGTGCAGCCCGTCGGGGTACTGCGGGGCCTCGAGCACCATGGTCCAGTACGGGAGAAAGATCGAGACCAGGATCGCGACGCGGGCGGCGCTGAGCGCCAGCGCCGGCAGGGCGTAGCGCCAAGGGCGAGACCGGAGTTCCTCGGCCGGAACCCGCGGGCCGGCGATGGCGTGCAGCATTCGGCTCACTGGGTGGACCTCCGATCGAACATGCGGATGCGAAGGGCGCCGGGGCGGCGTTTGCCGCCCCGCGCCAGGGGGTCATCACGACTCGGGCTGGATGGGCTCGGGCGCCTCAACGGCGGCCTGATCGCTGGGCTTGACCAGCAGGTACCCCATCATCTCGAGGTGGAGGGCCGAGCAGAACTCGGTGCAGTAGAACGGGAACACGCCGGGGACGTCGGCGTCGAACTCGATGCGCGCGTACTCGCCGGCCTCGAGGCTGGCGTTGATGTTGTAGGTGGGGATGCAGAACCCGTGCGAGGCGTCGAGGGCACGCTCGATGTTCGTGAGGTGCCAGATCACGCGATCGCCCTGGTTGACCTCGACGTGCTCCGGATTGAAGTGGCTGCGCACGACGGTCATGTAGACGTGCACCTCGTTGCCGTGGCGCTCGATCCGCTCTCGCCCGACCGACGGCGCGCCAACCTCGACGCGCCCCTCGTGCGGATTCCAGCCGACCTCGGGGTACACGGTCCAGGGATGGAGCTTGTCGGCCCGGATGATCTGGGCGTAGTGGGGCTCCCCGATCCCCATCGGCATGTCGTACAGCAGCGGCATCCGCTCGCCCGTGCCCGAGATGTCGATGAGCTGGAAGTTCTGCGGCAGCAGCGGACCGGTCGGCATGAATCGGTCGATCGACCACTTGTTCATCGCGATCAGGTAGTTCCCGTCGGGGCTGACGGTGTCGCCCTCGGCGACCGCCAGGTGCCCGATGTTGTAGTGCACGCTGGTCTTGCCCACGAGCGTCCAGTCCGGCTCGGGGTTGAGCGAGCCCGAGGCCCCGCCCAGCGTCCACCGGGCCACCGCGGGCTCGAGGAACAGCGAGGTGTAGGCGTAGCCCTGGTGGTCGAACTGGGTGTGCAGCGGCCCGAGCCCGACCTCGACCTGGGCCTCGACGCAGGCGTCGTAGTCAAGGATCGGCACGCCGAACTGGTCCGTGTCGTATTGCCCGGAGGCGATGACCTGCTGGATCTTGGCGAAGGAATAGACCGTCACGTGGGGGTCGAGCTTGCCGGAGACGACGATGAACTCGCCGCTCGGCGCGACATCGACGCCGTGCGGGCTCTTGGGCTCGGGGATGAAGTAGAGCACGCCCTCGGCGACGGCGGTCTCGAGCGGGAGCACGTCGAAGCCGTTGATCTCGACGGTGCGCCCGGCGGCGGCCAGTTCGGCCGCCTTGACCAGGTTGATCACATGCAGGTAGTCCATGTCGCGCCGGCTGACGCCGGCCTCGAACGGCGGGTTGCCCTGCTCGATGCCGCCCGTGGCCATCTCGGTGTTGATCGAGTTGCCGAAGATCCAGCCCTCGCTTGGGCCCTTGCCGGCGTCGAACAGGTCCTGCCAGTACGGCGGGAGCTCCATCGCGAACGAGCGGTCGGGGTCGAGGCGACCGGCATTCCGGTCGAACTTCCAGAACGTCACCATGCCGCGGTACGACTCCTCGTACTCGCTGATCGGGGCGTAGGCCATGCCCAGGGGCGTCGAATACTGCCCGCCCTCGATGACCCACTCGGTGTTGGGGGTGACGAACGTCCCGCCGTGGTCGCTGAGGCTCAGCGGGTTCTTGAGGATCTGGCGGGTCTCGTAGTCGCGCAGGTCGATGACCGCCACGCGGGCGTTGGCCTTGTCGTTGATGAACAGGAACTGCCCGTCGTAGTCGCCCCGGGTCTCGCTCAGGGCCGGATGGTGGGTGTCGCCCCACAGCACGTCCCGGCCGTTGACGCGCCCCTGGGCCAGGATGTCGTTGCCCACGCCGTAGCCGTAGCCCTGCCAGGGCTCGGGCGTGAAGACGCCGATCGTGCGCAGGATGCGCATCGAGGGCACGCCGATCACAAACACCTGCCCGGAGTGCCCGCCCGAGGCGAACTGGATGTACTCGTCGTGACGCCCCGACGGCGTGTAGGTCATGGCGGCGGCGACCAGGTCGTCGGGCGTCAGGTTCCGCTGCTGGGCGACCGCCGCCAGGCGGGCGTTGCCGCCCGCGCCGTTGCCCCCGCCGGTCGTCTGGGAGGCGGGGCGGGTCGGGTTGGCGCCGGTCGGCCCGCTGGCTTGCGGCCCGCACGAGGCCAGGGCGCCCAGCCCGCCCGCGAGCAGAAGCAGCATCGCATGTCGAACGCTCATGGCTCACTCCTTGGGTGAGAAAGGAAAACGGTGGAGTCACCCGCGCTCGCGCCGAGCGGCGGGCTTGTGTGGCTGGTGTCAGTTGGCGCCGCCGGCGGCGTTGATCTGGAGGAATCGCACGTACGCGACGATCTCCCGCAGGTCGTCGTCGTCGAGCATCGGGTTGCCGCCCTTGCCGGGCATCTCGACGCCCGTGGTGTTCATGGGGTCCCAGGTGCTGCGTCCCATCTTCAGGAACATCAGCAGGGCGCCGTCGCTCAGACCCCGCACGAACTCGCTGTGGGCGATGTCCTTGCCGAGGCCCGGCAGCGCCTGCCCGCTCGGGCCGTGGCACGCCGTGCACGTTCCCATGTAGGTCTCGCGGCCGGCGTCGATGACCCACGGGTCGACGCCGATCTGGCTCGCGACCCGCAGCACCCGCTCCTGGTGGGCCCGGAGCGACGCGCCCGCACGCCGGTTCTGGGCCATGGCCCCGCCCACGCACACGACCGCCAGGGTGACGATCATGGCGGTGGCGACGACCGAGAGAAACGTTGTGTTCCCGCGTCGGGCGCGCCCCGCCGATCGGTGCTCGGCGCGACAAATCGCCGACGGCGTGTGCCGGGTTCGAGGCGTGCCAGAGTCGCGAACTGCGCCGGAGTTGATGCCCATGCCCATCTCCAATCCAGATATCTGGACAAGTCTAGCCGCTTATCGGTTGGTGTCAACCTGGGCTTGCGTCACGCCTGCCCGGACCCCGCCGGACTTGTCTCATTGCGGATTCCGCAGTAGACTATCGCTGTGGCGACCCGATACCTCCCCCAGTGCGGCGAATACGCCCTGCGGGCCATGGCCCACCTGGCCGGGGCCGGGGGCGACGCCAAGGCGTCGCGCGACATCGCCGCCGCCACCGGTGTCCCGCCGAACTACATCCAGAAGATCCTGGCCCAGCTGACCCGGGCCGGCCTCCTGTCGGCCCAGCGCGGCACCAAGGGCGGCTACGTGCTCACGAAGCGTCCCGACTCGATCTCGCTCCACGAGATCTTCGTGGCCGTCTCGGCGGAGGTGGAGCGGATCACCGCGTGCCCGCTGGGGCGTCCGGAGCACACGCACCTGTGCCCGCTCCATCGGCGCCTGGACGACGCGTACTCGCTGATCGAGGCCGTCTTCAAGACAACCACGCTGGCCTCGATCTGCGAGCCGCCGGGCGAGGGCTCGTGCGCGGCGCTGCGTGCGCTGGGGGGGTGAGCGGCCGACGGATGCCGGGCTCCGGCCCGTCGTCGGGGCGATTGTGATCGGCGGGTTCGGAGAGATGCGCGGCTCGCCTCAGCCCCGAAACCTGCGCAACGGGGCCGGGGCGGTGGCGAGCCTTCCGGACCTGCCGCTGGGCGGGGTTGGCGGGCCAGCAGTGGCGTTAGCCGCCCGCTGATTGGTAGCAGGTCTGCCAAACCCTACGATCTCGTGATGTGCGATTCGCCCGATCCGACCATTCCAGCCTTCCGCCGCGCGGCGTTGATAGTGGCAGTGCTCAATCTGGCATACTTCTTCGTTGAGTTCGCTGTCGCGGTGTCGATCGGCTCGGTGTCGCTGCTGGCCGACAGCATCGACTTCCTGGAGGATGCATCCGTCAATGGTCTAATCGTGCTGGCGCTGGCGTGGAGCGCAAAGGCTCGCGCCCGCGTGGGCATGCTGCTGGCCCTGCTGTTGCTGGTCCCGGCCGTCGCAGCGCTCTGGGCGGCATGGAGCAAGATCAGTTCGGGGGTGCCCGCTGCGCCCATTCCACTCACGATCACGGGAGCGGGTGCGCTGGCTGTCAACACGCTGTGCGCCTTCTTTCTCGCAAAGCACCGGCACCGTGAATGCAGCCTGAGCAAGGGCGCGTTTCTTTCAGCCCGCAACGACGCGATCGCCAATATCGCCATCATCGCGGCAGGCGGGCTGACCTTCGCGCTCAAATCCATTTGGCCGGACCTGATCGTCGGGTTGGGGATCGCGGTGATGAACGCGGGTGCGGCGAAGGAGGTCTTTGAGGCCGCACGTGGAGAGCACGCGGCGGAGGCATAGACGACCCCGGCCCGCCGACGCCTTGCACAACCACTTGCACAAGCGCTTGCACAAGCGAGCGTCCACGCAGGTCATTCCGTGTCATCGTCGGGCTGTGCGCCCCGGTCCGGCCGCTCCCGCCCACCTCGCCGGAACTCGCGGAATCTGCGGGGTTTGTCAACGAAAAGCCGCCGGTGTCATCGTGTGACATCGGCGGCAGACATTGGTCCAGAAAGCGGGTGATCGGAATCGAACCGACGACATTCAGCTTGGGAAGCTGACGTTCTACCGCTGAACTACACCCGCGGCACGGGGGCGACAGGCCGTCCTACCGCCGCCCGATCTGGAACAGGATAGCCGGGTTCGGGACGCGGGTTCAAGTGGGGGGCCGCCGACGTGCTGGGGCACCGGTCCATCCGCTCGTCCGGTTGGCCGCCCTGATCTCGTCGAGAATCGACACCCAATCGCCGTCGCACGTTCATGTCCGCGCGATCGGTTCCCGGCACCCGAGCCGTCAACCCGCCGTCGGCAGTTTCGCGTCGAGCGCCGCCACCACCACCGACATGTACGTGTACACCGGCCCGCCGCCCATCATCACCGCCACGCCCGCGGCCTCCAGCACTTCCTCACGCGTCGCCCCGCACTTCACGCACTTCTCCACGTGCGCGTAGATGCACGGCTCGCATCGCGTCGCCACGCCGATCGACATCGCGATCAGTTCCTTCTGCTTGACCGTCAGCGCCCCCTCCTTCATCAGCCCCTGGAAGAACGGGGCGAACGCCCGCGGCACGTCGGGGGCCGCCTCCTTCACCCGCCCCATCCGCTTCGGCCAGGACTCGTAGAACGACGCGGCGTCGTGGTGCATGGGATTCCTCTCTGTGGACCAAAGAGGATAGGCGTGTCGGTAATCCGACGGAGGCAAGCCCTCCGGCGATCTGGAATCCGATCCCGCGGACGCGCCATCGGACACGCCCAGCGACAAAGGCGGGCACGCCTCGCTCACTTCGCTGCCGCCGCGTCCGGACTTGATCGAGCAGCAATGCTCAGCGATCGCGCCCGACCCGAGGCGGAAACCCGGGCCTTCGCAGGGCCTCAGACCCGGCGTCCGTCGCCCCGCAGACCCGTCAAGCCCGCCCGTCCCGCGGCCGAGCCACCGCCCAAGCGCAACCCCTCACACCCTCTGTCTCTCCCTCTCTCCGTCTCTTCCTCTCTTCGTCACTCTCACAATCCCCCGTTCCCCACCGGATCCGCCCCCAGCTCCTCCGAGTCCTTCACCCCAAGATTCAGGTAGATCTGCTGCGTCGCCTTCGACTTGTTCAGCGTGTACAGGTGCAGCCCCGCCACGTTGTTGTCCAGCAGATCGCGGCACTGCTCCGTCGCCCAGTGGATGCCCACGCGCTCCACCGCCGCGTCGTCCTCGCCCGCGCGAAGCACGGCCCGGATCAGCGCCGCCGGGAACCGCGTGCCCAAAGCCAGTTCCGCCATCCGGCGCATGTTCGGCAGCGACGTGATCGGCATCACCCCCGCGATGATCGGGACTCTGATCCCGGCCAGTTCGCACCGGGCCCGGAAGTCATAAAAATCCCGGTTGTCGAAGAACATCTGCGTGATGATCGCGTCCGCCCCGGCGTCGACCTTCGCCCTCAGGTGCTCCATCTCCTTCACGCGGTTCGGCGTCGAGTGGTGCCCCTCCGGATACCCCGCCACGGCGATGCCGAAGCCCCTTGACGACGGGTGCCGCCCCTGCTCGCCGAACCGCTTGATATGGGCCACCAGGTCGGCCGCGTACGGGAACGCCGACGGCGTGCCCGCGTCCATGTCCTTGGGCATGTCGCCGCGCAGCGCAACGATGTTCGCGATCCCCGCCTCGGCGTACCGCTCCAGGATCCTCGTGATCTGATCCTCGGTGTGGGCCACGCACGCAAGGTGCGGGAAGGGTCGCAGGCTCGTCTCGCGCTTCAGGCGGACGACCAGGTCGTTCGTCCGCTCGCGCGTCGAGCCGCCGGCGCCATATGTGACCGACACGAACGTCGGGCGGAGTTGCTCGAGTTCACGGGCCGACTCGTACAGGTTCGCCGCCGCCGCGTCGGTCTTCGGCGGGAAAAACTCGAACGAGAAGGTCGTGCGTCGTGACTTGAAGATGTCGCGGAGGTGCATGGTGGGGGCGGTCGAAGCCGCGGAAAGGGCCGCGGGCCGGGCGGCGACGGAGGGCTGGACAGAGCGCGGCCTCGCTGGCGCGCCCGGGCCCCCTCCCCCGTCCATGAGGGTCTGGGAAGCCATGGCAGGAGCATAGCGTCGTTTCATCCATTCATCCGGATAGACGGGAGAAAACTCCCGTCCCAGCAGCTCGCCGAACCCGCCAACATCGGCAAACCCCGCAGCAACCCCGAACGAAAGACCGGTGCCGCCGGCGTGCGCACAGGTAGACTCGGCGGGTCGCGCGGGCCGAGTATCGGGTGTTCCTTCCGACGCTGACCGAGGCCGTGCGCCCCGTGAGAGGGGGCGGGGCTTTCCAGCCCCGCTCGATGGCGGGAAGCGGGCTGGAGCGTCGTTGGGCCGCCATCGGCGGCTGTGCTGCACCGAGGGGGCCACGGGCTCGCGACAGGTGGAACCCGATGCGAGTCGGGCTGGAAAGCCCGACCCCCTCGGTCGGAGCGTCACGGCGCACCAAGCACTCGCTTGCGCGTCGCCTTCGTTGATGGCGCGGTGCACTCGCTTGCGCCGCGCGTCCCTCCGCGCCCCCATCCCACTACCATCCCCCTATGTCCGACCTCGCCCTTCTCACCTTCGACGGCCCCGTCGCAACCCTCGCCTTCAACCGCCCCGACACCGCCAACGCGCTCTCGATCGATCTGCTCGACGCCGCCGCGGCCCGGGTGCGGGAGTTGGAGGCCAGGTACGCCGCGGGCGATGGGCCGACGGTGGTGGTCTTGACGGGGACCGGCCGGGCGTTCTGCGCGGGGATGGACCTGGCCCAGGTGATCGTCGAGAAACCGGGCGACGACGCAACGCCGCGGGCGCTGCTGACCGGGCTGGCCGACTTCACGATCGCCCTGCGCCGCCTGCCGGGCGTGGTCGTCGCGAAGGTCAACGGCCCCGCGATCGGCGGCGGGTGCGGGCTCACATGCGTCGCCGACGTCTCGATCACGCACGCTGCGAACAAGGTCGGCTTCCCCGAGGTCGACATGGGCATCTGCCCCGCCGTTGTCGCGCCGTGGCTGGTGCGGAAGATCGGCCCCGGCCCGGCCCGACGCGTCCTGCTCTCCGGCGGGCTGATGAGCGGGCGCGAGGCCCATGAGGCCGGACTGATCGACCACTGCGTCGACACGCCCGAGCAACTCGACGCGGCGATGAGCGAGATGGTGTCGCGCCTCGCCACCGGCGGCCCGCTGGCCCTCGCCGCGACCAAGCGGCTGCTCAACGACCTGGACGGGTCGATGGACGTGCAACTCGTCCGGCGCGGGGCGGAACTGTCGGCCCAGGTGCTGTGCACGGAGCCGGCGCAGGCTGCGCTGCGGGCGCGTCGGAAGAAGTAGAGAGAGTCGAGGTCGCTGCGCGCGTATGGCGCGATATCGATCCGGGGCCGCAATGCCCCCTCCGACATGCTCGCTGAACCTCGCATGACACCTCCCCCGCGGCACAGGGGAGGGGCGCGTCAGACTGGTGTCGCGATCACGGATTGCCGGCGGGAGCCGTCGGAATCGTCGGACCGGCGGGCATCATGTCCGGGGCCATCCCATCGGGCGTCGCGCCGCCCTGCAGCAGCGCCTCAAAGTCGGGGCGTTCGACGCCCAGGCGTGCGAGCACGGCATCGGTGATGTCGTCGCCCTCGCCGCCGTACACCAGCGGCTTGTCGCGGATGTTCTGCAGGAGCAGGTCCACGCCGAGGATCTCGAACTGGCGGGGATCGGCGGCCTGGGATAGCACATGCGTGTAGCCGCGCTCGCCGGCGATCGCGGCGACGGCCTCGCGGATCTCCGCGTAGCAGGCCCGCATCTGGTCGGCCCGCTGGGAGTCGAACTGCTGCTGGGCGTCGGCCTGGAGCGTCTGGAACGCGTCGACGCGCTGGTTGTGCAGCGACTCGGCCATGCGGTAGCCGGCCTCGATCTGCGTCCGCTCCGGGTCGCCGTCGGGCAGGGCCTGCCAGCGGGCGGCGGCGGACTGGGCGAGTTGCTGGAGCCCCTGCTGCGAGGACTGGACCTCGGCTTCCTTGGCGGTGAGCGCGGTGGTGAGCTGGGTTTCGAGGGCCTGACGCTCGGCGGCCAGGGCCGGGCGGTCCCACAGACCCTGAAGAACGATCAGCGCGTCGACCGTGCCTAGGCGGGTCTCGCCGGAGGGCTGGGCCGCGTCGCTCGCAGCGTTCGCCATGGTCGCGGGGGCGTGGGTGCCATTGAGCACGCCGCCGGCGGCGAGCACGAGGGCGGCGGCGACGCTTGCGGTCACGAGGGTGTCACGAAGATTGGCCATGGCAGTCCGTTCGAGTCCTGGGGTTGAGGGAAGAGCGAGCCCAAGTGTAATCCGCCTGTCGCGGGCGATCCGGCGGCGGTGGCGAGCGGGGCGTCGGCGCAGGTGCGGTCGGAAGGAGAGCAGACGCCGCTCCAAGGTCTACAGTCGGACCCGGCGCAGGTGCCGCTCCTGGAGCGAGGCCGCGTCGCCATCCGCGTCCGAACCCGAAAGGCGACCGACCATGCGTGACCCGCGCCTCGACCGGCTGGCCGACGTGATCGTGCGGTACTCGACGCGCGTGAAGCGAGGAGACACGGTCGAGATCCGGGCGGTGCCCGTGGCGATGCCGCTGATCACCGCGGTGTACGAGGCGGTGTTGAAGGCTGGCGGGCATCCGTTCTACGTCGCCCGCCCCGAAGAGCTCGAGGAGGCGATGGTGCGGTTCGGCTCGGATGAGCAGCTCGCGTTCGCCAGCCCGTTCGACGTGCAGCGTGCCAAGGCGGTGGACGTGCACATCGGGCTGTGGGCCCAGGAGAACACCAAGTTCATGGGCAACGCCGACCCGCGGAAACTCGGTCTGCGCGGCCAGGCCCGCAAGCCGATCATGACCGAGTATCTCCGCCGCGCCGCCCTGGGCGAGCACCGCTGGTGCGGCACGCTCTACCCCACCAACGCCAGCGCCCAGGACGCCGAGATGAGCCTGACCGAGTACGAGACGTTCGTGTTCGAGGCCGGGCTGCTGCATCTGCCCGACCCGGTCGCGGCGTGGACGGCGATCTATGAGAGCCAGAAGCAGGTGTGCGACTGGCTGAACAAGAAGAAGGAGGTCCGGTTCGTCGCCCCGCCCCGCGACGGGCACGACGGCACCGACCTGCGCGTGAACGTGGACGGCTCGACCTGGATCAACTGCGGCGGGCACGAGAACTTCCCCGACGGCGAGGTCTTCGCCGGGCCCAGGGGCGTCGATGGGCACGTGAACTACACGTTCCCCGGCGTGTACCAGGGGCGCGAGGTCGAGGGCATCCGCCTGGCGTTCAAGGGCGGGCGGGTCGTGGACGCCTCGGCGACCAGGAACGAGGCGTTCCTGCTGGCGATGCTCGACCAGGACGAGGGGGCCCGCGTGCTGGGCGAGATCGCGATCGGGACCAACTACGCGATCAAGCAGTTCAGCAAGAACACGCTGTTCGACGAGAAGATCGGCGGGACGTTCCACGCCGCGTGCGGGGCGGGGTACCCCGAGAGCGGGAGCAGCAACGAGTCCGGGCTGCACTGGGACATGGTGTGCGACCTGCGCCAGGGCGGCTCGATCGCGGGCGACGCCGAGGTGTTCCACAGGGACGGGAAGTTCCTGCGGGCGGGATGGCCCGGAAACTGAAGCGCCCAGCAGCGATGTCCTGCGCGTGAGGTCGTCCCATCGCGGGCGTATCCTCCTAGCCCATGTCCGACGCCGCCCTGCCGTACCGACTCGCCTGCCTGTGCGATCTCCGCGACGCCCAGGGGCGGCACCTGCTGCTGCTGCGGAAGAAGCAGCCCAACCTTGGGCTGTGCTCGCCGATCGGCGGAAAACTCGATGTCGAGACGGGCGAGTCGCCCCACCAGTGCGCCCGGCGCGAGATCATGGAAGAGGCCGGCATCGACGTGCCGATCGAGCGCCTGCACCTGATGGGGCTGATCGCCGAGCGGGCGTTCGAGAAGCGGGGGCACTGGCTGCTGTTCTATTTCCGCGTGGTGGGGGCGGTGGAGGTCGAGGCCCGTGACATGGCCGAGGGACGCCTCGACTGGTTCCACGAGCGCGAGCTGGACGGGCTGCCGATCCCCGACACGGATCGCCAGATCATCTGGCCGCTGGTGCGCGAGCACGAGGTCTCGCCCGAGCAGGAGCGGGCGGGGAAGCGCCACGGGTTCTTCTCCGTGGCCATCGACTGCTCGGGAGGGTCGATGTCGTGGCGGGTTGAGCAGTCGATCCCGCCCCAGCGGTAGGGTCCGCGGGGGATCGGCGGCGATCCGCCCAGACCCGGTTCGACGGCTCCTCCATGGAACGGGCACGGGGGGCCCGTCCGTATACTCCGGTCGTGACACGGACACGTCATCGCCTGCGATCGCTCCGCATGCTCGTCGCGCTGGCCGCGGCTGTCGGCATGCTGCTGACAACCGCCTGGCCGCCTGCGGAGGCGTCGGCCCGCCAGCCGCAGACCACGCCCCAGAGCGCCGCGCCGAGCCCCGGGCAGGGCGCGACAGGCGGCCCCGTCACCGGGGCCGTCGCCGCCGCCAACAAGGCCGAAAACCTGGTCATCATCACGATCCGCGGCCCGATCGACGCCTTCACCGCCCAAAGCATCCGGCGCCGGATCGCGGCGGCCGAGGACGGCGGGGCCGACGCCATCGTCTTCGAGATCGACACCCCCGGCGGCGAGTTGAAGGCCGCCCTCGAGATCTGCAACGCGATCAAGGGAACCAGCGTGCCGTTGACGGTCGCGTGGGTGCACCCCGATGCATACTCGGCCGGGGCGATCATCGCGCTGTCGTGCCGGCAGATCGTCGCGAGCGACCCGGCGACGATGGGCGATGCGCTCGTGATCCTGGGCGGGCCGATGGGGTTCCAGTCCTTTGACGCACTGCCCGAGCAGGAGCGCCAGAAGGTGCTCTCGCCGCTGCTGGCCGAGGTCGTCAACTCTGCCCGTCGGAACGGCTACGACGAAATGCTCGTCCAGGGCATCGTCACGCGCGGCGTGGAACTCTGGCAGGTCCGTGATACAACGACGGGGCGGACCTACTGCATCAACGGGGACGAGTACCGGGCGCTCTTCGACGGCCCGCCGCCGCGCTCGAACCCGATCATCCCGTCGGCCCGGGGGCGGGGCCAGATGCCCAGCGCCGCCGGCCCCAGCGAGCCCGATCCGACCCGCCCGCTGCCGTCGGTCCGCGAGGGCGACCGCTTCCAACCCGCCAACCCGGAACTCTCCGACTCGCTCGCGGCCGCCATCAACAGCGAACTCACCGAGGCGACCGACCGCCCAACGTTCTCCGAAGCCCAGGCCGGGCGCTACGAGCTCGTGCGTTACGTCACGCCCGGCGACGGCGCGGTCGTGATGAAGACCGACGAGCTGATGGCCCTGGGCGTCGCCTCGGCGGTCATCCGCAACCAGTCCGAACTCGAGTCGCACTTCGGGGCGGTGAACGTGGTCCGCCTCGACGAGTCGTGGTCGGAGCGGTTCGCGCGGTTCATGGTGCAGATGCCCGTCCGGTTCGTGCTCGTCGTCGTCTTCCTCATCGCGATGTTCATCGAGATGACCCACCCCGGCGCCACCGTTCCGGCGTTCATCGCGCTGCTCGCGCTGGGCGGCCTGATCGCACCCTCGATGCTCGTGGGCATGGCGGCCTGGTGGGAGATCGCGGCCATCCTGGGCGGCATCGCCCTGATGGCCGTCGAGATCTTCGTCATCCCCGGCTTCGGGATCTTCGGCGTCGCCGGCATCGCCCTGCTGTTCGGCGGGCTGCTGGGCGTGATCATGCCCGGCGGCGGACGCCTGTTCCCCGGCGAGTCCGGCACGGGCCAGAGCGCCCTGGTGTCCGCGGCCATGCTGCTGGCCGCCGTGGTCACGTCCGGCGTGATCATCTACTTCATCACGCGCCACCTGGGCTCGCTGCCGATCCTGAACCGCCTCGTGCTCCAGGACGACCCCGAACGCGCGGGCGGCACGCTGTCGGCCATGGGCTCCTCCGACCACCCGCTCATGGGAGCCCTCGGGCGGGCCGCGACCGACCTGCGCCCCGCCGGGCGGGCCGAGATCGACGGGCGGCTGATCGACGTCGTGGCCGAACTCGGCTACATTCCCGCCGGAACGCCGGTCCGCGTGGTCTCGGCGAGCCTGATGCGGATCGGCGTCGATGCCGCCACCGGGGCGGACGGGCCGGACGCGGGCTCAGGGAGCGACGCGGGGCCGAACCCATCGGCGGGTGCCGCGTGACGCCCCCGCGCGAAGAGAGCGGGCATCGCGCCCGCCCGTTCCCGGAGGCCCGAGCCCGTGCCTGAGCAGCAACTCGTCTGGGGCATCATCCTGCTTGGCGCCGCCCTCGCGGTCTTCGTGCTCGAGGTCTTCGTGCCCTCGATGGGCCTGCTCTCGATCGTCGGCGTCGGGCTGGCCATCGTCGGCCTCGTCATGCTCTTCCAGTACGACGTGATGACCGGCGTGATCGGCCTGCTGGTCATGCTCGTGCTCGGCCCACTGGTGTTCACGTTCGCGCTCAAGGTCTTCCCGCACACGGCGGTGGGGCGGTCGATCCTCTACGGCGGCAAGTCCGAGGAGGAGATCGAGCGGGAGACCGCCGAACGCCAGTCCGAGGCCGACAAGCGTCTGGCCCTGGTCGGCATGGAGGGCCAGACGCTCACGCCGCTGCGCCCCGTGGGCGCGGTTCGGATCGAGGGCCAGCGCTACGACGCGGTCTCCGAACTGGGCATGGTCGAAGCGGGCGTGAGGGTCCGTGTGACCGCGGCCGACGGGACGCAGATCAAAGTGCGGCCGGTGTAAGCGCGTGCGGTTGCCCGCCCCGCGGGCGCGGACCACAAGATCGCTCCTCGCTGGATGGCCGTCGGAAGGATCGGGTCGCAGATCTGGGATTCGAGTCTTCGAGTTCGATCAGTCCAGATCCCGATCGAGCGTCGGCACCCGGATCGGCAGCAGGTTCACGCTGATCGACGTCTCGTCCTGGATGTTGTCGTACACCAGGTCGACCCGGAAGTAGAACGCCGGGAACTCGCGACGGACGCCCACGCGGGCCCGCCGGAAGTCGCCCTCGTCAACGTCGAACGACACCGAGCCCGTCGCCGCGTATTTGTCGGTGATGTTGTACAGCCACGCGAAGTCCGCGTACGTCACGTCCTGCGGGTTGAGGAACCGGATCTCGCCGCTGGTGGTCAGCTGCGGCGTGTGGTTGATGATGTACCCCGCGCTGATCCTGGCCGGCTGGTTGGAATCGAACGAGTAGATCCACTCGGTCGAGAGCCCCAGCGACTCGGTCGCCTGCCACGTCGCGTCCACCCGCCCGAACGTCCCCGGGTCGGACAGTTCCGGTCTCGGCTCGAAGAACCGCGGGATCAGCGACTCGCGGTCCTGGTCGTCGTCGTTCCAGATGATCTCCGCGTCAACCGTGAAGAAGTCCACGCTGCGGAACTGCCCGAACGAGCCACGCTGCGTCTGGAACGTCTGGTCCACGCCGACCCGCACCGTCGTGCCCTCGGCCAGCCCCTCCACGTCGTCGTCGTAGATCGGCAGGTCCGTCGAATCGATGTTGCTGGCCGCGTGGAACACCGTGACCCGCGGCTCGATGATGTGGCGGATCCGGTGCACGTCGAACAGGCGCGACTCGGCCCCGTTGTCCACCCGCTGGATGCTCGTCGAGGCCGTTACGCCCGCGGCCCCCCAGAGGCGGGCGTTGTCATCCTCCTCGGGCGAGAACTCCTGGAAATCGGTGTCATAGAACGTCGTCCGCCCGACGACGAACGGGTTGATGTTCACCGGGCCGACGGGGACCTTGCTGGACAGCTCGTGGCGGGCGTCGAAACGCCACACGCCGTCCTCGAAGTACCCCTCGGACCGGAGGCGATCGGCGATGGACTGATCCGGGTCGATGCCGAACGCCGCCCGCGACCGCCCCACGCGCGTGTAGCCGAGCTCCGCGGCGGTCGGCTCCGTGAAGTTCAGGCGGTTGTACCCGCCGCGCGCGTCGAGCGAGTAGATCACCAGCCCCGGGTAGCGCTGCGGGAACAGGTCGTCCGCCAGGCGCACGTAACGGAACTCGGGGAGTCTCTCGGTGGTGTAGCCGGGCCCGGCCTGGATGTACTCGTTGGCCGAGAAGTCGTTGAGCGAGCCGCGGGCGGTGATGGTGACCGCGGTGTTCGACTCGAGGCGCTGGGCGGTCACGCCGGTGGCGAACTCGCGCCGGGTCTCGCCGTCGCGGTCGAAGAACGCGTCAACAAACGTTTCGTCGCCGATGTACGCCAGCTCGCTGGTGAACGTCCAGAGGTCGTTGTAGATCCAGCGGTGCTCGCCGAGCACCATGCCCCGCGTGTCGCCGTCGCGCCCCACGCGTGCGCCGGAGTTCAGGCGGTCCTCGCCGACGTCGTTGAAGATGCCGTAGGCCAGCAGCGAGCCCTCGCCGCGGTCGGTCTTCCAATCGGCGTCGAGCCCGCCGGCGAGGCCCCGCTCGAAGTACCAGTCCACGAGCAGATCGGTCCGCAGCTCGGCGTCGAGCTCCGAGGGCGGGTCGATGCCCAGCAGCCCCATCGCGTCCCACGTCGTGCGCAGCGCGCCGTCGCCGCCGCCGATCCCGGACAGGCCGATGCCCCGCAAGGGGACCCGCTCCGGCTCGCCGCTGTACGTCGGCCAGTAGAAGAACGGCAGCGAGCCGGCCCGAAGCGTGAGGTCGTCGGCCTCGACGATGTTCCGCGTGATGCCGCTGCCCCCCGCCAACCGGCGCAGCGTGATCGTCGACGCGCCCAGCGTCAGCAGCGGGCGGTTGAAGGCCGACGTCGCCAGACGCGGGTTCTCCGCCGTGAACTCGCTGACCGCCTCCTGGCGGATCACGTCGGCCCGCAGGTACAGCGGCATCCGGAGCTGCTCGTTGTACGTGTTGAACACTCCGTCGAGCACGATGGCCCGGTCGCTCCGCAGGTCGTAGTACACGCTGTGCCCGCGCAGCGTGTACTGCCCGTCGGTGGCCATCACGGCACCCTCGAGGTACACGCCGCGGAACTTCTCGCGATCCAGCGTCGCAAGGTCCTGCACGCTGCCGGGGTCGTGAAAGATGACCGCACGGTCGGCCTTGAGCAGCATCGTTCGCCCGCTGCGCTCGTCGGTGCTCTGGATCACCACGCCGCCGTCAATGACGATCGTGGTCTCCTCGGCCCCACCCTGGACGACGGCCCGCTCGGCCCCGCCGACCGTCACGACGCCCGTCCGCGGCGCGATCACCGGCGTCGGCGTCGTGGGAGGCAGCGTCGAGATCGCGTCGCGGAACCGCTCCGTCGCCGCCGCCGCCTCGGCCTCAGAGATCACACGCTCCGGCGCGGGCACGCCCGTCGCGTCCCGGGGCACCGTCGCCCCCGGCAGGCGCGTGACCTCGCCGGGACGCTGACCCGGCGCTGTCGGCACGCCCGCGGGCACACCGACCGGCACGCGATCCGGCAGCGTCGCGACACCCCGCTCGTTCCCAACGCCCGCCACCCCGCCCGCCTCGCCCGCCTCGGGCACGCGGGCCACAAACGTCGGCACCGGCACCGGACGCCACAGCCGCCCGTCCTCCTCGGGCCCGGTGCCCCCATCCGCCAGCGGCGCCAGCCCCAGCACGCGGCGCAACTGGGCCGCCAGTTCCGCCTCCGCCCGCTCGACGATCCGGTCGCCGGGACGCCCCTGGGTGACCAGGTCCGCCGACAGCGAAGGCCGCGACTCCGATCGAACGATGCCTTGCACCGCCAGCCACGACGCCGCGACCTGTGGCCCGGCGACCGCCGCGGGCGAGCCGACGTCCTCGAACACCACGAACACCTGGTACTCGCCGCCCGTCTCGCCGATCGGTTGCACGTTCGTCAGCCAGACGACCGCACGCTTGGCCTGGAAGACCGAGTCGCCCAGCGTGACCACCACGCCATCATCCAGCAGCAGGCGGCGCGTCGGGGGCGACCCCGCCTCGGTCCACACGCTCGCCCGGCTGGCCTTCAGCCCGATCGATCCCCACACGACCGGGATGTTCAGCCGGATTCCGGCGAAGTCGCGCCCCGTGGGGTTCGCGATCGCCTGGGCCCCGGCCGGAGCCGCCACGCCAACGCACGCGATCACGCCGGCGACGATCGCGATCGGCGCGCCACAAACGCCCGTGAGGGCGCATGCCGCCGCGCGTGCCGCTGTCGTCCCTGCCATGGCTCGTCCTGGGAACTCGATCCCCGATCCTGGGGTCGGTCGCCCGCCCACCGGGCGTCGATCCTACGGGGCGGCGGCACGGGCCACAACCAAAGGGGCGTCATGTCGGATTGTCACGCGATTGCAGGCGCCGGCCGACGGACCCAGCGAAGCCCACCCCGGGGGTTGAGCCGGCTCCGCCCGGTGGTACACTGCCAAGGGCGTGGCACCATCGCGGGTTGGGGACTCAGGAGGACATGCCATGGTTCGAGTCAACATGCTCCGCTCGGCCCCGCTGCTGGTGGCGCTGTGCGCCGGTGGCGCGTCGGCCCAGTCCATCAACATCGACCTCGGACGCCAAGGCGGGGTCCCCGGCCCCGCGTTCGCCGGTGCCGGCGTCGCGGGCGTCTGGAACACGCCCGACCTCCAGCTCGAAACGCCCCAGGCCCTGGTCGACGTTGCCGGCATCGCGACCGGCGCCACGATCGTCAGCCGGTTCGGCCCGCGCGAGTCCGCGCTCCGCCCGGACCCGGGCACGACCGGAGCCGCCGAGATGCTCCTCGACGACGGCATCTGGGGCACCGCCGACGTTCTGGTCCCCATCACCATCGCGGGCCTCGCACCGGGACGGTACAAGGCCATCGGCTACGGGTTCACAGGCAACGCGCCGAACGAGCGCACGTGGATCGACTTCGCCAACCCTGCCAACGGACGCAGCAGCGCCGCGGCGGTCGGCGGGGCCTGGACGGGGGCGTTCGAAGAGAGCGTCACCCACCACGCCGTCGGCATCACCTCGCCCGACGGCATCATCGAGTTCTACGTCGCCGGCGGCATCTGGGGCCAGAGCGGGTTCTCCAACGGCCTGCAACTGGTCAAGGTCTGCAACGCCGACCTCACCACGGGCGCGATCCCGGGCCAGCCCGGCTTCGGCGTCCCCGACGGCGCCCTCAACAGCGACGACTTCTTCTACTTCCTCGACCGCTTCGCCGCCGGCGATCTCGGCGAGGCCGACATGACCACCCTGGCCATCCCCGGACCCGGCTACGGGCAGCCCAACGGCATCCTCAACAACGACGACTTCTTCTACTACCTGAACCTGTTCGCGGTCGGCTGCTGAGCCGCTCGGCCCACAGCGTCAACGGCGACGGGCGGGCCGGATTGGTCCGCCCTTTTCATGCGAGAGTTCACAAGGCACACTCGTCGCGATCGCACGATCGCCGCGCCGAATCAGAGGCCCCAGTCCTGGAGGATTCGGGCCGTTTCGTCGCGGTGCTGGCTCTCGTCGCGGACCATGTCTTCCAGTTGCACCTGCAAACCCTTGTCCCCGAACGCCTCGGCCTGACGCGACCGAACGGTGTACCGCTCCGCCGCCGCTCGCTCGGCCTTCAGGACAGCCTCGAGCATCTCCCGGTTCGACTTGGCCTCCGGCACAGGGGCGGCTTCGGCGGTTGGCGTGCCCCCGAGCGCGACGATCTTGTCGGCCAGGAACTGGGCGTGACCCGTCTCGTCGGGGATCTCGGCCATGAAGAACGCCCGCAGCTGTGGGCGATACGGTCCGGTCACCCGGGCGGCGTACGTCAGGTACTGGAGGATCGCCGAGTATTCGTTCGACAAATCATCGTTCAGCGAGGCGATGAGGGCCACGCGTGTCGGTTTGTCGGTTGCGTCGTCGGGCATGGCCGCTCCTCCAAAGAAACACCCCGCGGGTTCGGGGCTCGATCTCCAAGACTGTACGGGCGGGTGTTCGGCGGATCGGTGTGGACAGACGCAGGAAACCTGTCGGGTGCCCGACTCCGGGGGGCCGACGCGCCAACACTCCACAGGTGGAGCAAGGACGCCCAACCGACCCATCCCGCCGCCAGGACGCCGCGCGAGGCCCGCGCCCGGACCTGGGCGGCATCCTCGGCAAGGCTCCACCCCGGAACCCGCAAGCCGAGATGGCGTTGCTGGGCGCCCTGCTCACCGACCCCCACATGATGGGGGAGATCTTGGCCCTCGTGCCCGGGCCGGAGATGTTCAGCCTCGAGGCCCACGGGGCGATCTACACCGCCATCGCCGAGGTCTGGGACCAGGCCCAGTCGGGCGACCTGGTGCAGATCGTCGAACGCCTGCGAGGCAAGAAGTCGCTCGAGGCGGTGGGGGGGCCGACGTACCTGGTCCAGCTCGTCGACTCGACGCCCAGCACGCAGGCGGCCCCGCACTACGCCCGGATCGTCGCGGAAAAGTACCGCCTGCGCCGCCTCATCGAGGCCGCCGAGCAGATCGCGTACGACGCGTACCAGGCGGGCGACGCCGGCTCGGATGAAGTCAGGCTCGTCCTGGACGAGGCCGAGGCCGCGATCTTCAAGATCGCCGAGGGGGCCAACGCCGACGAGGCCCAGAAACTCTCCGAGCTCCTGCAGGACGAGGTCGACCGCCTCGACCGCGCGATGGACGGCGAGCGCGTCACCGGGATCTCCACCGGCTTCCACGATCTGGACCGGAAGACCTCGGGCCTGCACCCCGGCGAACTGATCGTCATCGCCGGACGCCCCTCGATGGGCAAGACGAGCCTCGCACTGAACCTGGCCGAGCAGATCGCCCTGGGCGGGCGGGCCCCGCACGAGACCCACCGCGGCGAGACCCCCGTGCCGGTCGCGTTCTTCAGCCTCGAGATGTCCAAGGAGGCCGTCTCGCAGCGCCTTATCTCGGCCGCGGCCAACGTCGACCACCAGCGCCTCCGCTCCGGCGACATCTCGATGGACGAGTTCGAGCGCATCAAGGGCGCGTGCGCCACGCTGCACCACGCCCCCGTGATCGTCGACGACACGCCCGCCCTCACGGTGCTCCAGCTCCGCGCCAAGGCCCGGCGCATGGCGACCCAGCACAAGATCCGCTGCATCATGGTCGACTACCTGCAGCTGCTCACCGCCCCCAGCGCGGGGCGTGAGAGCCGCCAGAACGAGGTCGCCGCCATCAGCCGCGGCATCAAGAGCCTGGCCCGCGAACTCCGCGTCCCGGTCGTCTGCCTGGCCCAGCTCAACCGCGGCGTGGAGAACCGCGAGGGCAACCGCCCCCGCATGAGCGACCTCCGCGAGTCGGGCGCCATCGAGCAGGACGCCGACATCATCATGCTGCTGCACCGCGAGGAGTACTACCACATCGGCGAGCCGGACTGGCTCGACGCCCACCCGGAGGCCAAGGGCAAGGCCGAGCTGATCATCGCCAAGCAGCGCAACGGGCCGACGGGCGTGGTCGAGTTCGCCTGGGACGCCGCGGCCACGCGGTTCAAGAACTACGCGGACATGGACATCGACCCGGCGGCGTACGAGCGGACGATGCGGGCCCCGGCGTCGCTCGAGAAGCCGCGCCACCAGGGCAACGGGAGCGGGGGACTTCCCGGAGGCGGTGGGGGAGGCGGGTACACGGCGTACGACGCGAGCGGTGGCGCCTCGAGCGGATTCGCCGCCCGGGTCGAGCCCAAGCCGTTCGCGCCCGGCAGCCGCACCGGCCCGGTCGGCGAGTTCCGCGACGGCGGCGGGCCGGACCGGGACGAGCCGCAGCGCGACGAGCCCGTGGACTACGCGGGGGCGGACGACGAGGAGCCGCCGTTCTGATGCCAGGCGGAGCCCACGCGACCGAGCCGCGATCGTGAGATCGCGACGACTCCGTTCCATCTTGGCACGCCCGGGTTCACGCGCCGACAACCGATTGCGCCGACCGGCGCCGATCTCGCGGCTTGCTTGCGAACACGTGCCGGCTCCGCCCGCTCACCCGTTCTTGGCCTCGAAGTCCTTCATGAACTGCGCCAGCGCCCGGCAGCCCTCGATCGGGAATGCGTTGTACACGCTGGCCCGCATGCCGCCGGTCGAGCGGTGGCCCTTGAGCTGGTCCATGCCGTTGGCGAGGGCCTCCTTGACAAACTTCTTGTCCAGGTCCGCGGCGTTGGCCACCTTCGGGTTCACCTTGAACGTGATGTTCATCAGGCTGCGGCTGTCCTTGCGGGCGTGGGGGGCCCAGAACGCCGACGCGTCCAGCGCGTCGTAGATGATCGCGGCCTTCTCCATGTTCCGCTTGTGCATCACCGCCAGCCCGCCCTCGTCCAGGATCCACTGGAACACCAGCCCGGAGACATAGATCGGGAACACCGGCGGCGTGTTCGGGCGGCTCTCGTTCTTGGCGAACGAGTCGTACCGCAGCATCGTGGGCAACTTGCGCACCGGCTCGAGCAGGTCCTCGCGGATGATCACCAGCGTCGTCCCGGCGATGCCGACGTTCTTCTGGGCGCCGCAATAGATCAGCCCGTAGTCGCTGATGTTGATCGGGCGGGAGAAGATGTCGCTCGACGCGTCGCACACCAGGGTCGAGCCCTTGGGCACGTGCGGCAGGCGGATCGAGCCATCGGCGTTGCGGAACTGGGTTCCGTAGATCGTGTTGTTCGAGCACATGTGGACGTAGACGGGCTTGTCCTTGTAGACGACCTCGTTGTCCGCCGGGCAGAAGGTGTGGTTCGTCTTCCGCCCGTCCCACGCCTCGTAACACTTGGACGAGTACACGCCGACCTCTTCCCAGGTCTTCTCGGTCCAGACGCCGGTGGTCAGGAACGCCGCGACGCCGTCGTCGGGCAGCAGGTTGGCCGGCACCATGTGGTTCTGGGTGGTCGCGCCGCCGGTCAGGAACAGGACCTTGTAGTTGTCGGGAATGTTGCCGACCTTGCGGCACGCGGCCTCGGCGTCGGCGAGCACCTTGTCAAAAACGGTGCCTCGGTGGCTCTGCTCGGCGATGCCGATGCCCGAGCCCATGATGCTCCACAGGTCCTGCTGGGCCTGGCGGAGGACCGGCTCGGGCAGCACGCCCGGCCCGGCTGAGAAGTTGAAGGCGCGGGCGGGGAGCGCGGCCTTGGACGACGCGACGGCGGGGGCGGCTGCGGTGCTCATGGACAATGATACCGCGGTGGGCGACGCCGTTGGCCGGGAGGGCGGTCGGAGCGAGACCGGGGTAAGTGGGCCGGATCCGCGTGCGCACGTGCAGGCGACCCGGCGTCAGACGGCCATCGCGGCCCGCAACGCGTCCAGGTCGAACGCGAAGCCGGGGATGGCCTCGCTGGCCGCCGTGGCGCCCTCGCAGATCGCCTCAGCATAGACGCCGCCGCTGAGGCGGAACACGCGGACGCGCCGCTCATCGGGCTCGACGACCCAGTACTCGCGGACGCCGAACCGCTCGTAGTCGGTCCGCTTCGTTCGAAGGTCCATGCGGCGGCTGCTGGGCGAGAGGATCTCAACGACCATGTCCGGCACCAGCGACAGCGCCTGGTCCCGAGGGAACTCCCGACCGGGTGCGACGTAGCAGACGTCCGGGGAGTAGACCAGGTCGGGAGCCAACCGAAGATCGACCTCGGGCAGCACCGCCCCGCCCAACGACAACGCGGCGGGGTCGATCTGGCGGAGAATCGCGAGCAGGATGCTCTGGTGGTGGGGCGTCGGCCTGGGCGACATGATCACGACCCCGTTGATGAGCTGGTACCTGAACCCGTCGTGTTCGAGCGCGAGGTACTCGTCGGCCGAGCAGCGGATGCCGATGTACTGCGGCTCCGCGGGGCGAGGATGGTCGACGCTCCGAACCATGTCCGAAGTGTATCGACCAAAGCCCGACAACGCCGACACGATCTCATATCCGGCGCACTCAGTTCACCCGATTCGGCGTCGCCCCGCCCGCCTTGAACTCCCGCACGATCCGCACCGTCTCATCCGCCACCGCCAGCTGCGCCTGGTCCGTCGACGCCCCGATGTGGTGCGTCACCACCACGCCCGGCATCGTCATCACCTCCGGGGCCCAGTCGCACGTCTTCTCCGCCGGCTCGCCCTCGAACACATCAAGCCCCGCCCGGATGCCCTTGGCCCGGATCGCGTCCCGCAGCGCGGCCTCGTCCACCACGTCGCCGCGCGCGGTATTCAGGAAGATCGCCCCCGCCCGCATCGCCCCGAAGAACGCAGCGTCGCACATCCGCTTCGTGTCCGCGGTGGCCGCGACGTGGATCGACACGGCGTCCGCGCCGCCGACCGCCTTGAGCAGCTCGTCGCGCGTGCTGCCGCCGAACCCGATGTTCTTGGCCTTGGCCCCGTCGGGCGTCAGGCTCCGCGACCAGCCGATCACGTCCATGCCGAACGCCTGGGCCCGGCGCACGACGCCCATGCCGATCGACCCCGTGCCGACCACCAGCAGCGTCCGCCCCTTCAGCCCCGGCGCTTTGCTGTACTCGCCCTTGTTCCACTTGCCCTGGCGCGACAGCGCCCCCTGTTCGGGAATCCGCCGGTCGCAACACACCAGCAGCCCCATCGTCAGTTCCGCGACCGCGTCCGCGTTCATGCCGGGGCAGTTGCACACGGGCACGCCCTTGGCCGACGCGGCCTTCACGTCGATGTTGTCCACACCCGCGCCCGCCCGGATGATCAGTTTCAGCCCCGGGCTGTCTTCAATGACGCTCGCGGGCACCTTGGTCGAGCGGACGATCAGCACCTGGGCCTTGGTGTCGGCGATCGCCTTGGCCATGGCCGGCGCGTCCAGCCCCGGCTTGCTGGCGACCTCGCACCCCAGGGCCTTGAGCCCGTCCACGCCGTGGGCCTCGAACTTGTCGGCGATCAGCACGTTCATGGTGGGACTCCTCACTGCGAACCTGTGGGTCGCGGGATTCTACAACCCATCTCGCGCCCGATTCGTGGCACCTGCCCACGAGCCGCGCGGCGCAAGCCCGCGGTTGTTCTTGCGACTCTCCACGCCCTCTGGGTGTTCGATGTTCAGGTGCCGATGCGTGCGGGCGATTCGGCGGCACGGACCGAGCAACCGCGGGCTTGCGCCGCGCGGCTCGTTTGCCTCCAATCTCACACCAACCAACGCCCACCATCCACCCGCACGATCTGCCCGGTCGTGTACGCCGCGTCCAGCGCCAACCACCGCACGACCTCCGCCGCGTCCTCGGGGGTGCCCGCCCGCTCCAGCGGCACTCGCTCCAGGTACCGCCTTTGCAGCGCCTCGTCCGCCTCGTCCCCGTGCTCGGGCCACGCCACCACGCCGGGCGCCACGCCGTTGACGCGGACCCGCGGCGCCAAGTCGCGTGCCAGCGACCGGACCATCTCCTCGAGCGCGGCCTTGGACATCGAGTACGCCGCGTGGTCTTTCCGAGGGCGCCCCATCGAGTGGATGTCGCACATCGCCACGACCCCCGCCCCGATCGGCAGGATCGAGTTCCGCAGCGAGCCGGCCAGCCCGGCCGTCAGCACCAACGGCGCGACCGCGTTGACCCGCATGAAGTCCTCGACCCCGAACTCACCCTCGCCCGCCTCCCGGGCCGCGGCGTCCAGCGGCGTCGGTGCATAGATCGACGCGTTGTGCACCAGCACATCCAGACGCCGGTGCGACCGGGCAATCGCCGCAGCGAACGCCCGAACCTCCACAAGATCGCCCAGGTCCAGCCGCTCCGCCGCGACGTTCGCCCCGAATCCCCGCACCTCGTCGATCAAAGCCCGCGCCCCGCCCCGGCTCGAGCGATACGTCACAATCAGGTCGCACCCGCCCCGCGCCAACGCCAGCGACGTGGTCCGCCCAACACGCCGAGCGCCGCCCGTGATGAGCGCGAGGGGACGCTCACCCATGGGGCAGGTCCTCGTCCCGCTCGAACGCCTCGGGCGGCGGCGAGCCCGCACGCCGCCCGGCCTCGGCCCACGCGTCGCTGTGCCTCGTCACCGAACGCTTGGCCCCGTCCGACAGGCGACGCCGGATCCGACGCATCAGGATCAGCACGAGGCACGTGACCACGACGACGCCGACCAGCGACACGACGAGCGTCATCGTCGCGACCTTGCGGGCCGCCTCGCGCCGCTCCGGCACTGGCACCCCGCCGACCGTGGCGATCAGCAACGCGACCGAACTGTGCGAACCGGGGTCCAGCGGCACGAACGAGTTTACGCGGCAACTCGGCCCGCGCCGCTGGTCGCCGCCGGACCGCTCGCCGGCGAACCGTCCGAGCCCTCCTCCTCCGCCGGTCGATCCGGCACGATCCGCACGCCCTCGGGCGTCCGAACCAGCCCCTCCCCACGCCCGGCCTCCCGCAGCGCACGCGCCAGGGCATCGTCGCCGATCGTCGCGATGTCCGCCGTCGCCCGAACGCGCGACCGCGCCATCAACTCCGTCCCGTCGTTCCCGATCCGCGAAACCGACACCGCGGCGACCCGGACTCGCGGCACCACGTCCCAGGACGCCACGTCCACCGCACGCATCGCATCCCGCGGCGACGACGCGACCAACACAGGAGCTTCGGGCGCGTCCGGAGTCACGGTCTGATCACGATCGCCCCGGTCACCGCCGCCGCGGCCCGCGATCTCCGGGCCAATGGCATCGCGTTCAGAGAAGCCAGGGCCGCCCCAAACCACCGCGGCGCCGATCGCCACAGCGAGCACGGGAGCAGCCACCGCCACCAGACGCCCGGCGAGCCGACGCCGCCCCCGTGCCCGCACCTCGCGCTGTATCCCCGCCAGCATCGCGGCCTTGCGAGCCCGCCCCGCCTCGCTCAGCCCACCGCGTTGGTTCGTCCGATCGGTTTCCATCGCGCACACTCCGATTCCCACACCCTCGATGCCTTGATGCCTCGTGCCTCGATGCCTTCCACTCCATCATCACCCGGCCGAACCGCAATCACCCCGCGCGAACCGCCGCTACGCCACCCACGATCCCCGCAGCCGCCGGATCAGCCGCCTCAGCCGCCCGTGGGCCGCGTCCCCGGACACCCCCGCCGACCGACCGACCTCCTCCAGCGTCGCGCCCCGCCCGTACCGCAGCTGCAGCATCGCCCGCTCCTGCTCGTCAACATCCCGGAGCACACGCTCCAGCCACTCGCCCGCCGTGGCCTCGGTCGCGCCTTCACACACCGCATCGACCTCCCGGGCCGCCGCCGCCCGCTCCCGCCGTGTCGCCCGCGCCTCACGCCGCAGCAAATCAACCGCGCTCGAATGCACCGCCCGCACCATCCACCTCGCCAGTTCCGCCTCGCCCCGCATCGCCGGGATCCGGCGCGCCACCCGCAGCATCGTCTCCTGCACCACATCCAGGCAGAACGATTCGTCGCGTCGTGTGAACCCGCGGGCCATGGCGTAGCACCGATCGAACCACGCCTCGTACAGCACGCCGAACGCCTCGCGATCGCCCCGCCCGACCCGCGCGCACAACGCCGCGGTCTCGGTGTCCAGCAGCGACGGCGCTCCGCCAGACTCCGATCCCAACCGCGCAGGCACACCGCCCGAGGGTCCACCTCGGGCGGCGTCGTCCGCCGAACCCGCCAAGAGCGCGGCGGACGGGGTTGGGGGCTCGGCTCGGGCCAAACGGGGCTCCCGTCGCGACGCCGCCCCGACTCCGGAACGGTGTCCATGATGACGTTACCGCCCGCCGCGGCTCGCGTTTGCACGCATCTTCTCCAGCATCGTCCGCACCGCCTCGTGCAGCGTCGGGCCGGCCTGCAGCGTCAGCGTCCGCTCGGCCTCGGTCGCCAGCACCTGCGTCCCGTCGTCGCCGACGACCGCCGCCAGTTGGTTCAGCGCCGCGACAAACCGCTGGCCCCGATCGCCCAGGCCGCGGATGTCGTACACGACAACGCTCGGGGCCGCCCCCTGTGTGACCGCGGCCAGCGACGCCCGGGCCTCCTCCATCCGCGACCGCGCGTGCCTGGCCTCCAGCTCCAGGATCCGCGCCCGCGACTCGGTCTCGATCACGCGCGTCCGAGCCTCCTGCACCTGGCCCTCGCTGACCGCGCCCTGCTCGGCAAGCTGTGACGCCCGCTCGTACGCCTGGGCCGCGGCGTGCAAGCGCTCGTCGGCCGTCCTGGCCTCGATCGCCAGCGTCTCGGCACGAAGCTCGTACTCCGACATCTCCCGGCGCAGCGCCTCGGCCCGGCTCGACGCCGGCCGCCACGTCTGCACATATCGCGCCAGCACCGCCTGCACCATCTCCCGCTGCTCGGGCGAGCCCTTGAACACCAGCATCTGCGTCTGGTCGTGGTACGCCAGTTCCGGCTCACCCGAGCCCGGCGACAGCGACATCGCCGACTCGATCATCTCGAAGATCTGCTTGACCTGGGCCTCCGTCGGCTCCTCGTTCGCCGGGCGGAGCACGTCGCCGATGGAGAACACGTCGTTGACGACCGTCCCACCCGCGCGGCGCTGCGCCTGGTCCACCCGAACGACGAAGATCGACGTTGAGCCCTCAGCCGGCGACTCCTCGCTGTCCGGGGAGATCTGGTCGATCGACACCCGAGCCACCGACGGATCGGGGAAGAGCGACTCGACCAACCGAATCGTCGAGTAAGGCGTCACACCGCGCAGTTGCAACGGGGGCATCCGCAGAGCCCGGACCTCCGGTCCAGCAACGATGTTGGCTCGGCACGTCCGGCTGACCGCGTCGAGGTACTCACCCAGCGTTCCACCGGGAAAGTCCAGATCCACGGGGTCGTCGATCACGATCGCGGCGTCGGTCGCCAGCGGGCCCGGGCCTCCCAGCGCCGGGGCCGAAACGATGCTTCCGCAGGCCAGCGCGATGCACATGGCGGCGGATGACAGCACAAACGGGCGATTCCTGCGCATGGCGTTCTCCAGCCCCGCACAACCAACCCGGCCCGCGGGGATGCACGGACAACGCCGCCGCCCCCGCCATCCGGCGCGACTTTCCAGGATTTCCTCGACACCCCCGCGGCCCGCCCTAGAGTCCCCACCCGCGACCCGCTCGCGCCCGGAGCCTCCCATGCACTTCGACGCCCACCAGCCCATCATCAACGACCTCGAGGCGCGGATTTTGACGATCCGCGACTCTCTTTAACTACGACGACAAGGCAAAGTCCCTCTCCGAACTCGAAGGCACCATGGGCGAGGGCGGCTTCTGGGACAACCAGACCGCGGCCCAAAAAACCGTGACCCAGGTCAAGTCGCTCAAGGCGATGCTCGAGCCCCTCCGGCGCGTCATCTCCGACTTCGACGAGGCCCGTCTGGCCTACGAGATGGCCAAGGAAGCCGGCGACAACGACCTGCTCGCCGAGGCCGACGAGGCACTCTTCGACCTCCAGCAGCGCATGGAAAAGGTCGAGATGCAGTCCCTGCTCTCGGGCAAGTACGACCCGCGCAACTGCTTCATCACCATCTCCGCCGGCGACGGCGGCACCGAGGCCAACGACTGGGCCGAGATGCTCTACCGCATGTACGTCATGTACTGCGAGCACCAGGGCTTCGCACTCGAAGAGATCGAGAAGTCCCCCGGCACCGAGGTCGGCATCGACTCGGCCACGCTGCTCGTCAAGGGCCCCTTCGCCTTCGGATACCTCAACTGCGAGCGAGGCACCCACCGCCTGGCCCGCGTCTCGCCCTTCAACGCACAGGGCAAACGCCAGACCTCCTTCGCCACCGTCGACGTCACCCCCGAGATGGACGAGGCCAGCGTCGAGATCCCCGAGAAGGACCTCGAGATCACCCCCTTCGTCCGCGCCAGCGGCCCCGGCGGGCAGAACGTCAACAAGGTCGCCACCGCCATCAGACTCGTCCACAAGCCCACCGGCATCATGGTCGTCGCCAGCACCTACCGCGACCAGCCCCAGAATCGGCGTCAGGCCATGAACATCCTCCAGGCCAAACTCGAGCAGATGGCCGAAGAGAAACGCGACGCGGAGATCAAGGCCGCCGCCGGCGGCGACCTCTCGCGCGGCTGGGGCACCCAGATCCGCTCGTACGTGCTCTACGACAACCGTGTCAAGGACCACCGCACCTCGCACGAGTCCAGCGACCCCGCCCGCGTCCTGGCCGGCGACCTGCACCCGTTCATCGACGCCGAACTCAAACGCCGTCGCGCCGAACGGGGCTGACCAACACCCGATCCCACGACCCGCGCGCGAGCCGGGGCGTCCCCGCCCCGGACCCGGGACCCAATCGCGCGAGCCGGGGCGTCCCCGCCCCGGACCCGGGACCCAATCGCGCGAGCCGGGGCGTCCCCGCCCCGGACCCCCTCTTCAAGTCGCGCCGGTCCGCCCCGCAGACAAACCGGGGCGGGGACGCCCCTGCTCGCTTAGTCACTTCAGATTGTCACTTGAGCGTGTGCTTCCCCTTGCCCATCCGTTCCGCGTTGAACCGCGACAGCGCCGGCGGATGGTCCTTGAGCAACTTCACCAACTGGCTCGGCGTGCACTCCAGACGCAGCGCCGCCCGCCCCGGCTCCCACCGGCACGCCGCCAGCATGTCCATCGCCTCCGCCAGCAGGGCCGCGTAGTCCCAGTGCTCCGGGTTGCACGAGACCTTCCCGCCGCGGCAGCGCGACCGCCACAACGCCGACCGCGCATCCCCGTCCGGCACCGGCGCCCGCGCCTCGACCGCCAGCGCGAGCCGCAGCCGCCTCATCGCCACCCGCGCGTTCTCGATCGCCGAGCGCCGCTCCCCCGCCGAGGCCGCGATCCCCGTCGGCTCGTGCGTCAGCGTCACCTTGGTCTCGACCTTGTTGCGATGCTGCCCGCCCGGCCCGCCGGACCGCCCCTTGGCCGCCCCGCACTGGTCCAGCAGCGACTCCTCATCCAGCGAAGCCGGGTGAGGGAAGCGGGCGAGGATGAATCCTGGCTGCGTCATGCGCCTCGTGACTCGATGCCGAACGCGGAGGGCGCGGAGGTGACGCGGAGAGCGCGGAGGTTTGAGGCGGGGTGGAGCCGGAATCCGCGTGCGACACAGTCGTCGACAAGCCTTCTCAACCCACGCCTCCCTTCGCTGCCTCCGCACAACCTCCGCGGTCTCCGCGTTCGCCCCCATCAGCACGCCGTGGTCGGAACCGCCGCCAGGTCCAGCCCGTCGCGATGCCCCGCGTCCAGCATTACGCTCCCCAGCCCCGCGATCATGGCCGCGTTGTCCACGCAAAGCGCCATCGGCGGGATCACCAGTCCCAGCCCGTGCCCGGCGGCGAACGTCGCGAGTTCGGTCCGCAGACGCGAGTTGGCCGTGACCCCGCCGCCCGCCAGCAGCGTCCGCACGTCCACGCCTCTTTCGCGCAGGTGCTCCACCGCCCGCCCAAGTTTCAGCGTGATCGCCGCCACCGCCGCCCGCTGGAACGACGCCGCCAGATCGCGTCGGCGCTGGTCGGTCAGCACCGGCCGCTCCGCCTCGGGCACCGCTGGCCCACCGTGGGCCGCGTACAGCAGCGCGGTCTTCAGACCCGAGTACGAAAAATCCAGCGACCCGGGCCCGAGCCGGCTGATCGGCAGATCGAACGCCCGCTCATCCGCCCCCGCCTCGCACGCCAGCGCGTCGACCCGCGGCCCGCCCGGGAACCCAAGCCCCAGGATCGCCGCCGCCTTGTCGTACGCCTCGCCCATCGCGTCGTCGATCGTCGCCCCCAATCGCTCAATATCGAGCAGCGAGCCGTCGCGTCCGCCAACGACGTAGATCGACGTGTGCCCACCGCTCACCACGAGCCCGAGCGCGGGCAGCGCGACCGGCGAGTCTGCGTGCGATTCCTCGCGGTCGTCGCGGCCCTGCCCATCTCGATTCGTCAACAACCCCGCGTACAGGTGCGCATGCACATGGTCCACCCCGACCAGCGGCACCCCCAGCGACCACGCCAGCGCCTTGGCCGCCGCCACGCCCACCAGCAGGCACCCGATCAGCCCCGGGCGATGCCCGACCGCCACCGCCCCGATCTCCGCCAGCGTCACCCCCGCCTCGCGCAGCGCCGCCCGCACCACCGGCGTCAGGTGCTCCACGTGCGCGCGGCTGGCGATCTCCGGCACCACGCCGCCGTACTCCGCGTGCAGGTCGTTCTGCGACGCCACGACGTTCGACAGCACCACCAGCCCATCGCGCACCACCGCGCACGCGGTCTCGTCGCACGAGGACTCGATCCCGAGCACGATCATCGCCGGCGCGCCGCCATCACTCGCCCCAGCATCACGGCGTCCCCGCCGGCGCCGCCTCGGTCGGAGCCGCCGGCTCCTCCGCCGCAGATCCGCCGCTCCCCGCCGGCTCCAGGTCCGCGTCGATCAGCCACCGCTCCACGTTCCGCCCCGTGATCCGCAGGCGGCTCACCTCACGCCCCTGGGCGTCCACCACCACAACATGCCCGCCCAGCAAGTCCAGGTCATCCGCCCACAGGTCACGCTCGGCCCGCCCGTCCTCGCCCGCCACGCCCGTGAGCGTCTCGATCCGCCGATCGATCCGCACGATCTCGCGGATCAGCCGGTCCCGCAGGGCCTGTACACCGACCAGTTCCTCCGCCGCGACCTCGTCGCCCATCGGCGGGTTCCCGCCGACCGCCTCCCAGCGACCCGAGTCCTGGCGCAGGCAAACCGCCCGGTGAGCCGCCGCCAACTGCGGGTCCGCCAGCCGCTCCACGACCCACGCCGGGTTCTCCCATTCCCCTTCATCCTCCGACTGCCCGCGGATCACCTCCAGTTCGCGCCGGACCTCGAACAGCGCCCCCACCTGCTCGTCGGTCATCGGCACGAAGAACCCGTCCGACGGGTCCACGCCCCACACCGCCGAGTCGTCGTGACGCTGGATCGAACGCCCCGTCGGCAGGTAGTACCCCTGCTGGGTCAGCCGGATCTGGGCCCCGCCGCCCGATCGCAGCGGCTGCACCGTCTGCACGCTCCCCTTGCCGAACGAGCGTGTGCCGAGCACCACCGCCCGCCCGTTCTCCACCAGCGCCCCCGCCAGCACCTCGCTCGCGCTCGCGCTCGACTCGTTGAGCATCACCACCATCGGGAAGTCCGCCAGCGTCCCCTGGCGATGGGCCCGGGCCACCTCCTCCGGGAACGCCCGCCCGCGTGTCGAGACGATCACGCCCTCCTCGATCAGCAGGTCCGCCATCACGATCGCCTCCTGCAGCACCCCGCCCGGGTTCCACCGCAGGTCCAGGATCAGCCCCTTGAGCCCGCCGTCCTGCACGCCCGACTGCACCAGCGCGTCGTACACCTCCCGCGCACACCCCGGCGTGAACTGCGTCAGCCGCACGTACGCGATGCCCCGCTGCGGGTCGAGCATGAAGTCCCACCCCGAGCCGTCCTCTCCCTCGCGATGCACGCCCTTGACCGCCAGCGTCTTGATGTGGTCCCGGATGATCGTGATCTCCAGGCGCTCGCGATCCCGCTCGACCGTCAGCGCCACCGGCGTGCCCGCCTCGCCCGTGAGCCGGTCGATGCACTGATCGATCGACAGCCCGAACGTGGACTCCCCATCGATCGAAACCACACGGTCGCCCGCCATCAGCCCCGACCGGAACGCCGGCGTGTCCTCCAGCGGCGAAACGATCATCAGCCACCCGTCCGCCTGGTCGATCTGCGCCCCGATCCCGACGTACTCGCCCAGGATCTCCTTGTCGAAGTCGTCCGAGTTGGCCGGCGGGATGTACTCCGAGTACGGATCGCCCAGCGCCTCGACCATCCCGCGAATCGCCGCCTGCTGCACCGCCTCCTGGTCCACCTCGCGCACGAACGTGTCGTCGATCAGGCGCTTGACCTCGATGATCGGGTCGAAGAACGCGTAGTCGCTGCTCGAGCGCGTGAACAGCGCCGCCGCCGACCCCGTCACCGCCACCCCGAGCACCGCCAGCAGCGCCACGTCGAAAGCCACTCGCCCGCGTTGGAACACAGAAACCTCCTCGCCAAGACCGACCCAACCCCGCCCAATCAACTTGTCCTACGCGATGATACGGGCAGGGTTCACCCCCGGATGCTCCCCCGCTCGGCATCGGTTCGGCATTCAGCCGCGCCGCCGCCCCGATCCCCGCACCCGTACCGCTACCATCGGTCAGCGCTCGCGCAGAGGCTCCAACCGCCCGAATCCACCCACCCACACAGGGGACCACCCTTGCCCGCCACCACCCGCACCGAATCCGACACAATGGGCGCCATGCAGGTCCCCGCCGACGCCCTCTACGGCGCTTCCACCGCACGCGCCGTGCTCAACTTCCCCATCTCGGGCCGCGGCCTGCCCCGCGACATGGTCCACGCCTACGCCCTCATCAAGTCCGCCGCCGCCAAGACCAACGCCGGACTCAACCTCCTCGACCCCGCCCGCGCCGACGCCATCCAGGCCGCCTGCCGCACCATCATCGAGTCCATCGCCGACCCCGCCTGGCTCGCCACCCACTTCCCCGTCGACACCTTCCAGACCGGCTCCGGCACCTCCACCAACATGAACGCCAACGAGGTCATCGCCAACCTCGTCTGCAAGGCCAAGGGCAAGCCCCTCGGCTCCTCCAAGGACCCCGCCTACATCGAGTCCGGCGGCGTCCACACCAACGACCACGTCAACATGGGCCAGTCGTCCAACGACACCTTCCCCACGGCCATGCACGTCGCCGCCGCCGTCGCCATCAAACGAGACCTCATCCCCGCCCTCGAAAAGGTCGCCAAGTCCCTCGCAGACAAGGCGACCGCTTGGGACACCATCGTCAAGATCGGTCGCACCCACCTCCAGGACGCCACGCCCATCCGCCTCGGCCAGGAGTTCTCAGGCTTCGCCGCCCAGATGACCCACGCCCAGAACCGCCTCCACCGCGCCCTGCACGTGTTGGGTGGCCTGGCCCTCGGCGGCACCGCCGTCGGCACCGGCATCAACACCCACAAGCAGTTCGGCCAGCGCGTCGCCGCCGAACTCATGCAGGCCACAGGCGTCCACTTCCGCGAGGCCGCGAACCACTTCGAGGCCCAGCACGCAAAGGACGGCTACGTCGAGGCCCACGGCATCCTCAAGACCATCGCCGTCAGCCTCTCCAAGGTCGCCAGCGACATCCGCCTCATGGGCTGCGGCCCGCGCTGCGGCATCGGCGAACTGAAGATCCCCGCCGTCCAGCCCGGCTCCTCCATCATGCCCGGCAAGGTCAACCCCGTGATCTGCGAGGCCGTCATGATGGTCTGCTGCCAGGTCATCGGCAACGACACCACCCTCACCACCGCCAGCCTCGGCGGCATCGGCGGCCTGCTCGACCTCCACGTCGCCATGCCCGTCATGGCCGTCGCCATGCTCGACTCGATCCACCTGCTCAGCCGCGCCTGCCACGTCATGACCGACCAGATGCTCGCGGGCCTCGAGCCGGACAAGGACCGCTGCGCCGCACTGATCGAGGGCTCGCTGGCCATGTGCACCAGCCTCGTCCCGGCCATCGGCTACGACAAGTCCGCCGCCCTGGCCAAGCAGGCGTACAAGGAAGGCAAGACCGTCCGCCAGCTCGCCATCGAGCAGGGTGTGCTGGCCAAGGACCAGCTCGACAAGCTCCTCGACCCGTGGTCGATGACAAGGCCGGCCGAGTGAGCCCCGCCCGCCCGCGGTCCGAACCCCCCGCCAACCCAAGGCCTTGCCCACCCGCCCCGATCGGGTAGGCTGGTCCGCCCGTTCGAACACCCCACCTCCGCCGGGCCACGCCCGACCCACGCCCAAACCACGCCCAATCGAGGCCAAGGCACAGCGCATGAGCACGAACCCGCCCCCGATGCCCCCGACCGTCCACGATGCGCCGATCAACCCGACGCTACCCAACACCTTCCTCGGGCACCCGCGAGGCCTGTTCCTGCTCTTCTTCGTCGAGATGTGGGAGCGATTCTCCTACTACGGCATGCGCACCCTGCTCGTGCTCTACCTCACCAGCGTCCTGGGCATCCACCAGGTCCAGCAGGGCCTCTACCAGGGCGAGTTCCGGTTCACCCACACCCGCGCCGCCGCGCCCTCCGACACCGCCGACCCCGCCGACGGGGCAACGCCGAAACGCCAGACCGTCGGCTCCGTCGCCTGGCCCACCTACGTCGCCATCGACACCGCATTGCCCGACGCGCTCGGTGCGTTCGGACGCACCGGCGAATCCCCGATCCAGGTCACCCGCCTCGTGCCGCGCGACACCACCAGCGCCGACGGACAGACCACAACCCAGTGGACCCCAGCGTCCGACCCGCTTGCCGCCATCACCGTCGCCGGCGAGCACGGCAACCGCGACTCGTTCACCCCCGACGAGCGCGAGTTCCGGTTCCAGATCACAAACCCCTCCGACCAGCCCGTCACCGTCGACATCGAGGCCGTCCAGGGCGAGGGCGTCACGCCCATGTTCGCCGTCAACGGCTCGGCCTCACGCAGCGCCGTCGAGGTCAAGCCCGACGCCGAGCGCGCCGAGGGCGAGGCTCCGACCACCGTCGTCATCCGCGTCAACTCCCACGACAGCGGACGCTCCTGGGCCGACGCCGGCGCCACAAACCTCGCCGGCTGGTACACGGGCCTGGCCTACCTCCTGCCCATCATCGGCGGCCTCATCGCCGACCGCTTCATCGGCACCCACCGCTCCATGGTCACAGGCGGCATCATCATCGCCCTCGGGCACATCGCCCTGGCCCTCTCCGGCATGGGCGACCTGGCGTACAACGACCTGGGCATGGTCGGCTTCGTCTTCGGCCTGGCCCTGATCATCATCGGCACCGGGCACTTCAAGCCCACCGTCTCGGTCATGGTCGGCCAGATGTACGCACCCGACGACCCCCGACGCGACGGCGCATTCTCCATCTTCTACATGGGCATCAACGTCGGCGCCTTCCTCCAGGGCATCATCGTCGGCGTCCTCGGCGAGACCGTCGGCTGGCACTACGGCTTCGGCGCCGCCGCCGTCGGCATGATCATGGGCCTGGCCGCCTACATGGCCCTGCGCTCGAAGATCATGCCCGGCATCGGCGAGCCCCCCGAAGGCTCCACCTTCCCCGCATGGGTGTTCCTGCCCGGCGGCATCGCCCTGGCCGCCATCGCCGCCGCCGCGTACCAGTTCAACGTCCTCAACGCCATCGACTGGTTCATCAGCCTCCAGCCCGTCACCTGGGCCATCGGCATCGCCGCCGTCGCCTGGATGGTCTGGTTCTCCATCACCCAGCCCCGCGAAGACCGCGGCCCCGTCGCCTCCATCTTCCTCTTCACACTCTTCAACGCCCTGTTCTGGCTCGGCTTCGAGCAGGCCTCCACCAGCATCAACCTCTTCACCGACCGCGACACCGACCGCAGCTTCTTCGGCCTCTTCGAGGTGCCCACCACCGTCTTCCAGTCCATCAACCCCTTCTTCATCGTCACCCTCGCCCCGCTCTTCGGCCTCATGTGGCTCTGGCTCGGAAAACGCAAGATGAACCCCAGCCAGCCCGTCAAGATCGGCCTGGGCCTCGTCCTGCTCGGCTTCGGCTACCTCTTCATGACCTGGGCCGGCCTGGCCGCCGGCGACGGCGGCGCCAAGGCCACCATGTGGCTCGTCGTGGCCACCTACTTCTGGCACACCGTCGGCGAACTCTTCCTCTCGCCCACCGGCCTCTCCTACGTCACCAAGGCTGCCCCCAAGAAGTACGTCAGCCTCCTCATGGGCGTGTTCTTCCTGTCCTCCTTCGTCGCAAACCTCATGGGCGGCAAGGTCGCCGGCCTGGTCAACAAGGTCCAGTCGGGCGAGATCGAGACCCCCTGGGACTTCGGCGGCAAGGCCGACTTCTTCTTCGCCTTCGTCGCCGCCTCCATCGGCGTCGGCCTGCTCGTGCTGATCTTCTCACCGCTGCTCAAGAAACTCACCGGCGGCCGCGGCTGACCCGCTCGGACATCGAAGCCCAACCACGAGCCGCGCGGCGCAAGCCCGCGGTTCGTTGCGCGCGCCCGGCCCAGCCCCTCACGGCCCCGCCGTCTCCCCACCCCCAACCCCGCCCCCGACCACAGCCAGAATCGAATCCCCCGCGACCATGCTCAGCACCGTGATCACCACGATCCCGATCAGGTTCAGCCCGATCCCAGCCTTGCCCATCTCGCGGATCGTCACACGCCCCGAGCCGAACACGATCGCGTTCGGCGGCGTCGCCACCGGCAGCATGAACGCCATGCTCGCCGCCACCGCCGCAGGCACGATCAGGCGCATCGCGTCCACGCCCTCCATCGCCGCCGCCGCCGCCACCAGGATCGGCAGCAGCGTCGTCGTCACCGCCGTGTTGCTCGTCAGCTCCGTCAGGAAGATCACGACCGTCGTGATGATCAGCACCATCAGCCAGATCGGCATCCCCTCGAGCCCCTGGAACATCCGCCCGATGTACGCGTCCACCCCGTTGGCCGAGATCGCCGCCGCCAGGCTCAGCCCGCCGCCGAACAGCAAGAGCGTGCCCCACGGCAGCCGCTCGGCCGTCCGCCAGTCCATCGCGAACGTCCGCTCACCCGGCCTCACCGGGATCAGGAACAGCGCCAGCGCCGCCATGATCGCGATCGACGAGTCGTTCAGCCCCATCAGCACGAGCCACCCGTGCTCCTGCCCGAGCCCGTTCAGTACCGGCTTGAACACCCACAGCAGCACCGTGCACACGAACACGCACAGCACCACCCACTCGCCCCGACGCACCGCCCCAAGCGCCTTCAGCTCCCCCTTGATCAGCGCCTTGCCCCCCGGGATCTCCTTCAGCCGCACCGGCTGGCTCACGAACACCATGTACACCCACGCCAGCGGCAGCATCACCGCCACAAGCGGCACCCCCAGCAGCATCCACTGTGCGAAACCGATCTCCTTGCCCACCATGTCCGCCGCAACCTGCCGCATGATCGCGTTCGGCGCCGTCCCGATCAGCGTCGCCACCCCCCCGATCGAAGACGCGTACGCGATCCCCAGCAGCAGCGTTGAGTCGAAGTTCGGATCGGGCGACCGCAGCTGATCGCTCGGCGTCCCCTCCGGCGCGTGCCGCATCGCCACCAGCGTGATCACGCTCAGCGCGATCGGCAGCATCATGATCGTCGTCGCCGTGTTGCTCACCCACATGCTCATCACCGCGCTGGCCAGCATGAACCCGCCGATCAGCCGGCGCGGCCCCGTCCCCACCAGCCGCACCGTCAAGAGCGCGATCCGCTTGTGCAGCCCCCAACGCTCCAGCCCCAGCCCCAGGATGAACCCCCCCAGGAACAGAAAGATCACGTCGCTCGCGTACGGCGCCGCCGACGCCCGGATCGACAAGCACCCGCACAGCGGGAACGCCACCAGCGGCACCAGCGACGTGGCCGACAGCGGGATCGCCTCGCTCAGCCACCACACCGCCATCAGCACCCCGATCGCCGCCGTCGCACGCCCCGCCTGCGTCAGCCCCGACACCACCGCCCCGCCCTCATCCAGCGTCGCCCCCGGCAGCAGCACATACGCCACCACCGCCAGCACCGGCCCCAGCCCGAGCCCGGCCCACGAGACAACACCCGCAACATCCTGTTTCCCTGCCATGGCGGGCAGAGACTACCACATCGCTCCCCTCCCCCGCGTGCGGGGGAGCTGTCAGACGAGGCTCGGCGAGTCTGACGAAGGGGGTAGTCCTTGTCGCACAGGCTTTCAACCTGTGTCGGCGCTGAGGTGGCACAGGTTTGCAGCCTGTGTCGCCAGCGCAGACGCCGAGTGCTTCGCACCCGTTGCACACCGCCCCAACCCCACCCACGCCTATCCTCGAACGGAGGTCCACATGGCCGTCGTCCTGCGGGGTCGCACAGGCGACTTCGTCTTCAACAACAGAGGATGGGTCCAGATCCTCACCCTCGCCTACCAGCGCGGCTGGCGTCCCGTCGGCACCGTCGAACCCGCCCACTGGTCCAGCGTCCCCCCCGAGCGCCGCCCCTCCGAGTGGCCCGCCGCCGACTACTGCAACGGCAAAGGCCAGCGCGTCCACCCCAAAGACGCCCGCGCGCTGGCCGACGCCCTCGCCGCCGTCGTCGACGACCTGCCCGACCACGACCCGCTCGAAAACGACATCGCCCACACGCTCGACGTGCCCGGCTACCCCGCCCTCCGCACACGACGCTCCGATCGACGCCTCAACCCCTACGAGTTCTTCGGCGGCCCCAACAAAGATGGCTTCAAGGCCTTCATCGACTTCGCCCGCACCGGCGGATTCGCCGTCTGGTGAATCGCCGACGACGCCGCTCGCGCCCCTCCCCCGCGTCGCGGGGGAGGTGTCAGGCGAGGCCCTGCGAGCATGACGGAGGGGGCGGACTTCCCCTCGCCCGCGTCCTCTCTCTCTTCTCTTCTCTCTGCTCTCTGCTCCCGCGACACCAGTTCACCCGACAGCGCGCCCCACCACCATCCGGCGCTCCACCCCAACCCGCGCCGCCAACACCGCCAGCGCCCCCGCCTCCACCCCAACCCGATACGCCATGTCGAGGTGCAACGCCTCGCCATCAACCTGCGCCAGCCCGCCCGGCGCATCCACCTCGATCTCCCGCCCCCGCACGATCCGCACCCCCGGCAGATGTCCCAGCCGCCCGATCCGCGCCCATGCCGCCGCCCGGATGACCCCGTTGATCCCCTCCGCCGGCACGAACACCAGGTCCAGCAGCCCGTCCCGCGGGTCCGCGTGCCGCGCCGGGTCCACGCCAAACGCGTAGTGCCGCTGGTTCGCGACGATCACCGCCCCCACCTCGCCGTCAACGACCAGCCGCCCATCGACCCGCGCTGTCACCGCCGCCAGCCGCGGGTCCGAGACCTCCTCGCCCACCGGCTCCAGGTACGCCAGGTGCCCCGCCGCCGAACGCCCGTGCCGCTCCATCCGGTGGATCACCGAAGCGTCCGGCCCCACGCTCAGCATGATCGCAAACCGCCGCGCCTCCCCGCCCGCGCCCCGCACCACCCCCACATCGATCCGGTCGATCGACCACCGCCCGATCGCCCGCAGCAGGTCCCCGGGCTCGCGCGTCATCCCGAACTCGCGCGCAAACAGGTTCTCGTTCCCCAGCGGCACGTGGTACACCGCCGCGCCCAGCGCGATCGCGTCGTCGATCGCGTGCAGCACCGTCCCGTCCCCGCCGACCAGCACCAGCAACTCCGGCGTGTGCCCGTTCGCCGCCGCCGAGCCCACCGCCCGCAACCGCGCCGCGATCCCCGCCTCCACCAGCGCCCGCGCGAACCGCGCCGCCGCTCTCTCGGCCTTGCCACGCCCCGAACCCCGGTTGTACACCACATCAACGTGCAAGGGGACACGATAGCAACCGGCGTCACCACACGACCCGCTCGCCGGAACCGAGACGCCCCATCAGCCCCGTACACTCACACCCAATGGGCGAATCCCAGCCGAGCCCCACGCCCGATCCGCCCCCCGATCCGCCCGCACCCGACGCAACGGACCGGGGCGACGACGCGCCCGATCCGGGCCTCTCCCCCCGCCTCTCCCTCCGCGAACGCCTCTGGGCCGCCGTCCCGACCACAGGCCTCTCCCTGGCCAACAAGTGCCTCCTGCTCTTCGGCGGCGCGGTCATCCTCATCGTCGCCGTCGCCCTCGTTCTGCCCCTCCTGCGCATGAACGCCCTGGTCGAGCGCGGCCAGCTCGAACTCTCACGCCACATGGCCGACGCCTGGCTCGCCGCAGGCGGCGCCGACGCCGCCACCAGCGAGCCCCGCACCCACGCCGGCATCCTCGCACGGCGCGTCCCCATCCCCCAGCCCGCCCTATCCCCGCTCAGCGAAGAGGCCGACCCGCTCCACCCGACCGAACCGCCCGCCCCGTCCCCGCTCGAGCCCTCGATCGAATCCGCCCGCGGCTTCTTCGAATCCCACCCCCGCGCCGACGAACGCCAGATCGCCCGCTGGGAGGACTCCTCCCTCGTCTACACCTACGCCCGCGCCATCCGCCGCCGCCCCGCCGCCCCGCCGCTCCCAGCCCCGACGCTCGACCAGGACCAGCCCGCCCCCCTGGCCGCCATCGTCCTCATCGAGCGCCGCGCCGAAGGCGCCGGCGTCATGTTCCTCTTCAACACCGCCTACCTCTTCTCCGCCGGACTCGTCGTGCTCGGCCTCGCCCTGCTCGTCTTCTACTTCATCACCAACCGCATCATCCTCTCCCCCGTCCGCGGCCTGCGCGACACCGCCCAGCGCGTTCGCGAGGGCGACCTGGCCGTCCGCTCCGACATCACCACCAACGACGAGTTCGAGGAACTCGCCGAGACCTTCAACGCCATGCTCGCCGACCTCGAGCAGACCCAGTCCCAGCAGCGCGCCATCAACGCCGCCCTCGACCTCAAGGTCTCCGAACTCGCCGAGGCCAACGTCCTGCTCTACGAGGCCGCACGCATGAAGGGCGAGTTCGTCGCCAACGTCAGCCACGAGCTCCGCACGCCCCTCAACTCCATCATCGGCTTCGCCGAGCTCCTGCTCGACATCGCCAAGGCCGACGCCCGCACCCTGGAAGACACGGGCCAGGCCGTCCCGCCCCCCATGGCCAAACGCCAGCGCTACCTCGAGAACATCCTCACCGGTGGACGGAACCTGCTCGCCCTCATCGAGGACCTCCTCGAAATGGCCAAGATCGAGGCCGGCCGCGTCGAGGTCAGGCCCCAGGCCGTCAACATCCGCGACGCCTGCGACGCCATCGCAGGCCTCATCCAGCCCCTGGCCGACCGCAAGGGCGTCCGACTCGACATCGAACCAGGCCCCGACCTCCCCCTCGTCACCACCGACCCCAAACGCCTCCACCAGATCCTCTTCAACTTCCTCTCCAACGCCGTCAAGTTCAGCCCCAGCCGCCCCGATGGCCCTCCGCCCCGCGTCATCCTCCGCGCCGAGCGACTCCCGCCCGCCGCAGACGACGTCGGCCAGCGCGTCCGACTCTCCGTCATCGACGAGGGCCCCGGCATCCCCGCCGAAGAGCACGCACGCATCTTCGAGAAGTTCCACCAGCTCGAACGCTCCGAGAACAAGCAGCCCGGCACCGGCCTGGGCCTTTCCATCTGCAAGGAACTCGCCGCCGTCCTCCAGGGCGAGATCCAGCTCGTCTCCGACCTCGGCTCCGGCTCCATGTTCTCCCTCATCCTCCCCGTCCACTTCGACCCCGCCCGCACCGCCGAGACCAACATGGAACGCCGCTTCCGCACCGCCCTGGCCGGACGAGCCTCGTTCTGACGCCGGTCGCCGCCCCCAACGCCCCCAACCGAGAACCGATAGACTCCCCGGTCCAACGGCCGCCGCCCGGACGCGCGCGGCCCGCTCGCCTCACCACGGAGCCCCGCGTGATCAGGAGCATGACCGGATTCGGCGACGCAAGCCGCGACACCGACGGCGCTCGATACTTCATCGAGATCCGCTCGCTCAACAACAAGTACTTCAAGGGCGTCATCCGCCTCCCCGAAGAGTTCCAGGTCCTCGAGGCCGAGCTCGAGTCCGAACTCCGACGCCGCCTCAACCGCGGCACCGTCACCCTCACCGCCCGCTGCTCCGACACCTCGGAGGACGCCGCGTTCGAGGTCAACCACAAGGCCCTCGACCACTACGTCGACCAGATCCGCCGCGCAAAGTCCGTCGCCCAGGGCGACGTCAAACTCGACGTCGGCGCCCTCATGAACCTCCCCGGCGTGCTCGTCCCGCCCCCCAACGAGGAAGAACGCATCGACCGCGCCCGCGCCGCCTTCCGCCACATCATGAAGGAAGCCTGCGACCACCTCCTCTCCATGCGGGCCCGCGAGGGCATGCTCCTCCGCGAGGAACTCCTCGCCCACGCCGAGCTCATCGAGAAGAACCTCGCCCAGATCCAGGCCCGCACCCCCGACGTCGTCCGCGACTACGAGAACCGCCTCCGCGCCCGCATCGACCAGATGCTCAAGGACGCCGGCCTCTCCATCGAGCCCGCCGACCTCATCCGCGAGATCGCCATCTACGCCGAACGCACCGACATCGCCGAGGAAATCGCCCGCCTCACCGGCCACATCAAGCAGTTCCACGACCTGCTCGCCAACAACGCCGAACGCTCCGTCGGGCGCACGCTGGACTTCCTCGCGCAGGAGATGCTCCGCGAGGCCAACACCATCGCCAGCAAGTCCCCCGACTCCGAGATCAGCCGCCTCACCGTCGAAGTCAAAGGCGCCATCGACCGCATCAAAGAGCAGGTCCAGAACGTCGAGTAAGCGCCCCGCGCCCCTCCCCCGCGTGCGGGGGAGGTGTCAGACGAGGCCCCGCGAGTCTGACGGAGGGGGCAGTCCCCACTCCCAACTCGATGCCTCGATGCCTCTTGCCTCGATGCCTTCCCCTTTCTCTTCTCCCCTCTCCCATCTCTTCCGCCACTACACTCCTCCGTCACGGAGGACACCATGGCCAAGAAGACCCGCTCAAACAAGCCAACCCCGGCCCGCGCCGCCGCGTCCAAGGGTGCTTCGACCGCCGCTTCCAGGGGCCCATCCCCCGCCCCCAAAGCCCCAACCAAACCCGCCACCGACCGCGACCGCCAGACCTCCACCAAACTCGTCACCCTCGCCGACGCCGTGGTCCGCTCCTCCCTCGCAGGCCGCGAGCCCAAAATCGCCGTTCCCACACGCGCCCTGTCCAACACCAAGTGGAACAAATCCCGCCGCATCCTCGAGATGGGCCCCTCCGCGCAGGAACGCGAACTCTTCAACCTCTCCATGGCCAAGAAGTTCATGCAGACCGTCCTCCACGCCGACGGCCTCAAGGACCTCATCGACCAGGGCAAGACCTCCAGCCTCCGCGGCATGTTCTACAAGGGCCTCCACACCATCGCCGGCACAAAGGAAAAAACCTTCACCGACCAGGGCGAGTCCGACGAGATCCTCGAAGACCTCGAAGTCGCCGTCGGCGCCCTCCGAGAGGAACTCCACGTCTACGCCAAGAAAAAGGGCACGATGATCGGCAACATCACCATCATCGACTCCGGCGACGAAATCGACTGCCGCCGCATGGGCTCCGGCGGCTACGCCATCCCCTCCATCGTCGAGCCAGACGTCATCCAGTTCAAGCAGTGCGACGCCGAGTTCGTCCTCCACGTCGAGAAGGACACCGTCTGGGCACGCTTCAACGAGGACAAGTTCTGGCAGACCCACAACTGCATCCTCACCGAGGGCGGCGGCCAGCCCTCCCGCGGCGTCCGCCGCCTCCTCCAGCGACTCTCCAGCGAACTCAACCTCCCCGTCTACTGCCTGCTCGACTGCGACCCCTGGGGCCATTACATCTACTCGGTCATCAAGCAGGGCTCCATTTCCCTGGCCTTCGAGTCCAGCCGCCTGGCCATCCCCGACGCGAAGTTCATCGGCATCCGCTCCCACGACTACCAGAAGCACGCCCTCACCGACGACGCCCAGATCGCCCTCAACGACCGCGACATCGCCCGCGCCAAACAGATCGCCGCCTACCCCTGGTTCAAGGACCACAAGGGCTGGCAGAAGGAAATCGACACCCTCCTCAAAAACGGCTTCAAAATGGAAGTCGAAGCCCTCATCACCAAGGACATCTCCTACGTCACCGAAACCTACGTGCCCCAGGTGCTGGCGGAGAAGGCTTGGCTCAGCTGAGCAGGGGGCGTGCATGCTGTACGCAACACTAGATGGCAAGCGCATCAGACCAGTGAGGGGCATGCGCGCCACTTGCCCCACTTGCGGCGAAGCGGTCGAAGCAAAGTGCGGACAGATCAAAGTGCATCACTGGGCCCACCGCTCAGGCAGCGCGTGCGCCCAATCCGCCGACATGTGCGAATGGCACGTCAACTGGCAAATGCAGGTTATTCCAGAGGCTACCGAGGTTGTGCTTCCGCCCCGGCGCGCTGATCTCCGTGGGAACGACGGCGTTGTAATCGAGCTGCAGCATTCCGCGATTTCGACCGAAGAGATTGCGTCGCGGGAGGCGCACTATGGACACATGGTCTGGATGTTCGACGCAACAGAGCGATTCTCCATTTGGTTCTCCGGCCCCAGGGCGTTCATCAATCTCGGCAACAACAAATCCCTCTTCGCCTGCCGAAAGCCTGTGTTTCTCGACTTTGGCGAGGCCGTCATTGAAGTCGAGCGTCTCTTCACTCAGAAGACTATTGACGGCGTGCATGGCTATGGTCTAAGGCGAGACCGCGCTGGGTGGACCGATCGCTTTCTCTCAAGAGTGCTCGCTAGTGAGTTCCGGCCGGAGATACCAACTCGTGCGCTTGGATCGCGAGGAGACTGCCCCAGTGGTAAGGACCCATTTCAGATATGGAATGGCGCAACAAAATGGCACATGGACCAACACAGTCCGACACCAGAGTCGTATGAGCGAATCTATCTGCATCGACTCGAGTATTCCTGGGTCCGTGGCCGAATCGAAACGCCCAGTTGGCGGCAAGTCTTGGCCACATGCCCCGAGCTCTGTCTGGGCTGGACTGAAGATTCGCTACGCGAGGCGATGTCGGTCCTCGGAGGCATGCCGGTGATCTTCAAGGGTGCGTTGCGAGTCGTCCCCGACGTGAACCAGCCAGGGACGCTGGATTCCGGAAGAACGAGAGAGGTACTCGATCGGCTGACTCCGCACGTCCAAGCTGGGCGTATCGCTGTGCTTCCCGAGTCCCTTGTCGCACGCTTCCGGCAACGGCCGGACCCGAAGGCACGCCCCCGTCCAATTGGGACGTCGCATGGGGCGCCCGCGCCTCACCAAGGAACACTCTTCTCATCGCCCTAGGAAACCAGGCAGGGTGGCGCCCAGCTGGTATCGCCGCACCGTGCGACCGACTTGCGCAATCCGCGGAGCAAGCCGGTGCCGATCAACCCTGTGCCCCCGCCGGGTGCCATGGCCACGGCTCTGCGTGGCTATGCCGAATCACCGGGATTCCCCGCCCATTCCCCGCCCAACGCAAAATCGCGCTCCACTCGCGCGCGCCAATTCCTGCCCATAACCCACTCCCCGCCGACGCCGCGTCCACCGCCCGCTAGCGTCCCCCATGATCGCCGCCCCCGAACTCTCACCCGCCACCGTCGCCGTCGCCCACCTCCGCCGCCTCCAGGCCGCCCGCACCCGTCTGGCCGCCGATCCCGCCGACACGCCAAACGCCGAGCCCACCACAAACGCCGGCGCCATCACATCCAACCACGAACTCCAACCCCAACGTCCATCCTCATCCTCCCCCCAACCAATCACCCCCCTCACCCCCCTCGACCCCGACTGGTCCATCCTCCTCGACTACCTCGACGCCGCAACCAGCCTCACCACCCTCTGCACCAAGCACGCCCTCTCCCCCGACGAACTCGTCGCCTGGCTCGCCACCCCGCCCGTCCGCGCCGCGATCGCGGCCCTCCACGCCGCCGCCGCCCAGCGCGCCGCCGACCTCGCCCCCCACATCCCCGAAGCCGCCCGCGCCACCCACATCGCCATCCTCAGCCAGCCAATCCCCGACGACCCGCGCCTCGCCGCCCGCCACGCCGAAACCGCCCGCAAATCCGCCAACGCCCTCGCCCGCCTCGTCCCAGACCACAACGCCCCTCCGCGTGGCATGGCTGTGGCTTTGCACAGCCATGTCGAACAGCCCGCGACGCCAAAACCCCAGTTTGCCTCGAGTCGCCCCCGCAAGCCCCTCCGGCTGACCACCGCTAGTCTGAGGCGATGCGCACGACCCGATCGAACCAAGCGTGCCGGGTCGAGCGGGCCGACTGGCTCGAAGGCGTCGCGTCGCTGGCCACCGCCAGCGTGGACCTGGTTTACGCCGATCCGCCCTTCAACACGGGGCAAACCAGGTCCGCCCCGGGCGGGTCGTACCCCGACGCGTGGCCCACGCTGGAGGCGTGGCTCGCCTGGCTCGCCGAACGCCTCGCCGCGACCAGACGCGTGCTCCGACCCACCGCCTCGGTCCTGCTGCACGTCGACTGGCGCACCAGCCACCGCGCCCGCTGCCTGCTCGACGAGATTCTCGGGGCCGATCGCTTCGTGAACCACCTCGTCTGGGCCTACGGGCTGGGCGGGTCGTCGCCCCGCCGATTCGCGCGCAAGCACGACGACATCCTCTTCTACTGCGTGGACCCCGCGGCCTACTGGTTCGACCCGCCCCGCGTCCCGGCCACCAGCCGCCGGATGCGAGGGCAAACGAAGAAGGCAACCGATGTGATCCGCGTGCCCGCCTCGGACGCCGACAACGCCCTCGCCGACGTGCTGGACGTCGCGTCGATCAACAACATGGCCGCCGAGCGCACCGGGTACCCCACGCAGAAGCCGCTCGCGCTGCTGGACCTGCTCGTCCGGGCCTGCTGCCCCCCCGGCGGCCTCGTCCTCGACCCCTGCTGCGGCAGCGGGACGACCCTGGCCGCGGCAGTGGGGGCCGGACGACACGCCGTCGGATTCGACACGAATCCCGACGCGGTCGGGCTGGCCCGCCGTCGCCTCGCTCAGACAGGAGCCGCAAGCGGGGCCACCAGCGAGCCGATCGCGGGCCCCGCCGCCCCGGAATCCTGAGCCCCAGGCAATCGGGGTCCGTTCATGGAAGCAGACATCATCCACGCCGAGGCGCTGGGCTGGGTCGCGAGGACCACGCCGTGGCAGCCCGTGATCCGGGCCTCGAACTCGCGGTCGGGACCCGTGCCCTCCAGCGGGCGTGCCCGGGGCGGTTGGCTCCGTACGATGGGAACGAGCATGCCGCGCCGCCTTGTCCATCTGTACCAGCGCAAGCGGATCATCAACATCAATCTGAACGTGGTGGCCGCCGGGCTGCTCGCGATCGCGTGCACCAAGGGCGTGATCTGGACCGTGGACCTGTTCGTCGACCGGAACCTGCACCTGCTGTTCACGGTGGTGGCGCTGGTCAGCGACATCATCTTCGACGTGGCGATCTACTACGCGCTGCACTGGGTGGCCAACCACTGGCGTCCGCTCAAGCCGCGCGGCATCGAGCGGGCCGACAAGCCGCCCGCGTTCTTCAAGGACGCAACGCTGATCCAGTTCGAGCGGGCGCTGCTCAGCCCGGTGTACTACGTGATCGCGGTGGTGCTCATGCAGACGCTGCAAAACGTCGGCTGGCACCCCGGGTGGGCGATGGTGGGCGCGTTCACGAGCGGGCTGCTGGTCACGCGCGTGATGCACACCGCGATGGGGCTGTACACCGGCTCGTTCCGGGACTTCCCGCTCGAGCCGCTCCGAACCCCGGAGGAGCAGGTCGCCGACCCCGGGGCGGATGGCGCCGAGATCGCCGACCCGGAGGCGATCGTCGAGGCCCAGGCCGCGGAGGACGCGGCGGCGCGCTGACCGGGCACGCTACCGCGCCGAGAGCCTCGCCAGCGGGAACGCCGGGGGCCCGTGGTCGAGCAGCTCGTGAACACAGGCCTGGGCGGTGCGGGCGGCCAGCGACATGCCGTGCCCCGTGAAACCGGCGCACAGCCACACGGCCCGATCGGGCAGGTCGGGCGTGGCGATGGGGCCCACCAGCGGCAGACCGTCCGCCGTGAAGCCCATGGTGCCTCCCCACCGCGCCATCACGCCCCCCTCGAGGCCCAGCGTGCCGCGCGCGAATGCCTCGAGCTCGCGCTGGATGGCCTCGGTGGGCTCGTCGTCGTAGCCGACTTCCTCGTCGGCCCGCGTCGTGCGCTTGCCGCCGACCACGACGGTTCCGTCGGGCGTCTGGCGGGCGTACTCGTGCCCGAAGTTGATGTAGTAGGAGAAGTCGAGGCGGTAGGGGGTGTCGGGGCGGATGGCGAGCATCTGGCCGCGCTTGGGCGCGATGGCGGCGGCGAGCGTCGGGTCGTGGGCCGCGAGCACGCGCGGCGTGTAGGCGTTGGTGCAGAGGATGACGTGGCGTGCCAGGAACGCGCCGTCGGTGGTGCGGGCGATGACGTGGCCCGGCGAGGCGAGCGGGCCGGCGTGGCGGGCGTCGGCGGGGTGGATGCCCAGCAGTTCCTGCTGCTCGAAGATGAGCGGGCGGAGCGGGGCGCCCAGGTGCTGGAGCATCTGCCACGGGTTGATGGACGCGTCGGCGGGGTTGACCAGGGCGCCCAGGGCGGCCCCGGAGGCCCAGGCGCTGTCGTCGTGGGTGTCGAGCCAGTCCGCGGCGAAGGCGTCCTCACGCAGGAGGGCCAGCGACTCGCGGAGCTGCGCGAGTTCGGTGGTGTCGATGGCCATGAGGCATGAGGGCACGCGCCGGAAGGAGGGCAGGGCGTCGATGCCGCGCTCGAGCAGGATGGCCAGGTTCTCTTCTGTGAAGCGCCACATGGCGCGGGCGCGGTCTCGTCCGTGGGTCTGGATGGCGGCGGCGTAGTTCTCGGCCATGCCGCGCATGAGGAACCCGGCGTTGCGGCTGGAGGCGCCGGCGCCGAGGGTGTGGCGTTCGACGATGGCGACGCGGAGGTTGCGTTCGAGCAGTTCGGTGGCGACGGACAGGCCGCAGACGCCGGCGCCGACGACCAGGGCGTCGATCTGGCGTGTGCCGAGCGCGTTGGAGTGTCGCCAGTAGGGGGCGGGCATGGGAGATGCTACACCGATCGCGGACCTGCGCTATTCTTCCTGCAGAACACGCACTCCCGAGAGAGGACCCGACCATGGCGACCGCCGCCGCTTCCAACGCTCCCGCTGCCTCGTTCACCCGCGGCCTCGAGGGCGTCGTCGCCGGCGAGACCGAGATCTGTTCGGTCGAGCAGGGCGCGCTGATCTATCGCGGCTACGAGATCCACGACCTGGCCCAGCACGCCACGTTCGAGGACGTGGCGTTCCTGCTGCTGGTTGGGCACAGGGCGTCGAAGGACGAGCTGCGGTTCTTCAAGGATGAGCTGATCGCCAACCGGGCGTTGCCGAACCAGGTGGTCGAGTACCTGCGGGCGGCGGGGCCGATGCTGAAGGACGGGACGGCGGTGCCGATGGACGTGCTGCGGACGGCGGTCTCGATCCTGGGCAACATGGACAAGGACGCGCAGAAGATCGACGCGGAGGCCAACCTGCGGAAGGCCAAGCGTCTGACGGCCAAGATCCCGACGGTCATCGGGCACATGCAGAACATCATCGACGGGCGGGACCTGGTGGGGCAGGAGACCGGCGGCGACGCGAACCTGTCGCACGCGGGCAACCTGTACTACATGATGACGGGCAAGAAGCCCTCGGCGCAGTACGAGCGGACGATCGACGTCTCGCTGATCCTGTACGCGGAGCACGACTACAACGCGAGCACGTTCGCCAGCCGCGTGATCGCGGGGACACTCAGCGACATGCACGGGGCGGTGACCGGGGCGATCGCGGCCCTGAAGGGCCCGCTGCACGGCGGGGCCAACGAGGCGGCGATGGACATGCTCAGCGAAATCCGGCGCGACATCGGCCCGGCGAACGACAAGGCCAAGATCGAGGCGTGGATGCACAAGGCCTTCGCCGAGAAGCGGAAGCTGATGGGCTTCGGGCACCGCGTGTACAAGAACGGGGACCACCGGGCCCCGATCCTGCACGGGCTGGGGCGCAAGATCGCCGAGGCCCAGGGGGCCGAGCAGGTCGCGCTGTTCGAGATGGGCGAGATCGTGCAGGCGCAGATGCTGCGGGAGAAGAACATCCACCCGAACGTGGACTTCCCGTGCGGGATGACGTACTTCGTGATGGGGATCCCGGTGCCGCAGTACACGCCGATCTTCGTGGCGTCGCGGATCACGGGTTGGGCGGCCCACGTCATGGAGCAGCACGCGAACAACCGCCTGATCCGCCCGGTGAGCGTGTACACGGGCCCGGCGTTGAAGAAATGGAAGGACGCCTGAGCGAACGCGCGGGCGAGACCGGCGCGGCACGGGACGACGCGGAGTCGGGCGGGGGCGTGACGGACGCCGGTGGCTCGCCCGCGCTGGATGCGATGCTCCGGCAGGTGCGTGGCGAGGTTCCGGCGGTGCTGCGTGCGTGCGGGGCGCCGTGGGCCACGATGGCGGTGCGACTTGCCGGGCGGACGGCAACGTGGGTGTGGAACGCGCAGGATTCGGGCGGCGACGCCGACGTGGCGGCGCGCGTCACGGACGCAACCGTCGTCCGATGGGGGTCGATGGCCAAGCCCGTGACTGCGCTGGCGGTGCTGCGTCTGGCGGCGCTCGGGCGGATCGGGCTGGACGACTCGGCGGTCGCGCGTTCGGCGTCGTTCTATCCGTCGGAGGAGCAGTTGGGCGGCCATCGCGCCGAGGCGATCACGATCCGTCAGCTGCTCACGCACACATCGGGCATTGGCGTGCCGCGTTTCCGTGGCATCGGGTGGGACCGGCGGCGCCCGCGGGCCTCGGCGGTGCTCGCGGGGCTCGACGGCGCGAGGGCGTGGCGTCTGGAGCACGCGCCCGGTGCCGGGCAGACGTACGGGAGCGCGGCGTACGTCTGGCTGCAGTCGATCGTGGAGGACGTGTGCGGGGAGGCGTTTGAGTCGTGCGTGCGGACGCTGCTTTTCGGGCCTCTGGGGCTCGACCGGGTCTGGCTGCTTGGCGACGGGGAGGTGCGGGGGGAGATCGCTTGGGGCGTGGAAGCGGACGGGACGCCGATCTCGGCACGGCGGTCGCCGGTCCCGGGGGCGACGGGGCTGTTCGCAGGGCCGCGCGATGTGGTGCGGCTGCTTGCGGGATTGGTCGACGCGGACACGCCGAGCGGCGGGGCAGTGGGCGACGGCGGTTCGGCGTCGTTGCGCGATCTGTTCTCGCCCGAATGGCTTGGCCAGGTGCTGATGAACCAGACGCCCGGATTCCCTGAGGCGTGGGGCCTTGGCTGGCGTCTGCAGGACAGCCAGGACGGGCTGGTGTTCCGGCACGCGGGATGGCCGGACGGGGTGCTGGCGTACACGGAGGGGCTGCCGCGGCTCGGTCTGCTGACGTGCTTCGAGATCGGTTGCGCCGGGGCGAAGCGGGCGCTGGTGCGACTGGCGGATATCGCACGCTGGCACGGGCGGATGCTGAAAAAGGGCGGGGCGGGGGGCGGGGCGGGTTGTTCGTAGGCGTTTGGAATCGCGCGGTATCGTTCCGGCTCACCGGTTCGAGGCACGAGGCGAACAGCGAATGACCGATCAGGGCGGGGATCATGGGCGTTGTTCCGATGGCGTGGTCGTGACCGGCATGGGCGCGGTGACGTGCTGCGGCGTCGGGGTGGCGGCGCTGTGGGACGCGGTGCTTGCTGGGCGTCCAGGCGGCGTGTGGCTCGAGACGGATCGCGGGCGGTGGGCGGCGTGCCCGGTGGGCGTCGAGCGATTCGGCATTGAGGACCACGCGGCGCTGCGACGCCAGGATCGGCACGTCGTGTTGGGGGCGGTGGCCGCGCTTGAAGCGGTGGGGCAGGCGGGCCTGCGGCGTGATGGGGGGGATGGGGCGGGGTGTGATCCGGGACTTGGTGTGGTGTGGGGCACGTCGCGCGGGCCGATGGGGGTTTGGGAGCAGGTGTGGGGCGATGCGCACGCGGGGCGTCGTCCGAGGCCGGGGCTGGTGCCGGCGGGGACTCTGGCGACGGGGGCGGGGGCGCTGTCGGTGCTGCTGGGCGCGGGCGGAGCGGGGATGGCGGTGTCGGCGGCGTGCGCGTCGGGGGCGCACGCGATCGCGACCGGGGCGATGTTGATCCGCGGCGGTGCGTGCGACGTGGTGGTGGCGGGGGCGTCCGACGCGGTGCTGTCGGGGATCACGCTGGCGCAGTTCGACGCCGCCGGGCTGCTGGCGGGGGGTGAGGACCCGTCGCGGGCGTGCCGTCCGTTCGACGCGCGTCGCAGCGGCACTGTCTTCGGTGAGGGGGCGGGGGCGGTGGTGCTTGAGCGCGAGTCGCACGCGCGACGGCGGGGCGCGGGCGTGCTTGCCCGCGTGCTCGGCTGGGGGTTGTCGGCCGATGCCTGTGGGCGGATCGAACCGGACCCGAGCGGGAGCGGGCTCGAGCGGGCTGTTCGTGCGTCGATGGCGATGGCGGGGGTCGGGGCGAGTGGCGTGGCGTACGTGAACCTGCACGGAACGGGGACGCTGGCCAACGACGCGTGCGAGGCGGGGGTGATGGCCAGGGTGTTTGGAGGTGCGGGGAGCGGGGCGGGCGGGTGTGCGGGCCCGTGGGTCGGATCGACCAAGGGCGTGACGGGGCACTGCGTCGGCGCGACCGCGGCGATCGAGGCGATCGTGGCGATCGAGGCGATTCGGCGGGGGATCGCCCCGGCGAGCGCAAACCTGGAGGATCCGGATCCGGCGCTGGACGCGAGGTTCGTGGTGGGCGATGCCCGGGCGATCGGCGGCGGGGCGGCGATGTCGATCAGCGCGGGGTTCTGGGGGTTGAACGCGTGTCTCGTGTTCGGAGGGTGAGATCGAGGAGAGAGACCACGGCGGATCGGGAGCGAGGGGTCTGGTGCCGTGCGGGCGGTGCGCAGGAGTGCCCGCGGGTCACTCTGGCGGGCGTTGGGTGGGATCGGACGCGGGCGGCGCGGGCTCCTCGAACCGGGGACGCGGCTCCTCCAGGCGTTCGAGGAACGCGGCTCGACTCCGTTTCAGAGCCTCTTGCCTGCGAACACTGTCGTTGAGGTGGCGTGGCCCTTTGATTTCCGAGTTCTGGAGCGAGTCGGCCCAGGCCCTGAGCTGTCTCGAGCACGATTCGGCCCGCGATTTCAGATCTGAGATCTCAGATTTGAGATCCGAGAATCGCCCCAGGCGTTCCATGAGGCAGAGCATCGACCGCACCTCGCCGGCGGATCCCCGGGCGATGTACAGGAACGCGATGAGCTCGGCTGTCGTTCCCCGCTCGAAGCCCTCCGCGATGTTGTTGGAGACGGAGATGGTCGCGCGGAGCAGCTGCGAACGCAGGTCCCCTGCGTCCCGGAGCCCGGCGCGCCCCGCCGGTGCGTCGGCCATCGAGAACGCGGCCTCGGCCAACGCGATGGCCGAGATCCAGACGGGCAGGTCTTCGAACCGCTTGTAGGCCATGGGCGCGAGCGTATCAGGTCGGGGGAACGCGTCCGAAGCGCACCGCCCCAACAATCCGGCGTGCCCAACAGCAACGCCGCCCATCTGCACCGCGCTCTGTCCTGCTCGCCCGCCTGCGTCGGGCTCGATCCGGTGCTGGAGAAACTGCCGGAGGCGTTGCGGGGCGAGCACTGGGAGCCGGCGCGGGCGATCGAGCATTTTTGCCGCGGCGTGCTCGACGCGGTGGCCCCGCACGTGCGGATCATCAAGCCGCAATCGGCGTGCTTCGAGCGGTACGGGTCGGCGGGGTGGCTGGCCCTTGAGCACACGGTGCGTCACGCGCGGGATCTGGGCTTGCTGGTGATCCTGGATGCGAAGCGTGGCGACATCGGCGTGTCGGCGGAGCACTACGCGGCGGCGGCGGCGGGCCTGGGGGCGCACGCGATCACGGTCAGCCCGTATCTCGGCGCGGAGACGATCGAGCCGTATCTCGACGCGGGGCTGGTGGTGTTCGTGCTCGTGAGGACGTCGAACCCGGGCGGCGACGGGGTGCAAGCGCCGGTGCTGGGCGACGGGCGGAGCGTGGCGGGGATGGTTGCGGAGATGGTGCGGGACTTGGGCGCGTCTCGGACGCGGTCGGGGACTGATGGCTCGGCGGGCGTGAACCCGGTCGGGGCGGTTGTGGGTGCGACCAAGGCGCGGGAGGGCGTCGCGCTGCGCGGGCTCATGCCTGACACGGTGTTCCTGGTGCCCGGCTACGGGGCCCAGGGCGGGACGCTCGAGGATGTTCGAGGCCTGATCCGCCCTGGGGCCACCGGGGCGGGTGACGGGAGTGTCATCGTGAACTCGAGCCGCGGCGTGCTGTATCCCGGCACGCCCGATCCGGCGCGATGGAGCGGGGGCGTCGGGGCGGCGGCTGCGCGGTTGGCGGGTGATCTGCGAGATCTCTTCGCCAGGCGATGAGTCCGTGAACCAAGGGCACGCGCGAGATGTTCTCGGTCGTGCCCTCCCCATCCCTTTCAATCGGCGCGCGCGTCCGCCCGCACAACCGCCCCAGCCTGCCCACTCGTCGGCCGCGGGCGGCACGGCACGCCCAACCCGCGCCGCCCGCGCACCGATGACCGCTCCGGGTTCTCGGCGGTTGGAGCCGCCGACGATCCGCTCGGGACCGTGCGACCCAGAGACCAGGAGCGGCCATGGACAAGGCCAGTCTGATCGGCTGCATCATCGGGCTCATCTGCTTCGGCTTCGTCGCGTTCGAGGCGTCGCACGGGCAATTCGAGATGTTCTTCTCGCTCGAGGGCGTGTTCACCGTCATCGGCGGGTCGATCTCGGTCGTGTTCATGTCCATGCCCATGGAGAAACTGCTCCGCGTGCCGGGCTACCTCAAGTCGTTCCTGTTCCACAAAGCCAAGAGCCCGGCGGAGATGGTGGAGCTGTTCTCGCGTTTGTCGGAGAAGGCGCGTCGGGACGGGATCCTGGCCCTCGAGTCGGACATCCAGTCGCTGGACGACAAGTTTCTCGCGGCGGGCCTGAAGGCGGCGGTCGACGGGGTGGACCCTGGGGCGGTCGAGGCGAATCTCCGGATGGAGATCCTGGCCATGCAGGACCGGCACAAGGCCGGGAAGAAGTTTTTCGACCTGATCAAGCTGTACGGACCCGGGTGGGGCCTGGTGGGGACGCTGATCGGGCAGATCGGCATGTTCGGCCAGCTGGGGGGATCGATCGAAGCGATGGGGCACATGCTCGCGCTGGCGGTGGTGGCGACGCTTTACGGCACGGTGGCGGCCAACGCGATCGCGGGTCCGATCGGCGACAAGCTCGCGATTCGGTCGGGGGAGGAGATCCTTCGGCGCGAGATGATGATCCAGGGCATTCTCTCGATCCAAGCGGGCGACAACCCGCGCGTCACGACGGATCGCCTGCTGGCGTTCATCCCGTCCGCGGTGCGGGCGAAGCTGCAGGCGGCGGCATAAACCCGGCCAGCGCGCCGATCACTCCTCCATAGCGTCAGGCGGACCCCAATGGCCGAGCACGAAGAACACGACAGCCATGGGCACTCCGGCGGGCACGGCGGGGGTGGGCACGGCCCTGGCGGGGGGCACGAGGAAGGCGAGCACGAGGGCGCGCCGGAGTGGCTCATCTCGTTCGCGGACAACGTGACGCTCATGATGGCCTTCTTCGTGATCCTCCTGGCGATGAATCTGAAAGAGCCGACCGCCGGCGGCATCGGGGGCAAGGAGGACCACGGCGGGGCGCCCACGGTGGCCAATCTCGATCTGGCCCTATCGATCCGCCAAGCATTCAACAACCCGGTCAACATCAACTCGACCAACCCGATGGAAGCGGCGCTCGTCCGGCGGATGCGCGAGCGTACGGGCCAGACCGGCAACGCGGTCCAGGACGGGCCGGCGGGCGACTTCGACTCGGTCCAGGCCCAGGCCCCGACGGACTACTACGTCCCCAGCGGGATCGTCCACTTCGCGTTCGGCTCTTCGGCGCTGTCGGCGGTCGGGCATGACGAGGCCGAGCACGTCGCCCATGAGGTGCGGGACCTGACGTACATCATCGAGGTCCGCGGGCACGCGAGCCCGTACGAGGTGTTCCGCAACGAGCGGGAGGGGATGCACCTCTCGTTCGAGCGGGCTCTGGCGGTGGCCGAGGCCCTGGTCGGCGCGGGCATCCCGTGGGACAACCTGCACGTTGTGGCGGTGAGCGACGGGGTGCCGCTGGGCGATCGGGCGGCGACCCGCGAGGAGGGCGAGCGCCAGCAGGTGGTCGAAGTGATTACGACCGGGCAGAGGGTCCGGGAGGGCGTGGGCGGCGAGGCGCGGATTGCGCCGGGGTCCATGCCGTCACCCTCGGGTCCGTCGGGGCACTAGGCGGGCGGGTCGGCGCGGTCGGGCCCATCGGAGCAGAGGGCCGACAAGCGGGTTTCGCGCCGATACCCTACGGGCGTCCCGAAAGGAGCCCGCGGCCATGCCCGAGGTGAAGGTTCTCGCGTTCGCCGGCAGCGCCCGGCGTGAGTCGATCAACACGAAGCTGCTGCGCGTGGCGGCGGAGGGCGTCACGGCCGGCGGCGGCACGCTCACGCTCGTGGACATGCGCGACTACCCGATGCCGCTGTACGACGGTGATCTGGAGGAGCAGTCGGGGATTCCGGATCGGGCCCGGGCGTTCAAGCAGCTGCTCATCGAGCACCACGGGTTCCTGATCGCGTGTCCGGAGTACAACTCCTCGTTCACGCCGCTGCTCAAGAACGCGATCGACTGGGCCAGCCGCCCGGAGGCGAACCAGGCGCCGCTGGCGGCGTTCGCCGGCAAGGTCGCGGGCCTGGTGTCTGCGTCCGCGGGGGCGATGGGGGGCTACCGCGGCTTGCAGCAGGTCCGCTACGTGCTGGGCAACATCCGGACCATTGTCCTGCCCGAGATGTACGCCCTGGGCGGGGCCGACCAGGCGTTCGACGAGCGGGGCGCGATGAAGGACGCGAAAAAGGCGGAGATGGCCCGGAGCGTCGGGCGGAACGTGGTGGAGACGGCGCGGAGGCTGGCGTCGGCCTGACGGGCCTGGCCCGAGTCGGTGAGGGCAGAACGTGGCCACTCCTTTCGCGGTTCCGATCGTGGTCACTTCCCGCGAGGCGGTCGCCTTCTTGGCGCCTTCTTCTTGTGCCCGTTGTCCAGCGTCTCGAGCGCGGTGATGTGGAGGTACGACACCATCACCGAGCGGTCGGAATCGGGCAGCGCGATGAACAGGCGGCTCTTCATGAGGGCCGCCATGTGCGGGTTGAGAACGTCGTAGTGTTGCCCGCCGCTCGTCCACACCCGGAACGCCTGGAACGGACCGCGGTCGAGCGCGTCGATGAGTGCGTCGCTGGTCATGGACGATCGTACGTCGGTGCGGCTCACACGACGCGCGTGGCACCGAGAAGGGCGTTCAGGTGGCCTGTTTCCCGTCGCCCCCGAGGGCTTTGCGCACCTCGTCCACGAGGCGCTCGACCTGGAACGGCTTGAACAGCACGCTCTGGAGGCCCTCCTGGCTGGCGCGGACGATGGAGTGGTGCGGGTCGTATCCGAAGCCGGTCATGAGGATCACGGGGGCGGTGGGGCAGGCGACCCGGGCGGCGGCGAAGACCTCGTACCCGTTGTGGTCGGGCATCTTGATGTCGGACAGGACGAGCTCGAACCCGTCGATCTCGCCCGCGCCGGCCTTTTCGAGCAGGGTGATGGCCTCGCCGCCGCTGCCGGCGATTGAGACGCGGCAGCCGCGGTTGGTGAGCACGTCGGCGATGATGCGGCGGATTTTTTCCTCGTTGTCGGCGATGAGCACGCGTCGCCCGACCAGGGCCGGGTCTTTTTCCCGGGCCGCCAGGGCGCGGTCCACGCCGAGGAGTGTCTGGGGCCCGGTCGCGCACTCGCGCACGCGGGTGCGGATCGACTCGACGTCGGCCCGGATCCGTGCGACGTGGCTGGCCATCTCCGGGGCGGCGGTGGCGGCCTGGTCGAGCCACTGGATCTCGCCGAACAGATCGGCGAGCGGCTCGTCGAGTTCGCCCTCGACGCGCCCGGTCACGCTCTGGTTGACCGCGGACCGCTCGACGATCAGGAGGTCGAGCATGTGCAGGGCCACCGCGACGTGGCGGGAAAAGATCTCGAGGAACTGCAGGTCCTCGTCGGTGTAGGCCGACGGTTGCTTCGATTCGAGCTGCATCACGCCCAGGAGGCGGTCGTGGAGCATGAGGGGCACGGTCAAGGACGAGCGGGCGTCCTCGCTGGAATAGACGGCGTTCTCATCGAGGCGGCAGTCTCGGCACAGGTAGGGCGTGCCCGTGGCCGCGACACGCCCCAGGATCCCGCTCCCCTCCGGCTCGGCGTAGCACTCCGTTTCGCGGGTCGGCTGGGCGTCGCTGGACATGACGACTTCGAGGCGACGGCTGGCCTCGTCGATCAGGCGGATGACCAGGCGGTCGAACGCCAGCAGGTCCGCCGTGTGGTGGACGATCTTCTGCTCGAGGGTCGAGAGGCGCTCGACCACGTTTTTCTTGCGGATGGCGTCGGCCTCGATGCGGACCAGCTCGGCCCCGGCCCTGCTGATGGCGTCCATCTTCGCCTTGATCCGGGACGCGGCGGTCACGTCGCGCACGACGACCGCCAGACGCTCGACGCGCGAGCCCTCGGTCGTTCCGGCGGCGATTACAGGGGAGACGAACACCTCGTAGACCCGCTCGGCGGCCGCTCCCTTGGCGCTGCCGGAGACGAGCTCGAACTTGCACGAGGCGGGCGCCGGGGCGCCCGCGCCGCCCGCGGTCGGGTGGTCGCGCAGCCACGCGGACGACTCGATGCACACGCCGGCCATGCCGCGCCGGATCTCCTCGGGCAGCGAGTCGTAGAAGCGGTTCGACCACAGGACGCGTCCGTCGCCGCTTGCCAGGCACACGCCCTCGCCGATCGAGTCGAGCAGAACCTGGGACAGCGGCACGCCGCCGAGTGTCCGCACCGCGGGCAGGGCGTCGGCGTCGACCAGGACGGCATCGACGCCGTCCCCCCCGATCGGGGCGTCGGCGGCGTGGTCGGTGACCACGTCGTACCGGTCGGAGAGCGCGTACCGGGCATCGTCGGGCTTCACGTGGCGCCCACGGAGGATCAACAGCTTGGGTCGATCGACATCGCTCATGGATTCGGACGCCCCCGCGCCCCGGGGCGTCCCCGCGCAACGATCCTACGCACGAGGCGTCGCCAACACTTCCGCCCCGCGATCCGGGTTCTGGGTACTCCGCGTGGCGGACCGGGGCGGTTCCAGGGTTCTGGCGCACTTGACATCGGCACGTGTTGAGGCGGTACTGTGGTGCCCATGATCTCGGTCCGGGAAGTCCACAAGTCGTTCGGGCGGGTCCGGGCGGTCCGGGGGGTCTCGTTCGACCTGGAGCCGGGGCGGGTCGCCGGGCTGCTGGGGCCGAACGGGGCGGGCAAGTCGACCACGATCCGGATGATCACGGGGTTCCTGCCCCCGGACCGGGGCGGGATCGAGGTCTGCGGGCACGACACCATCTCCGGGTCAATCGAGGCCCGGCGCCAGATCGGCTATCTGCCCGAGTCGGCCCCGCTGTACACCGAGATGAGCGTGCAGGGGTACCTGGACCACCGGGCGTGCCTGTGGCGGATGGCTCGTGCGGATCGGCGGCGGGCGATCGACCGCTGCATCGATCGCTGCGAGCTGCGGACGGTTCGGCGCCGGCGCGTCGGGCATCTCTCGAAGGGGTTCCGCCAGCGCGTCGGGCTGGCGGCGGCCATGCTGCACGACCCGAAGGTGCTGATCCTGGACGAGCCGTCCAACGGGCTGGACCCGACGCAGATCGTGCATACGCGGCGTCTGGTGCGCGACCTGGCGGAGGGGCGGACGGTGCTGGTGTCGAGCCACATCCTGGCGGAGGTCGAGCGGACGTGCGACCGGGTGATCGTGATCGCGGGTGGCGAGGTGCGTGCGGACGGCCCGCCGGGGGATTTGTCGAGGGGGCGGGTGAAGCCCGCGTGCGTGGTGGAGTTCAAGGCGGCGTCGCCCGCGTGGCTCGAGCGAGTCGTCCCGGAGGCGACGGTGACGCTCTCTTCGTTGCCCGACGCCTGGACTCGGGCCCGCGTCGAGGGCGCGGGTGACATCCGCGAGCCCGTCGCTGCCGCCGCGGTCGGCGCGGGCGTGGCGTTGCGCGAGCTGCACCTGGAAACCACGTCGCTCGAGCGGCTGTTCATCGACCTGATCGAAGATACTGGCGGGAAGCCATGAACACAGAGCCACAGAGCCACAGAGCCGAACCAGACCGCATCGTTCAATCCGGTTTGAATCGAGCCACCCGCCGAGCACCCCGCTTCAAGTCCGTTTCGACTCCGTCTTCACTTCTCTGTGTTTCTGTGCCTCTGTCTTGAACACCATGCCACTGCCCCTCACCATCGCCGCCCGCGAGTACGCCGCGCTGTTCCGCCTGCCCGTCGGGTGGATCGTGATCGCGCTGTACCTGTTCCTTTCGGGCGTGGTGTTCCTCGTCGGGTCGCTGGCGCCCGGGTCGGCGGCCACGCTCCGGACGTTCTTCGGGGTGTCGACGTTCCTGCTCCTGCCGGTGTGCCCGGCGATCACGATGCGTCTGCTGGCCGACGAGCTCCGCTCGGGGACGATGGAGTCGCTGATGACGGCCCCGGTGCCGGACCTGGCGATCGTGCTGGGCAAGTACGTGGCCGCGGTCGCGTTTCTGGGCACGATGCTCGTGCCCACGCTGGCGTTCCCGGCGATTCTCTTCTACGCCAGCGACCCGGCGCCGGACGTCGGCCCCATCGCCGCCGGCTACCTCTCGCTCATCCTGACCGGCTGCCTCTACCTGGCCCTGGGGACGCTGGCCTCGGCCCTGACCAGCAGCCAGACCCTTGCCTTCCTCGGCACGTTCATGACCATCCTGGCCATCCTGCTGGTCTCGTCCGTCGCCGCCGACCAGGTGCCCGAGCCGTGGGGCGACGCGCTGCGGTCGCTCTCGATCTCGGCCCGCGTGACGGACTTTGCGCGCGGCGTGATCGATTCGGCCCACGTCGTGTTCTTCCTCTCGGCCTCCGCGTTCGTGCTCATGCTCACCCACGTGGCCGTTGAGAGCCGGAGGTGGCGATGAGCACCAGGCAACCCAGCGAAGCGGGGGGGACGGGCAATCAGAGGGGGACGGGCTTTCCAGCCCGTCCTTCCGCCCGCTCCGCCTCCACCCGCCGCCTCCTCTACGGCCTCTCCGCCGGTGCCATCGTCGCATTCGCCCTCATCTGGACCGCCCTGGCCAACCTCATCGCTTTGGACCCGCGCCTCCGCGTCGTGGCCGACGTCACCGCCACCGGCGAGCACCGCCTCGCCCCGCGCACCCGGGCGGTGCTCGACTCGCTCGAGCCCGGCTACGAGGTCGCCATCGCCGGGGCCGCGTCCGCCGATCGCCAGGTCCGCACGCGTGTCGCGGACGTGCTCGACGCCATGGCCCGGACCGGACGCGTGCAGGTGACGTGGATCGATGACCCGGCGGGCCAGGAATACACCGACCTGCTCGAGCGCCTGGTGGCGCGAGATCGACCGGCCCTCGACGGCGCCTCCCAGAGCCTCGGCGAGGCCGCGGATGAACTCGAACGCGGCGCGGCCCTGCTCGACCGCCTCGACGAGGGCCTCCGCGACACGCAGGCCGCCATCGTCGCGGCTGCCGACGCGAACACGCCCGCGAATGCCGCGGCCCGCCAGCGTCTGGCCGAGTACGCGGGCGTCGCCCGCGCGCTGGCCTCTGACACGCGCACGGCCGCGGGCGCGATCCGAACCGACTTGGGCGCCGCCGGCGGGCTGAACGTCCCGCCGATCGACACCGCCACCATGGTCGCGCGGCGTGTTTTGGCCCGCCTGGCGAGCGAGCTGCAGACGCTCTCGACGGCCCTGGGCGACATGGCCGCGGTGCCGGACATCGCCGACGCGGCCCGCACGCGGGCCCGTACGTGGTCGGAGCAGGCCCGCATCGGTCGGGCTCCGATCGCCATCGCCGGCGAGCGGGCCGACGCTATCCGCACGCCCGACATCGTCCGCGTGGCCCGTGTGCTCGAGGGCGTGCAGGCGGTGCTGGTCGTCTCGCCGACGGGCGTGACGGCCGTGGCGTTCGACACGCTGTTTCCTTCGGCCATCCCCGAGACGGTGGACGGGGCCCGGGCCGACATCGGGGCGCAGGCGGAGGACCTCATCACCTCCGCGCTGGCCTCGCTGGCCAGCCCGCGGGCGCCGATCGTCGTGGTCGTGCATGCCGAGGACCTGCGCCTGCTCGAGCAGAACGCGATGACGGCCCTGGTCGCGCGTCTGGCGCTTCGGCGCATCGACGTGCTCGAGTGGCGCATCGTGGCAGAGCCCGAGGCGCCCTCGCTGACGGCCCTCGACCCGACGGCGACCCGCCCGGTCGTGTACGTCGCCCTGGGCACGTCGAGCGCGTCCGGCTCGAGCGGCCCGTCGGGCCTTTCGGGAGCCGACCGCGTCGCGCGCCTGGGCACCACCCTGCGGCGCCTCGCCGATCGCGGCGAGCCCATCCTGCTCTCCATCGCTCCTTCCACGCTGCCCGCGTTCGGCGCCGCCGACGAGGCAACCACGTTCCTGAGCCAGTTCGGCCTCGCCGCCGACTCGGGGCGTCCGCTGCTGACCGAGCGCATCCTCAACGGGCGGCGGTTCGTCGACACCGATCGGGTGGTGCAGTCGGTCGCGTCGCGTGCGCCGACGCCATCAGCCGGCAGCGACGCAAGCGGTGGGGGAGCGACGACCACCGAGAGCATCGCTTCGAACCCCATCGCCGCCGCCGCCGCCAATCTCGCAATCGCTCTGCGATGGGGCGTCGCGCTCGAACGGCGCGACCCGCCCCAGGGCGTGCGCGCCACGGTCACGCCCCTCATCGAAGAAGCCGCCGCCCAAACCTGGGGCGAGGCCCAGTGGCTCGCGTACTGGCAGGTGCCCGCCGAGCAGCGGGCGCGCGTGCTCCAGCCGCCGACGCCCGACGCGAACCTCGGCGACGACACGAGCGGTCCGTGGCTGCTCGCCGCCGCGGTCGAGCGGACCGCCCCGTTCCTGGCCCGCCCGCAGCGCCTCGTCGTCGTCGGGGCCAACGGCTGGTTCTTCGACGCCATCGCCGCCCGCTCCGAGGTCGTCGGCGGGCGCGTCGTGCCCACGTTCCCCGGCAACAGCGAACTGTTCGAGGCCAGCGTGTACTGGCTGGCCGGGCAGGAGGACTTCATCGCCCGGTCCGCGGCCGCGGGCTCGGTCGCGACCATTCGCCCGCTGTCGCCGGGCGAGGCCAGCGTGATCCGTTGGCTGGTGCTGGCGATCCTGCCGCTGGGGACGTTGGGAGTGGGGATCGTGTGGAGGCTGGCACGGGGTTGAAGCCTTTCGCGGCACAGGTTTCCGACCTATGCGTCCGGGGTGGCACAGGTTTGAAACCTTTGCTCGCGGCGCAGCCGCGAACGATCACGCGGAACGGTCCGCTTCTCGCCGGCGCGTCCCCCGCTCGCCGGGCTCGAGCACCCTCGCCCCGCACTCGGGGCACACCGCGTCGCGCTCCGTCCGCCCCCGCAGGTCGTACCGGCACGCGTGGCACAGCCCGTCGCGCCGCCCGACCGGCGTCGCCGGGATCGCCGCGATGAACAGCCCGACCGCGGTCACGAGCACGCCGTACGGGTACAGCAGCACCTGCAGGGCCCGCAGGTAGATCCTGCCGTTGGTCCACTCGCTGAGCTTCACGTGCAGCCAGGCGACCAGCACGATCCCCAGCAGCCCGGCGATCGGAGCGGCCCAGGCGCGCCACGACCCCCGCCAGGCAAACGCCAGCCACCACACCAGCACGCCATAGATCACGAACGCGGCCACGGCTCTTCCAGTCGCCGCCCGCCCCGGCACGCGGATCCCCTCCGCGCCCGCGCGGACCCCGGCACCGCCAGACTCTACCCCCGTGTCCGCTCGCACGCCCCATCCGGATGCACCGAACCACCCAAACCCCCTCCCCTATACTCCCGCCCGCTACCTCTGAAAGGACTCTCCAGTGCCCGATCGCCACTTCGATCTCGTCGTCATCGGCGGCGGACCCGCCGGATACGTCGGCGCCATCCGCGCCGCCCAGCTCGGCCTCAAGGTCGCCTGCGTCGAACGCGCCAAACTCGGCGGCGTCTGCCTCAACTGGGGCTGCATCCCCTCCAAGGCCCTGCTCGCCAACGCCGAGCTCATGGAGAAACTCGCCGAGCGCGACGTCTGGGGCCTCTCCATCAAGGGCGAGGTCGCCTTCGACTGGTCCAAGGTCATCGGGCGCAGCCGCGACGTCGCCGGCAAGCTCAACAAGGGCGTCGAGTACCTCCTCAAGAAGAACAAGATCGAGTACATCGTCGGCAGCGCGAAGATCACCGCCCCCCGCAAGGGCGACGGCCCCCAGGCGACCCCCTGCCAGATCGCCATCCACGACTGCAAGGTCACCGAAGAACGCACCGACGCCCCCGCCGAGCCCGCCGCCAAGCCCCGCGAGACCATCACCGCCACCAACGTGCTGGTCGCCACCGGCTCGGTCGCCCGCGACCTGCCCTTCGCCAGGTTCGACAACGACAGGATCTGGGGCGCCCGCGAGGCCATGTTCAACAAGGACCAGCCAAAGTCCCTCATCGTCATCGGCGCCGGCGCCATCGGCATGGAGTTCGGCTACTTCTACATGAACTACGGCACCAAGGTCACCGTCGTCGAACTGCTCGACCGCGTTCTGCCCGTCGAAGACCACGACGTCTCGAAGGAACTCGAGAAGATCTACAAGAAGTCCGGCATGGACTTCCGCCTCGGCTTCACCGCCACCAGCGTCGAGAAGACCAAGTCCGGGGTCAAGGTCACCATCGCCCCCTTCAAGGACGGCAAGGCCGACGACGCCAAGAAGGAAACCCTCGAGGCCGACCGCGTCTTGCTCGCCATCGGCGTCAAGGGCCGCTTCGACGGCCTCTTCGACCCCTCCCTCGGCCTCGAAACCGTCAAGGACCACATCAAGACCGACTACCAGCCCGGCAAGACCACCAGCGAGGCCATCGACTACAAAACCAACCTCAACGGCATCTACGCCGTCGGCGACGTCATCGGCCCACCCTGGCTCGCCCACGTCGCCATGGAAGAGGCCATCACCTGCGTCGAACGCCTCGCCTGGCGCAAGGACCCCAAGGCCCACCACGAGCCCATCCCAATCGACTACTCGGTCATCCCCGGCTGCACCTACTGCAACCCACAGGTCGCCTCCGTCGGCTTCACCGAGCAGGCCCTCATCGCCAAGGGACTCAAAAAGGGCACCGACTACGAGGTCGGCAAGTACCCCTTCCAGTCCCACGGCAAGGCCATCGCCTCCCTCCACCAGAAGGGCTTCGTCAAGATCATCCGCGGCCTGCCCCGCGGCGAGATCCTCGGCGCCCACATTATCGGCGACCAGGCCACCGAACTCATCGCCGAGATGACCCTCGCCCGCCGCCTCGAAGCCACCAGCGAGGAACTCATCGTCACCATGCACGCGCATCCGACGATGCACGAGGCCGTCCACGAGGCGGCCCTGGGGAGCGAGGGGCGGATGATTCACATGTAGCGTCGAGCGGAAGGCGTTCGAAGTGTGGCATGCTTGCTGCTCTGAGCAAGCATGCTCCCCGTTCTCTTCCCCATCTACCTCGCCTCACCGCTGCAACCACGCCGCGAAGCGTGGCATGCTTGCTGCTCTGAGCCGGCATGCTTCCCAACCACCCACCGCGCCGACCAATCGCGCCCAGAGCGTGGCATGGCTGCTGCTTGGAGCAGCCATGCGATCGGTGTGGAGGAGGCCATGTGGCTATGCACGGTGGCGATGATGAACTCGCCACGCCCACCCGCGAACCCTGCCGTCCATGACCTAGCGGCGGCGACCCGTAGTCTGACTTCGTGGTCCGCCGGTTCGATGCCTTTTACCCTCCCGTCGTGATTCAAGCGCTGTTGGGCAAGCGAATCGCCGAACTCCGTGTCGCCAAGGGCATATCACAAGAAAAGCTCGCCTCGATCTCCGGCTATTCGACCGAGTTTATCAGCCTCGTCGAACGCGGTCGCAACGCGCCATCAGTCGCAGGCTTGGCCCGCATTGCGAAGGGCCTAGGCGTGGAGGTGAAGGAACTCTTTGAGTTTGCGAAGGGGTCGGGATGAGCAGCAGACGCCAGCGGGAGCCACGGCTCCCGCCCCTCCCAGAGCTTTTGAAGCGGAAGATCTATAAGACGGGGCAGACGCGCGGTGCAGACGATGATGTCATCTACCAGAATCGAGTGAATCGAAACAGCACGGTCTTGATACCGTACGACTGTTGGGATCTATGCACGGCGGGTCATTCCGGTGCCGCGTTCGAGAACGGTTTTATCGTCCTGATCGCGCCGCGGGTGTACTTTGGGACGCCGGACATCTCGGATCGGCTCGGCGCTCGTGGGCTAGCGTTGGGCGAGAACGCGCTTGTTTTCTACGAGACGCGGCAGGATTGGCAGGAGAACAATCCGGAGGAACGTGGGTGGAAGGAAGCGACCTCGCGACGGAGCCCACTGGGGGGCCAGTACGTTGCTCGGATCCCCGGCACAACCGCCGCCTCTGGCGGCGATCGACTCGTGAGAGGTTTCAACGCCACCACAATGAAGGGAGCGGGAATCCGCGTCTACGAGTACGCAAGCTCGGAAACCATCGCGGACTGCCGACTTCAGCTCGAGGCGCTGTTTTGGATGTGCGCCGATTCCGAGTCTGTGGTGGTTGCAAACGGCATGGAACCAGTCGCCGCAGAAGCACGGAGGTCGGCGATCCTGGACCGGTGCACCACACGAGGCTTGCTCGATCGCGAGCGATTGGCGTCGGCTCGCATTGTGAACGCGCACAACAAGACTATTTGTCCGCTGTGCCTGGAAGGACTTCCGAGCCAAGGTTTCTTCAATCGGATGGAACAGGCGGAGGGACGAGCGGTCGCCGATCTTACCGTGACGGAAGTGAACTTGTTTCATATCGCTGAACTGCGGATGAGCGCGTTGAATCACCGGCCATACAACTTGGGATGGGGCCATCATCACTGCAACGTGGTAGTGAAGGATGCCGGTATTGACAAGACGATTGACTGGATGCGCGGGGTGCTACAACGCAACACGGAGGAAGGCTATCTCTCCGATCCGAAGAGGATGGGCTGAGCCGATCTGTAGCGACGGGCGGTTCGTGTGATCGGTTGGGCCGAGTCCTGCGGACCCGAACGCGGCTCGGCAGCGGAGTACTCATCCAGCCGACGCGCGATGCGAGTGGCCCATTGCGACTCGATTTCAATTCCGACTGCGCGTCGCTGCGATTCGATGGAAGCAATGACCGTACTCCCGCTTCCGGCGAAGCAATCGAGCACGATGTCTCCAGGGAATGTGGTGGCCTTGATCGCGTGCGCGAGCATTTCGGTCGGCTTCTCCGCAGGGTGCTTTCCTTTATAAGGCCGAACGGAGGGAAACGTCCAAACGTCGGTGAACTCTTGCGAGCCATCCATGTTAAAAGGGCGCACCACATCTTCGTATTCGGGCATCGACCCGACGCGACCGGTTTCGGTGAGGGCTTCGCACATCCGGTCGTATTGATCCCGGCTCGGCGTGTTTCGCCCGGCTTCCCAGTTGGAGACAGCCCCACCGTGGTTTACCTTTCCGTGCGCACCAATCCGCGCGGTGAGTTGGTGCATGGAAAGACCGGCCTGCTTCCGCATCGTGAAGAGGAACTGCCCAAAGGGCGACCGGAACAGATTCCCCTCCACGGCGGGCTCGGCGAACAGAATCCGCTCGGAGTGAGGATACCACTGGCGTAGCGACTCCTTGTTCATCTTCCCTTTCCAACCATCGAATCCGGGGTCGTTGGGTTTCGTCCAGACCACATGGGAGAGAACATTGAACTGTGCGGAGAGGAGAATCTCCAAGCGAGCGGTCATTGAGGAATCGCAGAAGCAGAACAGAGAGCCATTGGGCCGAAGAACACGCCTCCACTCTTTCGCGTACTCACCCATCCATTCGATGTAGTGCTGGTCCTCAGCAAACGAGGTGTCGCCGTAGATGTTCTTCTTCTTGGTCGCGTGGTACGGAGGATCCGTGAGAACGAGCGA
>JACKHA010000012.1 GCA_020639215.1 Phycisphaeraceae bacterium
CAAGTGCCTCGGCTACGCCGTCACCTGCCGCGGCTTCGACCCCGTCGCCGCCGACAACTCCGCAAAGGAAATCGGCCCCGCCCTCCACATCGCCAAGGACATCTACGACTGCGCCACCGGCGCCGACGCCCTGGTCATCTCCACCGACTGGGACGAGTTCAAGTCCCCCGACCTCGACCGCCTCGCCTCGGTCATGAACCACCGCGCCGTCTTCGACGGCCGCAACCTCTACCGCCCCCAGACCATGGCCGCCCACGGCTTCCACTACTACTCCGTCGGCCGCGCCAGCGTCCGCCCCGCATAGAGCCGACCGCGCGAGCGGTCGCAAGGTGGCCCGGCTCTCCGCGCCGGACTGCCTACCACGCCTACCCACGCTCGTCTCCACCCCACAGCCCAAGGGTCACTCCGAACCGCGCCCGTTCGTTCCGTGCCTCGGGTTTGGTGCGCGCCGGCACCGCTTCGCGCACGCGCCTTCTGGCGGCTCGTGGCTCCTACTCGCCTGCGCCGCTTCCCTCCACCCACCTCCCCCACCCCACCGGCGGCGTCCACGCCATCTCCACCACGCTCTCGCGCGTCGGACGCTCCGGTGCCGCGCTCGACATCACCACCGCCCGCACATAAAGCTCGTCCCCCGCCAGCGTGTACGTCGCCCTCGTCCCCTCCACCTCCGCGAAGACCTCGCCGATCGCGTCCGAGTACCGCCGCGTGGCCCGCACCTCGGCCCCCGACGCATCCACCCGCGCCTCCGAACGCAAGTCCACCCCGCGCCGCGTCCCCACGAACCGCGTCGTGTACGACACGCCCTCCTCACCCGCGATCACCACCGTCAGCCGCCCGTTCCCGCCCTCCGAGCCAGGCTCGAACTCCACCGACTCCAACTCCACGCCGGTGCTCGCGTAGAAGTCCCCCCGGCGCATCGCCTCCAGAATCGACCCCGGCGTCAGGTGCGTCGCCCGCACCATCACCCACCCACGCCCCGGGATGCTCACCGGGCTGTCGTCGTGGTACGAATGGCTGTCGTCCGTCGCGATCCCCATGATCGGCGCCACGCCGAGTTCCGCGATCCGGATCGTGCTCACGATGTCCCACACCTCCTCCGTCCCCGCCCGCGTCCCGTCGCCGTGATTGTTCACCCCCGTGTGACCGTTGAACACCTCGAAGAACCGGTCCTCGACCACCCGCGCGAAGTCCTCGGCCGTCACGCCGTAGCCGAAGTTCGGATGGTTCAGATGGGCCAGCACCACCCGCCCGTGCTCGGCCGCGTGCGCCTCCACCGCTTGCATCGTCCGCCGGATGATGTCCTCCACGCTCTCGCCCGAGATCGGCGCGATCCGCCCCGCCAGGTTCGACGCGTTGATGTGCACCGGCAGCCGCTCGAACGAGCTCGTGATCTCCTCCGCCGGGATCATGATGAACCGTCCCCGCTCCTCCAGCAGGGCCGCGTACTCCTCGAACGCCTGCAGACGCACCTCCTGCATCCCCGTGCCGGGGTTGATCCGCATCTCGACCCAGCCCGAGCCGAACCGGTCCAGGTACTTGCCCAGCGCCCCGCCCCGCGACCGCCGCTCGATCTCGCTCAGTTCCATCCACCGCTCGCCCCGGCTCATCACGTTGTGGTCCGACAGGGCGAGGAAGTTGTACCCGTTCGTGCGGTACCACTCCCCCACCATCTCCGGAAAGTCGTTCCCGTCCGACCAGAACGTGTGCGTGTGCAGGTTCCCCCTCCACCACCTCGCCGCGGCATCCGCCGGCACCGCGTCCTGGGCCACCGCCACCCCTGCGCACCCAGCCACCACCATCGCGCACGCCACGAGCCTCGCCATTCCTCGCATCGCTGCTCTCCCGGGGTGCCGCACCACGCCACGCGCCCCAGCCTACACCATCCGCCCCTGTCCCGGCCCGACGCATCGCACAGATCCCGTGAAAGAACGGCGCGTCTGAGGGACCCCCGATCAACGCCGCGAAAGCACGAAACGCAAAAGAAAGCCAGCCCCAACGAGACAATCGAAGGGGCCGGCTGGCGTGGATGGCTTGGTTGGAGGCGGGGCTTGGCCCGCCCGGCTCACATCAGGATCGGTTCACATCGGGGCCGGATCACGAGGCCCCCGCCGCCACACCCAGCGGGCTGTACGGCACCTCGCGGAAGATCAGCACCCGCGGCTTGTCGCCCGGCGCCACGACGTTCGAGCGGTCGATCACCATCATGAACCGACGCGCCACGCTCGGCAGCAGCGGATCGTCCGGCCCCAGCCCGATGCAGTCCTGCTCGCGGTACCCGTGCAGCACGAACCACGCGACGTACGTGTCGCTGCGGACCGTGATGCAGTTGGCGATCGAGTTGTAGATGGCGTACCGCTCGTCCACCTCATCGACCAGGCGATCCGTGCCATTCATGCCCGCGGGGCGGAACACCGGGTCGAGCCCCAGCGCGTTCATTGGCTGCTGGTCGAACCCGAGGCGGTCCAGGTCGTGCGGGGCCGAGACCGGCGGGTCCGCCATCCGCGTCGAGTTGTCGCGCGCGTTGAGCACTTCCGCGATCGATCGGAATCCCGGCGTCTGGCGCAGCCCCGTGATCCCCGTGAACCCCTCACGAGACGGCGTCGGGAACCAGTACTCCGCCGTCATGTTGATCTCGTCCACGGGCAGCGGCGCCCCCGCCGATGGGGCCAGGCGGGCGAACGCATACTGCAGATCGCGGAACGCGACGAGCATCGACGCCGCGTCGGAGTTCACGTCCTGCCCGCTGTCGCGCAGGCCGCTGCCCGCCCACGCCGCACCGGGCATCCAAGAACCAAGGACCGACGGATCGCCCCCGTGCGTCGGGCTGAGCATCGGCAGCGTGCGGAGCACCGCCAGCGGGGCCGTGTTGATGTTGATCAGCCCGCGGACGCCGCGGCGCACGTTGCCGTACTCATCGCCGAGCCCGCGCAGGTTAGCCAGCACGCCGAGGGCGGTAGGCTGCCCGTCGCCGTACACGATGTCCGTGCCGGCGTCGAACACGCCGTTCGCGTTGAGATCCTCGAACGCCACGAACTGGTCGGAGATCAGATGACCCCGATCGAGCGAGCGCCGGTTGAACACGCTGAGGTTGTCGGGGCGCGAGGGGCGAACCAGGACGTTGCCCGCGGGGGCCTCGTCGTAATCCAGCGCCATCGCCATCGCCTCGCCCAGGGTCGTCCAGCCCGAGAGGTCGGGGTTCGGCTGCATGCTGGCGTCCACCACCAGCGACGCCCCGATCCCCAGCGGCACCAGCAGGTCGCCCGGGCGCAGGTCCCTGGCGTTCTGGCCGCCCATGTCGTTGTAGAACTCGCCACGGACATCGGTCCACGACTGGCCCTGCAGATTGAAACCGATGTCGTCGCCCGTCCGGTTGTGCGGCGCGACCACGAGCGACGTGACCACCGGATAGGCGTTGAAGATCATCGTGCCAAACTCTTCGGTGATCTCCTGGATTCCCGAGCGGACGTCGCTCACGTCCAGCCCGTTGCGATCGACCGCGTCGCGCTGGGCGGTGTTGAGGGTCATGGTGTGCTGCGGCTCGATGCAGTACGCCGGCAGCCACTCAACCTCGAGCGGATTGCCGACCGCCACGACCTCGGGATCGCTCGGGCGACGCACGGTGCCCCACAGCAGCACGGTCACGCCGCGGTTGAAGTCCTCCTGCGGCTCGCTGAACCCTGTCGACGGCACGGTCGCGCCGGCGATCTGCATGTTTCCGTCGGGCAGCTTGGGAACGAACGTCTCCGGGTCGCCCGAGGCGGTGGGCGGCTCGCGGAACCGGTCGGCCAGCACGTCGTTGTCCTTCGTGTTGGCCTGGTACGACTCGACCGGCTGGTTCGACTGATTCCGCCCGGGGGCGATGACCGTGCGCCACAGACGCACCTGGGCGGTTGTCGCGTTGGCCGCCGACGTCGCGGCGAACCGATCGGCGAACGCGCCGGGCCCAAACGCGACGGCCGCCCCCGTGTCGGGATCGAACTCCTCGAGCATCACGGGCGGCCCGCCAGTACCACCGGTCACGCCCATGACCGAGTTGAACCAGGCGTTGAACTGCGCCGGATCGCCGGTGCCGCCAGCGTACGCGTTCCATCGGGCCCGGATGTCGTCGATCGGATGGGCCGTGATGTAGAAGGTCCGCGTCTGGCCGGCGGCGAGCGAGCCGGTCCAACCCATGGCGATCGCGGCGGGGTCGGTGTTGGCGAAGCGGTAGTACCGTCCGCCGAACTCGAGGTAGAACTTCGACTCGAAGTTCATCGTGTCGCCGGACAGGTCGATCGCGGCGTCGAATGGGTTGGTGATCTGGAAGACCATCGCCTGGAACGCCAGGTCAGGGTTGCTCCCGGAGATGGTGCCGTCGATCGTGATGTCCTGCCCGGGGGGCTCCATGTCGCCGCCGGCCGACACCGGCGCGTCGGTGTACATGATGATCGCCGAGACCTCGGTCACGAAGGGCTGGGGCTCGACGCCGTAGACGTTGTACGCCGGGTTGATCGGGGCGGCATTGGGCCTGTCGCTGTCGCCGATCCGCGTGTCGCCCAGGTCGAAGCGGCTGGACCCGCCATTGACCCACGCGGCCCACTTGTGCTGGCGGTTGGCCACGAGCTGGACGCTGGTCGGGATCGGCCCCGTACCGGTGTAGGGCGGGTCGTAGTCGCTGTCGAGATCGCCCCGGACCGCCGCGTCGGCGATCACGGTCGCGACGGTCGGGTTCGAGTCCGCGTCGCGGGCGTCGGCGGAGTTGACCGCCAAATGGGCGGCGTGGCGCAGGGCCAGTTCCGAGCCGGCGTGCCCGTAGGACAGCGTCAGGAACGAATTGGAGGCGGAGGTACGGTCCCAGGTCTCGACGATACTCGAGTAGGGCAGCAGCGCATCGCCATAGAGGCGGAAGATGGTCGAGGCGCCCGAGGAGACCTGCGAGAGCACGTCGCCGCTGTTCAGTGCCGGGATCGTGCTCGGCGCCGAGTTCCGCGGGGCGATGAACGTGTTGCGCAGCGGGCGGGCGTTGCTGGCGGTGGTGAGGTACTGGCGGATGTCGGCCAGCGACTGGGTCGTGGCGTCGTAGTCGCCGAAACCGTCGGCGCTCGCGGAGGGCAGCGTGCCGGGGTTGAAGGACGCCCCGCCCATGTTCTCGTTGGCGCGGTCGCGTGCGGCCAGTTCCACCTGCGCCCCGCGGTTGGAGCGCAGCGGACCGTACCGCAGCGAGGTCTCGGTGAGCGAGGCCTGCTCGTTGTCGAACCGCCCGTCCAGCACGATTTCCAGGACCGATCGGACGCTCGGATCGTTGGCGGCGCGGAAGGTGCGGAGCTCGGCCTCCGAGTCCAGACCGAACGTGAACACCGACAGTTCCGTGCCGGGCATGCCCATGTCGTCGAGCCCGACGATCGCGTCGTAGTACGCGGCCCGGTCGTTCTCGCTGCCGAACCGCAGCAGCTGGTTCGGCGCGGCGGGGAAGAACAGCTCGCTCTGGAGGAACTGCGCGAACGACTGGTAGTTGTCGAACGGGGCGAGGCGGACGGTGTCGCGGGCCACGACGCCAAAGTCAAGGAACACGCGGGCCGCGTTGTACGCCGCGTCGCCCGAATACTCGGCGTACCGCTGCCCGCTGGCGCCCAGCCCCGCCACGGCGCTGCCCGTCGGCCCGGTGTACTGGGCCGACGCCGGGTTGACCGCGCCCACGGGCGTTGTCGGCGGGCGCAGGCCCAGGTACCCCACGAACCCGGTCATCTCGTACAGGTCCTCGCCCGAGAGCAGTCGGCGCAGGTCGATGTCGGCCGGGGACGCGCCGGGGCCGAGCACCTTCTGCCCGAACATGGTGCTCGGGTCGGCCAGGAAGTCGGTGGCGGTGTTCACGTTGACCGAGGCCGAGAGGTCCACGATCCGCACACCGGCGAACCAGCGGTGCCCGTCGTCGATCGCCAGAACGGGCACGCCCATGTCGACGCCCTGCGAGAGGTCGACAAACTCGAACAGGCGCGAGTCGTAGAACCCGTCGCCGTCGGCATCGACCCACTGGTACGACGGGTGCTCGGCCTGGCTCCAGTCGATGGTGGGGATGCCCGAGACGGGGCGGAAGGCGTTGCGCTGGCGGTTGGTCCAGTGGGCCGGGGCGTTGGCCTGGGCCGTCTGCCCGTTGTCGAGCGTCTGGTTCCCGGTGGCGGTGAAGGGCATGCCGCCCGGGCCGTAGAGCGTGAGGCGGCTGGAGATCTCGCGGTTCGCCTCGTTGAAGCCGCTGGCGGCGTTGAAGTTGTTGCGGAGGTTCCAGAGGTTGACGAAGCGCCCGTCGGGCGAGACGTTGGAGATGTGGGCCCAGTCGCGGTTCTCCCATTGCGGGAAGGTGCCGTCGCTCAGGTCGTCGTCGATGCGGATGTTGGAGGGCACGGTGGCGGCCAGCCACGGGTCGGACGGGACGCGGAGCTCGTACACGTTGCCGAGGCTGCCGCGGGCCGCGACGCCGGCGGGCGAGCCGCCATACAGGCTGACCGAGTCGTAGGTGCCCACGGCGTTGAAGCGTCGGGCGATCCGCTCGTTGGTCGGCGTGGCGGTGGCGCCGGAGACACCGGTCTGGCCGGGCAGGATGCTGCGGACGTAGGGGTCGGTGAAGGGGTAGTCGAAGGCCTCACGCTTCAGGTCGCCCGCGCCGTCGCGATAGGTCGCCAGGGCGTCGCGCCCGACGATGCCGGCGATGTAGTCGCGGACGAGCACGGGCATCTCTTCGCGCTGGACGCTCCCGACGAACGCCGCGGCCCCGCGCCGGTCGGCCCGCCCGACCACCACGTACACAACCGTGATGACGGAGATGAGCGCGAGGGTGCCCAAGACGATGATGAGCACCGTGCCGCGGCGGCCCGCGCGCGCCGGCGAGCGGCGCGACACGCCGGCGGGCGAGCCGGCCAGCGCGCGGAGCAGGCCTGCGCCCATGGATCCTGCGCGGGCGCGGCCCCCGGTCAGGCGGCTGGCGAACATTCGGATGGCGCGGCCAAGTGGCTTCATTGCACGATCTCCCGTCCGCGGCCCCGCCACGGGGCCGCCCTGTCCACGCCTGGTCTCCACGCGCCCCGGCGATGCGCTCCGCCGGGGCCTGAACTCCGTGCCGCGCTCAAGCCCGCACCCGGGCCGCTCGCACGGCATGCCGACGCGGGGCGTCGGCGGCTGGTCTGTCGCCGGGCCTCAGATGCCCGGCGTCTTGAACACGAACCGGAACGTCCGCTCGAGCGAGACATCCGTTGGATCGGTCAGGGTGATCGTCACGCGCACCAGCGCGGGCCACGCCCAGGGCATGGTCTGGAGCTGCTGGGCCTGGTTGGCGCCCGAGGGCTCGTAGGTCGGATCGATGAACCCGAAGTGGGCCACGAGCGGGAGCGGCTCCGGCGCGTTGATGTACTCGTCGTAGGTGATGCCGTAGATCAGGCGCGGATCGATCGGGTGCTGGTTGCGGTCTCGGGTCGCCTCGCCGGTCTGGCGGTCGCGGTAGAGCGTCGGCACGGGCGGATCGACGGTGGCGTCGTAGTCGTAATAGGTGAAGGCGATCTGGTCGACCTGGCCGTCGTTGTTGTTGTCGATGGGCAGGCTGGAGCCGAACCAGATCAGGTCGCCGGTCTGCGGGTTGGTCTCGCCGAAAGACCACTCGACGATGAACTCGGAGCAGCCCGGGGCGAGGTTGGAGGCCATGAGCATGCGCTCGTTGCTGATGGCGTCGGCGCGGAGGAAGGTGTCGCCGGAGCCGGCGATGCCGGTGTCCAGCAGGATGTCACGCAAGTACTCGGCGCTCGGGGCGCAGCGGACGCGGGCCCGCGGGACCTCGGCCTTGTCGGCGGCGGGCTGGATCGGGTCGCCGTGGCTGTTGGTCGGCATCCCGTTGCGCATCCACGCCTGCATGTTGTAGACCAGGGCCGTCTGGGCGTTCGGGAACGACGCGCCGAACGCGTCGGGCAGACGCGGCGTGGTGAGCTGCGGGGCGGGCTGGACAACGCCGCCGACCGTTCCGGAGGGCGGCGGGTCCCACGGGAAGATCGGCTCGGGGATCACGCCGAGGACCTCGCTGCCCTCGTGGGTCTGCATGACCTGGGCGCGGATGGAGGCCAGGTCCGTCGTGGCGATGTCGATCAGGCCCGAGCCGCTCAGGATGAGCGGCGGACGCCGGTACCCGCCCTGGGTGGGGTACTCGGTGCCGTACAGCGCGGGGGCGACGACCCGGTTCTTGCCGCGGAAGAACTCGCCGGAGGCGGGCAGCAACGCGATCTGGAGATCGTCGTCCTCCAGTCGGGCCAGCGCCGACGCCGTCAGCGGGTTGTACCCCCAGATCGGGCCGGTCGGCGGGAACTCGGTTGCGATGGTCGGCGGCTGGACCAGCAGCGTCACCTGGCGCAGGAGGATCCAGTCGCTGGCGAACGCGTTGGGGCCGGGACGCCCCGGCAGCGTCCCCACGCTCGGCTGGCCGAGGCGGCCCGCGAGCTGGTTCGGATTGAGCATCGGCGAGCCGGACTGCGACGTGTTCCGCCAGCCGTAGGGGTCGGTCGGGTCGATGGGCGGCGAGACCGTGCCGTGCCCGTAGTAGATGGCGGCCTCGCCGGACCGGGCCACCAGCAGCGGGTGGATCGCCTCGCGGGCCGAGGCGAACTCGCCCTGGGCGAAGAACAGGAGCTCGTCGATGCGGCGCGGGCGCTGCCCGGCGGCGGGCTGGCCGCGGAACAGCGGGACGCGGACCTGGTCGTATCCGCCGTAGCCCACGCCGTCGGCGTCGTTGGTCACCTCGTGGCGGATGACCATGTACCCGTTGCGGGACATCCGCGCGAAGTCCTGGGCCAGCGTGCGCTGGAGCAGACCGGCGTATGAGTTGAAGTACGCGGTGCGCCGCCCCTTCGTGACGGTGTCGCCGGTGGTCTTGAAGAGCTGGGCCAGGGCAAGCGCGATCAGCACCGAGGCCCCGACCGCCACCAGCAGCTCGAGCAGCGTGAACGCGACGCGGGCGGCGCGACGCGTGACGCCGACACGCGGCCCGCCACGCCCCGCCTTGCTGGAGGCGTGCGGACGGCTCGTGCTGTGCTTGGCCCTGCGGTTCATGCGTGCGCCCGATCCTGTCTCGACCCTTCGTCGCGTGCTCGTCTCTCCGTCTCTTCTTCTCTACTTCTCTACTTTTCTACTTCTCTTTTCCTCTGATTCTCCGCTACCGTGCCACCCTGAACACCTGCACATCGATCGGCACCACCGGGCTGGCCACGAGCGGGCTGATGTCCAGGCTGTTCACAACGTCCAGCGGCACGGGCGGATCGATGATCAGCACCGAGCGGTCGCCCCGCTCGACGCCCACGACCGTGTAGATGTTGCCCCGCCCGTCGACGATCTTCTGTCCGATCTGCCCGAGCAGGCGGGCCTCCAGTGAACTGGCCTGATAGTCCAGATCCAGGCGGTTGCGGTCGTCGGCGGTGCCGATGGTCAGCCCGCCGGCGTCGAACTGGTAGTCCTCGAGCACCGCCACGAACGGGATCGCGTACACGCCGCGCCCGTCGCCCGTCGGCACGCCCTGCTGGCTCACGCCGACCGCGACGCGCGGCTCCTGGGCTCGAAGCTCAGACTTGCCGCCCTGGGCCACGATCTCGGCCGCCAGGATCACGTCGGACAGGTTCAGCATCCGACCCAGCGCGCCCCAGGCCGCCTGGTCGCGCCGCTCGCGGCGCGGCACCTGGATGGCGCGGTCGACCGGGCGGAGGAAGATCGCGATCTCGAGATCGTCGCGGTCGGTCGGGACGAGCCGGCTGCTGGCGTCGCGCTGGGTGAGCACACGCCGGGCGGCGAGCACCCAGTCGACCCGCGGGTCGGCCCCGCGGAGGAACGCGCCGGGCGAGAGGCGGGCCGAGAGCGGGATGGCCACGTCGTCGCCGCGCGGATCGTTGTTGGGCCCGCTGGAGTTCTTCGAGAGGAACACGAGCTCGCCGGAGAACGCGTTGACGCCCATCCGCGAGGCGAAGGTCGGCTCGCCCGATCCGCCGAGATAGCCGGGCACCTGCCACGTGCCGTCGCCCGACCACCCGCCCGACGGGCTGGCGTCGTCCTGCAGGATGCCCCAGCCCTTGTCCTGGCCCGGCTCGTTGAGATCCAGGTTCGAGGCCAGCAGCGACTGCACCGAGCCGACCGCGATCTGGCCCTCGGTCGCCTCAACCGCCAGACGCTGCTCGCGCAGCACCACCGGGAAGATCGAGGCCAGCCCGAGGATCCCCAAAGACAGCACGAACACCGCGATGAGCACCTCGACCAGCGAGAAGCCGGCGCGGCCCGGCGCGCGGCGGCGCGAGGCCGCCTTGATGGAAGTGGTTGGCGTTGTCATGGCGTGACCTCCACCACCCCGCCGTTGTACCGATCGACCGTGTACATCTGCGCGACCTCGGGGATCGCCGCGTTGACCGCCTCGGCGAAATCGAACTGGTAGTCCGGGCTGCTCGCGCTGGCCGGCGGCTCGTAGAAGCAACCCGTCGCGCGGTTCACGCCGCGGAAGCCCTGCGGCGCACCGTTGCTCGCGATCTGGCGGGCCAGCGCGCGGATGTCGTACAGCGCCAGCAGCGACACGGGACGCGTGAGCACCGTGTCCGAGCAGTCGTCGCCCAGCAGCAGCTCGCGGTTCTGCAGCGGGTACGCCGGCGTGCCCCACGCCTTGCCGAGCTGGCGGCGGATGTACACGCTCTGCTCCACCGAGCCGTCCAGGCGGAACCGCGGATCGGCCCAGGGATTCCCGCGCTGACGCCAGGGCGACGCGCCCCGACCGATCGCCAGGTCCGGCGCCAGCACCAGCCCGTCGGTCCGATCATCGAACGCCACGCCACCCGTCGTGCCATCGAAACGCACCATGAACGACTGGCGGTACCCGCCCTGATTGCCCGGCGTGTCGTCGCGCCCCTGGCCATTGCTCGTGCGATAGAACCCGCTCTCGGGGAACACCCAGTTGTCGATGGTCGGGTCGTAGCGACGCTCCCCGCCGCGCTCCTCGTACCACGCGTACGGCTCGCTCGCCTCGCCGGTCGGGATCGTGATCGTGCCCGCGGGCGCGAACCCGTTGACCATCCAGCCGCGCGGCAGCCCGATCTCCTCGGTCAGCGGGTCGATCGCCCAGACCGTGCGACCGTTGAACTCGCCGATGCTCAGGGCCGTCGCGATCGACGCCCGACCGCCCGGCTCGAAGAAGAACACCGCCGCCGAATCGTTCAGCCCGGCCGAGCGGACCGCCGCGTCCCGGGCCGTCGCCATCGCGACCCGGAAGTTGCTGATCGCCAGCGTTTGGTTGGTCGAGCGGAGCATGCCCACGAACGCGGGCACCGCCACCGACACCACCAGCGCGATGATCGTGATCACCGCCAGCAGCTCGGTCAGCGTGAACCCGCGCCGGGCCGCGCCAAAGCCGCCGCGCGCCACCCGCGGCGTCGCCATCGGCATCCCGGATTGGCTCGCTGATCGCCTCATCGCCCAAGCCTCACCACGTTGTCTTCCCACGCCTCGAACCGCACGACCTCCTCGGCCACGCCCGGGCCAACCCGCAGCCGCTCCCGCAGCAGGTCGATCGGCTCGGTCCCGAACACCCCGTTCGGCCCCGCGCTCACGATCGCGTACCGCGACGAGCGCAGCTGCTCGGGCACGCGCGGCCCGGGCTCCATGGGGTCGTCCCAGTCGCGCGGGTCACGCAGGACCAGCGGGATGTTGAGGTACGCCAGCACGCCCGTGGCCGTGCCCTGCACCTCCGACTCGGGGCTGGCTTCCCAGCGGTAATACCGGATGGCGGTGCCCGACACGCTGACGTACGCCACGCGATCGGGGTCCGCGTCCAACGCCGCGGGCGGCACCACGCCAACGCCGTGCTCGGCGTACTCATCGCTCGAGACGTACGACGACGCGGTTGCCTCGTCGCGGCTCAGGCCCAGGAACGCCTCGCGGACCGTCGCCTGCCCGCCGATCTGCCACCCGTCGCGGTTCGTGTACGACAGGCGCAGGCCCGGGCCATCAACCCCGTCCACGCTCGCGCCCAGCGCCCCGCCCAGGACGATCGGCAGCGCGAACTTGCTGTACCGCGGGTCCTCGATCGGATCGAACAGCGGTGTCGGCTCCGAGTTCGGCGAGGTCGAGGCCCGCCCACGCAGGAACGTGGACCCGCCGTCCTGGTAGATCCGGTCGAACGTCGCCACGATCGGGTCGGCCGTGCCGCCGGGGCGCTGCACCGGCCCCATCGTCACGCCACCGACGATCCGCGGCATCGCTGGGTGGCTGGGCAGGTCGATCGGGGCCCCGTCGTAGACCAGCGGCGGGGCCTGGTTGTTGAACGTGTTCTGGAACACGCCGATGCCGGTCTGGATCGTCGTGAGCAGCGACTGGTCGTTGGCCCGACGCGTGCTCCGAATCGCGAACTGGACGGCGACGATCAGCAACCCCGCCAGCACCGCGATCACGAGGATGGCCACGAGCAGCTCGATGATCGTGAACGCACGCGGAGCGACCGCCGATCGACCGGCCCCACGACGCTCCATCCGGTGCCGCCCCATCACGCACTGGCGGGGCCCGCATCGCCGGGTCCGCCCCGGTCCGATCCTGGTTGTCCCCGCTGGTGCGTTCATCGCCGTCCCCTTTGCCCGCCCGCGCACGCCTTCTCTCGCCGTGCGCGGGCCCGAACTGCTCGCCCTCTTCCCTTCGTCGCTCCGTCGCTCCGTCGCTTCCAGCTCAAACATCGCCCGACGACGCGCCGCCCTGCAGGCTCTCGATCATGGCCACCAGCGGCAGGAACATCGCCACCACGATGGTGCCGACCATGCCGCCCAGCACGACGACCATCAGCGGCTCGAGCAGCGAGACCAGCGACGCGACCGCGACGTTGACCTCCTCGTCGTAGTTGTCCGCGATCTTCAGGAGCATCGTGTCCATCTCGCCGGTCTCTTCGCCGACGTCGATCATGTTCACGACGATGGAGTCGCACGTCTTGCTCTCGCGCAACGGGCCCGCGAAGGACTCGCCCTCGCGGATCGAGTCGTGCACCTTGCCCAGGGCCTTCTCGAAGACCCAGTTGCCCGAGGTCTCCTTGGTGATCGTGATCGCCTCGAGGATCGGCACGCCCGCCGCGATCAGCGTCCCGAGCGTCCGCGTGAAGCGGGCGATGACCGTCTTCTTCACAAGCGTGCCGAAGATCGGGATCTTGAGCATCATCCAGTCCGTCGCCGCCCGCCCCGGGCCGGCCTTGCGGATCAGCTTCCACATCGCGAACGCAACGAACGGGAACGCGATCACGAACACGAACCCCGGCACCGCCTGGCCCGGCACCGCCCCGGCCATCCAGCGGCTGGTGTTCATCAGCCACACCGTCAGGCCCGGGAGCGCCACGCCGAAGTCCGTGAAGATCTCCTCGAACTTCGGGATGATGAAGAGCATGATGAACGTGAGGATCGCCACCGCGACGATGATGACCGCCGCCGGATAGACCATCGCGCCGCGGATCTTCCGCTTGAGCTTCTCGCTCTTCTCCATGAACTCGGCCAGACGCTGCAGGATCACGTCCAGCACGCCGCCGACCTCGCCCGCCGCCACCATCTTCGTGTACAGCTTGTCGAACGCCTTGGGGTGCTTGGCCATCGCCTCGGAAAGCGACGCACCGCCCTCGACCTCCTCGCACACGCCGATGAGCGTGTTCTTCATCACGCCCGGCTTCTGCTGGCTCTCGAGGATCTGCAGCGACCGCAGCAGCGGCAGGCCCGCGTCCTGGAGCGTCGACAGCTGGCGAGTGAACAGCGTGAGCTGCTTGGCCGAGGCCCGCCCGATGGCGAACCCGCCGCCCTTCTTCTTCTTGGCCGCCGCGCTCGACGCCGGGTCGATCGCGCCGGTCTTCTTGACCTTCTGCTCGCGGACCTGGGTCGGGTAGAAGCCCTGGGCCTTGATCCGCTGGATCGCCTCTTCGGACGTCTTGGCGTCCACGGTACCCTTCTGGGGCTTGCCGGAGGCGTTCAGCGCTTCATAGGTAAACGTCGCCATGCGGGGCACTCCGAGAGGCGTCAGAAATCCTGGGTCGCCGGTCCTTGGTGCTGAGTCGTGGTCCTGAGTCCTGAGTCCGTGGTCCTGGAGGTCGGGCAACCGATCGCTCAGATCCGTCCGATTGCCTGATGCCCGCCTCTCCTCTCCGTCTCTTTGTCTCTCTGTCTCCGATTACGAAACTCGATTCTCGAATCTCTGGTCTCTTCGTCTCTTCCCTTCGTCGCTCCGTCGCTACTCCTCGGCGATCGTCTCCCGGACCACCTCGTCGATGGTCGTGAGCCCGTCGAAGATCGCCAGCAGGCCGCAGTCGCGCAGCGTCCGCATGCCGCGCCGCTTGGCGTGGTCGCGGATGACCGCGGTCGAGGCCTCCTTCATGACCAGCTCGCGGAGCTCGTCGTCCATCGACAGGATCTCGAAGATCGCCACGCGCCCCTTGTAGCCGGAGTTGTGGCACGCGTCGCACCCGCGCCCCCGGAAGAACTGCTTGCCCTTGACGTCCTCCAGGCGGAGCTGGAGCTCCATCAGCTCCTCCTCGGTGGGCGTGTACTGCTCCTTGCACGACTTGCAGATCGTGCGGCACAGGCGCTGGGCCACGATGCCCTCGATCGTCGCCGTCAGAAGGAACGCCTCCATGCCCAGGTCCACCAGGCGGATGATCGAGCTCGGCGCGTCGTTGGTGTGCAGCGTCGACATCACCAGGTGGCCCGTCAGCGACGCCTGCACCGCGATCTGCGCGGTCTCCAGGTCGCGGATCTCGCCCACCAGGATCACGTCGGGGTCCTGACGCAGGAACGAACGCAGCAGCTTCGCGAACGTCGTGCCCACCTCGGAGTTCGTCTGGCACTGGCACAGACCGTCGATGTCGTACTCGACCGGGTCCTCGGCTGTGAGGATCTTGGTCTCGATGTCGTTAAGCTCCGCCAGGGCCGCGTACAGCGTGGTCGTCTTGCCCGAGCCGGTCGGCCCGGTCACGATCACGATGCCGTTGGGCCGGTTGATCAGGCTGCGGAACAGGGCCAGGTCGTTCTCGCGGAAGCCGATGCGATCGAGGCTCAACTCGACGTTCGAGCGGTCCAGCACACGCATCACGACGCTCTCGCCGTGCATCGTCGGCAGCACCGCCACGCGGAGGTCCACCGGGCGCCCGCCCACCGTCAGCTCCACGCGACCGTCCTGCGGCAGACGCCGCTCGGCGATGTCCAGGTTCGCCATGACCTTCACGCGGCTCGTGATCGCCGGGCCCAGGTGCTTGGGCGGGGGCACCATCTCGTACAGCACCCCGTCGATGCGGTACCGCATCTTGAACTCGTTCTCGAACGGCTCGAAGTGGATGTCCGAGGCCTTGTCCTTGATCGCCTGCAACAGCACCAGGTTCAGCAGCTTGATCACCTGGTTGTCGCTGGCCGCCTCCGTCAGCTGGTCCAGGTCGATCGACGCGTCGCTCCGGGCCGACAGACCCGCGAACTTCGAGTCCGACGCCAGCGACGACACCACGTCGGTCATCGACTCGGCCTTGGCGAAGTGCTTCTGCAGCAGGCGATCGATCGACGCCTCGTCCGACACCACCGCCTCGACCCGGAAGCCCATCAGCAGACGCAGGTCGTCCACCGCGCGGAAGTTGTCCGCGCTCTTCATCGCGATCTTCAGACGCTTGCTCGTCGGGTTGAACTCGATCGGCACGATCTGGTACGTCCGGGCGTTCTCCGCCGGCAGCGCCGACGCCACCGCCTCGGGCAGCTCCTTCACCTCCGACAGGTCTTGGTACGCCATCCCCGCCTGGCCCGCCAGCGCCGCCGCCACGTCGCCCTGCTGGCAGTACCCCAGCTCGACCAGCAGCTGCCCGAGCGGCACCTTGCGGGTCTGCTGGACCGTCAAGGCCTCGTGGACCTGGTCCCGGGTCACCTTGCCCATCTTCGTGAGCACGCGCCCGAGCTTGCGCCCCTTCAGCTCCGCCGGGTCGATATTGGGTTGCCCAACAGTCGCCATGCCGCCTCCAGCCATCGTGCGGGCCGGCCCCTCGAGACCCCGCCGCCGGAACCGTTCCGCCGCGCCGTTCCACGCGGCACACCGAACCGATCCAAACGACCGAGCCCCGAGACCGGACCCATCGGGTCCCCGCTCGGCCTGCCAACCCCGCGATGCCCCGGGCCGTCACCGGGTCGTCGAACGCCCAAAGGGGCCGCCGACCACCCGATCCAGGGCCGCCGTCGACCCCGCCCGAAGACACCCATCGAGCCCGCAGACCGAACGCTTTCCGGATCACCCCGGACCGCCCGTCCCGCCCGGTCCTACCCCGACCTGCGCCCCGCCTTCCCGGCCCCGGCCACGCCGAGGTCCAGAAACCCGTTCCGCATGCCGACACCGATCCCGTCGATGGCGAACATCAACCTGTTCGACCATCATAGCCGGACTGATCCGCAATCCGAACGTCCGAAACGCTCAAAACCATATACGACATCTAGATAGTGTCGCATGAGACACGCCAGAATCCCGTCGCTCAGGCCTTGGGCTTCGAGCCCTCCTTGCCGCCCACGCCGTCGTCGTCCTCGACATCCAGCTCCGTGCGACCAACGGTGCGGCCGATCTTGTGGACCTTGTCCGTCAGGTCAGCTGGATTCTTGCTCTTATCCACCATCTCCTCGGCGGAGATCATGCCGCGCGAGTACAGCGACCACAGGTGGTCGTCCAGCAGCTGCATGCCGAACTTCTTGCCGGTCTGGATCATCGAATCGATCCGGAACGACTTGTTGTCGCGGATGAGGTTGGCGATGGCGGGGGTGACGACCAGGAACTCGTAGGCCGCCACCATGCCCGGCTGGTCCACGCGGCTGAGCAGGGCCTGGGACAGGACGCAGATCAGGGCGGTGGACAACTGCACGCGGATCTGGTTCTGCTGGGCCTGGGGGAAGGCGTCGACCACGCGGTCGATCGTCTTGGCCGCCCCGGTCGTGTGCAGGGTGGCGAACACCAGGTGGCCCGTCTCGGCGGCCCGGATGGCCGACTCGATGGTCTCCAGGTCGCGCATTTCGCCGACCAGAATCACGTCCGGGTCTTGGCGGAGGCATCGCCTCAGGGCCTCGGCGAAGTTTGGCACGTCGTTGCCGACCTCGCGCTGGTTGACGATCGACTTCTTGTGCTTGTGGTAGTACTCGATCGGGTCTTCCATCGTGACGATGTGTCGGTCCATCGACTGATTGATGAAGTCGATCATCGTCGCCAGCGAGGTCGTCTTGCCCGAGCCTGTCGGGCCGGTCACGAGGAACAGCCCACGCGGACGCCGGATCAGTTCCCGGCACATGTCGGGCAGGCCGATCTGCTCCAGCGTGAGCAGCTTGTTGGGGATCTGGCGGCAGACGATCGCCAGATCGCCGCGCTGGCGGAACACGGAAACGCGGAATCGGGCGGCCTCGCCGTAGGCGAAGCCGAAGTCGGTGCCGCCCTCTTCCTGGAGTTCCTGCTGGTTGCGCTCGGGGGTGATGGCCTTCATGAGGGCCACCATGTCCTCGGAATCCAGGATCTTGGTCTGGAGGTTCCGCAGGTGCCCGTGCAGGCGGATGGTTGGCGGACGCCCCACGGTCAGGTGGAGGTCCGAGGCGTTGAGCTTGACCACCGTGTCAAGCAGGCGGTCGATCTGCATCGTGGACATGGGGGTCTCGCTGAGCAGTACTGGGTGCTGAGTGCCGAGTACCGGGTGGGGTTGTGGGCTGTCCTGAAACGAGTCCTGAGTCCTGAGTCCTTGGTCCTGGAGGTCGGGCAACGGGGTGCTCAAAACGGTCCGAGCATCCGAGGCTCTCGCCGTGCCCTGTCTCGCTGTCTCGCTGTCTCTTCCTCTCTCCGTCTCTGTATCTCTTCTCTTCGTCGCTCCGTCGCTTCGTCCCTTCGTCGCTTCCGGCCTAGTCCTGCGCCTCCACCTGGGCGACGCGGGCGATCTCGTCCGGCGTGGTCACGCCGGCGAGCACCTTCAGCTTGCCGTCCTCGACGAGCGACCGCATGCCGTTGGCGACCGCGGCCTTGCGCACCTCCGGCAGCGGCGCCAGGTTGAACGCCAGGTCGCGGATCTGCGAGTTCATCAGCATCATCTCGAAGATCGCCTTCCGCCCGCGATAGCCCGTCCGGTTGCAGTTCTCGCACCCGACGGCCTTATGGACCTTGCCAGCCCCGTCGCTGGCGCTCAGCCCGATGAGGCTCATGAACTTGGGGTCCGGGTTCGGATCGACCTGCTTGCACTTGGGGCACAGGATGCGGATGAGGCGCTGGGCCATGATCGCCTGGATCGACGAGGCGACCAGGAAGGGCTTGATGCCCATGTCCACCAGACGCGTGATGGCCGAGGGTGCGTCGTTGGTGTGCAGCGTCGAGAACACCAGGTGGCCCGTCAGCGCGGCCTGGATGGCGATCTCGCCGACCTCGCGGTCGCGGATCTCGCCGACCAGGATGATGTTGGGCGCCTGGCGGAGCATCGACCGCAGGATCTCGTGGAACCCCAGGCCGATGCCCTCCTTCACCTGGCACTGGTTGATGCCGTCGAAGTTGTACTCGACCGGGTCCTCGGCGGTGATGATCTTCTTGTCGGGCTTGTTCAGGACGTCCAGGGCCGAGTAGAGCGTGGTGGTCTTGCCCGAGCCGGTGGGCCCGGTGACCAGGAAGATGCCGTTGGGGCGCCGGATGATCCGGTTGAAGATGGCCAGGTTGTCCTCCTCGAAGCCGAGGTTGACCAGGCCGATGCGGACCGAATCGGGGCGGAGGATACGGGCCACGACCGACTCGCCGTGGTAGGCCGGGCAGGCCGAGACGCGGAAGTCGATGTCGGTGCCGTCAACGCCGAGCTTGATGCGTCCGTCCTGCGGGACGCGCTTCTCGGCGATGTTCATCGAGGCCATGAGCTTGAAGCGGCTGAGCACCGCGTTCTGCATGCGCTTGGGCAGGTTGTCGCGCTCGATGCACACGCCGTCGATGCGGTAGCGCAGGCGGACACGGTCGGCCATCGGCTCGATGTGCACGTCCGAGGCCCGCATCTTGACCGCCTCAGTGAGGATGCGGTTGCACAGGCGGACGATCGGGGCGTCCTCGCCCGCGATGTCGATCGACTTGTCCACCGAGCGGTCGACCGACCTGTCGATCGACTCCGAAACCAGCGACTCCTTCGCCGAGACCTCGCGCTCCTTGCTCTTGAGCGTGCCCTCGATGTAGGAGCGGATCTGGCCACGAGACGCGAGCTTGGGCTCCAGCTCCACGTTGAGGCGGAAGCGGAGCTTGTCCATCAGCTCGATGTCCATCGGGTCATGGACGAGCAGCTTGAGCTTGCCGTTGGCCTTGCCCAGCGGCAGGACGAGGTTCTTCTTGATCAGGTCGTCGGGCACGAGCGAGGTGTCGATCTGGTTGGCCGCGCCGTGGGCCGACAGATCGACGTACTCCATGCCGAACTGGTTGGCCAGGGCCTTGGCGACGGCCTCTTCGCTGGCGAAGCCGAGCTCGGTCAGCACCTCGCCGAGGCGCTTGCCCGAGCCCTTGGCGACGGCGGCGGCCTTCTCGGCCTGCTCCTTCGAGATCGTCCGCCAGGACACCAGGATGTCGCCGAGTTTCGTGCGGGATCGTGCCATGAACCGGTGTCACTCTCGCTCGGGTGCTGATCGGGACCGACACCCCGCCCCGGCCTGGGGGCCCGGACGACGATGCCTGGATAGGGAGAGGATGGTATCGCGCCGCACGCCCCGCCGGGAGCCCGCGTCGGTGGGATTCACGCCCGGAGCCGCCAACAATACCGGTTCACCCCGATCGACGGGCGAAGCGACGGGCCGATCGACAGCCGTCGCGATGGGCGGATCGGCGGACGGAGACAGGACCGGATGGCGGGTTCGAACGGACATGTCGAGATGAAGCCTTCCAAGAGCCACCCAGCCGGCGCCGAACGCGGCGGGCCGCCGCGTTTGCTGATCACCGCCGGCCCGACCCAGGAGCCGATCGACGCCGTCCGGTACATCGGGAACCGCTCGTCCGGGCGGCTTGGCGTGTCGCTGGCAGAAGAGGCCGCCCGTGAGGGGTGGCGCGTGACGCTCCTGCTGGGCCCGACGCCGCGGCAGCCTGCCGATTCGCGGATCGACCTCCACCGGTTCCGAACGACGGCGGACCTGCAGGCCCTGCTGGGCCAGCACCTGCCCCACTGCGACGTGCTGGTCATGGCGGCGGCCGTAGCCGACTATCGCCCGAAGATCGACGCCGCGACCCTGGGCGGAAAGCGTCGGCGGGTGGCCGAGGGTCTGACGATCGAACTCGAGGCCACGCCGGACCTTCTGGCCGGGTGCGCGGCCAGCCGGCGGGCGGACCAGACCCTGGTCGGCTTCGCTTTGGAGCCCCGCCAGGAGATGGTCGCCTCGGCCCGACGGAAACTGACGCGGAAGAAAGTGGATCTGATCGTCGCCAATCCTCTCGAAACGATGGACGCCGAGACGATCGAGGCCACCGTTTTCGGGGATGAGCCGACCGGCCTTGCCGGCGGGCGATCCACCCCCGGCCCGATCGCCAAGACGGCGTTCGCCGGGTGGCTGCTTGGGGTGATCGGTGAGGTTCGGGAGCGGATGGCTCCCACAACAGGGGATGGCGCTGGCGAGGCGACTTCCGCTCGGAGCGACCATGCCAGACGGTGACCAGCACGGCGGACCAGGGAATCAGGGTGGCGATTGGCAACCCCCGACTCGGCGCGGGCCGAGGCCGGTGCGGGTCAGCCCGCCGGGTAGTGGCGGGCCGGGCGGTGGGCCGGGGGGCGGCGCGCCGCGCGGGCCGCGGCAAGGGGGATCGCGATCCGGGTTCGGCGGCGGCTACGGCGCCGGGTTCGGGTCCGGGGGTCCGGGGCGTGGGCCGCGATCGGGATTTGGGCCGGGCGGGGGGCGCGGGCCCCGGATGGGTGGCGGCTTTGGCGGTGGGCCTCGGCCGGGGCCGGGGCCGCGGCGTGAGGCTGGTCCGGGCCAGGGGTTCGATGGGCCGCGCGGGCCGCGCCAGGAGCGGACGCCGCCGCTGCGGGTGCTGTACCAGGACGAGGCGATCCTCGCGGTTGAGAAGCCGGCGGGGATGGCGTTGTCGGTGCCGCCCGGCAAGCCGCGGCGACCCGGGACGCTGACCCTGCAGGATCAGGTGCTCGAGTACGTGCGGAGCGAGGGCGGTCGCAAGGCCGGGGCGTGGGGCGTTCACGACCTGGACCGCGAGGCGTCGGGGATCGTGGTGTTCGCGCGGAGCCCGGCGGCGGCGGAGTCGGTGCGCTCGGCGTTCGGATCGAAGAAGGGCGATGCGATCTACCTGGCGGTGGTGGATGGCGTGGTCGGTGCGGGGCCGCGAGTTGTGATGGAGAGCGGCGGCGTGCCGCACGATTCGTCGGGCGACGCCGATGGCGAGTCCGCGAAGGGCGACGACACGCGCGACGACGCGGGTGATGGCGAGTCGAGCGGCGATGACAGTGGTCGTGGCGGACCGGCGACGCAGGATCGCCCGTTCACCGGCACAGTTCGTTCGTTCGTGCGGCGCGTGGGGCCGCGGGTCGAGAGCATCCCGCCGGACGAGTTCACCGGGGATCGTTCGGGCGGGAAGCGTGTCGAGACGCCGCGATTGGCGATCACGCACTACCGGGTGGTGGCGTCGGGGCACGGTCGGACGCTGATGCGGCTTCGGCTCAAGAGCCCGCGGATGCACCAGGCGCGGGTGCACATGCGCGACCTGCGCCATCCGGTGACGGGCGATTCGTTCTACGGCGCGGGCGAGCGGGTCGGTCGCACGATGCTGCACCTGGCGGAGATCACGTTCCCGCACCCGACGACGCACAAGGCGGTGCGTCTGTCCAGCCCGGCACCGGCGTCGTTCTGGCAGGCGGTTGGGGCCGAGGCGCCGGCGGAGGCGGGGTCGATTCGGGCGAAGGTGCGGGAGGCGGGAGCGCCGGGTCGTGGCGCTGATGCGGCGGGCGAGTCGCACGCGGCGTCGGCCACGGCGGGCGCTTCATCGGAAGCCGCGGGCATTGTTGGGGCGGGCGAAGCCGGCGACGCCGATCGCGGCTGGGAGCACGTGGCCGAGTGGTACGACGCGCTCGTGGCGGGAAAGAACAACGACCTGCAGGACGAGGTGGTCACGCCCGGCGTGCTGCGCCTGCTGGAACCGCGGCGTGGTCAGCGGGTGCTGGACGTGGCGTGCGGGCCGGGCGAACTGGTGCTGCGCCTGGCGGGCATGGGGGTTGAGGCGGTGGGTGTGGATGCGGCACCGCGGATGATCGAGATCGCGCGCCATCGCGCCGAGCAGGCGAGGCCGCGGGTTGCTCAAGCGCCCGGGCACGAAGGCGCCGGTGGCAGCGCGAACGCCGATGCGATCGCGCGTTTCGAGGTCGCCGATGCCCGATCGCTTCGCGACGGGCTGCGCGACGATGCGCCGTTCGACGCGGTCACCTGCGTCATGGCGCTGATGAACATCGACGACCTGGGCGCGACGCTCGAGGGCGTCGCGTCGCTGCTGAAGCCCGGCGGGCGCTTCGTCGCGGTCGTGCTGCACCCGGCGTTCCGGTCGCCCGGCGTCACGACCTGGGGCTGGGCGTCGCAGGCGGTGTCCGCCGGCGGTCGGGGCGGCATGGCCCACCGCCAGTACCGGCGCGTCGATGCCTACCTCTCGCACGCCACCAGCGACGTGACCATGAACCCCGGCTCGGTGGCGCGCGGCGAGGCGCCGGTCGTGACGCACACGCACCACCGCCCGATCGGGGCGTACGTCTCGATGCTGGGCCGGGCCGGGATGCTGGTGGACTGCCTGGAGGAGTGGGCCAGCCCGCGCCGCAGCCAGGCGGGGCCAAGGGCCGCGGAGGAGGATCGGGCCCGCCGGGAGATCCCGATCTTCATGGCGGTGCGGGCGGTCAGGCGATAGCGACGCGGGGCATCGCGATGCTGTTCATGGTCATCGAGCACTTCGAGGACGGACGGGCGGCGGAGGTGTACCGGCGTTTCCGCGAGCGGGGTCGGATGGCTCCGGACGACGTGCGGTATGTAGCCAGTTGGGTCGACACCGACTTCCGGCGGTGCTTCCAGGTGATGGAAGCGCCGTCGCGGGCGTCGCTGCAGGCGTGGATGGACGCGTGGAGCGACCTGGTGCGGTTCGACGTGGCGGAGGTGCGCACGTCGGCCCAGGCCGCGGCGATCATGGACGCCGACGCGTGACGCCGGGCTCGACCCGCCTCACACCGCCTCCATCTGGCGGATGCGCTTGGCCTGCTTGACGTTCTCGACGCACTGGCGGAGGCGTTCGCGGATCTCGCGGGGCTGGGCGATGGCGCGGAGGTGCAGCACCGGGGTCGCGTGATCGGTGGTGGCGATCCAGATCGTGCCGAGATTGACCATGCGCTCGATCGGGGTCTGGGTGACGGCCGAGTCGCGGACGCGGTACAGCTCGACTTCCTCGAGGCGGCGGGAAACCACGCCCCACTCCATGCGCAGACGCTCGGTGGTGAGCGTCATCCGCATGGACCTGGTGACGAGCAACCGGTGGATCGCCAGGAACACGGGGATGATGAGCCAGCAGAACAGGATGCTCAGGACGAAGAAGCGGAAGTTGCTCCACTGGCTGGGCGTGCCCTGCCAGACGAGTTGCTCGTGGGGCGGCTCCATCGCCCGAGTCTACAGCGGTGCCCGTGCGGGCGAAGGGGCCCTTGCCGGCTTCCGCGCGGATTCGCCGTTGTGGAGGCGTGATCGGACCCGCGTCACGCCGCGCGACGCAGGAGGCCGGCCGCCAGCGTGTCGAGCAGGCGGTGGCGATCGGCGGCGTCGGCGAAGGACGTGAAGGCGGCGGCCATGCGGACGGGGCCGGGCACGCCGTCGTTGTCGGTCCAGACGATGCGCCCCATGGCCTCGACCGAGGGCGGGCCGTCGTCGAGGGTGATGGCGTCCGGGTTCAGGCTTCGCGGGAGCCAGCGGGGCAGGTTGACGCGGAGCGTGACGGGCGTGCCGGGGGGCAGGGCCTCGTCGAGTTCGAACTGGGCGCCGCCCTCGGCGATGTCGTAGGCGTGTCCCTCGAGGGTGCGATCGGCCCCGGCGATCTTGACCTCCACGCCCGTGTACATGGGCAGGGTGGCGAATCGCTCGTGGCGGCGGCGGTTGGTGGTTGGGGCGAGCATGGGACGGCTCCGTTTGAGAGGGCACGTCCGGTATCGGCGCGGGAGGGGTGCGGCTTCAGCGTTCGGGCGGAAAGAGCGCGTTTGGTGCAGGAACGTGGGAGGCGTCCGATGGTGGCGCGAGATGTGCGCGTGGAGGGAGAACCGCGGGCTGGCGCCGCGCGGCTCGTGTGCGCGTCGGGCGTCGATGGACTCAGCGGCCGCCGGGGGCGTCGGGGCCGGCGGGCTGGGGTCCCGCGGCGTCACCGCCGCCGGATCCGTCGCCATCGCCCTGGGTTGGGGCGGGCGGGGGCGGCGGTGGCGCGGTGACGTGCTGGAGCAGCTCGTCGGCGGGGGCCGGGATCGCGGCCAGCTGGATGACGTTGTTCTGGCGGGTGTAGTAGCGGGCGAAGGCCTCGCGGACGACCTGGGGGGTCATGTTGCGGTAGCGCTGCGGGCTGGACTGGAACGCGCGCGCGTCGCGCCCCCGAAACGTCGCGACCGAGAGGATGTCCCACCAGCCGGTCGCGGAGCCGACGGAGGTTTCCTGGTCTCGGGCCAGGTCCTCGGCGGCGGCGCCGACCTCTTCGAGCGTGGGGCCGTCGGTGGCGAAACGCTGGAACATCCCGTCGACCGTCTGGCAGTATCGGGCCCAGGCCTCTTCGTCGTGGTCGCCCTGGACCACGTAGTACATGAAGGAGGTGCCGGGGAACTGCTGGAGGAAGTTGATGTTGAACGACCCGCCGCCGGGCAGGCCCAGGAGGGGGGCCTCGCCGACAAGTCGGGCGTTGAGGATGTTCATCGCGACCTTGAGGGCCTCGGCGTCGGCGTCCTCCTGCTCGCAGACGTAGAAGCCCTTGACGTAGATGCCGGCCCGAGTGCCCATGGACTGGACCTCGGCGGTGCCGACGTGGGGCAGCGGGTTCAGGACATTTGCCCGGAGCTCGGAGAACGTGCTCGTCGAGATCCGCGGGCGATCGGGGAGGCTGGCGACGTAGTACCTGAGGGCGTCGAGGGCCTCCTCGAGGGGGATGTCGCCGGTGATGGCGACCTCCATCGGAGCCAGGGCGACGCGGCGCGACCAGGCGCGGGTGTCGTCAACGGTCAGGTGCGAGGCCATGTCGGGGGTCGGGGGGCGGACGCGGGCCTCGCCGGGAACGTACATGGTCTCGTTGAGCAGGTGGGTGAAGGTGTCGCCCAGATCGATCCCCAGGGCGGGCGCGCCCGATTCGACGCCACGGGCGTAAAGCTCGACCTGCTCGGCGTTGGGCTCGGAGCGGGTGAGCATGGCGTGGAAGCGCTGCATGTAGGCGTTGAAGAACTGGCGGTTGGTGGGCACGGCGATGCGGTAGTAGTCGCCCAGGCCGATGGACTGCATGCGGACGGATGAGGGGCGGAGCAGGGCCTGGAGCTTCGCCGACGCCATGTCGGGCAGTTCCATCACCTCCCAGGAGCGTCCGACGAGTTCGGACAGGCCGCGGGTCGAGGCGTCTTCGAGGAGCTGGCCGCCGGCAAGGCTGGCGGAAAACTCGACGCCGCCGGGCTGGCGGCCCTGCATCTGGCGGAAGTGGAATCGGACGCCGTTGGAGAGCCAGCCGGACCAGACCTGGGTCTCGGGGTCCTGAGCCATCTCAACGACTTCGCCCGGCGTGGGGAGAGTCGGGGCCAGGAGCCAGGGGCGGACGAGCTCGAGCGCGGGCTCGGGCATCTGGGCCCAGGCGGCCTGGGCGGCCTGCGCCACGGCCTGTTCCGTGGGCGCGCCGGGCTGGGCGGGGATGGCCAGGACCATCGCGGACACGCCGGGGTCGATGTAGCGTCCGAAGGCCCACTCGGCGTCGTCGGCGCCGATGTTGCGGATCTGGGCGAAGAGCAGTTCGAGGCGCTGGGCCGCAGACGGGCCGCCGCGAGACCCGACAAGGGCGTCGGCGAGCGTGGCGGCGGGGCCCGTGGTCTCGGCTTGCGTCTGGGCTTCGAGCTCGGCGGCCATGGCGATGAGCGACTCGCCGACGTCGGCGGTCTCGATGCCGTGGATGCGGATTCGGTTGGCCTCGGTGATAGCGGCGGTGAGGACTTCGCTCCAGTTGGCGGCGTCGCCCGTAGCGTGGAAGGCCGTCCAGCGGAGGCCCTCGGGGCCGTCGAGCGTGTCGCAGGTGGCGGCGGAGAAGGGGACCTTGTCCTTGGTGAGGCGGACCTGGGCGATGTTCTCGAGCACGTCGAGCGCGACGTGGGCGACGAGTTCAGCGCGGATCGCGCGGACGGAGTCGGCGTTGGCGTTGGGGGCCGCGGAGACGAGGCTGAAGACGGGGGTGGAGATGCCGGGGTCCTCGATGATGATCGGGGCGGCGGGACGGGTCCACGACGCGGCGGGGGTCGCGGGCGAGGCGGGGCGCGGGACGCGGGCGAGCGAGCCGAAGGCGGCGCGGACCTGGCCCACGAGGGCCTCGGCGTCGCCGGGGGCGACGACGATGAGCGTGGCGTTGGACGGGACGTACCAGCGTTGGGCGAAGGCCTGGATCGCGTCGGGCGAAAGGGCGCGGACGGCGTCGGGCATGCCGGCGGCGGGACGGCGCACCGCCCGCGAGGTCGGCATGAGGCGGCGCATCGCCAGCATGTGGACCCGCTGTTCGGCCGGGACGCGGGCGAGCGACTCGGCGGCGGCGACCTTGGCGGCCGCGAGCGCGTCGGCGCGGATCGCCTGGCCCGTGATGAGCGTCGAGAACGCAGAGAGACGCCCGGCGAGGCCGGAAGCGTCGGCGAGGTTGAGCGAGACGACCGCGTGGTCGCCGGCGACGCTGGTGCTCGCGTCGGAGCCGACGGCGGCGCGGGCGGCCTGGGCGGCGACGTCGGCGGTGCCGTACTGGTTCTCGGTCTCGTGGACGAGCCCGGCGTCGACGATGAGGCGGACGGCGGCGCCGCGCGAGGGGTCGTCGATGGGGACGACGAGGTAGCGAAGGCCGTTGTCGAGGGTGCCGCTGGTGACGCGGGGGTCGGCCTCGAAGCCCTGCGCGACGGCGCGCGGGGCGAGGAGGGCCAGGAGCATCAGGGCGGCAAGAGCGGCGAACTGGCGAAGCATGCGCGGGTCTCCGTCATCGCGTCGGGGGCCGGGCGCGGAGCCCGGGCCGGTTGTTGTCGGGACGATCGCCCGCCGGCATGAGCCGGCCCTTGAAGGCCCACCGAAGCGGGGGACGGGTCGGAATCATTCGCGCGCCACGGGCCGGGTCGAGCCTGGCGCGGCGAAACCCCGCGTGGATACCGGTTGGCGGGGTGGTGGTTTCGTAAGGCGATGCAAGGAAGGGGGTTGGACGGGGCGGGCGTGGGTGCGTCGCGGGGACCGGGGCGGGGACGCCCCCGCTCGCGCGCTGGGGGGCTAGAGGTAAGTGGTCCACCAGGCGCGGTGTCGGGTGCGGACGCGCTCGTACCGGCGGCACGGCCACCACAAAAAGGCGACGACGGCGACCCACGCGGCGTATGCCACCCAGAGTTGGGGGGTGTACCCGTCCGGGAACGGGGGGCCGAGCTGCCAGCCGGAGGTAACGCCGAGCAGGGCGAACCACAGGATGGCGGAGGAGATGTGGATGAGGGGGATGTGGAGGAGGTAGAAGAACAGGGGGACGCGGCCGAAGGTGCGGAGGTTGTCGGCGATGGGTCCGCGATGTCGTTCGAGTGCGACGAGGGCGAGCAGAGCGGGGCCGAGGGTCATGAGGAGGAACTGGAGGGAGGGTGGGTACTTGGTGGTGTTGAGCAGGGCGAGGATGGGGTGGTCGGGCGGGTTGGAGTCGATGGGGCTTGGGTCGCCGTAGGTGAGGGCGGCGCGGAGAAGGAGGAACGCGAGGATGCAGGCGGCGCCGAGGGCGGCGGTCCACTTGAGGCGGGGGGCGGCGGGCATCGTCGCGACCTTGCCGAAGCAATAGCCCAGGGCCATAACGCCCGGCCAGGGGATGAGGGGGTATTGGACGAGGATGCCCGGGAGGGTGAACGGGCGTGTTGCGTCTGGGTTGAACGAGACGAAGCCCTGCTCGTGGAGGATCTTCCAGGGGATGGCGAGCCACTGCGAGGTCTGGGCGAGGTCGGCGGCGGTGATGTGGTCGAGCAGGTTGTGGAGCAAGACGGTGGCGAGGCCGAAGGCGAGGCTGGCTGCCCACGGGAGGCGGACGAGGACGGCCATGACGAGCATGGAGAGGCCGAGCGCCCAGATGACCTGCAGGATGACCAGGCCGATGAACACGCCGCCCCATGACGCGCCGATGAGGGTGAGTTCGAGGAGGATGAGCCAGAGGCCTCGGGTGAGGAGGTAGCGGGAGAGGCTGGGGCCGGCGGGTGGGGGCGGTGCGGGCGTGATCGGAGCGTCGGTGGTATCTGTCCGGGGCGGGGACGCCCCGGCTCGCTGTTGGTCGCGGGATTGTTTGAGCCAGATGGATGTGCCGGCGAGGAAGACGAAGACCGGGGCGCAGAAGTGGGTGATCCAGCGGGTGAGGAAGAGGGTTGGCGAGGCCTGGGAGAGGTCTTCGGGGGCGTGCGGGAAGGGGGCGAAGTAGTCGCGGGCGTGGTCGAGGGCCATGAGGATCATGACCAGCCCGCGGAGCTGGTCGATGGCGTCGAGGCGCGGGCGTGGCGGCGTCTTGGCCATGTAGGTGTGATACCACATCGCGACGGGCGGCGGTGCGTCGGGAGGGGCGGGCTATTGCGACGGGCTTGCGGCGAGGATGCGGTCGGCGGCGGCGGCGAGATCGAAGGCGGCGGAAACGAGCAGCAGGTTCGAGTCGGGGACGCCGGCGCGGCGGCCTGATTCCAGGTCGCGGGGTTTGTCGCCGATGGCCCACGAGCGGGGAAGGTCGATGTCGAAGGCGGCGGCGGCGGCCAGGAGCATGCCGGGGGCGGGCTTGCGCCAAGTGTGCTCGCGGGTGAACGCGGGGACGCGGCCGATGGGGTGGAAGGGGCAGTAGTAGATGGCGGCGAGGAGGCCGCGGCGCTGGTCGTCGACGAAGAGGCGGCGCATGGCGTCGTTGGTGGCCTCGACCTGGTCGATGGTTCCGTGGCCACGGGCGACGAGGCCCTGGTTGCTCACGACGATGAGTGCGAAGCCGGCGCGGGCGAGGCGTCGGCAGGCCTCGATGGCGCCGGGGAGGGGGCGGACCCAGGCGGGGTCGCAGAGGTCGCCGTGGTGGCGTGCGGCGAAGGCCTCGGGGGGGAGGGAACCGTTCTCGATGAGGGTGTCGTCGCGGTCCAGGAAGATCGCGGGGCGGGGCATGGTTGAGGGTACGGCGTTCTTGCGGCGATCACGTGGGACGCGAAGGGCGCGAAGGGACGCGAAGGGCGGGGGAATGGGGTGTGTGCGCGAAGCGATCGCGGGCGTCTCGACGCGTTCTGCTCGCTGAGCCTCGGACCGCTCTGGTTTGCGTCGCGTTCCTTCGCGTCCTTCGCGTTCCACGTCGAAGCGGGGGGAGCATCAGGCGGGGCGGGAGTCGGATACGCTGCGTGCGATGGGCAAGGATGCGATGGGACCGGAGTCGGCATCGGCGATCGCCGCGGCGGTGTCGCGGCGGGAGCGGTCGGCCGAGGAGGTCACGCGGGCGGCGCTGGACGCGATCGCGGCCCGGGACGGCGGTGTGCACGCGTTCTTGCAGACGTTCGAGGACATGGCGCTGCGTCAGGCGCGCGCGATCGACACGCGGGTGGCCGCGGGGGAGTCGGTCGGGGCGCTCGCCGGGGTGCCGGTGGCGCTCAAGGACAACATCTGTCTGGCGTGGGGTCGGACGACGTGCGCGAGCCGCATGCTGGAGGGGTACGAGTCGCCTTTCAACGCAACGGCGGCGGCGCGGCTGATGGCGGCGGGGGCGGTGGTCGTCGGCAAGACGAATCTGGACGAGTTCGCGATGGGCTCGTCCACGGAGCGTTCGGCGTTCGGGGCGACGGCGAATCCGTGGGCGTCGGGGCATGTGCCGGGGGGCTCGTCGGGCGGGTCGGCGGCGGCGGTGGCGGCCGGCATGGTTCCGCTGGCGCTGGGGTCGGATACGGGCGGGTCGATCCGCCAGCCGGCGGGGCTGTGCGGCGTCGTTGGGCTGAAGCCGACGTACGGGCGGGTGTCGCGGTATGGGCTTGTGGCGTACGCGTCGAGCCTGGATCAGATCGGCCCGCTGACGCGGAGCGTGCGGGATGCGGTGGTGGCGCTGGGGGTGATCGCGGGGGTGGACGCGAACGACGCGACCACGTCGGCGCGCGAGGTGCCGGACTTCGTGGGTGAGATCGAAACGCCGGTCGAGGGGCTGGTGCTGGGCGTGCCGCGCGAGGCACGGGCGACGGGCGTTGACTCGTCGGTGGTGCGGGCGCTGGACGAGGCGGTGAAGGTGTTCCGGGGGCTTGGGGCGAAGGTGGTGGAGGTGGCTTTGCCGCACGCGGAGCACGCGATCGCGGCGTACTACCTGGTGGCGTGCGCGGAGGCGTCGTCGAACCTGGCGCGGTTCGACGGGGTGCGGTACGGGCGGCGGGCGGACCTGGGGCCGGGGGACGAGCTGGCGGACCTGTATGCGCGCAGCCGCAGCGAGGGGTTCGGGGAGGAGGTCAAGCGCCGGATCATGCTGGGTGTGCACGCGCTGTCGAGCGGGTACTACGACCAGTACTACGCGACGGCGATGAAGGCGCGGCGGCTGATCAAGGGGGACTTCGACGCGGCGTTTGGGGGTGCGGGCGGAGGCGACTCGCCAAGCCCAAAGTGCCACGCGATCCTGATGCCGACGACGCCAACGCCGGCCTTCCGGGCCGGCGAGCGCCTGGGCGATCCGCTGGCGATGTATCTGGAGGATGTGTTCACGGTGGGGGTGAACCTGGCGGGGCTGCCGGCGATCTCGGTTCCGGCGGGGATGGCGGAGGTTGATGGGGCCCGCCTGCCGATCGGGATGCAGCTGGTGGGGGCGGCGTTCGACGAGGCGCGGCTGCTGCGGATCGCGCGGATGTTCGAGGGGGCGACGGGGTGGGATGCGATGACACCCGGCGGGTAGATGCCGAACGCGGAGGCCGCGAAGGAGCGCGGAGGGCGCGGAGATGAGGCGTGGTTGGGAGTGGGTGTCGCTCGACGCCACGCCTTGGCTTTCTTCGCGTTCCTCCGCATCCCTCGCGTTCCGCATTTCGAGCGTGCAATCGCCTACGATCGGGGGCTCCGACGGGAGCGTTTTCCGCCCGCGGGCACCACCCCAAACAGAGACCTCAACCATGCCCGGCACCGCCGCCGAGACGCGACTGGTCCGCAATGTCGCCATCATCGCCCACGTCGACCACGGCAAGACGACGCTGGTCGACCAGCTGCTCAAGCAGTCGGGGATGTTCCGCGCGGGTGAGCTGGAGAAACTGGCCGGGGGCCAGCACGATCTGATCATGGACTCGAACCCGCTCGAGCGGGAGCGGGGGATCACGATCCTGTCGAAGAACTGCGCGGTGAACTACCGGGCGGCGGACGGGAACACGTACCGGATCAACATCATCGACACGCCGGGGCACGCTGACTTCGGGGGCGAGGTGGAGCGTGTGCTGCGGATGGCCGACGGGTGCCTTGTGCTGGTCGATGCGCTGGACGGGCCGATGCCGCAGACGAAGTTCGTGCTGGCCAAGGCGCTGGAGGCGGGGCTGAAGCCGATCGTGGTGGTGAACAAGTGCGATCGCCCGGAGGCGGATCCGCCGCGGGTGGTGTCGGAGATGTTCGACCTGCTGGTGGACCTCGGGGCGGACGATCACGCGCTGGAGTTCAAGGTGGTGTACTCGTCGGGGCGCGACGGGTGGGCGGCGTTCGAGCTTGACCGCCCGTTCGAGGAGCTTCGCAAGGGCAACCTGGGGCCGATCTTCGAGACGATTGTCAACGGGGTCGAGGCGCCCGGGGGCGACGCGGACGCGCCGCTGCAGATGCTGGTCACGACGCTGGATTACTCGGAGTACGTCGGGCGGATCGGCATCGGGCGGGTGTTCGAGGGGACGATCCGGGCGGGCACGCCGGTGCTGCTGATGAAGCGGGACGGCTCGACGCGCCAGGTGCGGGTGCAGAAGCTGCTGGGCTTCTCCGGGCTTGGGCGGACGGAGGTCGAGCACGTGTCGGCGGGGGACCTGTGCGCGGTCGTGGGCGTCGAGGGGATCGACATCGGCGACACGCTGGCGGACCCTGCGAGCCCCAAGGCGCTGCCGCCGGTGACGGTGGACGAGCCGACGATCTCGATGCTGTTCCGGATCAACGACTCGCCGTTCGCGGGGCAGGAGGGGCAGTTCGTCACGAGCCGACAGATCCGCGACCGGCTGATGAAGGAGCTCGAGCACAACGTCGCGCTGCGGGTGGACCTCGGGCGGACGACCGACGAGTTCAACGTGTCGGGTCGTGGGCTGCTGCACCTGGGCATCCTGCTCGAGACGATGCGGCGGGAGGGATATGAGTTGTCGGTCGGGCGTCCGCAGGTCATCACGCACGAGGAGGACGGCGTGGTGATGGAGCCGGTTGAGACGCTGGTGATCGACGTGCCCAACGAGAATCTCGGGCCGGTGATGGAGCTGGTGGGCGGGCGTCGGGGCGAGATGAAGAAGATGGAGCCGCGGGGCACGGGCTCGAGCCACCTGGTGTTCGAGATGTCGAGCCGGGCGCTGATCGGGCTGCGGAGCCGCATCATGACCGCGTCGCAGGGCGAGGCGATTATGCACCACCGGTTCAGCCACTTCGCGCCGGTGTCGGGCGAGCGTCCCGAGCGTCCGAGCGGGGTGCTGATCGCGATCGAGAACGGGCAGGTGACCGGGCACGCGGTGGAACTGCTGCACGACCGCGGGTTCCTGTTCGTCAAGCCGGGGGACAAGGTGTACGCGGGGCAGATCGTGGGCGAGCACAACCGGGACAACGACCTGGTGGTGAACATCACGCGCGAGAAGGCGCTGACGAACGTGCGGGCGGCGAGCAAGGAGGCGACGGTGGTGCTCAAGCAGCCGCGGCTTCTGTCGCTTGAGGCGGCGCTGGAGTACATCGAGGACGACGAGCTGGTGGAGATCACGCCTTCGTCGGTGCGGATGCGCAAGCGCGTGCTGAGCGAGTCGGAGCGTCGGCGGGTGGAGCGTCAGGCCAAGGACAAGGCGGCGGCGGGGGCGTGAGGCCCCGTGCCGGTTCCCGGTCGCGGCTCACCGAGCCGCATCGAGCAGTTCGCGCGGCGCGGCACCATTGAGCAGGGCGCGGCGGGCATGGGTCGGGGTGAGGCCAAACTCGGCGCGGAACGCGCGGGTGTAGTGGCTCTGGTTGCAGAACCCGAGGCGCTCGGCGAAGTCGCCGATCGACAGGCCCGGCTCGGCCAGGCGGTCCAGCGAGGCCCGGACGCGGAGCGAGCGGACATAGGCGTGGATGGTGTCGCCCGTGTGCTGCTTGAAGAGGCGGCACAGGTGGAACATGGAAACACCGACGGCGGCGGCCACGTCGTCGAGCGTCAGCGGCTTGTCGAGGTTGCGGGCCAGATAGGCCTTGGCGCCCTCGATCCAGGCGCGGTGGTCGCGGGCGGTGGCGGGGCGGGCGTGCGTGGGTGCGGCCCGCTCGGCGGCGGCGTGGATGAGGATGTCGACGATGTTGATGAGGGCCTCGTCGACGAGCAGGTGGTCGACGTCTGGGGCGGGCTGGCGCGGGCGGTCGTCGCGTTGTGCTTCGACGGCGGGCGGATCGGCCAGGTCGGTCGCGTGGGCGGCGACGTAGCGATAGAGCGCTCGCTGGGCCATGAACACGCCGGGGGCGGCCGGGGCCGAGGGCCAGCGGATGGGGCGATCGTGCTGGGCCGCGGCGGGATCGTGGGCCGCGACGATCTCGCGGAGGATGTCGGGGCGGATGACGATGAACTCGCAGCGGTCGCCCTCATCGGCCAGGCGGCGGCGTCGATACGGCTGGTGCGCGTTGTAGAGCATCGCCTCGTTGGAGGTGGCGACGACGGGCTCGAAGTCGGCCTGGGCGATGGTCACCGGGTCGCGCGCGAAGGCGAACGTCGGCATGTCGCCGGTCCGGTTCTCCTCGTTCCAGAGGCTGCTGGTTGGGGGACACCGGAAGGCGCCGATCGCCCCGACGGAGCCGGCGTAGACGCGTCGGCGGACGGCGTCGCCGCGCTCGAAGATGCTCGGGCGGAGCGGGCCGGCGGTTTCCGCGCGGGCGGCCCGCGCGCGAGGCGTTGGTTGGTTCCGGAACGAGTTCATGGGTGTCCAGGGGCCGGCGGGGCGTGCCGGGCCGACGGGTCGGCGTCCGGGCGTGCGTCCGGGCGTGCGTCCGCTCCCGACTCTCCCGATGATACCAAACGAGAGGCCGAATCCACCGCGGCAACAAGCGGGTACCAGCAATACTCCGTTGGATTCGCGTCCAAGGTCCGCAAACGGCGCGAGGTCTTTCCGCAGGGCGCCGGGCCTACGCGACGCGGCGGCGCGGGGCGCTTTCGGGGCGCGCGGCCTCGATGATGGCCGACGCCCGCGGCGCGGCGGCATTGAGGGCCTCGTCGGGAAGCATGACCAACGCCGGGGTGCGGCGCAGGCGCGCCCCAATGGCTGCCGCGCTCGTCGGCGTGGGCACCACCAGGTGCATCGCCCCGATCTGGTCGAGGCGGAGGCGTCGGGCGCCGGGAACCGGGCACGTCGCCGACGGGTGGTCATCGAACCAGTCGAACGCGACGCGCCGGGCGCGCAGCGCGTCGGCGAGATCGCGTCCGTTCTGGCCCATGCCGGCCAGCACGAGGCGCAGGTGGGACAGGCGTCCTGGGCGCTTGCGCTCCCCCTCCGGCGCGTTGTCCCGGCGCGTGCGCTCCCCGAGCAGCTCGCCAAGGGCGCGGGCGAGCGTCGCGGGGGACGTGAGCGAGAGCGAGTCGATCGCGCCGGCGGATTCCGGCCAGGCCGCGAGGCTCCGGCGGATCTCCTCTCGCCAGATCGCGGCACGCGCGGACGCCTCATCGGGCCCGACGGCGTGCTCGAACATGAGCGCGTGGCGCAGCGCGCCGTGCAGCGTGTGGGTCTCGCCCGCGGAGATCGCCCGCCCGCCGCGATCGTCGAGGTCGGACAACAGCGAGGGGATGAGTGGGCGGGCGGTGTCGGGCGGGGCGGCGGCGGCGCGGGCCAGGTGGCGGATGGTCCAGTGGCGCAGGGCTCGCTCGACGAGTATCGGGTCCGCTTCCGGCAGACGCCCGGCACGGTGCAGGACGCGCCGCCCCGTCTGCCACATGGCGTCGATAGCACGGCTCAGGGCGCCGGGGCGGAGGCGGTAGTTGAACAGCGGATCGTTGACGGGCGGCGCCCAGGCTGCGCCGTCGAGCGTGAGGCGGAGCCAGAGGTCCCAGTCTTCGACCTGGCGGAGCGACCGGTCGAACGGGCGGGCGCCCGCACGCTCGCGGAGCGACTCGGCGTGCAGGGCGACGGCGCCGACCGCGAAGGGATTGCAGTCGAGCAGACGCCCGATGCTCGCGGCGTCGGGCGCGATCGAGACGTTCCAGGCCAGGTCTTCCAGGTCGGGGCCGACCATGCGGAACGCCGCGCCGACGCCGACGACCTCGGTTCCGTCTCGCTCGCGTGCGGCCCGGAGCGCTTCCACCAGCGTTGCGGCGTGGGACGGTTCGATGGTGTCGTCGGCGTCGAGGAAACAGACGAACTCGGCGCGATCGCCCAGCGCCTCGAAGCCCGTGTTGCGGGCCCCGGCCAGGCCGAGGTTGGCCTGGCGGACGACCTCGACCCGCCAATCGCGCGTCGAGCGGGCGATGTCGGCGGTCTGGTCGGAGGAGCCGTCGTCGACGACGATGGCGTGGATGCGTGGGCCGGCCTGGCGGAGCACGCCGTCGAGCGTGTGCGCGATGGTCTGGCTGGCGTTGAGGGCGGGGATGATGTATGCGAGGTCGATCATGGCGCGTGCCTCCGGCCTTCAGGGCGAGGGCTGGTCGCCCGCACGATCGGCCGCCGCGTCACGGATCGCGACGAGCAGGCGTCTGGCCAGGGCGGTGTGCGTGAGGCGCTCTCGGACACGGGCCGCGATGGCGTCGGAGACGGCGCGGCGCCAGTCCGGGCGCTCGATGGCCCGTTCGATCAGGGCTTCGAGCGTCGCCTCGTCGTGGAACGAGACCTCGGCCAGGTCGCCGAAGAGCCAGGTGGGGTCCATCTCGACGCGTTCGAGCGCGGCCCGGCGGCGCAGCGCCTCGACGCGTGCCGTGTTGAGCAGGATGCCGGGGCGGAGCAGGGGGAAGCCGAGGCGTTGGGTCTGGGCGGCGAACGCCATGGCCTCGGGCGCGTCGGCGAAGGAGTAGAGCGGACCGGCGTCGGCGTCCCCGGGTTCGGCGTCCATCGGCGTTGCGCCGCGTTCGAGCAGGCTCCGCTGGGCCCGCCCGTGGAGCGTGGAGAGCGACTCGCGTGTCGGGCGGACGATGGGCAGCCCGCCGGACAGGGCGCACTCCATCGGGCGCTGGTGCATGAGGGCGGTCAGGCACAGGTGCAGGTGGACGCGGGCGCACTGGTAGCAGGCTCGGAGTTCTTCGCCGTGCTCGGTGAGGCCGGCGGCGTGTCGGGCCAGCGTGGGGTGCGACTCCCAGCCCTTGCCGTGGAGGCGGAGGCGCCAGCCGCGGCGGTCGGCGATGGAGGCGGCCCAGGCCAGGGCCTCGTGGCGGAAGGCCCGGTCGGCGATGGGCAGGGCGTAGTTGCGGAAGAAGAGGCCCTCGATGCGGTCGTCGGGGCCGAGCGGGTGGTGGCGGGCCAGTTCCTCTCGCACCGCGTCGCGGAGCGGTTTCCACGGGCTTCGGTCCGTCGCGCGGGCGATCTCCAGGCAGCGCGGCAGCAACGCGTCGAGCACGCGGGCGGCGGCGGGGTCCTCGAACGCCTCGCCCTTGAGGCGCGCGTGCATGGCCTCCACGGTCTCGCTGTGGTGCGTCACGCAAGCGATTTCGCAGGCGAATCGCTCGCGCAACGCCGGGGCGACGGGCGCAGGGTGGAACTTGGTGTCGCTGGCGACGACCGGGGACACCACGGCCCGATCGCGGGGGTACCCGTGCTTCTCGAAGAGGTCCTCGGCGCAGTGCCCGGCCACGAAGTCCAGCGGGCCCATCGCCCGGCCCACGTCGCGGCTGAACAGGTGGGGCATCATGTCCTGCACCCAGCACACCACCGGCACGTTGGGCGGTGTGACGCCCGGGAACTGGGCCCGGGCGTAGTTGATGAACACGATCAGGTCCGGGTCGAGGCGGTCGATCGCGTCCAGGTACGCGACTGTTGAGAACTGCGTGTGGTCGTCGGGTTCGAGCAGGATCTCGGCGGTGTGCCCCATCCTGCGGAGCGTGTCGGCCAGGTCGCTGGCGGCGTGCCGGAGGAACGTGGTGTAGCGGCTGGTGGGGATGAGCACGCGCAGCGGGCCGACGGGGGCGTCGGGCGAGGCGGTGCCGGCCCACCCCGAGCGGGCCGTGGCGTCGCCGCCGATCGCCGTTGCGAGGCGGGATGCGATCGCGTCGGGCGTGCGTTGTTCGTCCCGGCTCATGACCCGCGAGCGCAACTCGTCGGCCAGACGGCTCTGGGCGGCGATCGCCGCCTGCATCGCCGACTCCGGCGCGACGCCCAGCAGCGTTCTGGTTCCGGCCAGGCGAACGAACCGCCCGGTCAGGCTTCGGGTCTGGTCGCTGCGGGCCCATCGGGCGAGGCGCTCGCTGGCGTCGCGCCCGGCGAGCAGCATCGTGCGGGGCGATGCGAGCAGGCCTTCCAGCGGCGCGAGCGAGAGGCCGTGCAGGGCGTCGACGGGATCGGCCTGGAGCAGGATCAAGCGCGGCTGGTAGCCGTTGGCCTCGGCGCCCAAGGCCCGGGCGATGGCGTCGGCGAGCCAGGGCGGGTCGATGCCCTCGAGCACGATCGCGGGGCGGGGCTTGGGGAGCGGAGCGATGTTGCGGGCGACGAACTCGCGGGCCGCACGCTGGTGGTCGATCAGGCCGAGCCAGTTTGAAGGGTTGGCGTCACCCCGCTCGCGCCTGACGGCGTTTCTATCGAGCGTGCGGTAGACCTGGGTATGATCGGCTTGCTCCACCCAGCGCTCGGCAATGGGCAGCAGGTCGGTGCCACGGGAGCCGAGGTGCTGGAGGTTGGCCGCGAGCGTGGCCCGGCGGGTGTTGGCGGGCATCTCGTCGTCGGGCAGGGCTCGCAGCGCGTCGCGGAGGCCCGACACCGCGGGATCGGCGGCCGCCTCGCCCGAGAGCAGGGCGAGCTGCTCGATCGCCAGCGTCCGCAGGCCGAGGCGTCCGAGGGCCGAGGCGAAGAGGAACCGGACGCCGGCGTCGCCCGGGGCGGCCCGGAGCGCGGCCACGCCGACGGGCAGGAAGGCCCACGGCTCGCTGGAGCGCCCCAGGCGGATGATGTCGCCGCGCGTGTAGCGGACGCTCGCCCCGGAAAGGCTGGGCGTCGGGGCGACCGGTTGGGACTGCGCGGGGGCTCCGGGCATCCGCTTTGTATCGACGGGCGCCCCGACGGCCCGACAAAAGCGGAGCCCCCCGGCAGCGGGCCGGGCGACGTGGCCGCGCGCCGGTGGGGCACCAGACGCCGAGGAATGCGGGACATGGAATCCGCCGCCAAGATCCTGAGCCGAGAGCAACTCCTGCGCGTCCGCGAGCAGGCCCGGCGCGACGGGCGGCGCGTGGTGCAGTGCCACGGCTGCTTCGACATCGTGCACCCCGGGCACATCCGCCACCTGCGATTCGCCAGGCAGCTGGGCGACATCCTGCTCGTGACGCTCACGGGCGACTCGTCGATCGCCAAGGGCACGGGTCGCCCGTTGATCCCCGAGGAACTGCGGGCCGACAACCTCGCGGCCTTGGACTTCGTGGACTGGGTGCATGTCGAGTCGCGCCCCACCGCGGGCGAGCTGCTGGGCGAGGTTCGCCCCGATGTGTATGTGAAGGGGCGCGAGTACGAGTTCAACAGCGACCCGCGGTTCAAGGCCGAGCGCCGGGCCGTTGAGGACCACGGCGGGCGGGTTGTGTTCTCATCGGGCGACGTGGTCTTCTCCAGCACGGCTCTGATCGCGGCTCTGGAGCAGAGCGTTGACCCGTTCCATGCCCGCCTGCGCGACCTGCTCGCGCGCGACGAGGCCCAGGGGGCGACGCTCGGCGGGATCGTGTCGGCGATGCGCGGCGTGCCGGTGGTGGTCGTCGGCGAGACGATCCTCGACACATACGTTCTGTGCGACAGGCCGGACGTGGCGGGCGAGAGCCCGATCATGACGCTCCGCCCCGCGGAGTACCGCCATTACGACGGTGGGGCGGCGATCATCGCACGCCACGCCGCGGCTCTTGGGGCACGCCCGGTGCTGATCACGCCGATGCCCACCGGTGGCCCGGGGCTAGAGGCGGCGCGGGCCGTGCGGCAGCGACTGATCGCCGAGGGAGTGGACGTGCGCCCGATTCCGGTGGAGACGCCGCTGCCCGAGAAGCAGCGGTTCCTGGTCGGTGCGCAGAAGGTGATGAAGGTCGATCTGGTGGACCGCCTGGTCGTGGACACGACCACGGGCGAGCGGCTCGTGCAGATGGCCACCGCGGCGGCGCGGGAGGTCCACGCGGGCGTGGGGATCGTCGCGGACTTCGGGCTCGGGTTGTTTTCGAGCGCGCTGCTGCGCCGCTTGTGCCTGGCCCTGCGTGAGCACGCCGCGATCATGGCGGGCGACGTCAGCGGGCGACGCTCGAACCTGACGGCGATGAGCGGGATGGACCTGTTGTGCCCGAGCGAAGGCGAGGTCCGCGACGCGATGGGGCTGCACGACCAAGGCCTGCCGGCGGTGACGTGGCGGCTGCTCGAGCGCACGAACGCGAAGCGCGCGATCATCTCGATGGGTGGCGACGGGTTGATCGCGTTCGATCGCATCCAAGGCGGGGCGGAATCCGAGCCGGCGTCACTCGCCGAGGCGACGACGAGTGCCAGGTCGGATGCCAAGGGCGGCGACGGCTGGGCCCGGCGCCTGGCTGCGGAGCACATCCCCGCGTTGTGCCCGTTCGCGGTCGACCCACTGGGGTGCGGCGACTCGCTGCTCACGACCGCGGCTCTGGCGCTGGGGGCCGGCGGCTCCTTGCTGAGCGCGGCGATCCTGGGGGCCGCCGCCGCGGGCGTGCAGGCCCAGCGCCTCGGCAACCTGCCCGTTTCCGCCACGGACGTGCGACATGCCGTTGCCCGCCTGCACGCTTCGCACCTGGCGTATGCCCCGGCCGAGGTGCTCGACGCGCACCTGACGCCGCGCCGCGAACTGGCGACTGGCGCCGCGTCGTGAGCCGCCCGACATGACCCCATCGATCTCCTACATCATCCCGACCCGCAACCGCTTGGGCGAGCTTCGGCGCACGCTGGACGCGATCGGCGACATGGGACGCCACGATGCCGAGGTCATCGTGGTCGACAACGCCTCCGCGACGCGCCCGCACGTGCCGGCACACCTGGCCAGCGGCGTACCGACCACGCTCTTGCAGCGCACCCGCAACGAGGGGGCGGCGGCTCGCAACATCGCCGCCCGGGCGGCTTCGGGACGCTGGCTCGTCATGCTCGACGACGACTCGCACCCGACCTGCACGGGCGACGAGATCGACGGCGCGCTCGGCTCGCAACCGAGCAACGTCGGCGCGGTCATGGGCGACATCAGGTTGCCCGGCCCGGGGCGCCGCGAAGCGGGTGGGTTGCCCGAAGTCTTCGTAGGCTGCGGCGTGGCCATCCGGCGCGATGTGTTCCTGGATCTGGGAGGCTATGACCGCTCGTTCGGGTACTACGCCGAGGAGTACGACCTGGCGGCCCGGATGCTGCTCGACGGTCTGCGGGTCGGTTTCGACCCCGTGTTCAGCGTGGACCATCGCAAGGTGGTCGCCGGGCGGAACATGGACCTGATCCTCGAGCGCCTCGTGCGGAACAACGCGTGGGTGATGCAGCGGTACGCGCCGGAGGCGGTCCGGCGAAAGGAGATCAGGCACATCCGCGCGCGGTACCGCTCGATAGCGATCAAGGAGCACGCCCTGGGCGGGTTCGGACGCGGGCTGGTGGAACTGCGCGACACCATCGCCGCCCAGCCGCGCCGCGAGATGCCCCAGCACGCCTTCGACCGTTTCACCGGCCTGGCCGCCGCCCGCCAGGCAATCGCCCTCGCGCTCGCCCAGCGCCCGGGCGCCATCCGCAGCGCGACGATCGTGGCCCACGGCAAGAACGAGTCGGTTGTCCGGCACGCGATCGCCGAAGCCGGGATCGCCCTCCTCGACTCGCCCGACGCCGAGGCCGCGGCGGACATGCTCGTCATCGGCACGCTCTCGCCCGGCCCGATGATCGACGCGGCGCTGGCCCGCCCGGTCGACTGGGCGTCGGGTCGGCTCGTGCTCCCGTGGACCCGGGCCGCGCTCGCGATCGATCGGCCCAAGGCGCCCGCTCCGGCCCGGGCCGCATAAGGCAGAGGTTGGGCGAAGGCGACCCGGGCCGCGCAGCTCATTGGCCAGCGCGCGTCGCTGCGGCGTCCTGCGCAGGCGGTGGCTCCGGCATCCACGCCTCCAACCCCGCCAGACGCTCGCGGCTCTCGTTGGTCACCGCGAAGCCCCACGCGTCGAAGTACCCGCTCAGATCTCGCCCAACCGCCTCGCTCAGCGCGACGAGGAACGCGTTGCGTTCCTCGTCCTGGCTCTGTGGGCGATGCTCCGGCGGCAAGGCCCGCATCGCGTCGAACGCGGCGTGGAACGCGTCGAAACCGAACGCGTGCCACAGCAGCGCGTAGAACTGCAGACGCGGGAACGGCCCGCCCACATCCTCGAATCGCCCCCCCGCCGCCCGATGCCGATCGAACGTCTCCCACGCGGTCTGCGGCGTCGACCGCATCACGTCCGAGTCCAGCGGGTAGCCGTTGACCGTGTGCAGCGCGTACACCGTGAAGATGTTGACGGTGACCTCGCCGGTGGCCCCGTCGGTCCACAGGGGGTTCTGGTGGGCGTGCCCCATCTCGTGGTAGTGCCCCCACAGGTTGTTGGGCCCTTCGGCGTCGAAGTTCTCGGTCTGGAACATGGCCCCGGCGGCGCTCGCGGGGATCACGATCGGGCCGTCCGCGGGGCAGTACATGTAGCCCCACGACACGCTCACGTCCGCGACGTACCGGTACGGGCGATCGGCCCAGTGGTTCGCGGTTCGCGGCTCGAGCGACTGCATGGCCTCGTGCACGCGATCCCAGTGCGCCATGACCACGTCCGGGTGCTCGACCTCGCGCACCGCAGACGACGGGACCGTCAGCACCAGTTCGCCCGACTCGAACTCCGCCCACGGCGCGTCCAGGTGGCGGATGCGTGAGCGCCACTGCCCGATGTCGGTCACGCCGGCGACGTATCGCGGCATCTCGGCGGCGTTGTCGATCTGGACGCGCCACACCGAGCCGCGGCTGGCCCGGGCCAGCTCCACCGGCACGTCGATATAGATCGGCCCGCCGATCGCGCTGGCGACCTCGACCTCCGGCGTGTCGACCGGGAAGCGCCGCATCGCGTCGCGCAGGCGGACACGGTACGGGTGGTCGTGCGGATCGCGCCACGCGCCGATCTGGACGTGGACCCCGGCGCCGACGAGTGCCTCGGGCACGCGGATCGTCACGACCTCGCCCGGCGGCGCGTACAGCCCCGTCGACCGCCAGCCGGGCACGCCCGCGTCGAGTTCGATCACGGCCCGGGGCACGCGATCGGGCCCCAGCGGCCCGGGGAACGCTGCACTCGACGCATGCGCCCGCAGCTCGCGAGCCGGCAGCTCCATCGCCAGGCGCGAATCGAGGTCCATCAGAGCCCGCGCCAGCGGGTCCCGCTGCGGCGTGAGGCGGGCCCCGCTCAATCCGGCGTACACCTCGTCGAGGCGAACGCGCTCGGCCATCGCGATGGCCCGGGCCTCGAGGATCAGCGTGCTGGTCAGCGGCACGCACGCGAACGCGTCGCCCGCCACACGGGCCGCCAGCACCGTGTCGCCCGCCTCCTGCCCCGCGAGGACCCGCAGCGCGTGCGTGGCGTTCCCGCCAGCGAGCAGCGATCGGTCGAGCGGGTAATCGCCGTCGGGCCCGTAGGGGCGCTGCGACAGGTGTGTGAAGCGGATGCCCGCGGGCTCGAGCAGGCGGTTGGCCGCCAGCGTGTCGACGGTCAGGCCCGGGTTGAGTTGGAGCTGGCCCCAGGCGGTCTCGGTGAGCAGCATGCCGCCGCCGCGCTCGATCCAGTCGCGCAGGTCGTCGAATCGCCCGGCCCGCTCGAAGGCCTGCGCGGAGGCAACGACGACATCGACGGCGTCGAAGGCAAGGTCTCGCGGCTCGGCGCGAACGCGCTCGAACGCCGTGCCGCGCCGGGCGAGCTCGCCCGCGATCGCGTCTGAAAGCCCGAAGACGCGGATGGGCTGGGCATCGGCGGGCCCGTCGCCACCGTGCACCTCGCGCCCCGCCAGCCACTCGACCGCGCTGGCGGCGAACACCTCGGAGTCGCCCTCGGTCGTGGACACGAACCCGCCGTGCCCGATCGCGACGACCCGCCCGCGTCCGAGCGTGGAAGCGGCCGCGAAGACGCGTCCGTCCGGCGCGACGAGCAGGGCCTCGGCGTCGCCCCAGGCCACGAGCGAGGCGGGGTTGCCGCCCGAGCGGAGCGAGGTGACATCATGGAGGAGGGCGTCGACGGGCGTCGGGGCGGGCGAAGCCCCGGCGGCGGCGATGCCAGCAACAAGAAGTGGGGAGACAACCGAAGCGATGGTGGTCAGCATTGGGCGATGATACTGCGAGACGGGCCGCGCCTCCCGATCGGAGCCACGACCGGCGGAAGTCAGAATCCGAGCCGAGCCAGGCTCGCGGCCACCTGCCCCGCGTATCCCGCCCCGAAGAGCGTGCAGTGCACGAGCAGCGGGTACAGGTTGTAGAGGTCGCGCCGCGATCGCTCGAACTCGCGCGGATCGAACATCTCGACGCCGACGCGCTCGGCGTACCGATCGAAGAACGCCCGCCCGAACGTCGAGAACAGCGTGATGAACGCCAGTTCCACCTCGGCGTGGGCGAAGTACGGGGCGGGGTCGATGAACGCCGCGATCCTCCCCTCGCACGCCAGCACGTTCCCGCCCCAGACATCGCCGTGGATCAGCGACGCGGGCGGACGAGACGGCACGAGCTCGCCCAGGCGGGCCATGAGCGACTCGACGCGGGCCGCCAGCGAGTCGTTGATGGCGCCAACGCCCCGCGCCGACTCGAGCATCGGGGCCAGCCGTCGCTCGCCGAAAAACCCCGCCCAGTCGCCCATCCACCCGTTCGGCTGCGGGAGCGAGCCGATGGCGTTGTCCCCGCCCAGGCCGAAACGCCCGTCGGGCGACAGGTTCGCGTGGAGCGACGCGAGCAGATCGCCCGCGTGCTCCTCGACGCCGCGCCCGCGCGAGGCGTCGGTCTTGACGTGCTCCATCACGAGAAGGTCGTGCTCGGCCGCCACAACCGCCGGCGTCGGCAGGCCGCTGGCCCGAAGCAGGCCGAGCATCCGCCCCTCGACGCGCAGGTCGATCGCCCGGGCCGCGCCCGCGGATGCCTTCGCGATGAGAAGACTGCCGTCCGCGAGGCCGATCCGGTGCACCCCGCCACCGACGCCGCTGCCTATTGGTTCGACCCGATGAACGGGGGAGCCAACCCGACCCGCAAGAAGTATGGACAGTCGCCCACGATCCATGTCGCAGCGTAGCGGCCCGCCGATCGTCGCACGCCCGAGTGTTGATCGCTGGCACAAGTCACCGTTGGGCGTCGCGACGCGCGGCGAGTCGGCGCCCGCGCCTCACAGCCCCAGCAGCACGCGCACGCCGGCCTCCCCCACCATCACCAGCAGAAGCAGCGGCAGGTGCGCGATCGAGGCCAGGAACACCGCCTTGGCCCGCTTGGCCGTGCGCTCGCGCCCGAACTCGAGCACGAGCCACAGGAACCCGAGCCCCGTCAGTGTCGCGGCCACGATGGTCACGCCGCCCAGCAGCCCGGGCATCGCCAGCGCCGGGAGCAGCGTGGCCGGCAGCAGCAGCAGCGTCCAGCGCAGCATCGACGCGGCGGTCCGCGCCCCGGTCGCGTCGCCGACCGACAGCACACGGTACCCGCCGGCCTCGTAGTGCTCGCGGTACTTCCACGCGATCGCCATGAAGTGCGGCATCTGCCACACGAACATCAACCCGAAGAGCGCCCAGCCGCCCGCGTGCCCGATCGGCGACGCCAGCCACGACCCGCCCGCAGCCGCTCCCGCCGACAGCGCGTGCCCCACCGCATACCACCCGATCAGCGGCGGCAGGGCGCCCGGGATCGCCCCCACCAGCGTCGACAGCGGGCTGGCCACCTTCATCGGCGTGTACAGCAGCAGGTACGTCACCACGCACGCAAGCGAGATCAGCGACGCCAGCGGGCCGCACACCAGCCACAGGCCCACCACGCCGATCGTCGACAGCCCTGTTCCGAGCCAGAACGCGGTCCGCGGCGACACCCGCCCCGACGGGATCGGGCGGCTGGCGGTCCGCTCCATGCACGCGTCCCGCGCGTGCTCGGACCACATGTTCAAGGCGTTGGCCCCGGCCGCGCTGAACGCCGTGCCCAGCACGCAGCCGACCAGCGACACAAGCACGTCGAGCGTGCCCCAGGCCGAGCCGGGAGCCGCGCTCCAAACCCCGCCCCAGGCCCCGAGCGCCGCGAGCACGAACCCAACCAGGGCCGTGATCGTCACCATCCGGGTGATGCCCGGCTTGGTGCACTCGATCAGGTCGGCGATGGTCGGCAGCGATGCCGCACCTGCCCGCGTCGCCACGCCGGCGCTGTTCGCGCCAAGACCCTCCGCGCTCGACATCGTTGAGAGTCGTCCCAAGCCGCGCTCCAGACCCCGCTCCCCGCGTTCGACACGAGCCGGTACAAGCCACCGTCCAGACGACGAATCGGCTTCGGCCAGACGAGAGCGATTCTAGCCTGGCAGGAGGGCTACAGCCCCACACGCTCCCCCTGCTCCGCCACCCGCATCCCCGCCGCCTCGACCTCCCCCACCGCCGCCGCCTCGCCCCGAACCAGCGGGTTCGTGTGATTCAGGTGGATGAATCGGACCTTGGCCCGCTCGTCCGCGTCCAGCGCGCCGAACCGCGCCAGGCTCTCGCGCACCGACGGGTGCGGGATCTGCGACATGTCGCGCCCGCCCAGCTCATCCCCGGAGAAGAACGTCGCGTCCAGATACGCGACATCGCACGCCCGGATCTCGTCCTCGATCAGGCGGGCCGGGCCGCCGCCCGCCGCCTCCCATCCGTCCCACCGCTCCCACTTGTCGATGTCCGGGATGTACAGCACCCGCACGCCCGGTCCGTCGATCCGGAACCCCACCGTCTCCGAGAACTCGTCCCGGTGCGGCACGAGCAGCGGCGTCACGCTGATCCGCTCGTTCAGCGCGACAGCCTCGCCGTCCGCGAGCGACCGCACCTCGATGTTCCCCAGCGTCACCAGCTGGCTCCACGGCCCGTTCGCCCGAAGAAACTCGCCCATCCGCGGCATCGCGTACACCGGCACCCCAGCCGCCCCGGTCACTTCCCGCCCCAGGTCCTGCAACCCCGTGTAGTGCCCGACGTGCGCGTGCGTGAGCAGCACGCCGTCGAGCATCGCCTGCGACGCGGCCCCGGGCCTGTCCGCGTCCGGCGGGGCGATCTCATCCAGCAAACGCAACTGCTCGGCGAAGTCCGGCGTCGCGTCGATCAGCCACCGCTGCCCGCTGGCCGGGTCAACGATCGCCAGGCACGACACGAACCGACGCCGCGACTCATCCTCCCACGCGACACGGCAGCACGCGCGCCGGCACGCCGCCTGCGGATACCCGCCGTCCTGCGCGACGCCGAGGACGACGACGAAGGGGGCGGGGACCACGCCGTGCTCCGGCTGCGGCGAGCCCGAACCTGCACTCGCACCAACGCACACCGATGCGAGCAGACCCCCGAGCATGCCAAGCGAGTAGAACATTCACGCACTCTACACCACGACCGCACACGCCGCCCCACCTGTGCCGCGTGCTTCGCGCACCTGTGCCGCACCTGCCGTCTCACACCCCCAGCAGAGCCGCCGCACCGAACTGCGACGCGATCAGGATCACCACCAGCACGAGCGAGATCGCGTCGTTGTACCCGTCGCTCCACGAATCGAACCAACGCCGCGCACGCAAACCGCCCGCCGGGCGGCAACCCGGCGGGCGGCGAGGGGGAACGACGCCTGTGGCAGGCGACTCGGATGTGCCACATTCGTGTGGCCGGTGGCTCGGAGCGTGCCTCAGCCCGCGACCCGCGCCAAGCGCGCCTTGAGCGTCTCGCCCGACTGCACCCCCACCAGGCGATCAACCTCGCGACCGCCCTTGAAGATGATCAGCGTCGGGATCGACTGCACCCGGTGCGACGCCGCCGCATTCGGCGCCTGGTCCACGTCCAGCTTCGCGACGATCGCGCTGCTCCCCACGTCGGATGCGAGTCGATCGATCGTCGGCGCGATCGCGCGGCACGGCGGGCACCAAGGCGCCCAGAAGTCCACGAGCACCGGCACGTCCGCGCCCTTGATCGCCTGGTGGAACGACTTGTCGTCGAGGTGGACGACCGGTGAGTCGGCTTGCGTGCCCATCGGACGCTCCTTTCAGATGGATCGGGCCCGCTGCCAACACCGAGGCGGGCCCCGAATCACGCCGACCCGCGTTGGCGGATCGGCGCGGAGGGGATCGGAGAAGCGAGAACGTCCGGATCCGCTCGGGCTGTTCGACGATCACCGGGCGCCAACGGTCTGGCGCGACTCCACCACGGGGAAGTCGATTTCCGTCGCGAACGCCCGGTTGAAGTAGTTGGTGAACACGTTGATCGCGACCGCCCCCACCACCTCGGCCAGCTCCGCGTCGGACAGCCCGGCGCCGCGGGCCGCCTCCACGTCGCCCGCCTCCACGCCGCCCTTGGTCTCGATGACCGAGCGGGCGAAGGCCAGCGCCGCCGCGGCCTTCGGATCGCTGGCCGAGCCGTCCCGGGCCGCGGCGATCTGGTCGGGCTTCAACCCCGCCATCTTGCCCAGAGCGCTGTGGGCCGAGAGGCAGTAGTTGCACGCGTTGGTCTCGGCGGCGAGCAGCGCGATCTGCTCGCGGATCGGTGCGGCCAAAGCCCCGGCGCCCAAGGCGCCGCTGAGACTTGCGTACCCCTTGAGCACCGCGGGCGAGTTGCCCATCACCTTCATCATGTTGGGCACGGTGCCCAGGGCCTTCTTGAGCGAGGCGAAGATCTCCTGGTTCGAGCCGGTCGCGGTCTCGGGATTCTGGATCGGAAGACGGGCCATGGTGCGTTCCTTTCGGTCGTGGCGACAGCCGGGGCGACAGGGGGCCGCCCTTGCCCGCCGCGGGTTGTCTTTCAGTCCGGCCGCCACATGGCGACCGCCACGACAAGTAGATGAGGGCCGGGCGAGGGATGTGACAAAGAAGCAGCGCCCGACGCGCGAGCGTCGTGGTCCCGCTGGGCTATCGCTCCAACGCACAGGTTGGATTCGGGGGTCACGCCGGACGGGCGGATGTGCCGCCATCACACCCGCGTCGGCGCATCCTCTTCCGAAGCGTCGATGTCGTCCTCCGCTTCGGCGTCCTCGTCCTCATCCTCTTCCGCCCGATCCGGGAACGCCGTCCGCTCCATCGCCAGCACCCAGTCCTCGACCGCCTGGGCGTAGTGGTACAGGTCGATCTTGACCTCCTGCCCGCCCAGCCCCGCGTGCCCCGACTTGATCTTCAGGAACACGATGAACTTGTCCCACCGCCGCTTGTCCACGTCCTCCAGGTCGCCCGGCGTCACCACATGCCCGCCCGGCACCGTCAGACGCTGGCCGTCTGGTTCCCACGAGTACCGCTTGCCCGCCACCCGCACGAACTTGAACAGCAACCACGGCCCGATCGAGAACCCGATCGCGACAAACAGCCACTGGGCCGGGATGTCGTACACCGCCAGCGGCGCGGGGGCCGTGCGCGACGTCCACTCCCGCTCCAGCGTGCCGAGGCGCTCGGTCGGATTCTCAATGGTCGTGTGCTCGGGGCTCACGTGCCCGATGCGGCTCAGCGCGTCGAGCCACGCGAGGCGTTTTTGGTCCATCTCGCCCAGGTTCCCGGTGCCGCCCCGTGACCGCTCGCGCAAGGACGCCAGCTCGGCCGCCGGGTCGGCGATCGTCGCCTGCCCGAGGCGTCCCCCGCTGGACCACGCCCGCAGGTACTCGAGCTGCTTCCGCTCCGCGTCGAGGCGTCCCCGTTCCGGGTACACCACCACCGCGTCGTACAGCCCCCACGCCCCGAACCCGAGCAGCACGATGGCGAACCCGAGCGTCTTGAGCCACCAGCGCGGCGCCAGGCGGGACGTGCCGGGCTCCAGCACCGACGCCGGCGGCCCCACGTCCTCCTCATCCTCTTCGACTTCGGAATCGATGGCCTCGGCCTCGTCCGGGGCCTCCTCGCCCACGTCCTCATGGGCCGCCCCGCCGTCGATCGGCTCGTGCTCGTCGCGATGCTCTGCCATGTCGCCCTCCGGCTGAGCCCGTGTCATCGGCCCGACCCGAGGGTATTCGTCGGCGAACCGCCAAAACCCTGCCCCTGGGCCGCCCGCTCGGCCCGTTACTCCAGAGGCGTTCGGTCCAGCGCCAGGCTCCACCACCGCTCGGCCCGGGCCAGCCCCCCGGGGCGTGACGCCATCGACCCGAATCCGCCCTCGCTGACCCGGCGCGTCGGGATCCGCGGCACGTCGTACGGGCGGGCCATCGCCTCGGTCAGCCAGAGCGAATGCACCAGGCGAGCCCTCCTCCCAGCCTCCATGCGACCACGCTTCGAGAACCACCACCGCATGGGCCCATGATACAGACGCCGCGCCCGCCGCTTTCTTGTTCGCCCCGGAAACTCCGCCTCGCGGGGCGCACGGTGCGATACCTTGGAACTGCCCGCCCGTGCTCACCCGCGGAACCGGACCGCTCCCGCCCGCGCACCCTCAGCGATGCCCCCGCCGAAGCCGCTCCAGTTCGACGCTGTCGAACCCCACAAACAGGGGGGCGATCGGGCTAGGCCTCAAACTCACCGATCGGCGGAAAGAACGGAAGAGGAACTCGTCCGAGCGATTCAGGGCGGCGACCAGGAGGCCTGGCGCGACCTGGCCCGGCGGGTGTTGCCGCGGTTGTATGCCCTTTGTTATCGGATGATGGGGCGTCGGGAGGACGCCGCGGACGCGGCCCAGGCCGCCATGCTCCGCCTGCTGCAGGTCATCGGGCAGTACGACGGGCGGAGCCGGTTCTCGACCTGGGCCTACCGGGTCACGACCAACATCTGCATCTCGCGCCTGCGGTCGGCGAAGGTCCGTCGGACGGCCAGCCTGGACGGCGGGCGGGGTCCCGACCCGGGGGCTGGCTCCGGGCGGACAATGGAGCCGCAGGGTCGGGAACCGGACCCGGGTTCGAGCGTCGAACACTCCGACGCGGCGGCCCGGTTGGTCCGGGCGATGCGGACGCTGGAGCCGGAGCAGCGGGCGATTCTGATTCTCCGGGACGGTCAGGACCTTGCGTACGACAGGATCGCAGAGGTGCTGGGGATCGGGATCGGAACGGTCAAGAGCCGCCTGTTCCGGGCCCGCGGCGCGCTCCGCGAGGCGATGGAGGGGATGGGATACTCGCCCGAGGCTTCGCGCGGGCGCGACCCGGGTTCGGGAGCAGCGGAGACGGAGGCAGACGGCAAGTAAAACGAAGCAAGCGTGACGACCCGACATGGCGAGCAACCACTCCAACCCGAATCACGCCGCTCCGAGCCCTTCGGACGAGGCGATGCTCGCGTTCGTCGAGGGCGAGTTGGGCGGGCCCGAGGAGGCGGCGCTGCGCCGGGCGCTGGCACGTTCGCCGCAGGTGATGCTCCGCCTGGAGGCGATGCGGCGCGAGCGTGCGGTGCTGCGCGGCGTGCTGCTACGCGAGCCGTACATCCCGGCGTCGGTGCAGCGCCGGATGGAGCGGGCTGTCGAAACAGGAATCGAGCGTGCCAAGGGCCGGCGGAGCCCGTCGCGTTCGGCGTTGGAACCCGCCGGAGCCGCGCCCACCGGGCTTGCGCCGGATGCCCACGACGTCCCGCTCATCCATAGCATCCCGATCGATCGCGCGTTGCCGCGCCGGTCCTGGAACTCCGGCGGGCTGGGCGTGGGCCTGGCGACGGCGGCGGCGATCGCGTTGGTTGTGGGCGGCGTGCTGGCGACGATCAACATCCGCCCGCCGACGGCGACCAACTCCGCAGCGCCTTCCATCGCACGTGGGGGCGGCGTTGCGCCCGCCTCGCCCGACTCGCTCGCGACGGCGTCGCCGAGGCTCGCGGAACGAACCGCCGGCGAATCGGGCGCGCCATCAGTCGTTGCCGCCGACGCGCTGGCCGACCCGATCGCGGCGGCATCCGCGCCGTCGCTGGCTGGCGATCCGATCGTGGGCGTGTCTGAGCCGGGGCCTTCGACGCGCCTGCTGCCGGGGCGGGTGGCCCGCACCCAGGTCATGGCTCTGGCCGAGCAACGTCGCCTGGCCCTGCGAGTCTCGGCGCCCGAACCGCGAAACGTGATCGCGGCCATGGAGGCCGCGGCCGGCGACGCGGATCGCCCGGCGTGGCGCGTCCGCACCGACGCCCCGGCGACCCTGGCCGGCTCGATGGGCCTGACGCTCGCGCCGTGGGATGAGCAGGCGACCAGCCCGACGAGCGACACGCTGGCCACCGGACCCGAGAGCGTGCCCGGCGCACCGACGCGCCTCGCCGAGACGCCGCCCGCCGATCCCGACGCGTGGCTGCTGCGTCCGACCGACGACGCGCTGGCGGTGTACCTGGCCGAGGTCGATCTCACCGAGGCCGGGCTTCGGACTTTGGAGCGGGACCTGGGCCGTGCCGCGGGCGGGAGCAGCGGGTTTGCGGCGCTCGAGACCTCGCTCGACGGGGTGATCGGCGGGCCGACGCTGCTGGTGCCGGCCCAGGACGTGATCTGGTGGTACGACTCGCCGCGCGAGTGGTCGAAGCGGGCGTTGGTGCCGATCGTGATCGAGCGGCCGTGAAGGCGGGTTCACCACGGAGACACGAAGAGCACTGAGGAAGGCAGGATGCGGGGAGGGGCAAGGGCCCGCTCCCGGATTCGCGTCGTTCCGCTAAGTGCGTGCGTCGGTCCACCGGAGCTACGCGGGCGAGTCCGAGTCCCCGGCCAGGGACCGCGTGATGGCGATCTCCTGGAGGCGGATGCTGGCACGGTCGAGCGTTTCCTTGGCGGCGTGGAACGCGTTGGGATCGACCGAGCGCCAGTCCTTCTCGGCCGCGTCGACCATCGCGCGAAGCGCGCCCACCTGCCGGGTCAGTTCGTGGCGGTAGGTTGGCTCGAGCGAGTCGGCGAACCGCTCCAGTCGCTCGCCGATCCACTTGAGATCGAGGCGGCTGTTCGTGACCAGATCGACGACTCGGTGGCGGGCCATGTCCTCGCGGGCGTGGGCGACGGACTCGGCCTCGATGCGATCGACCTCGTCGCGCGTGAGGCCGTGGTTGGGCACGACCTGCACCTCGGCGCGTCGCCCGCTGCGGCGCTCGGTGGCGGCGACGCGGAGGATGCCCGAGGCGTCGACGAGGAACTCGACCTCCAGCTGCGGGACGCCCGCGGGCATGGGTGGCAGTCCCGCGAGGCTGAACTCGGCCAGACGCCGGCAGTCGGCGGCCATCTCACGCTCGCCCTGGTACACGCTGAACCGGACCGAGGTCTGCCCGTCGACGCTGGTCGAGAACATCTCGGTGGCGCGGCACGGCACGGTCGAGTTGCGCATGACGAGTTTGGCCACCGCCCCGCCCACGGTCTCGACGCCCAGCGAGAGGGGGATGACGTCAAGCAGCAGCGAGCCGCGGGCGGCGCCGGAGAGGATGCCGGCCTGGACCGCGGCCCCGAGGGCCACGACGCGGTCGGGGTCGAGCGCCGTGTATGGCTCGACGCCGAAGAACTCGGCGGCGGCGGCGCGGACGCGCGGGATGCGGGTGGAGCCGCCGACCATGACGACGGCGTCGATCGGCGCGCCGTCGAGGTCGGCGCGGGCGTCGCGCATGGCACGCCGGCAGGCGTCGGTGGTGCGCCGGACCCAGGGTTCGATGAGCGTCTCGAGTTCCGCGCGTGAAACCGTGCGCTCGTAGGTCAGGTCGTCGTTCACGCGGATGGCGACGCTGGCGGACTCGGCCTCGGAGAGGCGGATCTTGACCGACTCGGCGAAGCGGCGCAGGGCCTGGCGGGTGTGCGGGTCGAGGGCGGCGATGGCGGGGGGCGTCTGGGTGCTCGCGGCGGGCTGTGGCGCTGCGACGCCGAGGCGATCGAGGATCTCGCGGGTGAAGAGATCGACGAGGAGCATGTCCACGTCGTCGCCGCCGAGGTGGGTGTCGCCGGCGGTGGAGAGAACCTGGAAGTAGGCGGTCTGATCGGCGGAGGACGGGGCGGCCTCGTCAAAGGTTCTTGTCGCGTCGGCCGCCGGCGTGATCCGCAGGATCGAGACATCGAAGGTCCCGCCGCCGAGATCGAAGACGGCGGCGTGGCGCGTGGGCTCGCCGGGTCGTGTGCCCAGGCCATAGGCCAGCGCGGCGGCGGTTGGCTCGTTGACGATGCGGACCACGTCGAGCCCGGCGAGACGCCCGGCGTCGCGCGTGGCCTGGCGCTGGGCGTCGTCGAAGTAGGCCGGGACGGTGACGACAGCGCGCCGCACAGGCACGCCGAGGCGGGCCTCGCCCTGGGTTTTCAGGGCACGCAGGATGTCGGCCGAGACTTCCTGCGGCGAGATCGTGCGACCGGAGGGCAAGCGGACGCGGGCCGTGTCGTGCGGGCCCTCGGCCACGTCGTAGGAGAGGTATGGCAGGTCGGCGCGCGCGTCGGCGATGGAGCGGCCCATGAGGCGCTTAACGCTGGAGATGGTGGTGGCGGGGAACTCGACGGCTCGCTCTCGCGCGGGCCAGCCGACGACGGGCGGCTTGCGTGCCGCGTCGGCTTCGCCCGATCCGTCCGCGTTGCGCGGCTCGTCGGCGTAGCGCACCACCGAGGGCATCAGCGCGCGACCCTCGGCGTCATCGAGCACTCGGGGTGCGCCGCTGTCGAACACGGCGACGAGGCTGAAGGTCGTGCCCAGGTCGATGCCGATGATCGGGTCGGGGGGCGGCTGCGTTGCGGCTGGCGTTGCGTGGTCCACGTCCACGGACGATAGGGATGCGGCTTCGCGGTCTTGGCCCCGCGGCCGCCTCGGAAGGGTGTTCGGATGCTCGCGTGTGTGGGGGGCCGCGGTTTTGCCTACGGCCTGATCCACGCCAGCGACGCGAGTTCGTCGATCACGCCTTGGGCCGCGGGGCTGGATTCGAGTTGGATCGCCCGCTGGTGGCGCTGGCCGGAGGCAGCAACATCGACGTAGGCCCAGCCGTCGGGAGGCGAGGGCACGGCGGAAGGGCCCGGACCGGCGTCGCCCGACGGGGCATCGGAGGCCAGGCCCGCGGACTCGACGAGCGTCCACAGGCGCTCGACCTGGCGCGGGTCGAGGCGGCGGGTCCGCGGCGGGAACGTGCCGGGGTCGACGCCCGCGCCAACCGCGACGCGGAGCGTGCCGTCGGGTTCGAGGATGTACTGGGCGGGGCGCTGGGCGCGGGCGCGGCCTGGCTCGTCGCGTGAGGCAAGGACGGTGATGGCCAGGCCGAAGTCGCCCGGGACGCCGGACACGGGGTGGCGGGTGGCGCCGCAGGCGGTGAGGGACGCGGCGATCACTCCAAGCAGGAATCCGGGCATGGCCGGTCGCAACAACCTGCCAGAGATCCGGGGAAGGCCGGCCCCGGTCGCAGGGGCCGCTCGCCTGATTGAGTGGCGGTTGGGAGAACGCATCGACGGGAGTCTAACGAGAGCAATCCGGCGTCTGGCGTTTCCGACGCCAGCCGGCCGAAACGGGCGGGCGTCGCCGACCCGGCGTCTATCCTTGCCTCCCATGCATGTTTCCGTCGCCTGGCTGAACCGACTGCTCGACCGGCCCGTCACGCCCGACGAGGCCGAGCATGTGCTCACGCACGTCGGGTTCCCGATCGAGACGCGGGAATCGGTGGGTAGCGGCGACACGATGCTCGACGTCGAGGTCACGTCCAACCGGGGGGATGTGCTGAGCCACCTCGGGTGCGCGCGGGAGATCGCCGCGGCGACGGGGCGGAAGGTGGTGATGCCGCGGGTGGAACTCCCCGGGGGCGGCGCGACGAGCGGGGGCGAACCGGTCTCCAAGGCGCTGCGTCTCGAGAACCTCACGCCGGAGGTCTGCCCGCGTTTCACGGCCCGCGTCATTCGCGGCGTCAGGGTCGGGCCCAGCCCCGCGTGGATGGTCGAGGCCCTGGAATCCGTCGGACAGCGGTCGATCAACAACGTCGTCGATGTCACCAACTACGTCAACTTTGAGTACGGCCAGCCGTCGCACGTGTTCGACCTGAAGAAGCTCGCGGGCGGGGCGCTGGTTGTCCGATTCGCGAGCGAGGGCGAGAAGCTCCGCACGCTCGACGGCAAGGCCCGGACGCTGAAGGCGACCGATCTGGTGGTGGCCGACGCCCAGCGGGCCCAGTCGCTGGCGGGCGTGATCGGCGGGGCGGACTCGGAGGTCGGCGACAGCACGACGGATGTCGTCCTGGAGGCCGCGACGTGGGATCCGGTGACGATCCGCACCGCGGCACGTCGGCTTGGCATCCGCACCGACGCCTCGCACCGGTTTGAGCGGCGCGTCCATCCCGCAACGATCGACGAGCCGGCGGCCCGGACCGCGGCGCTGATCCTGGAACTGGCGGGCGGGACGCTGTGCGACGGGATGCTCGATGAGGGTGCGGCGACGCCAGCGGCGCGGACGGTGTCGATGCGGACCGAGCGGTGCCGCACGATGCTGGGCTACGCGCTGCCCGACGCCGAGATGATCTCGATCCTCGGGGCGCTTGGTCTGCTCGTGAAGGGCGAGGCGGGGACGCTTGCCTGCACGATCCCGGCGCATCGCCTCGACCTGGAGCGCGAGATCGACCTGATCGAGGAGGTCGCGCGGATCGCGGGGTACGAGAGGATCCCGACGCTCGACACCCTGCCCGTGCGGGCCCGGGCCGCCCAGCGAACCGAGGGCGTGCGCCAGCGGATCGCGAGCGTGCTGACGGGCCTGGGGTTCTACGAGACCGTGACGTTCTCGTTCGTTCGCCCGGCGGACGCGGCGGACTTCCTCCCGCCGGGCATGGTTCGGATCGACGTGGACGACGAGCGCCGGGGCGAGGAGCCGACGCTCCGCCCGAGCGTCGTGCCCAGCCTGCTGCGGTGCCGGCGTGCGAACCAGGATGGGCAGGTCGACCAGCCGGGCGGGGTGCGCCTGTTCGAGGTAGCGTCGGTGTTTGCGGGTGCCGGAGCCAAGGGGGGAAAGGCGACCGGGGGGTCGCCGGGGCACGTGGAGCATCGCAACCTCGCGCTGCTGATGGACGTGCCGGGCACGGGGCGCAAACGCTCGCCGGACGACGTGCAGGCGGCGATGCGCGTCTTGCGGGGAGCGATCGACCAGGTCGTCGCCGCGGCGGGGCTGCTCCCGGCGTCGATCACGCTCAGGCCGATGACGTCCGAGTGGGCCGTCCATCCCGCGTGCGACCCTTCCGCCTCCGCGGGCGTGATGCTCGGCGAGAGGCCCCTGGGCTACACGGCCCTGCTGTCGGCGGCGACGCAGAGAAAGCACGATCTGGACGTGCCGGTGGTGTACGCCGAGCTGGGCATGCACGTGCTGGAGGGCCAGGCCGCGCCGCTGCGCGAGGTGCGTCCGCTGCCGGCGTTCCCGGCGATCGAGCGCGACCTCTCGATCGTGGTTGACGAGGCGGCCCGGTGGTCGGACGTCGAGCGGATCGTGGGCCAGGGCGGGCTCGACCTGTTCGAGGCCCTGTCGTACGTCACGACGTACCGCGACCCGGCCAAGGTCGGCAAGGGGCGCAAGAGCCTGACGCTGCGGGTCCGGTTCCGGGCCCCCGACCGGACGCTCCGGAGCGAGGAGGCCGACGCCCCGATCGCGCTGCTGGTGGAGCGTTTCCAGCGCGAACTCGGGGCCACGCTGCGGGCGTAGATCGGAGCGTCGGCGTCGCCCGCCTTCGGGATTGACCGGGCTCAGGGCGAAGCGTCCCGATAACCGTCTCGCGTGGTTCTGTTCGCATCATGGGCGTGCCATGGGCGGTCGATCGGCGGGGCTCCGGCCCGGGCCGGATCACGAGTTGCTACCATGCGATGTCCGACCCGCCCCGCCCCAACCCGGCGGGCGCGTGACCAAGGAAGGAGTGCGTCGATGACCCAGACCGCCAGCGGAGCCAAGCCCGCCGCCGTCCCCGCGCCGCCCCCGGCGGCCAAGGAGCGCCCGTACGTCTGGGTGAACGGCGCGCTCGTGCCCGCCAGCGAGGCGAAGGTCAGCGTCTGGGACCACGGGCTGCTGTACGGCGACGGGATCTTCGAGGGCATCCGCGTGTACCGCGGGCGGATCTTCCTGTGCGGGCAGCACATGGACCGCCTGTGGTGGTCGGCCGAGCAGATCCGCCTCAAGATCCACATTACGCGCGAGGAGATGGTCCGCCTCATGCGCACGTGCATCGAGGCCAACGAGATCACCGACGGGTACATCCGCCTGCTGGTGACGCGCGGCGTCGGGACGCTCGGGCTGAACCCGTTCCTGTGCCCGGAGCCTGGCATCGTCTGCATCGCCGACCAGATCCGCCTGTTCCCGAAGGAGCTGTACGAGTCGGGGATGAAGGTGGTGGTGGCCGAGCGGTTCAAGACGCCGGTGGCCTGCCTCGACCCGCGGATCAAGAGCCTGAACTACCTGAACAACATCCTGGCGAAGGTTGAGGCGATCGACCAGGGTTTGCTCGAGGTCATCATGCTCAACACGGACGGCAAGGTGACCGAGGGCTCGGGCGACAACCTGTTCCTGGTCAAGGGCGGGCAGCTGTTCACCCCGCCGCTGTCGGTGGGTGCGCTGGGCGGGATCACGCGGCGCTTCGTCATGGATCGGCTCGCGCCCTCGCTGGGGCTCAAAGTCCAGGAAAAGGTGTTCGAGCTTTCCGACATCTTCGGGGCCGACGAGGCCTTCCTGACCGGCTCGGCGGCCGAGATCATCGGGATCTCCGGTGTGATCGACCGCAAGTCGAGCGGAGGGAAGGAGTTCACGCTGTCGGGCGGCAAGGAAGGGCCGACAACCAACCGCCTGCGCCAGGCGTTCCGGGCGATCGTGACGTCGGACAACATTCCCGAGGATTGAGGCCCATCCGAGCGTCGGGGCGGGCGATCGGCCGGTCCACGATCCTGGGACTCACGCGCACAGCGAGTCCAGACTCGCTTTGGTCGCCGCGCAGCGGTCGACGATCGAATCGATCTCGATCCGCTTGGCGTCGCGGTCGTCCTTGCCAAGATCCGCGAGGTTGATCACGACGTTCCAGCGGGCGGCCTCAGCCCCGGCCAGGGCCAGCACGCCGGCGATCGCCAGGTCGCTCTTGAGGAACGGGTTCGAGCGACCGGCCAGTCCGACGAGGGCGTCGAGCGTCTCGGCGCACACGCCCGCCAGGCCCATCGGCACCGCGATGGCGTCGTGGAGGGCGTCGGGAAACTCCGCGGCTCGTTTCGGATCATCGGCCGGCAGACGCTGGAGGGCGTTCAGACGCTCGTACGCCGCGGCGTCGGCTTCGGCCCGGCGGAGGCACTCGCCCCGGAGCACCACGAGGCGACCGGCCTCGAGTTCCAGGTGCGACTGGTGCTCGGCCATCGACTTCTTGCCCAGGGAGTAGGCCACCACCATCTCGCCGAGCGCGCACCCGAGCGCTCCGACGATGCCGGCCACCGCCCCGCCTCCCGGCGTCGGCGACTTGGCGGCGATCTGGTCGAGCAGCGTGGCGAGGGGCGTTCGGGCGAGGTGGTCCATCGGGCATTGTTGGGAGGGCGGCGGGATCGCCCCATCCGCGGGGCTCACAAAAACAACCGACGCCCGCACGGAGCGGGCGCCGGGGAGTGAGTCGGTTGTGGGACGGGAGCGGCGTTGCGAACCAGATCAGCGGCGCCGACGCCCGGCGACGAGCCCACCGGCCATCGCGACCGCAACCAGCCCGGCCGGGGCGGGCACCGGGGACGGGTTGAGCTGGTAGCGGACGAGCACGCGGTTGTAGAGGTCGCCCAGCGGGATGAGCAGGTTGTCGGTGTCGACGCCGTTCCACTCGCCGCCGTTTGGGCCGACGAGTTCGGGCGTGTGGTTGATGGTGTTCTGGCCGCCCGGCCCGGTGAAGGTGGCCATGGCGCCGTTGGCCGGGATGTTGATGGAGGTGTAGAACGGGCGGAAGTCGACGGCGTTGGTGGCGCCGAGTTCCCAGCCGAACGCGACGGCGGTCTGCCCGCCGACGGTGGTTCCGATGGGCACGAGGGGTGAGCCGTTGGCCGTCTCGATCTGGATCTCGATGAAGTCGCGGTCGTCGGGCGTGAAGAACTGGCGGACGCGTCCGACGATCTCGACGCCGGAGGGGTTGGTGCCGAGCGACTGGAACCCGGAGTTGATGACCAGGTCGACATTGCCGAAGGAGTTGACGAAGCCCTGGGCGCCGTTGATGCCGAGCATGCGGAGGCCGAGCGACTGCGTGCTGCCTGGTGTGGTTGCGGAGGCGGGGGGATCGTCGGTGAAGCCGCCGCCGCCGGTGCCCATCGTGCCGGACGGGTCGAGCTGGCTGCGCAGGCCCGCGAGCTGGGCGCCGAGCACCTCGGCGCTCGAGTATCCGGCGTGGTCCGACAGGAACGTCGTGGCCTGCTGACCGGTTGCATCGACGCGGCGGCTGGCCGTCGGGTCGGCCAACGCGGTGCCCGCGATCGACGCGGCGAGACCGGCCGCAACCAGAATCCGAAGTGCACGGGGCGACGTGGGCATGGGACAACCTCTCCCTCGACGAGGACGGACCGAGGAACAACCGGCACTCCGAGGAGCGCTCGTGGACTCTCCGAAAGGGGCACGGGCCCGCCCGCGGCACCGCCGCGGGCAAACCGCACCGCCTCCCCTACAACCTACACCGCGAACGCGGGGACGCCAGCAAAGGCGGCAAAAACCGCATCGTCGGCACAATCCCAACCCGGCGATGCGGTTCGCGGACCCGCTGGGCCGCGACCTAACCTCTTGAAATGGCCCGACCACTCCTCCAACGTGCGACGGTTGGCGTGACCGGCGTGGGGGCGGTCTCACCCAACGGGATCGGGATTCAGGCGTTTGCGGCGGGGCTCCGCCAGGGGCGATCGGGCGTGAGGGCGCTCGAGGAGCGGGACCCGCGCGTCCGGTGCGCGGTCGGGGCGACGTGCGAGGGGTTCGATCCGTCGTCGGTGATGTCGCGGGCGGACCTGGAGCGGGTGCCGCGCCTCGTGCCGATGGCGCTGGCCGCGTGCCGGGAGGCCATGGCGATGGCGGGGTTGGCAACGCCCGTCGACGCCGAGGCGGGCGTGGACGAGGCCCGCAAGATCGGTCTCGTGCTCGGCACCGGCGGGGGCGGCATCGACTTCACGCTGACCCAGGCCGACGCGTTCCACCACGACCGACGCCAGAGCCTCTGGACGATCACCAACGCGACGCATGGCAACCTGGCGGGGGAACTCTCGATCCGCCTGGGGCTGCACGGGGCGTCGCTGTGCGTATCGACGGGATGCGCCTCGTCGAGCGACGCGATCGGGCTCGCGTGCGACCTGCTGCGATCGGACCGCCCGGGTTCGCCGCGCGCGATGGTGGTCGTCGGGGCCGACGCCCACGTCCGGACCGAAACGCTCATGGGGATGGAGCTGCTCGGGGTGCTGACGACGCAAGACTGGGTGGCCGCGGGCGAGGATCCCGTGTCGGTGAGCCGCCCGTTCGACGCGCGGCGCGACGGTTTCGTGCTGGGCGAGGGGGCGTGGGCCCTCGTGCTCGAGCGGCGCGAGGCGGGCGATGGCGACTGGCGCGAACGCGATCTGGCACGCCTGGGCGGGTACGGGGCGACGTGCGACGCCTACCACCGCGTCCGCGCCGCGCCGGACATGGAAGAGAGCGCCCGGGCCATGCGCCTGGCGATCCAGGACGCCGGGTGGAGCGTGGAGGACGTCGGGGCGATCCAGTACCACGGCACGTCCACGCAGGTCAACGACGCGCTCGAGACCAGGGCCGTGCGCCTGGCCCTGGGCGGGCACGCCGAGCGGATTCCCGGATCGTCGATCAAGTCGATGATCGGGCACCCGCAGGGGGCCTGCGGGGCGGCGGCGGTGGTCGCCATGATCGCCGCACTGCGCGGGCTGGACCAGGGGCCGGCGTTCATCCCCCCCACCATCAACCTCGACCAACCCGACCCGGCGTGCGACCTGGACTACACCCCGGGGCGGAGCGTTCCGACAGACGCCCGGCGGGTGCTGGTGAACTGCCTGGCGTTCGGGGCCAAGAACAGCGCGCTGGCCGTCGAGGTGAGGTGAGGGGGGCCTCGTCGCGGCTCGGGGCGGGAGCGGACGCCCCCGGCTATCCTGCCCCCATGGACCGCTGGACACGCCCGCTGGCCCCTCTCGCGACCGCGCTCGCGCTGGCCCTCGCCGCACCGGCGTCGGCCCAGAGCGCCGTCGACCAACCGGTCGACCAACCCGTGTACGAGCTTGACGACTCGGGCGCCTGGGTGCAGACGGCGGCCCCCGAGCCCGGGTCCGACGCGGCGGTGATGGCCGAGGCCCGGCGCCTGATCGTCGAGGACCGCACGGGCGAAGCCATCAAGGTGCTCGACCAGTGGCTGGCGCACAACCAGCGTTCGGCCAACCCGTATGTGCCCGAGGCGTTGCTGCTCCGGGGCGACGCCAAGGTGGCCGCGGACAACGAGTACAGCGCGCTGATCGAGTACGAGGCGGTCACGATGTTCCCGGAGTCGCCGCACTTCGTGACGGCGCTCGAGCGCGAGTACGAGATCGCGCTGCGGTACCTGAACGGCCTGCGCCGCAAGTTCCTGGGCTTCCGCATCGAGGACGCCCGCCCGACGGGTGAGGAGCTGATGGTTCGGATCCAGGAGCGACTGCCGGGCAGCCGCCTGGCCGAGCAGGCCGCGATCGAGCTGGCCGACTACTACTACCGTCGTCGGGACATGCCGATGGCCTCGGACATGTACGAGATCTTCACGCGGAACTTTCCGGACAGCCCGTACCGGCGCTGGGCGATGCAGCGGTGGATCTACTCGAGCCTGGCCCGGTACAAGGGCCCGCGCCACGACACAACCGGCCTGGTCGACGCCCGGAACCTGATCGAGGACTTCCGCGATCAATACCCGCAGGACGCCGAGAGCGCGGGCATCAACGAGGCATTGCTGACGCGCGTCGACGAGTCGCTGGGCGACAAGCAGCTCGAAACCGCCATGTGGTATTTGCGCACGGGCGACGAGCCTTCGGCCCGGTACACGCTGCGCCGGCTCGTGCGCGACCACCCGCAGACAGTGGCCGCGGTCGAAGCGTTGCGGCTGCTGCGCGAGCGCGGCTGGGACGCGGGGATCGTGGCGCCGATCGGGCCGATCGGGCCAGTCGGTGTGCCGGGCGACGAGCCGGCGACCGGTGCGGGCGAGCCGGCCTCCTCGGGTGGAGCAACACCGTGAAGCGGGCCGCACGCGCCATTGCCCTGCGTGGATGCCTGCTGGTGCTGGGCGTCGCGGGCCTCTCGGCCTGCGCTTCCGATCCGACGGAGGGCTACTCGTTCGAGACGACCTACGACCACAGCGTCCGCACCATCTCCGTGCCGATCTTCCAGAACTCTACGTTCTGGACCGGCGTCGAGACCGAGCTGACCGAGGCGATCATCGCCGAGATCCAGCGGGCCACGCCCTGGCGCGTCACCCCGGAACGCCCCGGCGGGGGGGGCGACACCACGCTCTCGGGCGTCGTGCAGGAGGTCGAGATCACGCGACTCTCCACCTCACGCGCGAGCGGCCTGGTCGAGGAAGAGACCGTGACCGTCGAGGTTGACTTCGACTGGCGCGACAACCGGACAGGCCGGGTGCTGCTGGCGCGTCGGCGCTTCGCGGCGGCGGGATCGTTCGTCCCGCACCGCCCGACGGGCGACCGGATCGACGTGGGGCGGCGTGAGGCGATCCAGCAGCTGGCCCGCGACATCGTCTCGGAGCTGCGCAGCGACTGGTAGGACCATCACGCATTCGACGCCGACTCCGCGCCCCGGATTCGCTCGAGCGTCCGCGTCGTGGACAGGCCCTCGACCAGTTCGACAAGCACGACCTTGCCGCCGCGCTGCTCGACGAATTCCTGTCCCACGACGCCCTTGCCGGCCCAGTCGGCGCCCTTGACCAGCACGTCTGGCTTGATCGCCTCGATCAGGCTCAGCGGGGTGTCCTGGTCGAACAGCACCACCGCGCCAACACACGCCATCGCGCCGAGCAGGCGGGCCCGGTCCTCCTGCGTGTTCACCGGGCGGTCCGGGCCCTTGAGGCGCCGGATCGACGCGTCGGCGTTGAGGCCGACGATCAGGAAGTCGCCCTGGGCCCGCGCGGCTTCCAGGAGCGTCGCGTGCCCGGCATGCAGCACGTCGAAGCACCCGTTGGTGAACACGATCCGCTCGCCCGAGCGCCGCCGGGCGCGGATCTCGACGAGCAGGCGGTCGAGCGTGCGCAGGCCGCGGTCGTCTCCCGCATGCTCGAGGATCAGCTGGTGGTGGATCTTCTCGAGCGGGATCGGCACGACGCCGAAGACCTCCACTTCTAGCCCGGCCGCGGCGTTAGCCAGGCGGACCGCGTTCGGCCAGGAAAGCGCGTTGGCGCGACCCGCGGCCAGCGCGGCGAGGAAAATATCGCCCGCGCCGGTCACGTCGTACACCTCGCGCGCGACCGTGGGCACCGCTACGGCGTCTCGCCCCCGCTCGAGCAGCAGGGCGCCGTGCCGATCGAGCGTCAGCACCGCGGCCTCGCACTCGAGGCGGTCGGCAAGGCGGGTCGCCAGCGCGCCGTTGTGGGCCAGGTCCGCCGACTCGTGCGTGGGCAGGCCCGTGGCCCGCTCGGCCTCGACGCGGTTCGGCGTGATCGCGGTGCAACCCCGGTACTTGGCGTAGTCACCGATGGCCGCGGGATCGACGAACACCGGCACGCCCGCGTCGCGGGCCATCGCGATAGCCCGCTGGCACACGCCCGGCGTGCACACGCCCTTGTTGTAGTCCTCGATACAAAGGACGTCGATCTGCCCGAGCACGCGCTCGAGCCCGCCGAGAAGGGCCGCGGCGGTCTCGGCGCTGAGCGGGTCGCGGGTCTCGTAGTCGACGCGGAACATCTTCTGCGGGTGTCGCGTCTGGGCCAGGCCGATGAGGTTCCGCTTGACGGTCGTGGGGCGTGAAGCGTCCTCGACCAGGCCGGAGGCGTCGACGCGCTCGCGCTCGAGCGCGCCCTTGAGCAGCCGCCCCTCCGCATCCTGCCCGGTCACGCCGATCGCGACAACCGATGCGCCCAGCGCGACCAGGTCCATCGCGACGTTCGCGGCCCCGCCGGGGCGATCCTCCGTCCGGCGCACATGCAGCACCGGCACCGGGGCGTCGGCCGACAGGCGCTCGGCGTCGCCGTAGACCAGTTGGTCCAGCATGAAGTCCCCGAGGACTGCCGCTCGGAAGGGCTTCCAGGCCGCCAGTGTGTTCAGGAGGTCGTCCATCGTGGCCAGACGCAATCCTAGGTTCGCGGCCTCGCCCTCCCACGCGCCCGCCTGGCGCGGCCTCAAGGCGTTGAGGCCTGCGCCCCCAGTTCCCGCACCCGCTCCAGGCGCCGCTGGTGGATCTCCCGATCCGGCTCGATGATCGTCAGGGCCGCGATGTGGCGCTCGGCGGTCGCGTAGTCCTGTCGCAGCAGCGCGATCCGGGCCGCCAGTTCGCGCTGGTCGGCGTCGAAGGGCGCGAGCCACGTGGCCCGCTCGGCCTTTGGGGCCGCGGCGTCGTAGTCCCCGAGGGCCGCGTGCTGCCTGGCCAGTTCCGCCGCGTACACCGGCGTGGCCTGCTCGCGCGCGTCCAGGAACGCCAGGTGCGGGATCGCCTCGTGCTCCCGCCCCGGCGTCCGCAGGTACAGGCGGGCCAGCGCCCGGTGCGGTCCGTCGTCCACCGGGCACGCTGCGGCGTACTCAAGCAGCAGCGACGCTGTTTCGGGCGTCGCCTCGCCCCGATTGACCTCCAGCGTCAGACGCACGATCTCGCGCAGCACCTCCGGATGCCCAGGGAACTCCGCCAGCCACGAGCGCAACTGGTCCACCGACGGCGGCGGCGTCCTCTCCTCGGGCGTGCCCTCGGGCCGGTCACGCGCGATCAGTTCGCCCAGCGACGGCACGTCCGGGCTGGGCAGCATCCCCGCCGCCACCGCCTGGGCCTCGGCCCACGGACGGAACTCGCCCATGAACTCGTCGAGCGACTCGACGCCAAGGGCCTGCTCGAATGCGGGCCCGATCGGCGTGCCCGTTGCGAACAGATCCATCAGGCGCAGCGGTGCGTTGGCCCCCCACCGTTCGATGATGAACTCGTACATCCAGTGCCCCTGCGCGTACGCCTGGGCCCGGTCGGTCGGGCGACGCGGGCGGACGAACATCAGGTCGATCTCGTCCATGCCGAACAGGTTGCCCGTCGTCAGCGCCTCGGTCAGCAGGCGCCAGCGAGAGAAGTCGCGCGGCGCGTCCTCCAGATACACCGCCGCGGCCTCCGTGAACCAGTGCGGGATCCGGTTGTTCGTCCGCGAGAGCGTCACGGTGTGCGTGTATTCATGCTGGAGCACGCGAGGCCAGTCGTACGTCCCCAGGCTGTGCCCCGCCCCGACCTGCGGGCTCTCCATCGCGATCACGGGCCCGGTCGCCGCGGCCACAGTGTGGATGCTCGGCATCCCCGTGATCCGCACGCTGAACCACGCGTGGTCGGGCATGATCTCGACCACCGTGCGAACCGGCGGCTCGAAGTCGATTCCCCCGGTGCCGCTGCCGGCCACTCGCGCGTGGATGCGCTCCAGCACGTCCCGCATGTCGATCGCCAACGCCTCGTCGATGCCGGGCTTGTAGCGGATGACGAAGTGCTCGGTCTCCATCCGCTCGTACGTCAGCAGTTCCTCGACCAGTGTCAGGCTGTTGCGAGCCCGGACGTTGAACGGGTCGAGGGCCGTCGCCGCCCGCAGGGCATCCCGGGCCGCCACGTCGCGCCCCGACTGCATCTCAAGCAGCCCCAGGGCCAGGCGCGGGCGGGCCCAGTTGGGCTGGCGCTCCGCCGCCTGTTCGAGGAACGCCGCGGCGTCCTCGTATTGGCGATCGTCCGCGAGGCGCTCGCCCGCCTCGAGCAGCGCCAGCGGCGAGCCGGGCGACAGCGCATCGAACGTCGCGCATCGCTCGCGCGTCAGGCCGATCTCGAACAACCCGGCCGCGATCGCCGCGTGCAGGGCCCGCGCCTCGCGCATCCGCGGGAACCGCTCGAGGAGCGGCTGCAAGATCCGGGCCGCCTCATCCGCGTCGCCCTGACGCAGCCGCGCCCGCACCAGCACCATCGTGGCGATCGGCGACGAGCCCAGTTCGCCCTCGGGATCGATCCGCTCGTACCGCTCCTGCGCGAACCGGGCCGCGGCCTCGGCCCGCGCAAAGTCGAACGAGTCCACCGCCGCCGCGCCCAGCATCCCGAACGCCTCGCCAGACGCGGGGCACAGCGAGAGCGCCTGCACGATCGCCTCGACCGCCTGCGCCGTGTTGTCCTTGTCCATCAGCAGCTCGGCCTCGGCCAGGTACGCCGGCCAATAGAGACGATCCATCTCGCCGCGGGCCCGCCCGAGCAGATCGGCGAGCGTGCGATAGTCCGCACCGGCCTGGCCCTCGCGCGCCGGACCTCGCAAACGCGACCGCGCGATCAGCGCCCGCACGCCCTCGGTCAGGTCCGCGGCGTTGTCGGCCCGCGTGCGGAGCAGGCGCTCGACCGCGACATCGAGCGCCGCGTCCGCGTCCTCGAACCGCCCGAGCAGTTCCAGAACCTCGGCCCGCAGACGCACCGCCCGCAGCGACGACTCGCCCGCCAGCGTCTCCAGCGCCTCCTCGAGTTCGCCCCGCCGCACCATCGCCTCGGCCCGATCCAGCACCGGCGCCTCGGGATCAACAAGCCACGCGTGGTCCCACACCCCCGCCGTCAGCGCGGCCCGGGCCCGACGCGCCGGCGTGTCCAGGTCCCCCTCGCGCCACAGCCCGTGGAACACGCGGAGGTCCTTCGCCTCATCCTCGGTCAGATACGGGGCCTCAACAGCCCGCAGCACGGCCTGCGAGGTCTCCGGCGCCTGGAACTGCTGGCCGCCACGCTGGGGCTGGGCCGCGGCGCCGCTCGTCACACAGCACGCTAAGGCAATCGCCGCGACACCAAGCCTCGCCAGTCGCTCCAACGAGCCGCTCACTCCGAACTTCCGTGCCATTCCGCGCTCCATCGCAGCACCCAACCGGCATCGACCCCACAACGAGCGTACCGATCGCCGCGAATCCAGTCGCGGCCCACCGCGCACCCCACCCCTCCAACCCCTACCCTCCCCCGACCATTCCAGGAGCGTCGCATGCCCGCCGACATCGATCGCCTCACCACCTTCATCCACGACGTGCCCGACTTCCCCAAGCCCGGCATCACCTTCAAGGACTTCACGCCCCTGCTGGCCGACGCCGCCGCCCTCGCATTGGCCGTCGAACTCATGGCCAACCCCTTCCGCGGCAAGCGGATCGACCTGGTCGTCGGCGCCGAGTCCCGCGGCTTCATCTTCGGCACCGCCATCGCCCAGTCGCTCTCGGCCGGCTTCGTGCCCGTCCGCAAGCCCGGCAAACTCCCGCGCACCGTCCACGGCGTCGACTACCTGCTCGAATACGGCACCGACCGCCTCGAGATCCACTCCGACGCCGTCGACCGCTCCCAGCGCGTCCTGCTCGTCGACGACCTGCTCGCCACCGGCGGCACCCTCCGCGCCTGCGCCGAACTGGTCCAGAAGACCGGCGCCACCATCGTCGGCCTCACGGTGCTCATCGAACTCGAAGGCCTCCAGGGCCGCCGCCGCGTCGACGAGTTCGGCACGGTCCACTCGGTCATCCGGTGCTGACCCCCAGCAACACCCCCCTCGCACACCCCAGCGCGCGAGCCGGGGCGTCCCCGCCCCGGCCCCTACACCCTCTTCGACATCGCCCGCTGCATATCCCGCTCCGCCTCTCGCTTCGCGATCGACTCCCGCTTGTCGTGGCGCGACTTGCCGTAGCCCACCCCCACCAGCACCTTCGCGAATCCGTTCTTGAAGTACAGGCGCAGCGGCACGATCGTCGCCCCCTTCTCCTGCGAGAGTTTCGCCAGCCGCTGGATCTCCCGCTTGTGGGCCAGCAGGCGGCGGACCCGCACCGGCGGGTGGGCCATCGGCCCCGCCGGGCCGTACGGCCCGATGTTCACCGAGTGCAACTGCAACTCGGGCGGCGTCTCCTGGGCCGTCACGTACCCCTCGCCGATCGACACGTTCGACTCGCGCACGGCCTTGACCTCCGACCCGCGCAGCACGATCCCAACCTCCAGCGTCTCGCCGATGGAGTAGTCGTGCCGCGCACGACGGTTCTCGATCACGGGGTCCGGGTTCTTCTTCTTGGACTTGGCCATTGGGGGGTTGGGTCGGGGGGAACGATAGAGCGGTGGCCTGCACGGTGGAGCGGCTCGAACCGCGGAGCGAACACGCTGGTAGACTGGCGTGCCGCAGAGGTGACAGACGACGCTGGCGTGCACCAGCGTGAAGACCAGTGCAAGCGTCGGCAGCACACTCGCGGACGTGGGCCTCGGACCATCAGGAGGCGGGGTATGCGAAGGCATGGCGCGATTCCGCTGGCGATGGCAGCCCTGCTCGGCGCGTCTGTCGGTGCCGGTTGCGCCGGTTCCAGCGCACCGCGGCATGCGGCGGATTGGGCGGCGTCGACCGTTGAGCCACGGCAGCTGTCCCAGTCATCCCCCGCGACCCGGGAGTACTCGATCGCCGATGTCCGTGCCTACGCCGACGAGCCGCGTGTGATCTACCTCGACCTCCGGTGCGCGGGCACGCCGACGGCTCTCCGCGTGGATCACGAGTACTTCCTGGCCCGCATCAAGACCGAGAGGCACGGTCCCGCGTTCGAGATCCGCGATGAGGCAGGGTGGCATCGACCTCGAAACACCTGCGACGTGCCACCGACTTGCGGAGTCCGCGGAGCAAGTCGGTGCCGATGAACGGAGAGCCCGACGCGTGCAGGTTTGCGATCGTGCTCATAGCCGGATCCGACTGATCTCGTCCAGCGTCACCCGCTCGCCCCGCCGGTCGTACGCCTGCGTCGTGCTGAATCGACGCGTGCGCGGCGATGTGCCTCGCGTTCTCGATCGTGCCGCCGTTCTCCAGGTAGACCGTGATCCCCGTGGCCCGGAACGTGTGGCTGGTCGTCTCCCGCGGCAACCCGGCATCCCTGGCGCGTCGCTTGACCATCTCCCAGGCCGCGAGCCGGCCGATCCGCCGGGGAGTGATCCTGCCGCCGATCGTCGCACGGAACAGCGGCCCCTCGGCGATCCCCGCCGCGGCCAAGTGCGCGAGCAGGCACTCCTCGGCCCGGTGGTGCAGCGGCACGGCATGCTCCTTGCCGCCCCACCGCCCCATTTTCCTGTCAGCCCCACCCCACCCCCGGCGGTCCCCCTCCGGTCCACCACCTTCCCGACCTACAATTCGCCATCCGTTCGGATCACCTAGTCGAGACCCGCCTCGACACCCCCGCCCCCGCCCGGGAATCCCCCATGTTCTCGCGCTCGCCCAAGAACACCGCCCACCACAGCGCCTCGCTCGTGACGGCCACCAAGCCCGCCGAGTTGTCGCCCCTCGAAGCCGCGATCATGGACGCCTGCAACCTCCTGCACGAGGTCCGGGCCACCAAGGACGCCGCCCGGACCGCCGAGGTCCGCTCCCATCTGTTCGACCTGCTGGACAAGTACGACGCGTCCGATGCCGAAAACCACCCGAACCCCGCCTGGGCCCGGGCCAACCAGCGTGCCCTGGCCCACTCCGCGGCCGGCGAAGTGGAACAGGCGATCGTGACCGAGCGCATCGCCCTGCGGTATGCTGACACGGACAGACGCCGCGAGATCAGCCTCGGCAACCTCGCCGACCGCTGCCTCCGCCTGGGGCGTTACGAGGAGGCGATCGAGCACTTCCTGGCCGCCCAGGACGTGGCCCCGCAGAGCGTGCCCGTGATGCTCACCGGGGCCCAGGCCCTGGCGCTGGCGGGGTTCTCGGACGAGGCCGACCGGATCTTCCGCCAGTTCCTGACGGCGGAGCACCTGCGGCCCGGGACCGAACTCGTCGCCTATCTGGAGTACGAGCCGCGCCTTGGCGAACTCGCCGCCGGCCTCCCAGCCCTGGCCGAACTCATGGCCAGATGGGAGCGGACCAAGCCCCGCGATCGCGGAAGCGAATAGCGGGGCGTCCCGGGTGTTGGTAAGCCCCGGGGGAGCGCGGAAGGATGTGCCCCATGGAACGAAGCCAACAGGAACTTTTCTGGCGACTCTACGAGAAGCAGGTGCGCACGCCCGTCGAGCGCGCGTGCCGGCGCGTCTCGCGCACGCTGACCGACAACGCCATGGACCCATCGGACATGGTCGCGTGGGTCGATCAGCGCGTGTGGCGGATGCTCGAGAAGGGCGCCTGGCCCACGTTCCACGACGATCCGACGCCCGAGGTGGCCGTCGAGCGCCTCGAGAAGAACGCCGCGACGCTGGCCCGCTGGGCCCACCTGGCGCTGGTCCGCAAGACGTTCCGCCGCACCGCGCGTGAGGCGGCCTACGAGAAGGCCCGGGCCGCGGAGATCCGCGCCAGCGTGACCAGCCGCGTCGAGGCCTTGGCCGCGACGAGCGGGCACGGCGCGGCGTTCGAGAACAACGAGCAGATCGGGGCCGACCTGGCCCGCGTCCGCGCAGCGGTCGCCGAGCGCGTCCGCCAGAAGCTGGCCGCGTCGTGGCCCGAGGCCGGCGAGCGTCAGCGGATCGCGATGGCCCTGGGCGTGACCGACGAGAAGACCGACGACCTGATCGAATCCACCACGACGGGGGACATGAAGGTGAACACGGTGCAGCAAATGCGCAGCCGCTCAATGCGCGAGGCGCGGTCGATCATGCAGGACGCGCCGGCCAAGGCGGCCCGCGGCGCGGGCGGGCTGGGCAAGGCCGTCGGGGCCTTGCTGCTGGCCGCCATGATGGTCCTGACGTTCTCGCCGTCGTCGGCGTATGCCGGCGAGCAGACCGGCGGTCGCGGCGGCAGCCGCGGCGGGCGCAGCGTCGAGGCCATGTCGAGCGTCGAGGGCATCAACCACGGCCCCAGCGCGGGCGAGTACTCCCACGCCGACATCGCCGACACGCTCAAGAAGGAGCAGACCGGCGGGCGCGGCCCGACGCGGTGACGCCTCGCTCAGGCTCGATCACGCGGATCTGACAAGACCGCACATCACAGCCAACGACCGAGCGGGCGGCCACACGGCCGCCCGTCTTTTTCATTGCTCGAACGCTACTTTCACGGCGCATCCCGCCACGGGCTCGCTTCATCGGCGCGCCCCGCGGCCTCGTACAGGCGCACCACCGTCCGCCTCGCGTTCCGCGTGTACCGGTGCCCCGCCCCCAGCGATCGTGCAAGCCCCTCGGCCGCCCCGATCGCCAGCGGCAGGCCATCGTTGAATCTCCCGACCCGCAGGTAGTGCTGCGCCAATGTCACCATCGACACCAGCGTGTCGGCGTGCTCGGACCCCAGCGTCCGGCGTCGGGCTTCCAACACCTCGCGAAACAGCGCCTCGGCGGCCTGGTTGTCGCCCATCGTGGATCGCTGGATCGCCAGGTTGTTCGCCGCCGTCAGCGTGTCCGGGTGCTCGGGACCGAGTACCCGCCGGTACCCCTCGACGACCTCCTCGCCCAGTTGGCGGGCCTCGGCCAGCCGACCGTCCCGCTCGATCGCGACCGACAGGCTCGAGCTGGCGGCAAGCGTCCGCGAGTCGCCTGGCAGGCCGCGTTTGCCAAGCTCGTACGCTTCCGTGAACACCGCGATCGCCTCCTCGGTGCGATCGAGGCGGTACAGCACGCTGCCCCGCTCGACCAGCGCCTCGAGCAGCATGCCGTGGTCATCGGGCAGCCGCGATCGAACCAGGTCGAGGGCCCGCGCCGCGGCGAGCAGCGCCTCGTCCTGGCGATCCTGGTCGCGCCGCAGCATCGACAACGTCCCGAGAATATTCGCGGCCTCCCGGTCCGGGACGCCGCCGCTATCGACCAGCGCGACCGCCCGCTCCAGTTGCGTCGAAGCCTCATCCAGGCGCACCACGTTGATGTACATCCGCCCGAGCGCCAGGCGGATCTTCGCCTCCACCTCCGGCGCAGCGGCCAAACGATCGCCCAGCCCCGCCGAGGCCCGCTCGAGCGCGTCGATCAGGCGGACATCCTCCTGCCCGGCTTCCCACGGGTCGCTCAGCGACAGCAGGTCGTCGATGAAGAACGAGTTGAGCCCCGAGAGCGTCTCGATCTGGCGCTGCTTCTCGTCGCGCTCGCGCCGCACCTGCCCCAGCGTGAACGACAGCACCACGAGCGCCACGACCAGCAGCCCGACGAACGCCCCGATCCCGCCGACCAGCGTCCGGTTTGCCGACGCGAACTTCGTCACGCGGTACGTCACGCTCGAACGGCGGGCCTCGATCGGCTCGCCTGCCAGATACCGCCGGATATCCGCCGCCAGTTCCGACGCCGACGCGTATCGCCGCCCCGGCTCCAATGCCATCGCCTTGGCGATGATCGTCGCCGCGTCCCGGTCGCACGCGGGGGCCGCCTGCTCGATGGGCCGCGGCCCGCGCTCGCGGATCAGACGCATCGCCTCGAACAACGCCAGACGCTGGAAGTCGAACGGTGGCCCGCCCGTGACGAGTTCGTACGCGATCGCCCCGAGCGCGTACACGTCCGTCCGGGTGTCCACCGCGCTGGGGTCCGCCCCGACCTGCTCGGGCGAGAGGTACTCGAGCGTCCCGACGATGTGCCCCGTCGCGGTCCGAAGCGTCGCGTCGATCTCTCGCGTGCCGATCGTGCGGGCGATGCCGAAGTCCAGCACCTTCGGGCGACCCTCGGGCGTGACGATGACGTTCGCCGGCTTCAGGTCGCGGTGGATCACGCCGCGCTGGTGGGCGTGGTGGACGGCGCCGGCGATGTCGGCCACGAGCGCCATCTTGCGGCGCAGGTCCAGCCCGCCCGCGAACGCCGCCAGTGGGCGTCCCTCCACATACTCCATCGCCAGGTAGTGGCGCGGGTGCGGCCCGCTCGTGTCCGTGCCCGCCTCCAGGATCGTCGCGATGCCGGGGTGGTTCAGGCGTCCGAGCAGCTCGGCCTCCGCCGCGAACCGCGCGACCGCCCGCTGCGACATGCCCTCGGGGCGGATCACCTTCACCGCGACCTGGCGTCGCGGGCGGTCCTGATGGGCCAGGTACACGATGCCCATCCCGCCCTCGCCGAGGCGGCGCTCGATCGTGTACGGCCCGATCCGCGTCGGCGTGTCGGCCCGGGCGATCGGCGTGCTCGAATCGATCCCTCGGCCCGGCGACTGGGCCAGGAACGACGTGGTACCGGCTGCGTCGGCCTTGATCAACGCCCGCACCTCGCTCGCTGCGTCCGGTTCTTCCAGCCCGAGACGATCGAGAAACGCTTCCCGCGCACCGACATCGAGCGAGATCGCTTCGTGGAACAGCCGGGCCACACGCGACTCCGTGATTCCGTCGCTTGTGTACCGATCGTCCATCGCGCTTCCCCGGAAGCGGCAACGCCACGCGTGGCGTTGCCGACCGTCCGAGCGTACACGCCTCACGCGGCCTTGCGCGTCACCGCCTGGTGCGTTGCCACCGCCGCCACCCCTCTTGCACGCGGGGATCGGGGCTGCGCCGGCGACACCTGGATGATGGTCCCCCTCCCGCACGCCCTCTCAGTGAGCGTTCCGATCCGGCTGGGCGTCGAGATCACGACGCGTGACAGACTCGAGGCCGCCACAGCGTCTCGTCTCGGGCCACGACCGACATCCGCCACGCAAACCGCAGCGCCCGAGGCCCGATGCGCGTTCCTCGGCCTCACCAGCGCCGCCGATTGCCACCCCCACTTCTCCTGATTCTGGCGGGCTGCCATGGATGCACAAACCACCTACCGTTCCGTCGGTATCACTCGCGGAGGCTCCATGCGCAACCCACGCCCAAATGTGACACTGCTCGCCGCGATCTGTGCCGCGGTCGCAGGCGGAGCCACGCTGGCGTTCCAGCCATCCCCCAACCCGACGCCACCCGGCGCGGACGACCGGGCCGAATCCACTCCCGCCCACACGCTCCCCGCCTCCCCCGAACCCCCCGCCCCCGCGTCACCCCTCGCCGAGCCGGGCCCGGCCGACCCCTTCACCAGCCGTGCCGCGGCCGGCATGCTGAACAACATCGCTGACCAGGGCGTCCTCGTCCCCGAGGCCGACTTCGTCAAGCGCCTGGCCGAAGCGGGCGCCTGGCTGCCCGCACCCGAGATCGAGCCTCTCTACCCCAACGCCCAGCGCTTCTACAGGGTGCCGGTACCCTCGACCCGCTTCTACGTCGTCGACGACGGCAGCGGCGACGACATCACGGTGCTCATCCCGCGTGCCGACGCCGCGGTCATCCGTGACATCCTCGCCCAAACCCTCACGTTGGAACCTCTCACCCCGGTCGCCCCGGAAGCCGGCACCGAGACCGACGCCGCCGCCCTTCTCCCCCCGCCGGGCCACGCCAGCCGCACCTTCGCCGCGTTCCGTGACGACATCCGCGCCGGCACCCTCACCTTCTCCGTCGCGTCTCCCCGCTTCTTCGGCCCGGACGCCATCGCCATCCGCTTCATCGCCAACCCCGACCTCGAAGCCGGTGACGACGCCCACGACGGGCCCTCCTTTACCATCCGCGACGACGGCACCATCGAACTCGCCAACGGCCAGGTCATCCGAGGCGACGGCACCGCCGCACACCCCTACGACATCTCCTGGGACCTGCTCGTCTCCGCCGAACGCGTCTACCAGCCACGCCAGGGCCTGACCGACCTGCCCGACTGGGCCACGCAGTTCCACGGCTCGCACATCCGCCTCACCGGCCACCTGCTCAGCCCCCTCATGATGGACGACACCGACCAGATCCTCATCATGCGCAACCAGTGGGACGGCTGCTGCATCGGCGTCCCACCCACCCCCTACGACGCCGTCGAGGTCGTCCTCGAGCGACCCATCTCCCTCGTCCGCGAGCAACTCAACTACGGCACCATCACCGGCGTGCTCGAGGTCGACCCTTACCTGGTCAACAACTGGCTCGTCGGCCTCTACGTTCTCAAAGACGCCGACGTCGCCTCCGCCGGCGCCCGCAACTGGTCCCCCGCCGCCGTGCCGAACTGATCCGCAACCTGTTCAGATTTCACGGTGCCACCGAGTCACCCCGGCTCGGCGGGGTTATTCGGTGCGATCAACTGACAACCGTCCAACGCTCGGCATGGCTGCCGCTCGGGACCGCCATGCCAAGCGTGCAAACAGCCCGCCCCAAACACCAAGAACGCGCCCCCGCGAACGCGACGCGCAAGCGAGTGCGATCCACCCGCCGCCTCCATCCCGGACCTCGCGCTCAGGGCACCCTCGATCCCCATTGCCGCGCCCCCAGATTCGTGGATTGCGCCCCAGCCCCGCACGATTCCCTTGGCCCGACCGCCCCTCCCGAGTACGCTGTCTGCCAGGGGTCGAAAGGGGTTGCCATGCCGAATCGCACCAATCGAGCCGCGCCGCCCGCCTCGATCGCGGCCGCGCTCGCCATCGCCTTCCTCGTCTCCGCGGCCGGCGCCCAGACCCTCCAGGTCACCTCAACCACGCCGATCCGCCACACCATGGCCCCCGCCGGCGGCAGCATCGCCATCCACTTCGACCGCCCAATCGACCCCGCCTCCGTGACGCCCCAGAGCCTCTGGGCCTTCGGGCGCTCCAGCGGCCCGGTCGAGGGCCCGGTCATCGTCGCCGGCTCCACCGTGACCATCGCGCCGACCAACCCGCTCGCCGCGGGCGAGGTCGTCACCGTCTACATGTCCCGCGACCTGCGCGCCCTGGACAACACGCCGATGCGCAACGCGGGCTGGTCGTTCCAGTTCATGGTCCGCACGCGGCGCGCCGCCCTCGACTGGGCCCTGCTCGACACCATGACCACCCGCACCACGCCGGGCCAGACCACCCGGTCCTACGGCGGCGTCGCCTCCGACCTCAACAACGATTCCTTCATCGACATGACCATCGTCCACGAGGACACCGCCGACCTCCGCGTGTTCATGAACCGGGCTACCGGTGCCGGCACCTTCGACCCGTTCCTCCAGCCAACCTTCGCCGTCGGCAACCGGGCCAGCCCCTCCGAGACCGCCGACTTCAACCGCGACGGCTTCGCCGACATCTGCGTGGCCAACATCGACGCCGACACCGTCTCCATCCTGCTCGGCAACGGCGACGGCACCTACCAGCCCCAGCAGTCAATCGCCGCCGGCGACGCGCCCCGCGGCATCGCGGTCCTCGACGTCGATGGCGACGGCGACCAGGACGTGGTCAACACCAACGCCAACTCCGGCAACCTCAGCCTCACGCTCAACGACGGCACCGGCGTCTTCGGCCCCCCCACTTTCTTCGACAGCGGCGGCTCCGGCGAGTGGGCCCTCGGCGCCGCCGACATGAACGAGGATGGCCTGCTCGACCTGGTCGTCGGCGCCCGCACCAGCGGCCAGTTCATCGTCGCCACCTCGAACGGCGACGCGACTTTCACCATGATGCCCCCCCGCAGCGCGGGCGGCGGGCCCTGGCAGCTCGCCCTGGGCGACCTCGACGCCGACGGGCACATCGACATCGCCTCCGCCAACAGCCAGCAGAACCGCGGCGCCATCGTGCTCGGCGACGGGCTCGGCGGCCTCGGCACGCCGACCACCTACCCCACCGGCCCGTTCCCCCTGGCCACCGATCTGGGCGACCTCGACGGCGATGGCGACCTCGACTGGGACGTGTCGTGCTTCAGCGCCGACTTCGACTTCTTCACCAATAACGGCGACGGCACGTACACGTTCCTCCGCACGCTGCCCGCGCCCCGGGCCGGGTCGTGCACCCTGCTGTTCGACACCGACAACGACCAGGACATGGACCTGGCCCTGATCGACGAGCTCGAGGACGTCGTGATCCTCTACCGCAACGACGCCTGCCACGCCGACCTGACCACCGGCGCCGTCGCAGGCCAGCCCGGCTTCGGCCAACCCAACGGCATCCTGAACAACGACGACTTCTTCTACTTCCTCGATCGCTTCGCCGCCGGCGACGCCCAGATCGCCGACATGACCACCTCGGCCATCCCGGGCCAGGGCGGGCACGGCGTCGCCAACGGCGTCGTCAACAACGACGACTTCTTCTACTTCCTCGGGTTGTTCGCGGCGGGGTGCTGAGGCGAGGGTCACCGGCGGAAATCAACGAACGAAAAAAAGCACGGCCCCGGGGGCCGTGCCTTGGTGAAGTCTGTTGGCTCGGGTTCGATCAGCGGCGCCGACGGGCCGCGCCGAGCAAGGCCAGACCCAGCAGGGCGCCGGAGGCCGGGGCGGGCACGACGGACAGATCGATGATGGCGAAGTTGCCGTTGCTGGAACCCGTGGACGTGTACCCGGAACCCCAGGTCGCCCCGAAGCGCACGCCGTAACCGGAGGCCGGTCCACTGGCAAGGGTGACCGCGTCGGTCGAGATGTTCGACCCGGTGGCGCCGTTATGGCGGATGAGGATCGAGAGGTTGCCACCGCTGTACAGGTACGGCGAGTCGAAGGCGATGTGGGGACCGAACGCGTTCGGAGACCCGCCCGACGGGAGCGAACCGGCCGTCAGGGTGTACGAGCCGGAGCGGACCTGCGTCACCGCACCGACGATGTTGTTGGCAAAGACCGTCGTCCGGGCCGACGGGTCGACCGCGTCGGACAGGTAGATGTCATAATCGCTCCAAGTCATGTCGGCGGCGGGCAGGGGCGCGCCGGCGCTGGGCAGCAGGCGGAACGCCAGGCCGTTGATCTGCTGGCCGAGCACGCCGGCCAGCTCGTCGGCGTGGACGATCATCTGGTACGACCGGGCCGACGCGGCCAGCGGGCTCAGGAACGAGCCGTTGCCGGCGACCGCGGCGCGATCGTTGGGAATGACAACCGCCAGCGCCGAGGACCCGGCGGCCAGCACGATGGCAAGCGATGCAACAGTCTTCATCTCTGTCTCCTCCGGGGCAGGCCGCGCAGCTGGCGCGGCCCAATGCCCTCCGACAGAATCGTATCCGGCCGGAATCGGCGTTGCAAGGGGAATTGTGCGATCCAAGCCGAGGCGTGGCACGGGCTTGCGATCGGCAATCGGCGACGAGTCCGCCCGACTAACGACGCCGTGGCCGCGGTTAGGTTATCGGTCGTTCCACCCGAAGCCGCGGGGCGTCCCGGTTGGCCACTCCCCGACCAAGGCGTCCTTCACATGGCCCCGCCCGCGAACACCACCCGCTCCTTCTTCCGCCTCGGGTCGGTCTCCGGCACGGCCGAGAGCAGCGACTGGGTGTAGGGGTGCCGGGGGTTCTCGATGATCTGCTCGCGTGGGCCGTGCTCGACGATCTTGCCCTTGTACATGACCGCGATGTCGCGGCAGACGTGCTGGATGACGGCCATGGAGTGGGAGATGAACAGGTAGGACAGGCCGAACTCCTTCTGGAGGTCGGTCAGGAGGTTGATGATCTGGGCCTGGATGGACACGTCCAGAGCGGAGGTGGGCTCGTCGCAGACGATGAACTTGGGCTGGAGGGCCAAGGCCCGGGCGATGCCGATGCGCTGGCGCTGCCCGCCGGAGAACTCGTGGGGGTAGCGGTCGGCGGCGGTGCGGGGCATGCCGCAGCGTTCGAGCAGGTTCTCGACCTCGTGGCGGAGTTGGTCTTTCGAGTCGATGAGCTTGTGGACCAGCAGGGGCTCGCCGACGATGGTGGCGATGCGCATGCGTGGGTTGAGCGAGCCGGCGGGGTCCTGGAAGATGATCTGCATGTCGCGCCGGAGGCGGCGGAGTCGCTCGCCGGAGGTGCGGAGCACGTCGGCGCCCTCGAACACAACCTTGCCGCTCGTGGCGGGGATGAGCTTCAGGATCGTGCGTCCGACGGTGGTCTTGCCGCAGCCGGACTCGCCGACCAGGCCCAGGGTGTGGCCCTGGGCGATGTCGAAGGAGACGCCGTCGACGGCCCGGACCCACCCGGTGACGCGCTGGAGCACCCCGGTGCGGATGGGGAAGTGGGTGTGCAGGTCGCGGACGGACAGCAGGGCATCGGCGGCGGAGCCCGCGCCAGCGGCGTCGGCCTCGGAGGCTGGGGTAGAGGCTGGGGTTGGGGTTTGGGCGGTCATCGCGTGGCAGTGTAGGGGTGGGGGCACTCGGTGACCGCCGCGTGCGGGGCGGGCGTGACGCGGATCGCCCGGATTCGAGCCAGAACGAAACGCCCCCGCGCGGGGCGCGGGGGCGTGGGTGGAGCGTTTGTGCCGGGCGATCGCCCGAAGCGTGCGAGGCTCAGCAGCCGGCGGAGAAGATCGCCAGGTAGTAGAAGAAGTCGTCGTTGTTGACGATGCCGTTGGGCACGCCGTAGCCGGGGGTTCCGGGGATGGCGGTGGTGGTCAGGTCGGCGGCGGGGTCGTTGTTGGAGAAGATGAACAGGTAGTAGAAGAAGTCGTCGTTGTTCAGGATCCCGTTGGGCACGCCGAAGCCGGGCTGGCCCGGAACGGCGGCGGTGGTCAGGTCGGGCTCGCAGGCGGGGCCGGGGTCGCCGGCCAGGGCGGTGGCGCGGACGGCCTGGGAACTGAACGAGAGGTTGGGGTACCCGAACCCGCCGTTCGGGAAGTCGGTGCGGACGTAGCCGGAAGTGAGCGTGGCGCCGGCGGGCGAGATCTTGTCGTTGGACAGGGCGTTGGACTCGACGACGACGTCCCCGACGACCCTGTACACGCCGGCGGGGATGTCAACGGGCTGGGCGAGGTTCTCGATGAACCACTGGCCGCTGCTGGCCGAGGGGAAGGTGGGGCTGGTCGGGGTGACGGTGACGGTGGCGAGCTGGGCCTGGGTGGAGGCGTCCCAGAGGAAGACCTGGTGGCTGGCGATGAGCCCGTCGCCCTCGACATCGATGAACCCGAGGGCCACAACGGTGACCGAGTCGGCGACGGTGAACTCGGTGCCGGCGACGTAGTTGCCGCTCGAGAACGCCTGGATGGTCGATGACGGCCCGGCGTCGACGAGCAGCTGCTGGGCGTTGGCGGCCCCGGCGAGGGCGGCGACGGCGAGGGCGGTGACGGTGCGCATGTGGTCTCCTCCACGAACGGTCATGATCGGGCCCGAGTTGGCCCGTCGAACCAGCGTAGCCGACTTGCCCCGTGGGTCCAAGGCCAGAATGCGGCCCGCGCTGGCGCTGCGGAAATGAAACGCCGCCCGGCGCGGGCCGGGCGGCGCGTGTTGGAACGCGTGGTGAGCCTCAGCAGCCCGCGCTGAAGATCGACAGGTAGTAGAAGAAGTCGTCGTTGTTCACGACGCCGTTGGGCACGCCGTAGCCCGGCACGCCGGGGACGGCGCCCGTGGTCAGGTCGGCCGCCGGGTCGTTGTTGGAGAAGATGAAGAGGTAGTAGAAGAAATCGTCGTTGTTGAGGATGCCGTTGGGCACGCCGAAGCCCGGGACGCCGGGGACGGCGCCGGTGGTCAGATCGGGCTGGCAGGTCGGCCCGCCGCCGCCGGTGGAAAGGTCGATGATGGCGAAGTTGCCGTTGCTGCCGCCGGTGGAGGCGTAGCCGCTGCCCCACGACGCCCCGAAGCGGACGCTGTAGCCCGAGCCGGGGCCGCTCGAGACGGTCACGGCATCGGTGCTCGTGTTGACGCCGTCCGACCCGTCGTGGCGGATCTCGATCGCGAGGTTCCCGCCGGTGTACGCGAAGGGCGTCGTGAAGTCGATCACGTGCCCGAAGGCGTTGGGCGAGCCGCCGGCCGAGAACGAGCCGGTGGGGATCACGAGCGGGCCGGAGCGGACCTGGGTCTGCGCGCCGACAATGTTGAGCGCGAAGGTGGTCGACCGCAGCGACGGGTCGACGCAGTCGGAGAGGTAGATGTCGTAGTTAAGGTACGTGGTGTCGGCGGCCGGCCAAGCGGCACTGGCGGAGGGCAGGAGGCGGAACGAGAGCCCCGTGATGTCCTGCCCGACGAGGGCGGCGAGCTCGTCGGCGTGGATGAGCATCTGGTACGAACGCGCTGAGGCGGCCAAGGGGCTCAGAAACGAGCCGTTGCCCGCGACGCCGTCGCGGTCGTTGGGCACCACCACACCCAAGGCCGCGGAACTCGCGGCGAGGGCGACAATCAACGCGGCGCAGGTCTTCATCTCGCTTCTCCCGTTCCGGGCCGGGCGATTCGCCTCGGCCGGTCTGCCCACCGGTCGGGGCACCGGCGGAACGGGCACACGCCCCCCACCCCGACACCCCGACGTTCACGACGCGCTCCGAACCGGACGCGTCCTGTTGGATCGTATTCGGGCCGCCACTTTGCCACAAGGCGAAGTTCGTGCGGGCCCATGGAATGGGCGGCCCGAGAACATCCGTGCCGTTTGGCGAAGGGTCGGGAGCCGCGGAGAACCGCCCTTCGGGGGCGATGGTGGAGCGCTCAGCAGCCCGCGCTGAAGATGGAGAGGTAGTAGAAGAAGTCGTCGTTGTTCACGATGCCGTTGGGCACGCCGTAGCCCGGCACGCCGGGAACGGCGCCCGTGGTCAGGTCGGCCGCCGGGTCGTTGTTGGAGAAGATGAAGAGGTAGTAGAAGAAGTCGTCGTTGTTCAGGATGCCGTTGGGCACACCGAAGCCCGGGACGCCGGGGACGGCGCCGGTGGTCAGATCGGGCTGGCAGCCGGGTGCGGCGCCGGTGGTCAGTTTGATCACGGCGAAGTTGGCGTTGTTCTCGCCGCCCGCCGCGTAGCCGTTGCCCCAGGACGCGCCGAATCGGACGCCGTAGCCCGAGCCGGGCGCACTGGCCAGCGTCACGGCGTCGGTGCTCGTGTTCGTGCCGTTGGACCCGTCGTGGCGGATCTCGATCGCGAGGTTCCCGCCGCTGTAGAGGAACGGCGAGGTGAAGTCGATGACGAACCCGAAGGCGTTCGGCGAGCCGCCGGCCGGGAACGAGCCGGCGGGGATCACCAGCGGGCCGGAACGGACCTGCGTCTGCGGCCCAACGACGTTCAGCGCAAACACGATGGACCGCAGCGCGGGATCGACGCAATCGGACAGGTAGATGTCGTAGTTCGCGTAGGTGGTCTCGGCCGCGGGCCACGGCGACCCAGCGCCCGGCGTGAGGCGGAACGTGATGCCGGTGAGGTTCTCGCCGACGAGCGGGAAGAGTTCGTCGGCGTGAATGAGCATCTGGTACGAGCGGGGAATGAAGGCCAGCGGGCTCAGGAACGCCCCGTCGCCGGCGACCGCGGCCCGATCGTTCGGGATCACGACGCCGTTGGCCGAGGCCCCGGCGGCCATGGCGACGAGCAATGCGGCAACGGTCTTCATGTTCGTGCTCCTTTCCGGGCTCTCGTTCCGGCCCTCGGGGATCTACCTGCTTCTCCGTCGGTGACGCGTGCGGCAACGCGCCGCGTTCCGGCCGGGCTCGCACCGATCGCTTCCGGGTCGCCCGTGGCGGCGTGGACCATCCGCCAGCCTACTCGGACCACCCTCGATGCACAAGGCTCTGCTGGGAACCTGGAACGGAGAGCATACGCAAAAAAGAAACGACCCCACGCTGCGGGGCGTGGGGTCGGGCGTTCGTGCGTCACGACTCGCGGCCAATCCGCGAGCGGCCCACGATCAGCAGCCGGCGCTGAAGATGGCCAGGTAGTAGAAGAAGTCGTCGTTGTTCAGGATGCCGTTGGGCACGCCGTAGCCGGGCTGGCCCGGGATGGCGCCGGTGGTCAGATCACAGATGGCGGCGTTGCCGATGGAGAACTGGGCGAGGTAGAAGAAGAAGTCGTCGTTGTTGAGCACGCCGTTCGGGATGCCGTAGCCCGGCTGCCCGGCGATGGCGCCGGTGGTCAGGTCGGGCTCGCAGGGCGGGGTGCAGGAGCCGCCGGTGGCGCCGGAGGCGACCAGGGCGTACTGGGCGTCGAGGGCCGAGGTGCCGCCCTGCGAGGTCGGCCAGCCGTCGACGGTGATGGAGTCGCCGCGGACCTCGATGGTCCACTGGCCGGCAACGGGGTTCTGGATGAACACGTTCTCGACGGTGTCCTTGGTGTTGGAGACGCCGCCGGGGGTGGACCACAGGCCGCCCGAGTTGTTGGGGGCGCTGCCGCCGCCCCAGAGGCCGACGTTGCCGTTGTAGACCACGCCGTTGGGGTCGATGACCCGGAGGGAGAGGTCGTTGACGCGGTGCTGGGACTGGTTGGCGGGGTTGCCGGCCGGGTCCGGGTAGACCATGGTGATCTTGAGCACCGGGGTCCCGCCGGAGACATCGACGCAGTAGGTGTTGGTGCCCAGCGGGGTCACGGGGTCCTCGCCGTCGACGACGAAGATGTTGTTGCGCAGCGCGTAGAGATTGCCGACGTCGGCCATGCCCCAGCCCTGGCGGATGCGCCACATGTTGGCGTTGGAGCCGCCCGCCAGCCAGTTGTACTGGTACGCGGTGTTGACCGCCAGGGCCTTGGCGGTGAACGAGTGGCACCGCTCGGCGAAGACCGAGCCGCCGCCGACCGTGTTGCCGAAGATGCCGTCGGCCCACATCTCGAAGATCAGGCCGATCGTCGAGCACTGCGTCGGCGTGGCCGACGACGTGCCGGAGAACTGGGTGGTGGACGTGTCGCTGCCGCTGGAGGCGGCGAGCACGTTGTCGTAGAACGAGGCCAGATCGGGCTTGACGCGCCCGTCCTGGCCGGGGCCGGTCGAGCCGCTGGACGAGTGCGTCAGGCGGTTGAGCGAGTTGCCGTGGGTGATGCCGCCGACAGAGACCATGTTCTTGGCCCAGGCCTGCGGTCGGCAGTCCTGGATCAGCCCGGCGTTCGACATCGACTGGCACATCAGGAAGTCGTGGTCGAACAGCATGGTGTCGGTCTGGGCGGAGATGGTGGTGTAGAGGAAGGTCCGGGGATCGCCGGTGGAGTTGGTCTGGAAGACGATGCCCAGCGCCACCGAGCCGGCCGTGTGGTTGTACCGGGTCGTGCCGGCGCCGGAGCCGAGAAGGTAGTTCGAATAGGAGAAGTAGCCCTGGGCCTGCGGGAGGTGCCCGCGGGCATTCGGCGTCGGGTTGCCGTCGGCGAAGCAGATCGAGTAGACCGACGTGCCGTGCGACGAGGAGGGCGACCCGCCGGCGCGGACGATGGGGCTCAGCGTCGTGTTGCCGCTCAGGCCCGGGTTGTTGAAGAACTGGTGCGTCGTGCGGAGCTCGGTGTCGGCGGCCTCGCCGTTGACGCCCGAGCCGTTGTACCCGCCCATGGTCTCGATGGTGTTCGCGCCCGAGAACTGGCGCATCACGTCCATGTCCGTCTCCATCTCGCCCCGCCGATCGACGAACAGGACGTAGGGCGACTCGACGACCTGGCGGAGCTGCTCGGGGGAGAGCCACGCCTGGACGTGCCCGGAGTGCGTGTCGAGCACGAGCGGCTCCGCGCCGGCCTGCTGGATGACCGCCGCAACCTCGTTGGCCACGTCCTCGCCCTGGGTCATCATCAGGATCGAGTAGCAGTCGGTGGAGCGCAGCGAAGCGGTGCCCAGAAGCCCCGCCACCAGCGGGATCTCCATCTTGTACGCGATGTGGTTCTCGCCCACCCAGCGGACGAACGGCATCTGCGCGACGGCCGCCGCCGTCGCCGGGTCCATCACCACGATCCGCCCGTTGTCGTGCATCGTCGCGCCAAGGCGAGCCCCGGCGGCCTCGACGGCGTTCAGGAACTCCTCCGCCGGGGGCACCACGAACTGCACGATGTACGAGCCCAGGCCCGAGTCGGCCTGGCCCGCACGCAGCTCCGCCGGGATCACCGGCGTGCCCTGCAGCGGGTCGAACCGGGCGTACTGCGTGTCGATGGTCGTCCAGTTGCGGACGACGCGGCTGAACTCCCCGCCGCGCGCCAGGGCGTAGTAGCCCTGCACCGCGCCCTGCTCGTCGATCTCGTCCCACGTCACGACCGTGACGCCGGCGCCCTCGACGACCTGGGCGTTGGTGACGGCGTTCTGGGTCGAATGGACGACCCGCCCGTCGTCGAGCTGGATCGTCACGCCCTGCGAGGACGGGGCGACGTTGATCTGGGCCGCCGCGGCCTCGGACATGGTGAGCACGCCGCCGGCCGCCTGGGCCAGGGCGAGAACGGAGAACCCGACGATCATCTTGCGCATTGGAACCTCCACAGCAACTCTTCCTCAGTGCGACAACGCAGCCACGCCATCGACAGGCGCGGACCCCCTCGAGGACCGACAACGCCGGACGGGGGCCGTCGCCCCAGTCCGGCTACGACAAGATACAGCAAGGCGGGCGGTTCGGGAGCGCAGTTCTCGATGAATCTCGTGAATCCGTCGGTTCAATGCCCCGAGCAGCCGCCGTACTGGGGGAACCACGGTCCTTGGAACCCTTGGGGCGGGCCGGCTCCCGAGCCCGCCGGTCCGGAAACGACGGGGGCGAGCCGGTTCGGCCCGCTCCCGTTGCAGTGGAGTCCGTTCGGGTGGCGTGCCGCCTGGCCTCAGCAGCCGGCCGAGAAGATCGCCAGGTAGTAGAAGAAGTCCTCGTTGTTCAGCACGCCGTTGGGCACGCCGTAGCCCGGCTGGCCGGGGATGGCGCCGGTGGTCAGGTCACAGACGCCGACGTTGCCGTTCGAGAACTCCGCCAGGAAGTAGAAGAAGTCGTCGTTGTTCAGCACGCCGTTGGGCACGCCGTAGCCGGGCTGCCCGGCGATGGCACCGGTGGTCAGATCGGGCCGGCAGGACGGAGCCGGCTCGAACGCCCGGATGCGCATGAACGCCTGGCCGAAGGTGGTCGGCACGCTGTCACGGATGTCCGCGGTGAAGTAGTACCACCCGTCGTCGGTCAGGAATCCGTCGTCGTTGTTGAACACGGAAAGAAACGTGTCGTCGTCGAAGATCCCGTTGCCGTCGAGATCGACAGGATCGCCCTCGCGGGCGAGCAGCGACGTCAGACCATTGCGGCGCAGCAGGAGCAGCCCGTTGAGGCTTGTGTCGGGGTTGTCGCTCACCGCGCCGAACACGATGTCCCCTGCGTTGTTCGAAACCATCGAGAAGAAACAGTCGGCGAAGATGTCGTCGCTGTAGGACTCGCCGGTGCCGATGCCCGGGATCAGGGTGTCGGTCATGGCGATGATGGCGCCGTTGAACACGAGCCAGTCGATCTCGGTCGTGGCGAAGTTCCCGCGGGCCATCCAGTCGCCCTCGGAAGACATGTACGTCTCGACGATCCCGTTGAGATCGATGATGTCCGTCAGGCCGGTGGACGGGATCGGCGCGCCCTCCATCAGCGCGATGCTGCCGTCGACAACCACCAAGTCATCGATGGTGGTGGCGGCGGAGGTGTCGCCCTGGACGAGCCAGTGCGAGCCGTCAGACGAAAAGTAGTAGTCGCCGACGTCGAAGAACTCCCAGGGGAAGATCGACCCGCCCGGAACGGTGACGCCCGCCTGCGCAAACACGCCCGAGCCGCGGATCAGGAAATCGTCCTCGGTGGTCAGGGCCGGCCCGACGGTCGAGGTGGCGCGGAAATAGGCATCCCCGTTGTCCAGCAGCCCCGGCGAGTCGATCGCCAGGCCGTAGGCCTCGGTCGGGAAACCGGCGACCGGGTCGCCCTCGCGGGCCACGACCGAGAACAACCCACTGCCCGCGTCGAACCTCACGATCACCTCGTCCATCGTGGTCGCGGCGTCGGTGTTCGTGGCGTAGATGAACGACCCGTCATCGCGGATGCCCATCGGCGTGTCGATGAGCCCGTTGAGCTCCGCCTGGCCCGCGATCACGGGTGTCCCCTCGCGGACCACGATGCTCCACGACACGCCCGAGCCGAGGATGATCACCTCGTCCTCGGTCGTGGCCAGGTCCGTGTCGGCCGAGATCAGCCACAGCGACGAGTCCGGGCTGCGGAACGGTCTGTCGAACGAGGAGAAGATGTTGCCGGGGAAACCAGGCACGCCCGCCGACGCCTGGCCGGCAACGTCCGAGATGATGACCTCAGGACCGACGGCGCAGGCGACGCCGGCGCCGGCAGCCAGAGCCAACGCCGCGATGGCGGCACGAGCGGAACGAGTCTGCATATCTCTGTTCTCCAGGAGGGTGGACGCGGCCCAAGACCCGATCGCACACGGATCGAGTGCTCGGTTGTCGCCACGCGCGAGCGGGTCCCACACGCGGCGATGCACGACTGCCCCTAGTTTGGCAGCCGCGTCCTGCGGATCAAGGGCCTTTGTTGCAACATGATCATGCCCAATCGTCCGCCGCGGTGCGGGCACGAAGACACACCAGCCCCGCCGAGAATCGCGCGGGGGATCGGAGTCTCGAACGGCCCAGACCGCCACCCGACCCGCCCCAGGCAGGCCGGCTGGGCGCACCACGACTCGCGCCCCGTCTCCAGCCAGGTCCGGTGGCCGCCGAGTCGCTTCAGCAGCCCGCGGAGAAGATCGACAGGTAATAGAAGAAATCGTCGTTGTTCACCACGCCGTTCGGCACGCCGTACCCCGGCACGCCCGGGACG
>JACKHA010000013.1 GCA_020639215.1 Phycisphaeraceae bacterium
CGACCCGGAGCGTGCGGGCATCATGTCCCAGGAGTTCATGTCGACCCTGATGGTCATGCGGGGCACGCGCGTGTACCGGATGAACGTGCAGCGGTTCGGGGCCGACAGCGCCCAGGCGGGAGAGGCCCGCGACGCGCTGCGGGCGTCGTTGCAGGCGCAGTTCGACGCGAGACTGGAAGGGGCCGAGCACGAGATCGGGCACCTGCGCGAGCGTCTGCGGACGCTCGAGGCCGACGTCGAGGCCCAGCGGGCCGATCGCCAGACGCTGATCGATCAGGCGATCAGGCGCATCGAGCAGGAGGCCCCGCGGCGCGGGAGTTGACGACGCTCGCCGGTCGTTCACCGATCCTTGAACCGGCGCGGCGGCTCGTCGGCGCGGTCCGGGCGGCGCTGCATGGCCTTGCCGGGGCCGGGCTGGTTACCCTGACGGGCTTGCTGGGCAGCCTCGACGCGTTTGGCCATGCGGGCCAGGAACGAGTCGGAGTTTGACACAGCCTTTCGTCGGGCGGCGGCCAGGGCCTTGGCCTTCTCGGGGTCGTCCAGCCCGTGCTTCTCGATGTGCTTCTTGATCCAGCGGGTCTGGAAGATGGCGATGGTCGAGTTGGCGATGAAGTACAGCGTGAAGCCGGATGGGGCGGAGTACATGAACACGGGGAACATGACGACCATGAGCCACTTGCTGAGGACCTGGGCCTGTTTCTGCTCGGGCGTCATGGTGGCCGAGGTCGGCGGGGTGAAGTACTTCTGGTGCGAGTAGAACACCAGGGCGAGCACGAACGGCAGGATGTTCAGCGATGAGACGGGGATCCCGAGCAGCGGGATCTTGAAGACCTGGCCGAACGGGATGAACGAGTCGGCCTCGGACAGATCCGCCATGAAGGGCCAGTCGGCGGTGATCATCTGGAACGCGCCGAAGAACGCGGCCTCGTGGCGGAGTTCGACCGCGAAGTAGATCATGGCCGACAGGGCGATCCAGATCGGGGTCTGGAGGAACGGCGGGATGCAGCCGACGAACGAGGCGGGGGTGATGCCCTCCTCGCGCCAGAGTTTGGCCATCTCTTTTTGGAGTGCGGCCTTGTCGTCCTTGTAGCGCTCCTGCAGCTTCTTCTGCTTGGGCGCCATGGACTGCATCTGCTTGGCGAAGCGCTGGGTGCGGATCTGCGACCAGTGCTGCACGGGGTGGAGCACGCCGCGGACGATGAACACGAGCACGATGATGGCCAGGGCCCAGTCCTGGGTGACGTAGGTATGGATGGCGCGGAGCAGGGAGATGAGCGGCCCGGTGATCCACGAGAACGTGCACGGGGCGCAGAAACCGCCGAAGTTGTACACCACCATGCCGCCCAGGCCGGCGGCGGCGGCGATCGGGTCGCGCTCGATCACGGGACGGGACAGCGGGCCGGCGAACATGCCGACGCGCGAGGAGGCGGTGGCGCCGGGCTCGACGCGGACGGGCACCTGCGTGATCCGCATGGCGAGGATCTGGTCGTCGGTGCCGATCCCGGTGGTGGCGACGAGCGGCTCGATGCGCTCGACACCGATCAGGCCCTTGTCGGGTCGGGTGGCGGTGGGGTCGACCAGCGTGTGGATGGCGACGCCGAAGTAGCGGTTGGTCATGCCCGCCCAGACGAGCGTGCGCTCATTGTCGATGGAGGCCTGGGTGGGCCAGAGGTCGGACGGCACGGCGCTGGCGGCGCGGTTGGCGGCGGTGATGGCCGAGCGGCGCGGGCGGAGGTCGTTGTCGGCGACCACGAACTGCTGTGTGGGGTCACTCTGGGCGCTGGCGAGGTAGCCGAAGCGGACGCGGCGCTTGTCGCCTCCGTAGCCGGCGACCTGGCTGCCCATCGTGTCGGGGACCAGGTCGATGGGGCCGAAGTGCTGGACCTGGACATCGAGCGGGCGGGTCGTGCGGTTGATGACGTCCTGCGAGACGGCGACGACGTAAGAGTTCGGGGTGAGCGCGTAGCGCCGGCGGATGGTCAGGAGCGGCGTCTCGACTGGCGCGTCCGGGGCTCCGCCGGCTTCGACGACCGTCGCCTCGAAGACGGCGAAGGACTCGCCGGCCTCGACCTGGTTCCAGACGTTCTCGCCGGATGGGCCGGCCCAGAGCAGGCAGGAGCGGGTGGTTCCGTTCTCGGTGATGAACACCTGGGCGGCGGCCATGGGCGAAGCCGCGCGGGTGCGGCCCGAGGGAGTGCCGTCGGGGTTAGGCGCGATCCACTGGCGGGTGACCTGGATGGGCTGGCTCTGCTCGGCGCGCCAGGTGGTGTGGTGGTGGGCCAGGAGCAGTTGCTCGATGCCCGCGCCGTACTGGGAGAACTCGATGCGGAGCTCGTAGGGAGAGGTCTCGTCGAGGAGCCCCGGGATCGGCTGGGCGGTGTCCGGATCGAGGTGATAGGCCGCGCCGATGCCCGACCAGTCGGCGGGGGTCTGGGTTGAGGCGCGGGCGAAGAGCGTGGATGGTGTGGGGGTGGTTGGCGGAGCGGCGGTGGAGGGTTCGGTGGATGCGGGCGGATGCTGCGTGGCCGGTGTGGGGGGTTGCTGGGCGGGATGGGGTTCCGCTGTCGGTTGGGAAGCCGACGGGTCGGACCTGTCGGCTTCGGGGGAGTGCTCAGGAGTCTGTGGCTGGTTGGAAGCGGGGGTTGGTTGGCTCGCTGGCTGCCCGGAAGCGGGGGTCTTCGGCTTGCTGTTGGCCCAGAACGAGGCCACCACGCCGACACCGGCCAGCCCGACAATCAGCGGCACCAACACGCGGACGAGGGGGTTCTTCTGGTTCGGCATGGTCGTGGGGTGGGCGTCTCGGGCGTGCCGGCGTGGGGCCGGCCCCGCCCGACCGGGCAGGACGGGGACGATAGGTCGTTGGGATCGCGTTGTCGGCCCGTTCGCGGCGAGGCGCGGGCCCTACCAGTCGACCGGCACCCAGCGGAGCAACTCTTCGCGGTCGATTTCGTCGACAGGCCTGACTTCGAGCGACTGACCGTCTCGCTGGGCGGCGGAGTACCCCCACGGCGAGGCTTCGGTCGGGAACGTCAGCGTCAGGCCGCCGTCTTTGTACCACGTGCGGACCTGGGTCCATCGCATGGAGTCTGGACTCTCGTCGGTCCTCTGCCCGACGACGAGCCGGCTTCCGGCTCCCGGATAGGCGACGCGCTGCGCGTCGGTCGCCCGGCTCGATCGCCATGTTCCGCCCGGTTCGACAGAGACGAGGAATGCTCCGCCGGCCCTCCGGCCGCCAAGGAGGCCATCGATGCCGGGCATCGGCCCTCCGGTTGGGAGGTACAGCGCGAGATCGACGGTGTTGATGGAGTCATTCTCGACCACGACCTCGAATCGCCTCGAGCACCCGAGCATTGCGGACGAGGTGAGCAGAACCAGCAGGAGTGCGAGGCGCATGTGAGTCTCCTTCGGGGGTTGGGCGAGCCGCCTGTCAGCCCGCCTCGGACTCGATCGAGGCCCCGCTGGCGGGCTTCATGATCTCGCGGAGCACGACGGTGGCGAAGGCGCCGCGTTCGAGTTCAAAGGCAACGCGGACGTAGGAGCCGTGCTCGTCGACGCCGCCCTCGACCTGGGGGGCGATGACGGGGACGCGCAGGGGGCGGCGGGCGCCCTCGATGTCGTGCGAGCCGCGCGAGGCGGGGCGGGCGGCGTAGCGGTCGAGGTCCTCGGTGGAGACACCGGCGGCTTCGAGGCAGCGGCGCTCGAGGTCGCCGCTCGCGCCGTCGCAGCGTCGCATGCTCACGCCCCACATGGGGCCGGTGGGGCTGAGTTCGAGTCGGGCGGCGCGGTCGGCCAGGTCGGGCTCGGCGAACACGTCGGGGGTGACGTGGAACTGGCCGCGCGTGGCGTGGATGTGGGCGATGCAGCCCAGGCGCAGCGTGCCGAAGGACCCGTCGAGCACGCGGGCGTCGAGCACGGCGTTGAAGACGGCGGACTGGAAGGCCGAAAGCATGAACTTGCGCACGCGGTCGTCGAGGCGTGCGAGGATGCGGTCGGGGGGCACGCCTCGGGCGAGCATGCCCAGGGCGTTGCGCTCGGTGCGGAGCGAGCGGGGGAAGGCGTCGATGGCCTCGGCGAATCGGCCCTGGGCGTAGAGGGCGCGGCCCTCGGGCTGCTGCTCCGGGTGGTCGGGGCAGGGGGCGAGCAGGTGGTCGAGGGCGCCGGGGGGGTCGCCAAGGAGGATGGCGCGGCCGACGAGGTGGTTGTTGGCGCAGTGCCCGAAGCGTTGCTCGCCGAAGCGGTTGGGCACGCCGGTGCGTTCGAGGCGGTCGAGCACCCTCTTGGCGGGCAGGGCGGCGGTGGCGGGGACGCTCCGGATACGGATGGAGAAGCGGTTGCCGCCCAGGTGCCCGGTGCGCAGTTTGTTGGTGTGGTAGTCGGCCCACAGGACGCCGACGCGGTCGTGCTCGAGCGAGGGGAAGTCCTCGATCTTCCTGCCCGGCACGTGGACGGAGACGACCTGGCGGGTGATCGCGGGCTTGTCCTTCATGCCCGCGTAGCCGACGGCACGCCGGTCGACGCGGAAGTGGCGGGCGATGATCTCGACCATCTCAAGGGTCGAGAGGCCGCGTTTCTCGACGAACAGGTAGATGTGCTCACCCTGGCCGGAGGGCTGGTAGAGGGGCGTTTCTTCGACGAGGAAGTCCTCCGGGCGCTGCTTGATGACGCCGCCGATGGGGGGGACGTCGGCGGTGATGTACGCGGCGGGGACGATGTGGGGGTCGGGGGCGGAGGCGTTGGGCGGCGTGCTGTCGCGGGCATCGTGTGGCATGGCGTGCTTGCGCTGGAGACGGGGGCGCCGAGACGGGGTTCGGCTCAGAGTTCCTCGCCGCCGGCGGCCTCGATGACGTGGTCCTCGACGTAGACGGGCACGCCGTGGGCGATGCCCAGGGCGATGGCGTCGCTGGGGCGGGAGTCGACGTTGACCAAGTCTCCGTCGTGTCGGCGGATGTCGAGCGTGGCGTAGAAGGTGGAGTCGGCCAGGTCGGTGACGGTGACGGACTCGAGCACGCCACCGAGTTCGCGGATGACGGCGGCGAGCAGGTCATGGGTCTGCGGGCGTTTGATGGGCGTGCCGGAGAGGCCTCGCTCGATGGCGCTGGCCTCGGGCAGGCCGATGACGATGGGGAAGGAGCGGGGGGGAGCGTCGTCGGCGCTCTGGTCGTCGTCGCCATCGGTCTGGCGGACCTCGCGGAGTTCGATGATCTGGTAGTCGTTGAGTTCGCGGATGAGGATGCGGCTCAGTTCCATCAGCACGCGCATGGGCGGCCCTCCGCTGGGCCCGTCCGGTGGGCCGTGCGTCTCGGACGATCATCGTACGCGGTGGGCGTTTGGGATGGCCGGCCCGCGCGTTCAACTCGGTTGGTTCTGGCGCGTCTCATCCGGCCACGCCGCTTCTGGGCTCGACGCGCATCATGGTCGCCTGCATGAGGGCGACGGGCGTCTCGCGCGAGTCGGCACCGACCGCGACGACCTCGGCGGAAGCGACGCCGATGGTCCGCCCGACGCGCACGGCACGCCCGCGGGCCAGGAATCGCGCGCCGACGGCCGGGGCGAGGAGGTTGATCTTGAACTCGACGCTGAGCACGGCCGAACCGGGCGGCATCCGGGTCAGGCAGGCGTAGCCGCAGGCCGAGTCCGCGACCGTGGCGATGGCTCCGGCGTGGGCGAAGCCGTGTTGCTGGCGGATCGCGTTGGAGAAGGGGAGTTCGATGTCGACCTCGCCCTCGGTGACGCGCGCCAGCCTGGCGCCCAGCGTCGCGAGCAGGCTCTGGCGCTGGAACGATTCAAGGATTCGCTCGTGGAGGCTGGGGTCCGGCATGGTGTGAGGATAGATTGTGCGGCGGTGAGGCCTTGCGAGCGATGGCGCGCGACGGCACGGAGACGGCAATGGCACGCGACGCGGAGCAGGACGATCGGGGGCTGAGCGTGGCCCAGTCTCGTCGGATCGATGAGATCGCGGCGGCGTGGGGGCTCGCAACGATGGTGCTGATGGAGAACGCGGGGCGAGCGATGGCGGAAGCGGCAGTGCGTGCGGGCGAGGCGAGGGGGCTTGAGTCCGTCGTGGTGGTGGCCGGGCCGGGCAACAACGGGGGCGATGGTCTGGTGGCGGCGCGGTGGCTGATAAACGCCGGGCGTGAGGTGGCGGTCGTTCATCTCGCCGAGCGGAGCGGGGGCGACGCGGCGGTGCACCGGGGCGTGCTGGAACGGATGGGTGTGCCCGGCGTCGTGTGGGGCGGGGACGGGGTCGGCACGGGCCTCACGAAAGCGGGGCGAAGCGTGGTTCTGGACTGTGTGTTCGGGACCGGGTTGTCGCGAGCCCCGGAGGGTAACGCGGCGGGGGCGATCGGGTGGATCAACGGGATGCGAGAGCGGGGCTCGTGGGTGATTGCCGCGGATGTGCCCAGCGGGCTGGACGCCGACTCGGGGCGGGCGCTCGGGGCGTGCGTACGGGCGGATGAGACGGTCGCGTTCGTGGCGCGGAAGCGTGGGTTTGGTGCGCCGGGGGCGGGCGAGTGGTTAGGGCGGGTCACGGTGGCGGACATCGGAGTGCCGCGGGCCATCGTGGATCGGGTTGTTGCGGAGGGGCGGGCCTGATGGGGCGGGGGCGCGGCCCCGCTACGCTTGGCCGCGTTGGTTCCCGTGACTCTCAACCTGCTGACCGTTGCGGCCGGGGCGTTCCTGGGCGTGATGTGGCTCGTGGTGCTCGGGCGGATCGTCCGCTCGCGGAAGCAGGTGCCGAGCCTGCGCGACGCGATCGAGTGGGCCGACGAGGAACCGATCACGCAGCGGATCGTGGCGATCGTGCCGGCCCACAACGAGCAGGACTCGATCGGCGGGGTGCTGGCGTCGCTGCGGTCGCAGCGGGACCTTGACGTGGGCGTGGTCCTGGCGCTGGACCGGTGCACGGACGGCACGCGCGACCGGGCCGAGCAGATCATGGTCGGGCACAAGCGGTTCGAGGTCATGTCGATCGAGGACTGCCCGGACGGGTGGGCGGGCAAGGTGCACTGCCTGTGGAAAGCGGTCACCGAGTCGCGCCTGGCGGGGCGTGCGGACCTGCTGCTGTTCCTCGACGCGGACGTGGAGTTCGCGCCCGATGCGATCCGGGCGGCGGCGGCGCTGCTTCGGTCCCGCAAACTTGCGCTTCTGACGCTGCTGCCGACGCTGCGCCATCGCCACTGGTTCGAGCGCGTCGTGCAGCCGGCGTGCGTGATGGAGCTGATGTACCAGTTCCCGCCCGATCGGGTCAACCGGGCCCCGGGGGCCAAGGGGGGGCGTCGCCCGTTCGTCAACGGGCAGTTCATCATGGTTCGGCGCGAGGACTACGAGCGGCTCGGCGGGCACATGGCCCTGCGCGATGACATCATGGAGGACTTCGCGCTGGCGAGGCTCGTGGACAGGGCGGGGCTGGCGGCGGGGGCGTTCCCGGCGGGGGACATGCTCCGGGTCAACATGCACGAGACGTGGGCGTCGTTCGCCAGCGGGTGGAAGCGGATCTTCATGGCCGGGGCGGGGCGGAAGGTGCGACGCCTGCGCCGGTGGACGCTGCGCGTGGGGCTTGCGTGTGCGGCGTTGCCCGTGGTGGTCGCGGCGGGTGTGGTCGCTGCGGCCTTGGTCGGGGCTCCGGCGTGGTCGACGTGGACCGCGATCCCGGTGGGGGCGTTCGGCCTGGTGTCGTGGGTCGTGGCGATCGGCGCGTTGTACCGGTCGCAGCGGGCCCCGTGGTGGTCGGTGGCGTTGAACCCGGTGGGCTACGGCGTGGCCGCGTGGATCATGGGGCGTGCGGCGCGGGCGGTGGCGTCGCGCGAGCCGGTGGCGTGGGGGGGGCGGGAGTACGTGTTCGAGGCGAGGTGACACGGGCACGCTTGCCCCGGCGCTACTTCGACGCCGCGAGGGTGTAGCTCTCTTTGAGCCACTTCTTCCACGTTCGCGCCGGGAACGGTTTCGTGCCGGAGAATCGCGCGGTGACCCAGCCGGTGGTTCCAACCTGCACGTCCTCCGGCGCGTCCTGGCCCATGGTCTGGGCCTCCGGAAGGGAGCCGCGCAAGCGGAACATCGCTTTGAACCGTCCTCCCTGCTGCCCGACGTAGAGGAACGCCTTGCCGCCAACCTTGAACGACGTCTGGGTGCAGGACGTCCCGATGTCCGCCCCCGGGAGGGCGGCTGCGGCGGTGATCATCGCCTCGAGGGGGCTGTCGGTCTTGGCGGGCAACGCGGGTCTCCGGGGCGTCGCATCTCGCCCGATTGCGGGTCGGCGAGATCGCCCGCGTCCACGATTGGATCGCGTTCTCGGGCGAAGCGGGCTGGGCGAGCACTCAGACCGCGACGCGCAGCGACTGCTGGTTCAGATCGTCGGCCAGTCGCTGGGCCAGTTCGCGGGAATCGCAGCGCTGCATCGTGGCCCAGCCGATGCTGGACAATCGGGTCCAGACGTACCACTCGCCGGACTGATCGGTGTCGGCCCGGAACGCGGCGGCACCCGAGGACGGCGGCGCGAACGCGGCTCGGCCTTCGAGCGACAGCGGGCGGTTGATCGGATCGATGCCCATGCGATTCCTCCTTGCACGGGGTCCGCCGCGGGGGATGGTTCGCGGCGGCGGACACGGGTGTCCGGGTGTGCCCGGTCTTGGCCCTTTTGCGGAGCCCAACTGGCACGCTCGGCGACCTCGACTCCTACGAGGCCGGACAACGCATGTTCGCATAAACGCCCCCCGGTTGTCAAGGGTTGGTGGGAAGTTGATAAAGGCTTCGTTAGCGTGGGCAAACTTTGTGGATTGTGCGTGGCGCGGCGTGGTCCGGGGACGCGAGCGTCGGGGCGAGTCAGGGAGCGAGATTCGGCTCGGGCGGGGCGAAGCCGAGCAGGCGAGCGGCCTCCCACGCGGGAGCGGACCACGGGGCTTCGCGGGTGACGCGGATGAGCACCTCGCGGTCGCGATCGGGGAGGGGGTCGGGCGGGCCCGAGTCGGCGTATCGGGAGCGCCAGCCGTCGAGCATGGTCTGGGCGCGCTGGGTCTGCTCGGCGGTGCGGGCCTGCCAGGGCTGGTCGACCCACTCGAGGGCCTCGCGGAAGCGGGCGGCGGTGGGGTACTCGTGCCCCATGTCGGGGTATTCGAGGAGTCGCACGTCGAAGCCGTCGGATCGCATAGCGTCGAGCGTGCGGGCGATCTGGGCGTGGTTGAAGTCGCGCGGGCCGGTCATGGCGGCGAGGCGGTGCTCGCGGAGGCGGCGGGCCTCGCCTCGGGGCAGCGCGTAGCCCTGGGGCATGAACGAGCCGTTGCCCAGAGCGATGTTCTCGTAGGCGTTGACGCCGACGATGCAGATCGCGCCGGCGTAGACGTCGGGGAAGCAGCCCCAGTGCATGGACGAGACGCGCCCGCCGCCGCTAACGCCGAAGACGTATACACGCTGCGGGTCGATGTGGACGCGGGAGGTGGCGTTGGCGATCGCGTCGAAGATGAGCTGGTGGCGGTCGGCGATGTTGCGGTTGTTGCCGGCGTTGGAGACGCCGACGACCGCGAGGTTCAGGGCGTCGCCGGCGGCCTCCGCGAAGGCGGGGGGGCGGCCCGACTCGCTCGGATCGATCCAGACGAGCAGGCCGGCGGGGCGGGTGGGGGTGTAGGCCTCCGGGAGGCGGAGGTAGATGGTCTCGACATCAAGGTCGCGGGCGGCGGGGCGGAGTCGCCAGCGCTGGCCGCCCCAGAAGCGGTCGCCGAGGGTCTGCTCGTCGAAGGTGACGGGGCTGGGGAGATACGGATGTTCGAGATCGACAACGCGTCCGGTCGGGATGTCGGGCGGATTGAAGCCGGCGGCGTAGCGGGACCACTGGGCGACGATCTGGTCGAACGCGTCGGGCATGACGGCGGCGGAGGCGACGCCGGATGGGTCGATGGGATCGATCTCGCTTGCGATGAGCGTTCCGTCGGGCAGGCGGAGGATCTCGACGCGTTTGCGGGCGGCGGGGCTGGCCAGGTGCATGACGCCGACGAGGGTTGCGCCTTCGAGGGACTCGGGGGCTTCGGCGGTCCGGGCCATGCGACGGAGTTGGGCGAACTCGCGCGGGGTGACCTGGCCGATGATGCCGGCCAGGGCGCGGAGCATGGGCGAGTCGAGCGCCTCCGCGTCGGGGGGTGTGGCGTCGAGACCGACGACGACGCTGCGCGGCGGGCCGCCGGGCATGTCGAAGACGCGGTCGGGATCGGCGGCGGGCGATGCACTCGTGCAGAGGAGGAGCGCAAGGGCGCAGGCCACGAGCCGCGCCGTGCGGGGCGTCGTGAGCGCGGGGCGCGGGGCCTGGTTCGGTGGCGTTGCAGGCATGGGGTGCTCCGGACCGCTCCCCTACGCTGGCCCCGGTGTGCAGAGTACCATGCCCGCGGGCCTAATCCCAGCGGATGTCGCGATCGTCGGAAGGAGTCGGCGTTGCCCGAGGACACCAGCAGCGTGCCGGAGACCGCGTCGCTCTCGGAGCGGATGCGCAAGGCTTCGGCCGAGGCGCGGGAGCATCTGGGCGCGTTCGGGCTGTCGGCCGAGTCGTACGACGGGCTGCTGCGGATGTCGGCGGACGCGGAGGCGTCGCTGCGGGAGCGAGGGGCCACGCGGGCCGCGGCGCGGTTGGAGGCGCTGCGCGGCACGTTCGCGGCGGCGCTGGAGCGGCCGACGGATGACCTGGAGGCTCGCGGCGGGGCGTACCTGGCGCTGCTCGAGTCGGTGCTCATCGCGTCGCTCGGGGACGAGGCCGAAAGCCCCGGATGGTCGGCGCGGCTGGATCGGGCGTTCGCGGGCGGGACGCCGGGCGTGGGGGAGTTGTCGCTTCTCACCACGGGGGGGATGTGCCGCGACGTCGGCGCGAGCATCGAGGTTGCCAAGACCGCGGACGCCGACGACGGGCTGCTGCGTGTGACGTGGCGAAAGTGGCGGTTCGCCCTGGCACCGGCCGCGGCCGGTGATTCGGAGGGGATCGCGGTCGGCGTTCGGGAGGCCGGGGAGCGGCTGCGGGCGGCTCGCCTGGCGGGGTTGGTCTCGATCGACCTTGCCGGGGCGGTGTGCCCGGAGCGTCGCCCGGTGCGGGCCACGCACGCGGATGCTGGCGCGGCGGAGCTGCGGGACCGCCTCGATCGGCTGCTGCGGGGGGCGCGGGCGCCGCTGGTGAAGACTTGCGACCGCGATCACGTCCTGGGCGTGGTGGGCTCGGCGTTTTTGGCGGTGCACATCGTGCCGAACGACCAGGTCGCGTTCATCACGGCGTACCGGTTCATGTCGTTGATGGACCCGAGCGACCCGCGGGAGCGGACGCTGGGTCGCCTGCGCGACGCGTTCGACGGGATCGGGTGAGCCAGGGCGGCCGCGTCACGCTCCGGGGCGGAGTTTGCGACCCAGCGGCGCAGGGGTGCTGTCCTCGGGTTCGACGGGTGCGCTCCGGAACGACGGGTCGAGCACGGCGTTCACGAACACGGGTGTGCCGACCGCGGCCTGCCACTCCGGGAAGTCGGAGTTGGCCAACGCGGTGTTGAGCTGGTCCGCGGTGAACGCGGTGGGCGCGAGGCGGAGGTCGCGGGTCGACCAGTCCCAGTCGAAGCCGGCGAGCACGAGCAGTTGGCCGTGCTGGAGCGTGAGGCCGTCCTCGATGATGACGCCGCCCTCGGCATCCGGCGGCACGACGGCGACGAGCAGGGCGGTGAACGCGGTGGTGCCCCCGTTGCCGCACAGGGTGGGCAGGTCGCGGATGGAGTAGTTGACGCCGGTGCGGAACGCGCCGAAGCCGGCGTTCTCGTTGCCCGAGCCGGGGAGCATGGCCTCTTCTTCGGTGGTGTGGTACCAAGGCAGGTCGTCGCGCGCATCGTCGCGCATGGTGCGTCCATCGGCATTCGACTCGATTCGCTCCGGGCCTCGCCCGCGACGCCCGCGGGTGTAGCGGTAGACGTAGTCCCAGCCGTGCCGCGGCATGTCGACCAGCGGGAACGGCAGGTCGGGGCGTCCCGCGGGGATGCCTCGGACGCTGGCGGGGCAGTCGTCGTCTCGGATGAGATTGACCCAGTGGATGTCGATGTGGTCCCAGATGTGGGAGTTGGGCCCGCCGGGGCGGTGCTCGCGCGCGACGCGGAACGTCGCGGACATGCCGGCGCCGGAGCGGTTGGCGACGGTGGCCTCGATGTCGCCAAGATCGAGGCGGTGGGCGGCTCCGGTGGCGTCGATCAGCGTGATGTGGACGTCATCGATGTCGATCGTGTAGGACTGCGCCGTGGCGGGTGCGCCGGCGAGTGCGAGGCCGGCGAGCGCGAGAGCGATTGGAACGGTCGAACGCATGGCGGGCCTCGGCGTCTGGTGGCGGTTCGGGCGCAACGGTGATGGTACCGGCGACCGGGCGGGCGATGGCACCATTACCGACCGAAGAGGCGTCGGCGCCACGGCCGGGCCGCGATTCCAGACCCCTGGATGCCAACGGACAGCGCGGCGGGCCGGGCGGCTGACCGGAGCGACAACCAAGGCGTCGACTACAGCGAACGTCCGAGCGACTCGTCCAGGCTCGGGAATCGGCGGCGGATGCTGGCCGCGTCGAAGCGGGGGGGCCACTGGAACTCGGGGTGCTCGGCCAGGAGCCACGCCAGGACGGATTCGAGCACGCTCGAGGGCGGGCGGGCCCCGCCGGACCAGTAGTCGTGGTCGGACCAGGACAGCGTGATGTCGTGGGCCGTGGTGGCGTCCCCGCGTGTCAGGGCGACCTCGTAGGTCCAGCCGCGCGGCGTCTCTCGCTCGCGGCGGAGGTCGATGCTCGCGATGTCGCGGGCCGGATGCGGCATTCGTGCATCCTATCGACCGGTCGGCGGCGGGTCGTGAATCCAACCGGGGGCGGAGCGGTATCGCAAGCCTTACGGGCTTTGAGTTGATCGGTGCGGTGTTCGGGAGGGGCCGCTTTCCTATCGTCCCCCGGGCGCGTTCGAGAGAATCGCTCAAGTCGCCCCGGGGTTCGCGTGTTCGCCGCCGGAGATCGCCCGCGTGACGTTCCTGATCGAAACCATCCGCCTCGGCCTGCACAACCTGCGGCTGCACATGCTGCGGTCGATCCTGACGGCGCTGGGCATCATCCTGGGCGTGGCGGCGGTGATCACGATGGTGTCGGTCGGCGAGGGCTCGAAGCGCGAGGCCCTGCTGCAGATCGAGCGGCTCGGAGCCAGGAACATCATCATCCGGTCGATCAAGCCGCCGGACGCGAGCAACAACGCGGCGGGGCAGCAGCGGTCGTTCATCAGCCGGTACGGGCTGTCGCGATCGGACTTCGAGGTGCTCGACGAGCAGTTCGCGGACGCCCAGGCGATCGTGCCGGTCAAGGCGGTGGGGAGCGAGCTCCTGCGGGGGGCGCTGCGGACGGTGTCGCAGGCGTACGGGACGACGCCGGAACTGGCGGACGTGGCCAATCTTCGGGTGTCGCGCGGGCGGTACCTGACGCCGGGCGACCTCGCGGATGGGGCGATGGTGTGCGTGATCGGGTCGAAGGTCGCGGAGCACTTCTTTCCGTTCGACGATCCCCTCGGCCAGAACCTGCGCATCGACGACAAGTCGCTGACGGTGGTCGGCGTGTTGTCGCCGGTGGGGCTTTCGGGCGGGGCGGGGGCGGCGCTCATCGGGCGGGACCTGAACCTGGATGTTCACATCCCGTTCACCACCGCCCGCCTGGCGTTCGGCGACATCGTGCAGCGTCGGGAGTCCGGGTCGTTCTCGGCCTCGGAGGTGCAGGTCGAGGAGGTGTACCTGCAGGTGCGGGACCGCGAGCGGGTCGGGCTGGACGCCCAGCGGGTCCGCCGGACGATGGCGGTGCGGCACCCGGGGCTGGAGGACATCCAGATCATCGTGCCGTTCGAGCTGCTCGAGCAGGCCCGGCGGGTGGCATTGACCTGGAACCTCGTTCTGGGGTTCATCGCGGGGATCTCGCTGCTGGTGGGCGGGATCGGGATCATGAACATCATGCTCGCATCGGTGACGGAGCGGACGCGCGAGATCGGCATCCGGCGCGCGGTCGGGGCGACGCGGAAGCACATCCTCGCGCAGTTCTTGGTCGAGACGTCGGTGCTGTCGGCGATTGGCGGGCTGGTTGGGGTGGGGTTGGGCGTCGGGGTGTCGGTGGGGATCCCGCTGCTGATGCCGGTGCTGGCGGCCACGCCGGTGATCGACCGGTGGGTCTCGGCGGAGTTCGCGCTGCCCACGCAGGTGACGCTGTGGTCGATCCTGCTCTCGTTCGGGGTGGCGACGGTGATCGGGCTCGTCTTCGGGATCTACCCGGCGATCCAGGCGTCGAAGCAGGACCCGATCGTGGCGCTGCGGCACGACTGAGGACTCACCGCAGAGGCACAGAGCACGCAGGGGAAGGCAGCCACCAGGGTCTGGGCCAAGGGTGGCATCGGGCCGCTCGGCACGATCAGATCGGCCAGACCTTCCGTCGGGGCCCGAACCCGCGAGTGCGAGCAATGTTACGCGAGCGACAGGTCGATTGCGCGGGCACCGCCTCCCTCTGCGTGCGCTGCGACTCTGCGGTGGGTCCTAGTTCGAGTATCCGGCGATCACGTTGCGTCCGCTCGTGCTGGGCGGGGACTTGCGGCCTTCGATCACCAGCACAATGAGGCCGATGACGCCGGCGACGGCGGAGCCGCCGAGGATGCCAAGCTTGGCCCCGTCGAGCAGGAGCGGGTGCCCGCGAAACGCCAGGTTGGCGATGAACAAGGCCATGGTGAAGCCGATGCCGGCGAGCCATCCCGCGCCGTGGATGTGCCCCCATCGCACGCCGCGTGGAAGTGCCCCGAGACCGAGCTTCACAGCCAGGAACGAGAACAGGAACACACCGATCGGCTTGCCGAAGCACAGCCCCAGGGCGACGGCCAGGCCGATCTTCGCCTCCACTTCGACGGTGTCGGTCGCGTTGGCCGGGCTGCCCCCGATGGCCACCCCGGAGTTAGCCAGGGCGAAGACCGGGATGATCGCGAACGCGACCCAGGGGGCCAGGATGTACTCGAGGCGGTGCAGCGGGCTGCCGGTGATCACCGAAGCGTTCTCGACAGCTTGGACCATCTCCTGCTGGTCGGCGGTGGTCTGCTTGAACTCGCCCTTGTCCGTCTTCGGGACGTTCTTCTCGAACTCGTCGAGGGCCTCGCGAGTGAAGGCGAGGTACTTGCGCGCGTTGATCCGCGGGCGGCACGGGATCGCCAGGGCCAGCATGACGCCGGCGATGGTGGCGTGGATGCCGGAGTGGAACACGAACCACCAGAGCACAAGGCCCACGGCCATGTAGAGGGTGATGCTGCGGAATCCGGCCATGCCCATGACGATGAGGGCGGCCCAGATGATCGCGGCGATGCCCAGGGAGACGAGGTCCAGGTTCTCCGTGTAGAAGATGGCGATGACCAGCAGGGCCCCCAGGTCGTCGGCGATGGCCAGCGTGGTCAGGAACAGGCGCACGCCCTCGGGGACGCGCCGCCCGAGCAGGGCCAGCACGCCGAGGGCGAACGCGATGTCGGTCGCCATGGGGACGCCCCACCCGCGAATCGTGAGCGGCTGCCCCCAGTGGATGGCGGCGTAGATCGCGGCGGGGACCAGCATGCCGCCCAGAGCCGCGGCAACCGGGAGGGCGGCTTTCTTCGGCGAGGACAGCTCGCCCTCGACGACCTCGCGCTTGATCTCGAGGCCAACGAGCAGGAAGAAGATGGCCATGACCAGGTCGTTGATCCAGTGGCCAATGGACATGGAAACATCGGCGACTTTCTCTGACTCGTTCGACGCGTGCGCGTGGGACGCGGGCTCCGCGGCGTGCCCGGCGGGGTCGAGGTGCATCGCGCCCTCGGCCTCATCCGGCGGGGACGTCGGGTCAGGAGTTGCGCCGTGGGTGGGGCTGGCCTCCCCGCCCGGCTGGCTCATCGGCGCGGCGGGCGATCCACCCGAGGGGGTATCGGTGGCGGGGTCGTGCCCGGCGTCGTACTCCGCGGCGGAGATCGATACCTTGAGTTCGTGCCAGAGGTAGTGGTACGAGTGTCCCCACGGCGAGTTGGCCCAGATCATGGCGATGGCGGCCATGACCAAGAGCAGGATGCCGCCGGCGGCTTCGAGCCTCCCGAACCGCTGGAAGGGGCCCATGAGCCGGTCGGCAAGAGTTGGGGCCTCGCCTTGTTTGATGGACTTTCCGCCGCCGCCGTGCGCCATAGAGCCACCCCTCGGGCTTGCGCCCGTCCGTGGGACCGAGAACGTGGGAGGCTAGTGTAGATCGGGTGGACCGGGACGGGAAGTTGATGCCTGGTCCGCGCAGGATCATCGCGCGATCGCGGTCGTCCTCACGCTCGTTCCGGCGCTGTCCGTGCGGAAAGGGAGAACGGTCTGGCGATCACGCACGCCGACGCCGGGGCAAGGCCAACAGGCCGACTCCCGCGATGGCCATGGCGCCGCCGGTGGGAAGCGGGATGACCATATCGAAGCAAGATCCCGCGGGAAGAGGCTACCGCATCTTCAGGCTCGCCAGCCCGACCACGAGCAGCAGGACCGTGATGATCCAGAAGCGAGCGACGATGCGCTGCTCGGCCCAGCCGCCCAGGTGCAGGTGGTGGTGGTAGGGGGCGCAGCGGAACACCCGCTTGCCGCCGGTGGCCTTGAAGTACCCGACCTGGACGACGACGGACCCGATCTCGAGCAGGAACACGCCAGACATGAGCAGGACAACCGCCTCCTGGCGGATGACCACCGCGATGTAGCCCAGGATGCCGCCAAGGCACAGGCTGCCGGTGTCGCCCATGAAGACCTGGGCGGGCGAGCAGTTCCACCACAGGAACCCGAGGCAGGCCCCGGCGGTTGCGCCGCCCAGGACGCCGAGTTCGGCGGCCCCGGCGACGTGGGGCACGAGCAGGTACTGGGCGGCCGGGGGCCAGCCGGCGATCAGGGCCAGGACCGTCACGCCGACGGCGACGATGGAGGCGATGCCTCCCGCGAGCCCGTCCATGCCGTCGGTGATGTTGACGGCGTTGCTCATGCCGGTGATGACGACGGCGGCGATGGCGACGAACGCCAGCGGGGCGAGCGTGATCAGGCCCGGAGCGATCTGGGCCGAGCCCGGGATGTAGGTCCGCTGGAACGGCAGGTTGAGCACGTGGGACAGGTTTGGCCCATCGGGCGCGGCCCCGTGGGTGGAGACGAAGTACCCCGCCAGCAGCCCCAGACCGAGTTGGAACGCGAGTTTCTCCCAGGCGAGCAGGCCCTGGCGACCGGTGCCGCGACGGGCGGCGGTGAGCTTGAGCCAGTCGTCGAAGCCGCCGAGGACGGCGGTCCAGACAACGACGATGATGCCGATCTGGATGTAGCGCTCGGAGATGTCGGCCAGGACGAGAACGGACCCGAGGATGGCGCCGGCGATGAGGATGCCGCCCATTGTCGGGGTGTTGGCCTTGGACTGGGAGACGCCTCGGAGGGCCTGGGCGTCGGTGAGGCCGGCGTCGCCGACCTTCTGGCGGACGAGGAAGGCAATGGTGCGCCGACCGAGCAGCAGGACGATCAGGAACGAGACTCCGGCGGCGGCCAGGGCACGGAACTGGACCTGGTCGAGGATGCCGACAAACCGGTAGAGGTCGCGCTCACTGAGCCAGGGGCGGAGGGCTTCGAACAGGAGGTAGAGCATCGGCGGGATGACCATCGGCCCGCCGGAGCGCGGGCGTTCAACAGGCGGGGATCGTTGGGGGCGTGGCGGCCTGGCGTGGCGCGGCGTGCGCGATCGGCGGGGCGAGGAGATCCCGGAGGCGATCGAGGACGCGCTCGGCCCGCATGGAACGCGAGCCCTTGAGCAGCACGAGGTCGGTGGGACGGAGCGGGGCGGCCAGGCGGTCGATCGCGGCCGCGTCGGGGACCGGCTCGGCGTGGACGAGCGACGGGGCGAGCTCGAGGCTGGCGGCGGCCGCGGCCATCGCGGGGCCGAGCAGGGCGATTCGGTCGATGCGGGATTGGGGACGGGCGGCGGTCTGGGCGGCGTGGCGCAGAACGGCGCGGTGGGATTCGTGGCTGTGGCCGCCGAGTTCGAGCATGTCGGCGAGGATGAGGATGCGTCGCCCACCGAGCGGCGGTGCGAGGGAGGTGAGGGTGTCGATCGCGGCGATCATCGATTCGGGGTTGGCGTTGTAGGCGTCGTTGAGGATGGTGATGCCCCCGATCGTGGTCCGCTCGAGACGCATCGCGGGCGGGGCGGCGGCGGCCAAGGCCGGGCGGATCTGGTCGTCGGTCAGCCCGGCACGGCGCGCGACGGCGACCGCGGCCAGGGCGTTCATGGCGTTGTGGCGCCCGAGAATCGGGGCGGTGAAGCGGGCCGTGCCAACGCCGGACTCGGCATCGAACGCGATGGAGGCGTCGTGCTGCTCGACGACCGACAGCCGCACATTGGCGTTTGGGTCGGGTCCGAACCGAAACACTCTTGAGGGCAGCGGCGCGTCGGCCAGCGCCCGCTCCAGCGGCTCGCACGGGCTCGGCGCGAGGCACAGCGAACGCGGGCTGGCGCGGACGTGGCGGAACAGGGCCGCCTTCTCGCTGGCGATGCCCTCCACCGAGCCAAGGAACTCGATGTGGGCGTGTCCGATCGAGGTGATGACGGCGATGTCGGGGCGGACGGTGCGGGCCAGGGCGTCGATCTCGCCCGGGGCGCTGGTGCCGACCTCGCAGACCAGGAAGCGGTCGTCGGGGCGGGCGTTCAGGATGGTGAGCGGGACGCCGAGCGCGTTGTTGAAGGACTTGGCGGGGTGCGAACCGGGGCCGAGGGGGGCCAGGGCGGCGGCGATGAGGCGGGTGGTGGTGGTTTTGCCGGCCGAGCCGGTGACGCCGACGACGAGGCATCCGGCGTGCGCGAGGTGGTCGCGGTAGGCGCTGGCGAGGCGGGCGATGGCTTCGAGCGGGTCGGAAACGATCAGGATCGGGAAGCCGGGCGGTGGGGCGGGGTCGATGGCGTTCGGATCGGAGGCGATGGCCATGGACGCGCCGGCGTCAGCGGCAGCGGCGACGAGGCGGTGGGCGTCGACGTTCTCGCCCTTGAGGGCCAGGAAGATCTGGGCGGGGCGGAGCGTGCGGGTGTCGATGGAGAGCCCGAGCGGAGGCGCGGCCGAGGCCCGTGGCGGCGTCGGCCATGCTCCGTGGGAGACTGCGGCGAGGTTGGCGTGCGTCCAGAAGGGCATGTGGATGGGAGCGTCAGGTGGTGGGGGTGGGCGCGGGGCGGGCGGCGCGCCGGAGTTTCAGGGCGGTGCGGGCGATCTCGCGGTCGTCGAAGTGGCGGACGAGCGGGCGGCCGGCGGCATCGACGGAGACCTGTTCCGTTTCGTGCCCCTTGCCCGCGATGATGATGATCTGGCCCGGGTCGGCGTCGGCGATGGCGGTGTGGATGGCTCGCTCGCGGTCGGCGTGGACCTCCAGGTCCGGGCGCTTGGAGGCCTCGATACCCTCGATGATCTCGGCGATGATGCCCCGGGGCGGCTCGGAGCGTGGGTTGTCCGACGTGATGACGATGCGGTCGGCCAGGTCTGCGGCCACGCGCCCCATGAGCGGGCGCTTTCCCTTGTCCTTGTCGCCGCCGGCACCGAACACAATGGCCACGGGGCGACTGGCGGCGACGCACCGGACAGCGCGGAGGACGCTCGCCATCGCGTCGGGCGTGTGGGCGTAGTCGACGAGTACCGTCAGGTCGTCTGACGGAAGCGAGACACGCTCGAGACGCCCGGCGGGCGCGGGCACGCGGGCCAGAGCGTCGGCGGCGCGTGCGAAGGCGGTCTTGCCCGGGACGGCTCGGGCGATGTGCCACATCGCGGCCAGAGCCTGGAGCAGGTTCATCGCGTTGTGGCGACCGATGAGCGGCGTGCACAGGTCGAGCGTGCCCCACGGGCCGGTAAGGCGGAGCGTGGTTGACTCCATGGTTGCCGCGAGGATCTCGGCGGAGGCGTCGGCGTCGGGCGTGCCTTCCAGCGAGCAGCGGAGCACCTGCGCGGTGCACGCCGCGGTCATGCGGGGCCAGGCCGGGTCGTCGGCGTTGACGATCGCCAGGGCGTCCGGGGCGAGGGACTCGAACAGGCGGGCCTTGGCCGCGGCGTAGGCGTCCATCGTGCCGTGGTAGTTGAGGTGGTCTCGGGTGAGGTTCGTGAAGATCGCGCCCCGGAAGCGCAGGGCGTGGACGCGGCGCTGGTCGAGGGCGTGGCTGGAGACTTCCATCGCGGCGGCGCGGCAGGCGTTGTCCGCCATGAGGGCCAGCGTGCGGCTGATCTCGGTGGCCGGGGGGGTGGTCATCTCGGCCGGGGCGAGGGCGACGCCGTCGTCGATCTCGACGGTGCCGATGAGGCCCGTGCGGACTCCTGCCGCGTTCAGGGCGCGGTGGATGAGGTGGGCGATGGTGGACTTGCCGTTGGTGCCGGTGACGCCGACGAGCGCGAGGCGAGCCGAGGGGGTGGCGTAGAAGGCCTCGGCGAGCGTGGCACCGGAAGCGGCGGCATCCGCGCATTCGAGAACGGCGAGGTTGGCGGGAACCCCGGGGTCCGGGCGCCGGTCGGCCCCTTGGGCGGCCGCCGCGTTTTCGCGCTGGATGACGGCGGCGACGGCCCCGGCGGCGGCGGCCTGGGCCAGGAAGCGGCGTCCGTCGGAGGCGGTGCCGGGGCGGGCGATGAAGAGCGAGCCGGGGACCGCGGTGCGGCTGTCCTCCGTGATATCGCAGACCCGCAGCGACGGGTCGATGGGCGTGATCGGGCGAAGGCCCTGAGCCGCGGCGATAAGGTCACCAAGGCGCATCAGCGAGTCCCTCCGTGGACAGGCCGGGCGATGGTAGCCGCGGAGGAAGCGACGGAGCGAGCAAGCGACGCAGCGACGAAGGGTCGGGCGAGACCCGACGCTTCCCGGCGGAGAACCGTCAGGGCGCCTTGGGCTTCTGGCCGACCTCGACCCAGTGGCCCTCGAGGTGGCGGACGATCGCGCCGGTTGAGGAGTAGATCACCTGTTCGGCGACGTTGGTGCAGTGGTCGGCGATGCGTTCGAGCGTGGTGGCGAGCTCCTGGAGCACGAACGCGGCGTCCACGTCCAGGCTGCCGGCGTGGATGCGCCGCTCGGCGTCGCGAACGATGGCCCGCTTGAAGGCGGCGGCGGTGTCCTGGCTCTGCAGGACGATCTTGGCCAGGCGTGTGTCGCCGCGGTCGTAGGCGGTGCAGACATCGCGGAGAATGCCCACCACGCTGTTGGCCATGACGTTGAACGTGTCGGGCAGCGACTGGTTGGAGGCCGCCAGCGAGCCGGCGGACTCGGCGATGGTGACCGCCTCGTCGGCGATGCGCTCCATCTCGTTGTTGATCTTCACGGCGGTCAGGGCCGCCCGCACGTCGTCGGGGCCGAGATTCGCCCCGTCGTGGCAGGCGTCGGTGAGCAGGGTGACGCACGCGCGCTCGATCTCGACGTCCACCTTGTCGATCTGGTCGTCCTGGGCCACCACCTCGCGGGCTTTGGTCACGTCGCGGGCCATCAGGGCCTCGCCGGCGGCCTCGAGCATCGCCTGGACACGCCGACCCTGCTGGACGAGGTCGGCGCGGATGCGGCTGAGGCGAGACTGGAATCCTTCGGGTGTGGTCGGCATGGGCTGAGCAAGGGTATGCCTGCGGCGTGGGCGCGCCCCGAGGCGGGGATCGCCCCGTTGGCCCGCACGGGGCGGGCGTATCGTCCTGCCTGATTCGCACGCAGCCCGGGCGTCCCGGGGGGAGGCCTCCATGTCGTTCCAGATCGAGTTCGTCCACGCCCGCCAGATCCTCGACTCGCGCGGGAACCCGACCGTCGAGGTCGAGGTCGGGCTGGAGAGCGGCGTGGTGTCGAGGGCCGCGGTTCCCAGCGGGGCCAGCACGGGCGAGCACGAGGCGGTCGAGCTCCGGGACACCGACAGCGACGAGTACGGCGGCAAGGGCGTGCTGAGCGCCGTGGACAACGTCAATGGCCCGATCGCCTCGGCGGTCGAGGGCTTGGACGCCCGCGAGCAGCAACTGATCGACGGCGTGATGCTCGAACTCGACGGCACCGAGAACAAGTCGGCCCTCGGGGCCAACGCGATCCTGGGCGTGTCGATCGCGGTGGCCAAGGCCTCGGCCGAGGCGTGCGGGCTGCCGCTGTACCGGTATCTGGGCGGGGCGTCGGCCCGGACGCTGCCGGTGCCGATGCTGAACATCCTCAACGGCGGCAAGCACGCGGACAACACGGTGGACTTCCAGGAGTTCATGGTCCAGCCGTGGGGCTTCGACACGTTCGAGGACGGGCTGCGGGCGGGGGTCGAGATCTACCACGCGTTGAAGAAGGTGCTCCACGAGAAGCACCTGTCGACGGCGGTGGGGGACGAGGGCGGCTTCGCGCCCAATCTCAAGAGCAACGAGGAGGCGCTGCAGGTCATCGAGCAGGCGGTCGAGAAGGCGGGCTACGCCTGGGGCGAGGACGTGTTCGTCGCGCTCGACCCGGCGTGCAGCGAGCTGTGGAACGAGGCGGCCAAGGACGGGAAGACCGGCTACAAGATGTTCAAGTCGAGCAAGGAGGTCGTGTCGAGCGACCAGCTCATCGACCTGTGGGCGGGCTGGTGCGAGAAGTACCCGATCCGGTCGATCGAGGACGGCCTGGCCGAGGGCGACTGGGAGGGGTGGCGGAAACTGACGGCACGCCTGGGGAGCAAGGTGCAGCTCGTGGGTGACGACCTGTTCGTGACCAACCCCGCGTTCCTGCGGCGCGGGCTGGACGAGAAGTGCGCCAACGCGATCCTGGTCAAGGTCAACCAGATCGGCACGCTGACCGAGACGTTCGAGGCGGTGGACCTGGCGATGCGCAACGGATACGCGGCGGTGCTCTCGCACCGATCCGGCGAGACCGAGGACGCGACGATCGCGGACCTGGCGGTGGCGACCAACTGCGGACAGATCAAGACCGGGGCCCCGTGCCGCAGCGACCGGAATGCGAAGTACAACCAGTTGCTGCGGATCGCGGAGGAGCTGGGTGAGGCGGGGGTGTATGGGGCGGGGACGTGGACGAGGTGAGACGGGGCAACGCGGGGCGGTGATGGTCTGACGGACCTAGTGCCGCGCCGCTACCAGATGATCCACGCGCCGACGAACGCCGCAACGACCAACGCCCCGGCGACGATCGCCCACATCGGGATTCCCTGTTCCTCGGCTTCCAGCGCACGCCCGCACGACTGGCACACCTCGGCCTGGTCGTAGACCAGCGAGCCGCACTCGGGGCAGGTGACGAACTCGTCGCCGAACTTCTCGAGGTCCTCGCGGCTCGGGCCGTCGGGGTCGATGTCGTCGAGCCCTGCGAAGTCATCGGGATCGCGTCGATGGGAACGCCCGGCCATGGGGCAGGGTACGGGGGGATCGGCGTGCGACGATCGGGGCGGCCTGGAATTGGAACGCCCGGCCTGTGGGGCCGGGCGTTCCATGGAGGAGAGGAGAAGAGAAACCGGGTCGTGGGCGTCAAACTCGCGGCCCGGTGGAGACAGGAAGGCGTGTTCGGGCGGGGTTCTGTGTGGGTTTCGCACTCGTGTGCTTGTTGGGATTCGCGGTTGGCTCGTTCGTTGGTTTGTTCTGTTGTCCCCGGCACCTACGAAGCGACGCCTTCCCGCGTGGCTCACGCAGGTCGATCGAAGAATCTGATTCTTTTTTTCGGCGCTGGCCCGCCCGGCCCGGTCGTCAGGCTCGGCCCGCTTTGGTCAGGACCCGAACCAGCGCAGACGCCACTGGCCGCGTTCCATCGTCACGTCCATCGAGCGCCACCGGAGGCTGCGCGCCTGGGAGCCGACGGCCTCGAGGCGGTAGACGTTGTCGCCGACCTTGCGCATCAGGACGCCCGGCGTGAGTTCGCCCTGAGGGATCGCGGCGAAAAGGCGGAGGATGTCGGTCTGGCGGGCCTGGAGCGTGTCGAATGCCTCGCGCGGGTCGAGGCCGCGGGCGGCGTACTCCTCGCGGGTGATGTCCGAGAGGACCTGCTCGGCGAAGAGGTCACGCTCGTTGTTGATGAGCGTGTAGTAGATGTGGATCATGAGGTGGTACGGGCGCCGGGCGATGAGCGTCACGCGGCCGTCCTCGTGCTCGCGACGCAGGCGGCCCGGGTCGAACCGCCCCTCGTCATCCAGCCCGTCGCCCGCGCCCGGGCGGGGACGCCCAATGTCGAGCGTGACCGGCGTGCGCGACTGGGCCTCGGGCAGCGAGCCGAGCAGGGCCGGGCGGTAGCCGACGACCTGTTGCTGGCAGCCGGCGGCGAGCAGGAGCGCGAGGCCTAGAAGTGGCGGAGTGGCACAGTGGCAGAGTGGTAAAGTGAGGGCGCAGCGATGCGCGGGCAGGGTCGAGAGAATCGCCAACGGCGATCCCTTCGTCGCTGCGTCGCCGTGTCGCTTCGTCGCTCCTTCTCGACCCACCGCTGCTCCGATCACCCCGCCGACAACTGTGCCGCGTCCCCTGAGTCTACGGCCTTGGCCTCGCCCTGTTCCCGCCCGCGCCGCCACAGGTCGTGGACCCGGAAGGCGTCGCTCGGGGCCGGGAAATCGCTGCGGGCGTGCGTGCCGCGGGATTCCTCACGCCAGGTCGCGGCCCTTGTGACCAGGGCGGCGGCGAGCAGCAGGTTCTGGACTTCCCAGCCCTCCGGGTCGTCGAAGATCTTGTCGAGCGTGTAACGAGCCCAGAAATCGAACATGTCCGCGGCGTCGCGCAGGCGCGGGCCGGCCCGCTCGAGCCCGACGTTCCGCCACATGGCCGAGCGGAGGCTGGACCGGACGTCGGGCAGATCGATCTCGGCGTGGTCGCTGGGGCGGATGTCGCTGACGATCGAGGTCGGGCCGGGGCGGGGCGTGCCGGAGGCGAGGGCCAGTCCCGCCTGCTCGCCGGCGACGCGCCCGAGCACGAGGCCTTCGAGCAGCGAGTTGCTCGCCAGGCGGTTAGCCCCGTGCAGCCCGCTGCAGGCGGCCTCGCCGACGGCCAGCAGGCCCGGCACGTCGGTGCGGGTGGCCGCGTCCGTCCGCACGCCGCCGATCATGTAGTGGGCGGCGGGATGGACGGGGATGAGATCGCTTGCCGGGTCGAGTTCGAACCTGCGGAGCATCGCGCCGATGGCGGGGAAACGCGAGTCAAACGCTTCGATCGCGCGGCAGTCGAGCCAGACGTGGCGCCCGCCCTGTTTGGCGATCTGGCGCATGATGGCCTGGCTGACCACGTCGCGCGGGGCCAGTTCCGCCTGCGGGTGCACGTCGGACATAAAGCGTCGCCCGCCCGCGTCGAGCAGCAACGCGCCCTCGCCGCGGACTGCCTCGGAGATGAGCGTCCGCGTCGCGCCGGGCAGGTAGAGCGTGGTCGGGTGGAACTGGACGAAGGCCATGTCGCCGAGGGTCGCGCCGGCGCGGTAGGCCATGGCGATGCCGTCGGCGGTGGCGACGCGCGGGTTGGTGGTCTCGCGATACAGCGTGCCCGCGCCGCCGCTGGCCAGGATTGTGGTGCGGGCCCAGAGCATCTGCAGCCCGTAGCGGTCGTGGTAGGTGATGGCCCCGAGCACGGGCGAGCCTGGCTCATCGGACGGCGTGAGCAGGTCGATGGCGAAGCAGTTCTCGAACACTCGGATGGCGGGGGCGCCCGCCATCGCGGCGCCCAGGCAGCGCTGCATCTCGGCCCCGGTGGAATCGCCCGCGTGGTGGTAGATACGCGGGGCCGAGTGCCCGCCTTCGAGGCCCGGGGCCGGGCGGCCGTCCTCGCCGCGGTCGAACCGCATGCCGAGGTCGATGAGGTGTCGAAGGGCGCGGTCGGCGTCGTCCACGATCAGGCTGGCGATGTCGCGGTCGCACAGGCCAGCGCCGGCGGTCAGGGTGTCGGCCAGGTGCGCGTCGGGTGTGTCGCCCTCGCCCGACGCCGGCCGCTCCCCGTCGCGGAGCACGCCCGCGACACCGCCTTGGGCCCACGCCGTGTTCGACGAGGCGACCGGCCCTTTGGCGAGCACGATGACCTCGCCGTGGCGGGCGGCCTCGATCGCGGCGCTCGCGCCGGCGACGCCCGCGCCCATCACGAGCGTGTCGGTGAAGATCTGCGGCAGCAACCCCGAGCGGAACGGGATCAGATAGCGGCGCTGGTCGAAGATCTGGTCCATGCGGGGATGTGGCGGTTGCGAGCGGATCGGCCTCGTGTCCACGGCGCTGGTTCAGGCCCCCGGTGCCGGGGCGGGGGTCGCCTGTCTCCGGGGCGCGGACTCGCCCAGGATGGTGGACGGCTTGGGCGCGGCCCACTCCGGGCTGGCGGCGCGGATGATCCGGATCGCCTCCTCGGGCGAGTCCGTGACGTGGATGAGGTCGGGGTCCTCGGGCGAGATCGTGCCCGCGGCGACCATCGACTTCCGCATGAACTCGATCACCGGACGCCAGTAGTCGGAGCCCATGAGCACGATGGGGAACTGCTCGATCTTCCTGGTCTGCACGAGGGTCGCGGTCTCGAAGAGCTCGTCGAGCGTGCCGAACCCGCCGGGGAGCACGACGAACGCCGACGAGTACTTCACCAGCATGACCTTGCGGACGAAGAAGTACTTGAAGTCGATGAATCGGTCCAGGTAGGGGTTGGGCTCCTGCTCCATGGGCAGAACAATGTTGCAGCCAAGCGACAGGCCGTGACCCTCGCGGCAGCCTCGGTTGGCGGCCTCCATGATGCCCGGGCCGCCCCCCGTCATGACGGCAAAGCCGGCCTCGGCCAGGCGCCGCCCGACGGCGCGCCCCATCTGGTAGTAGGCCTCGGTTTCCTTGAATCGGGCCGAGCCGAACACGGTCACGCATGGGCCGATGAAGTGCAGCTTGCGGAACCCGCGGATGAACTCGGCGGCGATGCGGAAGACGCGCCCGGCCTCTTCGAGGCGCGAGCGCGGACCGACGAGCAGCCCCCGCTCCTCCGCGGAGGCCGCCCGGGGCCAGCCGGGGCGTTTCGATGAGGCGCCGTTGTGATTCGCTGGCGGTCCGGCGTGGGCGTGTCCGACGTTTCCGTTCGACACGGGCGTTTGGGGCGAACCTGGGGAGTTTGGGCCGGCTGGCTCTTTGGGCATGGGAGGGGGACGATAGGGAGCGTGGGCGAGCAGACCCGGTTCCCCGCCTGTCGCCCCGCCTATCGTGCGGAACCACGCCCCGCGGCACCGGGATCGCGTGCCCGAGAGGCGGCGTGAAACCCGATCGGGGCAACCCTGAAGGAACCAGCATGGCGACCGATGCGGCATTGGCGGGCGAGAACGCGGGCACACCAGACTCGGGCGATCCCGCGTGCGTGGCGGCCGCCGCGGGCGCCGTGCTGGAGCAGTGCGCCCGGTTCATCCAGTGCCTGCCCGAGGGCTGCTACGCGCGGGAAAGCCGCCTGATCCGGGGCGGCACCATCGGCAAGCACGTCCGACACACGGTCGACCACTTCGCGGCGGCGGTGGGGGGGCTCGACGCGGGCGAGCCGATCGACTACGACCACCGCTCACGCGAGGTCCCGATGGAGACCACGCCGTCGGTGGCGATCGAGGCGATCGGGCGGCTGCGCGATCGCCTCGGATCGCTCGACGCCCCGGCGATGGGGCGGCCGGTCCGCATCCGCGTGATGGTGGCCGGCGACGGCACGGAGGCGACGCTCGACTCGTCGCTGGGGCGCGAGCTGCACTTCGCCTTCCACCACGCGGTGCACCACCACGCGATGCTCAAGGCGATCGCCGGTGAGTTCGGCGTCGAGGCTCCCAGCGAGTTCGGCATCGCGCCCAGCACGGTGAACTACCAGCGCACCGGCGCCTGATTGTTCTCAATTCGCCCACCTGGGCGCCCGGCGCGGGCCGGGAGGTTCTCGCTGCGCGGACCCGACGGCGGGTTCTCGGACGCGAACAACCGCGCGTGTCCTCCCCGTCGCTACGCGCCGCGTGGGCTCGCCACACTCTCGCGCCACGCGGACCAGCCCATGCCCCCCACGGTCGATACCCGGCGCAGCGCGCCGGGCCCGGCGTGCGGGAGGAGCCCAGATGGATCGCACCGACATCGAGGGGAACGACTCGGCCCGGACGGGCGCGGAGGCGATCGGCCTGGACGGAGAGGCCGGCGAGCACGACAACCTTCTGGACATCATCTCGCAGATGGAGTCGCGTCTGGAGGCTCTTCGCGAGTCCGAGAACCAGCGGGACCGCCTCCAGGACGAGATCCGCCTGCAGTTCGATGACCTGGACGCGCGCGAGCGGTTCCTCCGCCAGCGTGAGGCCGCCCTGGACGGCGAGGCCGATTCGGTGCAGCAGGGGCGGGCCGCGCTCGACGGCGAGCGTTCGAAGATCCACGCGGCCCTGGATGAGGTCTCGTCGGAGCGGGACGCCCTGCGGACCCGCGAGATCGAGGTGCAGGTGATCTCCGAGACGCTCCGGCGCGACCGCGAGCTGCTCGAGGGGCGCCGGTCGCAGCTCGAGGCAATGGAGCGGGAACTCCGCGGGCGCGAGCAGGTGCTGGTGACCCAGACGGAGCTGATCGACCAGGAGGTCGGGCAGCTCAAGAGCAGGAAGGAGCAGCTCGAGCAGATGGAGGTGACGGTCCGCGAGCGTGAGACGCAGGCGCGAATCGCCGAGGAGCGCCAGAAGGAGCGGGAACGGGCCCTGAACGAGCGTGAGAAGCAGGTGTCGGCCGCACAGGAGCGGTTCCAGGCGATGCAGTCCGAGGTGATCAGCCTGAACCGGCGGGTGTCGGACGCCAACGCCCTGGCGGCCGAGCACGCGCGCAAGGCCGAGCAGACCAAGGCCGAGAGCTCGCGGGCGCTCGACGAGGCCCGCCAACAGATCGAGCGCGTCGAGTCCGAGGCGCAGCGTGTCCGCCAGGAGGTGGCCAAGCTCCGCCGGGCCGCCCCGACCGGGGGCGAGGGAGCCGACGGGCCGGTGGCGCGTGCGTCCGTTCGGCGTCCGAAAATCCGTTCGGCGCGGTCGAAGTCGCTCTCGCTCGCGGTGCTGTGGCTGGTCGCGATGGGCGTGACGGGTCTGGCGTGCTACTTCGGGATCGTTCTGGCCCAACCGCTGGTGGCGGCCGGGCTGCTCGGCATCGCGTTCGTCGGGGCGTTCGTGGGGGCGCTGGCCTCTTCGTCGCGGGCGCTCGATCCGGCAAGCCTCCCGGTGATCCTGCTGGGGGGCACGTTCGGCTGGTGGTTCCCGAAGTTCTACGCCATGATCGCCGGGGCTCTGACGACCTGGGATCTTCCGCTAGAGTCGCTCCCCGCCGAGATCCTGCCACAGTTGCCGATGGCGATCGCCCTGCTGGCCTCCGGCACGGTTCTGGCCCTGTGCTTGGCGTTCCTGGGCGGGTCGATCGGGCTGATGATCCAGTCGTTCATGGCGACCCTGGCCGCGACCGCGCTGGCGATGCTGCCCGACCCCTCATCGACGGCGCTGGCGGCGGGGGCGTTGATCTGGCACGCGATCATGGCCGCCTCGCTCGGGCGGTGGGCGATGCAGGGCGGGTCTGAGAGCGTGATGGAGACGCTGGGCCCGCCGCGGATGCGCGGGCTGGCGTGAGGCGGGCGGGACACGCCGGCGGCGCCGCACGTCGAGCTCCCGACCCGCCCATGATTCGCCATGGGCCAGCACGACGGGCGGTTCTCGATCGACGATCCACCGGGCGAGCTCGGGCCGGCGTCCACTCTCGACTGGTTCGAGGCGTCCCCGCTGCGTGCCCGGGCCGCGCTGGACTACGACCCGGGCGGCGTGGGCGCATCTGTCCGCGATGCGTCCGTGCTCGGCCGGCGCGTCCACGTCGGGCTGGGGTTCGATCGGGGCCTGCTCCGGCGCGTCTCGCTGTTCGTGTGCCTGCCCGACGACGCGGGCGGCTGGGACGGTTGGACGCTCACGCAGGAACTCAGACGCAAGCGGGCCCACGACGAGCTCGCCGAGGCGTTGTTCGCGCACACGCTGCTGCCCAGGGTGATCGAGATCGACGGCAAGGCCACGTGGTTCGGGCAGGACGGCACCCACCCGAACCACGCACGGTTCGGCTGGGGCGAGGTGCTCTCGTCGTACGACAGCAGGGGAGGGTTCTCGGAGCTGCACATCACGTACGCCGACGGCGACGCCTTGTAGCACCATCGGCAATCGCCCCTACTTCCGCCGGCGCGCTCCCGCCCTCGCCGCCGCGGCCCGGATCGAGGCCTCCATCCCGTCCACCATGTTGCGGATCGAGTACTCGTGGGCGACGGTCTCGGCGGCTCCCGCAGACAGGCGGGCCCGCAGGTCGCTGTCGGACAGGATCCGCCGCACGGCCCTGGTCAGTTCGGGCACGCTTCCGTGCTGGAACAGCAAAGCGTTGCGCTCGTGCTCGACGGCCTCGATCTCCGGGCCGTGCAGGTTCCGCTGGTCGCCGGTGACCACGGGCAGGGCGTACCCGAACGCGTGGAGCACGCTCAGGCCCATGTTCGACGGATACACGAACACGTCGGACGAGCACAGCACGGGCGCGAGGCGCTGCTCCTCGTAGATCGGCCCGAGGAACTCGACGACGCTCCCGATCCCCACGCGCTCCACGGCGGCCCGCAGGTTGGCCTCGTCCGCGCCTTTGCCGACCACCAGGATCCGCAGGCCCGGAAACTCCTTCAGCAGTTCCGGCACCGCCTCGAACAGCAGGTCGAGGCGGTTGCGCGGATCGAACCGTGAGACGAACGCCAGCGTCTGGCCGGGCGTCAGGCGGTGGTCGGCGCGGAACCGCTCCGCGGCGTCGGGGTCGGCTCGGAACGCGTCGCGTGCCTGGGCGACCGGGGCCTGATCGATCGAGTTGGGCGCCACGAAGGTGCGGTCCTTCGGGCCGCCCTCCTCGATGAGTCGATTGGCCATCGACCGCGTGTAGAAGAGCGTGGCGTCGGCACGGCGGGCGACCCAGTGGCGCAGCGCCCGCGTGGCTCGCTTCTCATGCTTGGACTCGCCGTGCCCCCAGAGAACGGTCCCCACGCCCCTTCGTCGGGCCCGTCGCAGGGCCGGCACCAGGCTGAGGAACCGCGTGTTCCAGGTGAGCACGACGACGTCGGCGTGCTCGGGCGAGGCATACCGGATCTGGGCCGGGTGCCAGTAGAGTTCGGGCCCCGGGCCCTTCCATGTCCGGAACGGCTCGAACGTGGCCCGGAATCCCTCGGCATCGACGTTGGGCACGTTTCCGTCGTCGGCGTAGACGACGTGCAGGTCGATCCCCGGGCGGGAGGCGAGCTCGCGGAACACGGGGATGCGGTACTTGGCCAGCGCGGGCTGCTGGATGACGACGCGCAGGCGCTCGGGCGTCGTTGCGGTCGGCGTTGGATCGTTCATGGGGTCGCGTCCGTGCGGGGGATGGGCGGGCGCAGCCGAGGCGTGGCTCGGCGGGGCGCCGGTGTGGCAGACTATATCGGCGGGCGCGGCATTTCCGATTGGGAGGCCTCCGGGGGCGGGCGGGAAAACAATCCCTCGGTTGTCAAGGATTCTCGATGAAGTACGGGGGATCGGACCCGCGCGTCGGGCAGGGTTCCCGCAGGAGGCACGCGATGCGGCACATTGGCGGATTGTGCGCCTGGTCAGGGAGTGCCCGGGATTGGCGGTCGATCGTTGTGATCGCCATGAGTACGTCAACGCGACTTGCCACGATCGCCGCCCTTGTGTTCGCCGCCGGCTGCGCTGCGCCCGTGATCGATGTGGCCCGCGCCGAGTCCAGGCGCCCCGCTGCGGCGCCCGCACCCAACGGGCTGGGGCGCTTCGTCGCCACCGTGTCCCCCGAGACCTACCTGACGGTTGAGGACACGCAGACCGGGTTCCTGGTCATCGCCCCGAACGCCCATCCGGTCGTCCTCCGCAGCAATCTCGACTCGTCGGTCGAATTCGTGCAGGCCGAGGACGGCGGCGACTTTGTTATCACGCTCACGAACAACACGAGCGAGCCCCAGGAGCTCGGCACGGTGACGCTGGCGGGGATGCGTCTGGGCAACGTGATCGAGATGGGCGATTTCCGCCACGATTCGAAGTTCATCGAGTTCGACTCGCAGGGCCAGCGGTTCACCACCGCGGGGCGGATCTACCCGGACGACCTCTACAGCCCCGTCGGGGTCATCCGCAACGACGACTACACGATCGGCATGAGTCTGCACTACCCGATCCTCGAGTACGAGCATCGGGTCCGCCCGCTGTATTACGTCCCGGGCGGGCACTATGCCGCCACCGGTCCGTGCTGGAACGGCGAGTTCGGGCTTCTCGGGGAGCTCCCTCCGGGCGAGACGCGGACCTACACGCTGGCGTTCCGCGTGACGAGCAACGACCGCCACTGGCTGCACACGCTCGTGCCGTACCGCGACTACTTCCAGGAGATGTACGGCGCGGTTCGGTACGAGCGCGACCCCCGCCCCGTGTTCGGCGTGTTCGCGGCGGCCAACGGCTCGATCACCGCGGAGAACCCGCGCGGTTTCGACGGCCCGCGTCGCCCGGACGAGAACGGATGGGGGCCGTGGGCGGACTTCCTGCGCGTCGCCCCGCAGCGGGGCTTCCACCGGGTCATGGTCTGGTCGCCCACCGGCCTGTTCCGGCAGAACCAGCAGAACAACTACCCGTTCCTGTTCATGTCGGGCATGGACCAGTACCCGATGCTCCGCGACACGGCTTCGCTGATCCGCCAGCGGGTGGCCGACAACGGGATCCAGGTGGGATTCTGGTGGGGGCGGTCGAGCCAGGTGATGCGGTCGTGGGACACCGCCGACTGGGAGCCGCTCGACCCGGACAATCCGGAGCACGTGCAGCGCGGCATGCGCGAACTCGACCTGGCCGTGGCGCGAGGCGCCACGCTGATCGGGCTCGACGCGTTCGTGTACGCCGAGCCGTGGGACGCGTACCGGTGGCTCGAGATGATGCGCGAACGCCACCCCGAGGTGAAGTTCGTGATCGAGCCCTCCGGCCCCGACTTCCAGCACATCCTCGCCGCCACATTCACCGAGGGGCTGCACCACATCGAGACGCCACCGCTGCTGCAGGACTTCCTGATCCCGGGGCACGAAATGTGGGCGAACACGCGGTTCGACCTGTGGCGTCAGTTCCGGGGCGTCGCGCCGACGGACGAGATCAAGAACGCGTACTGGCGCGAGCTGGCCGAGATGGGCTACGTGCCCCTTTCGTACGAGCAGAACACGCGGATGGTGGGCAACTGGTCCGCCGCCGAGGGCTGGCTTGTGAACATCCCGGAGGACCTGCGATCTGACCCGAGGACGTGGACGTCGCCCGGGAGCGGTGGGCTCGGCGTGCTGCCGGGGCCTGACCCGGAACCGGAGCCCGATCCCGAGCCGGACCCGCAGCCGGGCGCAGGGGGAGGGGGGTCTCCGAATCCTGCTCCGGAGCCCGATCCCCAGCCGCAGGGCGGTGGCGGAGGAGGTGCGGCGTCGACCGGCGGCCCGCCCGAGCCACCGCCTTCGCCTGAGCCTCCCGATGGTCCTGAACCGCCGGCTACCTCGCAGCCGCCGGAGAACCAGCCGCCGGTCAGCCCGATCGTGCGACTGAGCATCAACCCGATCTCGCCGGCGTTGGCCCAGCAGGCGCTGGCACGAGCGACGCGGGGCTCGTCATCCCGCTCGTCGGCGCAGTCGTCGAGTTCGAGCCGCCTGACTCGATCGGCGACCCTCGCCGAACGCCGAGAGGCCCGGCGTCAGGCGCGGTTGAGCAGCCCGCGCTACCAGCGCTGGCTCGAGCGCCGCGGCCGCCTGATCGCCCGCCTTGGGCTGCAGGACGCGACGTACCGGGAACGCCGGACGGCGTTGCAGGCCTACCGCGCCGAGAGGCGAGCCGCCAGAGCGGCCGCGATCGCTGTCCACCCGGACGAGTAGCCCGAATCGGGGGCGAGAAAGACCTTTTGTGCCAGGCGGCGGCCGCGCTCAAATGGAGCGCGGCCGCCGCGTGCGCTTGTGCGAAGTTGGAACTCCGTCGCGCGATTGCGAGGATTGCCGTCATCACTCGCGACCATCGCACACGTTGATGTGTGAGTTGCGAAAGCGTAACATCGCCACTCATTCGCCGTGCAACTCCGCGCACGCGGCTTCGTGTTTGTGTTTGGTTTGTAAGGCGAATGGTGAAGTCGGTTCGGCGTCGAACCGCGGCAACGATCGAGTCAGGGTGTCGGAGCAACACGCAGATGGCAAGGAAGAAGTCGAAGGGTCGCGCGGGGAACAGGGGCCGCGGTCGGCGCGGCGGTCGCAAACTCGCGGTCGTGTCCACCGCCGACCTGCGCGCCGAACTCCAGCGGCGCGAGGGCCAGGTCGGGAAGCTGATGTCCCGGCACAACGAGCTCACGGCCGAACTGGCCCAGATCGAGGCCGAGCTGGCCGCGCTGGGCATCGCCGCGTCCGGCGCTTCGCGCCGCGGTCGTCGGGCGGCGGTGGGCGTGCGTCGTCGCCATCGCAACGATGCCAACCTCGAGGAGTCGCTGGCCAAGGTGCTCAAGGGCAAGACCATGGGCGTGACGGAGGTTGCCCAGGCCGTTCAGGCCGCGGGGTATAAGACCACCTCGCCCAACTTCCGCACCATCGTGAACCAGACGCTCCTGCGCAGCAGCCTCATCAAGAAGGTCGCTCGCGGTCAGTACACGGCGGCCTGATCCGCGTCGCGGACCACAGACAACGCCCGACGCGAGACTCGCCCAGCGAGCCGCGCCGGGCGTTTTCCCTGCGCCGGGATCACTCGAAGACCGAGGGGCACCGCCACCGGCGGCTCTCCTGGCCGTCGTGCACCGCGAACGAACCGCCCGGTCGGAGGCACGCCGACCCATACGCGCCGTCCTTGCGCACCGCGTACATGCTCACGTTGAAGTTCGGCTCACCGCGATCGTTGCGGTTGCGCCGCTCCAGCGTCCTGCTCGCGATCTGTCGCAGAACGGCCAGGCAGGCCTCGGTTGGTTCCAGACCTCGCTCCATCTCGCGGACGATGCTGAACGCGCCGCAGTTGGCGATCACCGCCTCGCCCCGCCCGGTCGCCCCTGCTGCTCCCACGGCGTTGTCCACGTACATCCCTGCGCCGACGATGGGCGAGTCGCCGACACGCCCCGGGATCTTCCACGACAGGCCGCTCGTGGTCGTGCACGAACCGAGGTTGCCATCCGCGTTGACCGCGGAGCAGTTGATCGTGCCCGTTGTGTGCGGCACCGGGCCGAGCGCGACCGCCCCGGGCTGGGACGCCTCGCGTCCGTGCAGCGCCGAGACCTGGAAGTCCATCTGGCCCGGGTCGAGCCAGTCGTCCTCCGGGCTCAATGAGGCCTTCCACCGCAACCACGCTCGGCGGGCGGCCTCGGTCAGGAGGTTCTCTTCCTTGAATCCGTGGCGCAGCGCGAACCGTTTGGCCCCTTCGCCAACCAGCAGAATGTGGTCGGTCGTCTTGAGCACGAGCAACGCCACCTTGGCCGGGTTCCGGATGCCCTCCAGACAGGCCACGGCCCCGGCCTTGTGCGTCGGGCCGTGCATCACCGAGGCGTCGAGCTGCACCACGCCATCCTCGTTCGGCAGGCCGCCGAGACCGACGGTCATGTCGTTCGGATCGTCCTCGACCAGCGTGACGCCTTCGACGACCGCGTCGACGGGGTCCGCGCCCCCGGCCATGACGTCCCATGCACGCGCGACCGCCGGGAGCCCGTTGCCCGATGAGATCACGCATGGCCCTCTGTGCCCACTCCAGCGCCGCAGGTCCTCCGCGGTGGCGCCGATCGGGGGCGAATCCGGCTGGCGACGGCCCCGGCCCGCGGCGCGGGAGGCGGACAGCGAGGCGAGCGTGGCCGCTCCGGCGAGCATGAACGAACGGCGGTGGATTGGGTTCATGGCGGCATTGTGCCAGAAACCGCCCGACGGTGCCCGCTTGGTTTCCTGGGTTTCCCGCCCGGTCACCCCGTCGCGCGCCGACCGTGCCCTTCGACAGCCGCGCCGCCAACGAGATCCGCGAACAGTTGGCGTGTGTCAAGGTCGATGCCCCCCGGCCATGTCGGAGCGCCGGTCACGGGGTCGATGACGACAGCCGCCCAAACAGCCGGGTCGCGCCACGCGCTGAACACGCCGCTCCCCACCAGGCCGGAGAGGTCGATGTCGCCTCGCGAGCCATCGGTGAACTCAACCCTCAGCCGGTAGTTCGGCAGAGCCTGAACGCTTGAGAGCGGGGGAGTCATGATCCGATCCTATACCGATCTGTCGCCGCCAACGTCTACTCCAGAGGAAGGACGGCATCGAGCGGCTGATTGCTCCGGGCCCGGTCCCAGTTGCGCAGAAGTTCCGCCTGCCGCTTGGCCGCCCATTCCACGGCAAGCCCCAGTTGGCGCGGCGGCAGCCGCCCCTCGAGCAAGGCAAAGGTCCGGATGTCGATGAGAGCCTCCGCGTCCTGGTAGTACGCGTGGAAGTGTGGCGGCGCGTGGTCTCGGTAGAACATGGCGATGGTGATGCCGAAGAACTGGCTGATCCGGGGCATGCGCCAAGCCTACCCAGGGGAGGGGCCGCCTGCGCGAGGATTGCTACGCTGGGATCAAGTGACCGCCCGCCTGCCCTTCGATCCCGGAAAGATGCGCGGCACGCCGCCTGCTCATGCGGGGTCATCGAACAGCCCCAGCGAGCCCGCAGCGAAGCCGCCCGTTGATCGCCCGATGTCGGTCGCCGCGCTGGCCGGCCTGATCGCCGGGGCGCTCGAGACGCTGCCGCGCCCCGTCCGCGTCGCGGGAGAGATCAGCGGCCTGCGCGATCGCACGCACTGGTACTTCGATCTCAAGGACGCCGACGCGGTGGTCTCGTGCGTGATGTTCGCCTCGGCCGCGCGAAAGGCGGGCTTCGTGCCCGAGAACGGCCAGGCGGTCGTCGCGGGCGGTCGCGTTGAGTTCTATGCCAAGGGCGGGAAGGTGTCGCTGATCTGCGACCGCCTCGAGCCGGTCGGGGCGGGGGCGCTCGAACTGGCGTTCCGCAAACTGGTCGGCGAGATCCGTGCCTTGGGCTGGTTCGACCCCGAAAGGAAGCGGGCGCTGCCGACCTTCCCGAGACGCATCGCGGTCGTCACAAGCCGCACGGGAGCGGCCCTGCAGGACGTGCTCGACACGGCGCGGCGTCGCTGCCCGGCCGTGGACATCGCGGTCGTCGACGTCCGTGTGCAGGGCGACCGGGCCGCGGGCGAGGTCGCGGCGGCCATCGAGTGGCTCGGTCGGCGACACACGCACCTGGGCATCGACGCGATCCTCGTCACTCGCGGCGGCGGATCGATGGAGGACCTGTGGGCGTTCAACGAGAAGCCGGTGGCGGCGGCCATCGTCGCCTGCCCCGTGCCCGTCGTGGCCGCCATCGGGCACGAGACGGACGTGACCATCGCGGAGCTGGTCGCCGACGAGCGGGCCGCGACGCCGACGCAGGCGGCGATGCGCCTCATCCCGGACCGTGCCGCGCTTGGGGAGCAGGTCGAGGCGGTCGCGTCGGCACTTCGCGGCTCCATCGAGAGACAGACAGCCGCGGCCGAGCGTCGCGAGCAGCAGCACGCCGGGGAACTTCGCGGCGGCGTCCGGCTCGCCTTGGCCCGCGACAGGTCGCGAGTGGATCAACTCGCCGTTCGCCTCGAGCAGCACCGCCCGGCGGCGGCCCAGGCGCGGCGTGCGTCTCGCCTGGCCGAGGGCGAGCGTCGCCTGGCGGCGGCGGCCCGGAGCGTGCTCGTTCGGTTCGACCTTGACGCCATCGAGCGCGACCTTCGCACCGGTGCCGCCCGAGCCATCGCCCATGCGCGAGATCGCGTGGCCGCGCTCGATCGGACGCTTGCGGCCGTGGGTCCGCTGCGGGTTCTAGCCCGCGGCTACAGCGTGACGACCAGGGGCGACGGCCGCGTCGTCCGCTCCCCGAGCGACGTGGCTCAGGGGGACGACATCCTGACGCGTGTGGCCGATGGCACGATTCGGTCGGTCGTCGATGGCGACAAGTCGCCGCGGATCGGATCCGGAGCCCCCACCGGGCCCGAGACCCAAACCCGATCGCAGGGTGCTCCGCGCGTGGGGGGTCGCACTCCGCCCGAGAGCCGACGCGCCAAGGGCTCGGGCGAGTCCGCGGACCAGAAGGGGCTGTTCGACGGTTGAGCCCGGCGTGGGCCAGGTGGTCTCGGCAGGGCCATTGCGCCGACCGCTATCATCGCGTGGGGCCGTAGTTTAGCGGTCAAAACCCCCGACTCATAATCGGAGAGATCGTCGGTTCGAATCCGACCGGCCCCATTGCCCGACGAGGCGTAGACTCGCCCGCTCCCGGCCGGAGTGGCGGAATGGCAGACGCGGCGGATTCAAAATCCGCTTCCCGAAAGGGAGTGTGGGTTCAAGTCCCTCCTCCGGCATTTCTCGCGCGTTCATGGTGTTCGACCGCGCCCGCGACGCCCCCTCGGCGGGCCCGCGGCCGGTCCTGCCTGCGCGGGGGCGCCCGGCCTCGTTCGGACGATCTCCTGACCGGGCGGTGGCCCTGATCGCGTGCGGTCTGCGCGGTCTGTGACGCCTGTGGCAGTGGGGCGGTTGCGGCAAAAGTCCGTGGCGTCTCACAAGTTGGCGTCCACTCTCTCCGACAGATAGTTCGCGGATCGCCGCGTCTTCCCTGGTTCGCGCAGCGTGTGCGCGGGGGCTCTGGGACGCGACGCCGGCTTTGGGCCAGTGCCCCGTGAAGCAAGGACCTGCCACCATGAAGACGCTGAACGACCGGACGCCCAGCACCGGCACCGTCGGGATCGCGGCGCTGCGTTCCGCGGCCGCCATGCTCGTGCTGGCCGCGGGCACCTGCTCGGCCCTGGCCCAGAACTCCTCGAACGGGGCGCCGACGTACCGCAGCCGCCCGGCCAGCGTGGACCGCTCCGGCGTGAATCGCTCGGGCCAGGTCAGCGTGGACGATAACCTGACCGTCGAGCTCCACGTCCGCGACGAGGACCTGGCCAACGTGCTCCAGCTGCTGTCGCTGCAAAGCCAGAAGAGCATCATCGCCGGCCCAAACGTCAACGCGGTCGTCACCGCCGACCTGTACGGCGCCACGTTCTACGAGGCCCTCGACGCGATCCTGCACTCCTACGGGTACGGGTACCTCGAGCAGGGCAACTTCATCTACGTCATGACGCAGGAGGAGATCGAGCAGATCGCCGCCCAGAGCCGCATCCCGGTGGTCAAGATCATCACCCTGAACTACCTCGCCGCGGTCGACGCGGCCGAGTACGTCAGCCCGCTGCTCTCCGACGTCGGCGAGATCCGCACGAACGGACGCACCACGGAGTACAGCGTCGGCGAGGACAACCCCGACGGACAGGACGACTACGCCGGCCCGTCGATGATGATCGTGTTCGACTACGAGGAGCACATCACCGAGATCGAGGCCCTGGTCCAGCAGATCGACACCCGCCCGCAGCAGGTGCTCGTCGAGGCGACCGTCCTCCAGGCCCAGCTCCGCGAGCAGAACGCCTTCGGTGTGGACTTCTCGCTGGTCGGCGACCTGGACTTCTCCGAGTTCGTGGGCGGACCGCTGGGCGCCGCCAACAACCTGATCAACGGCATCGCCCCCTCCGATGGTGAGGGCCGCGCGGTCGTCGGGTCGGTCGGCCAGACGTCGCAGGCCGGCGGGCTGAAGATCGGCATCGTCGACAACGACGTGGCCGTGTTCATGCGATTCCTGGACGAGGTCACCGACACGACGGTGCTCTCGAACCCGAAGATCGTCGCCCTCAACCGCCAGCAGGGCCGCGTCCAGGTCGGTCGGCGCATCGGCTACCTCCAGGTGACCACGACGGACACGAGCACGCAGCAGAGCGTCGAGTTCCTGGACACGGGCACCCAGCTCTCCTTCCGCCCGTTCATCATGAACAACCGCCAGATCCGAATGGAGCTGCGCCCCGAGGTTTCGCGCCCGTTCCTGCGGACCGTCACCGACACCAACGGCAACCCCGTGACCATCCCCGACGAGGACACCAGCGAGCTGGTGACCAACGTCATCGTCAACGACGGGCAAACCATTGTCCTGGGCGGCCTGTTCACCGAGAGCACCGTGTCGTCGCGTCGCCAGGTGCCGTTCTTCGGCGACCTGCCGATCCTCGGCATCCCGTTCCGCGGGCACGACGACACCATCGACCGCGCCGAGGTCATCTTCCTGATCAAGTCCACCATCATGAGCGACGAGTCGCTCATCGAGCAGGGGCGGCGCGGCATGGCGTACGTCGACCGAGTGCGCATCGGCGCCCGCGAGGGCCTGCTGCCCTGGAGCCGCGAGCGTCAGGCCGGCCAGCTCATCGTCCGGGCCGAGCGACTGGCCGCCGAGGGCGACATGAACGGGGCCCTGCACTGCGTCCGCCGGGCGCTGGCCCTCCAGCCCATGCAGCCGGACGCGATCCGCCTGCGTGAGCGTCTGCTGTCCGAGCCGACGGTGTGGCCGTCCCGCAGCATGAACGAGGACATCTTCAACAGCGACGTGGACAACCGGATCCGCTCCGCCCGCGACCAGGCCATGGCCGAGTTCACCAGCCTCATCCGCCCCGACAACCGCTGGGACAACCTGAACGCCATCCCGCGTCAGGAGTTCGCCGGCGTGAACACCGACTCCTTCGACTCGTTCGACAGCAACGCGGGCAGCGGCACGACCCCGAACGACTCGTTCGAGGACGTCGACTGGAGCCAGCTCGAGTACGAGCTCGAGGACCCGGAGTCGGGTGCGTTCAACAGCAACACCGACGGCTCGACCAACACCTCGGGCAACAGCGACTCATGGACCGAGCGGGTCTCCAACGAGTCGGCTGCCAACCAGGCGACCTCCACGCCGTCCACGACCACCAACACGACCTCGCCGACCTCCCCGAACCAGACGCAGGCGCCGACGACGCAGGCCCAGGCCGGGTCCGCCTCGGCCGCGCCTACCAACACCGCCGGGAGCAGCACGCAGGGGCAGAGCCAGAACGGGCAGATGTTCCCGTTCGTCCAGGCCCCTGGCACGACCGCCAACACGCTGCCCAGCGTCGAGCCCGACGCCGACGGCTTCTACCCGATCGCCCCGGCGCCGGCCACGAACACCACCACGGCGAGCGTCCAGCAGATCAGCGCCAGCAATCCGAACAACGTGAACCTGTCGGCGCCGTTCCCGTCGACCAGCATCTACGGGCGTCTGGCCTGGATCTTCGGGGCCCGGGCCGCGGAGCAGAACGCCGAGCAGGCGGCCCCCCAGACCGGCACGTTCGCGACCGTCCCGGAGTCGACCAACTCCGAGAACCCGTGATGAATCAGGCCTGAGAAACGGCCGATAGCACAACCAGTCGCCACCGGACCACGCCGGCGGGACCCGAGCCCCAGGACGGACCGCCGGCGTCTTCGTTGACCCGCGCCCCGGGGCCGAGAACCGACGCGACATGCCCCAGATGGAGGATCGACCATGCGACGCTTCGCACGCCCCGCCGCCGGCCTCTCGCTCGCCCTGGCGATCCTCGCCGGCGGGTGCCAGGGGCACGGCGCGTACACGCAGGAGCACATCAACACGTCGCAGGCCCGCCTGGACCAGATCAAGAGCGCCAACGAGTTCCAGATGGCCGAGCAGGCCTTCCTGGCCGGCGAGCTGGAGAAGGCCCTGACCAAGGTCGAGCAGTCGATCCAGTTCAACAACCAGGTCGCCCGCTCGCACGTCCTGCGCGGGCGCATCCTGGCCGAGATGAACATCCTGACCGAGTCGATGGCCTCCTTCGCCCGAGCCGAGGAGCTCGAGCCCGACAACGTCGACGCCCAGTACTACCAGGGCGTGCTGCACGAGCGCGTGCAGGAGCGGGAGCAGGCCCTGGCCCGCTACACCCGGGCGCTCGAACTCGCCCCCAGCAACCCGCAGTTCGCCCTCGCGGCCGCCGAAGTCATGATCGACATGGGCAGTCTCGACCGGGCCGAGTCGTTCCTTGCCGAGCGAGAGAACATCTTCCGGCTCGACCCCGGCGTGCAGCAGCTGCTCGGGCACATCGCCATGATGCGGGGCGACACCCAGACCGCCGCCGCCCGCTTTGGCCAGGCCCGCATCCTCGCACCGGAGGACCAGTCCACGACCGAGGACCTCGTCCACGCGCTGATGGAGCTGAAGAACTACTCCGAGGCGGACTTCTACCTGTCGGCGATGCTCCGGCGCAGCGAGAACGAGAATCGGCGCGACCTCAAGCACCTCCGCGTCCAGTGCCTCCAGGCGCTCGAGCGCCCGGTCGAGGCCCGCGACATCCTCGTCGGGCTCGTCCAGGGCGACGGCCAGACCGACGTCCAGGCCTGGATCGCCCTGGGCAACGTCTCGCTCCAGCTCCGCGATCTTGGACGCGTGCGCGAGGCGGCGTCGCGGGTCGTTGGCCTGGCGCCCAACCGCCCGGACGGATTCATCCTCCGTGCCATGTGGAATCGCCACATGGGGGACTACTCCGCCGCGCTGCGGAGCCTTGACGACGCGCTCGATGTCACACCGCAGGACACCTCGCTCCGCGTGATGCAGGCCGCGATCCTGGTCGAGGCCGGTCGCAGTGATCTGGCGATCCGGGAACTCCGCATGGCCCAGGCCAGCGACCCGAGCAACCCGCAGGTCACCCGGGCCCTCGAGTCCCTGATGCGTGAGGCGGCGGTCCCGACGAACTGAGGCGAGCGGTCTCCGCCACCGGTCCATCCACAAACGCTCCTCGCGATTCGCCGGGGAGCGTTTCTTGTTTCTCGCGAGGGCTCGTCGCCGTCCGGTCACACCGCCCGGCACCGCGTGTCCACAACCGCCTCTGGCGGCAGCGATTCCTGGCACCGACGCAGCTCGCAGTGCAGCACCCGCCGGTAATGGGCCCGCCGGATGTCCGCATCATTCAGCGGCCCGCCGAACGTGCGGTTCAGGTCGTTGTAGATCAGCTTGACCGGGATCTCGCTGATCCGGAGCCCGTGGGCCACCGCCTGCACCCAGAACTGCATCGGGAACGCGTAGCCCGGCTCCGACAGCGTCAGGCGTCGCAGGGCCGACACGCGGTAGGCCTTGAATCCGCAGAACGAATCGGTCAGGCGCAGCCCCAGACGCCGGTTGATTTCCGCGGTGATCTCGGCGTTGATCGCCCGTCGATCCGGCGGCGGCGCGTCGTCGGCCGGCGCTTTCTCCAGGTACCGCGAGCCGGAGATCACGTCGGCGTTGTCCGCGTCGGCCGCGGCGAGGAACTCCGGGATCTGCGCGGGCTCGTGCTGCTCGTCGCAATCCATCGTGATGAGCCAGTCGAAGCCATCAACCGCGGCCCAACGGAACGCGTCCATGAGCGACCGTCCGTATCCCCGATTGGCCGCGTGCCGGATCACCTCGACCGGGAACCTCGCCAGCAGCGCGGGCGTGGCGTCCTTGGATCCGTCGTCAATGACGAGCACCTCGGGGTGCACGCCCAGCACGCGGTCGAGCACCCGCTCGACGTACTTCTCTTCGTTGTAGGTCGGGATGGCGATGAGGGTTCGCATGGGAGGATTGTTGGCCCCATCAGAGCCGCGATCGTGAGATCGCGACGCCGTTTGATCGTCGGACCGGACTACCCTCAAAGCCTTCCAGCGTGCCGCCTCATCGAGTGTGAGCGCAAGCGGCTCGGTTCACTCCGGCGACCTGCCCTCCAGCACCGCCGACCGCCCCCCGGGGCGGACCATCGCCCGCAAGAACGCGTCGAACGCCGGGGCCGCGTCGCCAACAGGCCCAAAGTACGCCCGGAACGGCGCATCGCCGAGCCGGTTCACCGCACTCCACCTGGCCTCGCGCGCCGACGTTGCCGCAGACACCGTCGCGACCATCCGCCCTTCTGCCGCGTCGCGGAGCATGCGTTCGAGCGACGCCCGATACCGCCCGCCCTGGGCGTCCCGCAGGAACAGCGTCAGCGCCCAGATCTGTGCGTAATAGTCCAGCGTCGCCACGCTGGAATCCTGCAGCAGGTCCTGCGGCCTCTGGTTCAGCAGCGTCTCCAGCCCCGTTGCCCGTCCAGAGATCACGACCTCGCGCAGGCGGTCGTACCGCTCCAGGTTCGACCACGCCAGGAACACCGGACGCCCCTCGCCCTGCTCGTCCCAGCGGAATCCCTCCATCGCGACGGAGATCCCTTCCTCCAGCCAGATCGGCAGCGCCTCGCGGAACACCGCCTGCGTGTACTGGTGCCACCCCTCGTGCCCCGCGATCGCGAACGTGTCGCGCGGCCCGATGTTGTAGAACACCGCACGCCCGTTCTCCGAGTACCCGCCCCGCTGGATCCGCAGATAGATGTCGGCCCGCGGCCCGGCGGTCTGGCGCGTCAGCGCCTCCCACTGCGGACGCGTCGCCATCAGGTACACGTCCAGCGGCGCCGACGGCGCGGGCAAGGGCCCAAACATGGTCCGGTACGTCGCAAGCGATGCTTCCAGGAACGCCGGCATCCGATCGGCCACCAGCGGCGAGTCGTCGGTCGTCAGGATCCGGTACGACGGCGTCCGCAACAACCGCCCCTCGGCGTCGCCGAACGACCACGGCTCGCTCGTGACGGTCAGGGCGAGCGGGGCCGTGGTGGGGGAGGGGCGAGGAGGGGCTCCCGTCGAATGCCGCTCGGCCCGCGGCTCCCGCGAAGCCGCGCAACCCGCGACGAGCACGCCGGTGGCCACGAGCGTCAGGCAGCGCAGAACAAGGCCGCCGGCTCGGCTCGATGGGCGTTCATCGGTCACGCTCATCCCAGCCGCCCCAACGCCGCGATGGCCGCGTTCAGGTCCGCGTCCTTCCGCGCCCGCTCGTCGCGCGTCTGCTGCACGAGGTGCGCGGGCGCCCGATCGACATACCCGGGGTTCGACAGCCGCCCGTCCAGCGCCGCGATCGACTTCTTGAGGTCCGCGATCTGCTTCTCCAACCGCTCCCGCTCGGCCCCGAGGTCCACCGCATCGGCCAGATCCGACAACTGGTACTCCACCGCCTCGAACGTGAACGCGACCGCGACCGCCGCGGCGTCCCCGCTCGGCGGGCCCGTCTCCACCCGCGACAGCGTGCACAGGGCCTCGATGATCCCGCCGGCCGCGGCGATGTCCTTCGCAAGCGCCGCCGACGCGTGCAGCACGATCCGGCGCTTCGGCGGCACCTGGTGCTTGGCCCGCACCTCGCGGATCGCCCCGGCCAGCGCCTGCATCCGCCCGAAGTCCGCCTCGGCCTTCTCGTCGCGCAGCGACTCGCCCAGTTCGGGCCACCCGGCCGTCGCCAGCAGCCCATCCACCCGCGAGGCTTTCAACGTCACCCCCGCGATCGGGGCCGTCTCGACCTCCCGCAGGTGCTCCCAGATCGCCTCGGTGATGAACGGCACCAGCGGATGCAGCAGGCGCACGATCGACTCGAGCGCATGGGCCAGCACCGCCTGCTGCTCGCGGCTCTGGGCCACCGTCGGCTTGATCGCCTCGAGGTACCAGTCGCAGAAGTCACGCCACATCAGGTCGTACATCGCCTGGGCGTACGACGAGAAGTGGTACGACCGGATCGACTGCGCCACCGCCTCGGTCGTGGCCCGCACGCGGCTGAGCATCCAGCGATCGACCAGCGACAGCGTCGCGGGGTCGATCGCCTCGCCGCCTCCGCCGGACCCGCCAACCGCCCCCGCCTTCTCCAGGATCCCCAGCGCAAACCGGCTCGCGTTCCACAGCTTGTTGCAGAAGTTCCGCCCGATGTCGAACTTGCCCGACGTGTTCCGCGCCAGCGGCGTCGCCTCGCTCGGGCGGGCCACGCCGCTGGCGGCCCCATACGGCGAGACCATCTTCCTCGACGGATCGCCCGGGCTCTCCTGGAACGGGGCCGCGACGAGGTACCCCTGCGGGCTGGTGACGAACTTCGGCTCGAACGTCTTGCCCGTGTGCGGGCACACCAGGTCCACCGGCATCCGCACGTCCTGCGTGCTGGTGGCGATCTGCGTCAGCACGAACCGCATCGCGTCGGCCCCGTGGCTGTGCACGATGTCGAGCGGATCAACGCCGTTGCCCAGCGACTTGGACATCCGCTGCCCGTGCCCGTCCTGGATGATGGGGTTGATGTAGACGTCCTTGAAGGGAGGGGTGCCCTCTCGCAGGAACCGGTTGAACATCACCATGCGGCTGACCCACAGCGTGATGATGTCGCGCCCGGTGCACAGCACGGTGGAGGGGTTGAACGCCGCGAGCATGTCGCGGGTCTGCTCGGATTGCTCCGGCTCGGGCCAGCCCATAGTGGAGATGGGCCAGGAGGCGGAGGAGAACCAGGTGTCGAGGACGTCGTCGTCGCGACGGAACCCGTGCTGCGCGAGCGACTCGCCGGCTGCATCGCCCAACGTGCAGACGAAGATGTCGTACAGCCCCGCGGTCTCGGCGACCACCGGCATCAAGGGATCGCGGGACAGGTCGTGAAGCCCCTGATCGCGAGTGCGCACAACTGCGACCGCGAGTCCGTCCGTGCCGTCAGACCACGCCGCGATCGGACCCTCCACACGCTCGATCACGTGATCGAGGCCGGAGTCGATGAGTTCCTTCGTCCACGACTGCTCGGTGAGGCTGACCCGCTTGTGCCACACCGGCACCCGATGCCCCCACCACAACTGCCGCGACACACACCAGTCCCGCAGGTTGTCGTGCCACGACTCGTACGACTTGGCGTACCGGTCCGGGTGGAACCGCATCCCGCCGTCCCCACCCTCACCCGTCCGCGGCGGAAACGTCCCGCTCGTCCGCTGCTCCGCCGCCAGCGCCCGCTGCGCCTCGCCACGCAGCCGATCGTCCGTCACTTTCACGTACCACTGGTCGCTCAGCCACGGCTCGATCGGCACCTTGCTCCGATCCGAATACGGCACCGTGTGCGCGTACGGCCTGATCCGCTCCAGCAGCGTCTCGGTCCCGATCTCGTGGGCCTGGAACTCGCGGATCACCAGGTCCCGCGCCTCCTCGCGCGACCGCCCCACGAACACGTGCGCGTTCTTGACCTCGTCCGCATCGCCCCAGCCGTGCTTGTCCGAGATCGACGCATCCGGGGCCATGATGTTGATCAGGGCCCGCCCCTCGCCGCCGCAGGCCTCGTCCATCACTGGCTTGTGGCGCTGGTACAGGGCGTAGTCGTTCTCGTCGTGGGCCGGGGTGACCTTCAGGAAGCCGGTGGCGTACTTGGCCTTCGGGTCCTCGCCCTCCGGATCGGGCATGACCACATAGTCATCCTCAACGATCGGGATCACCCGCCCGACCAGCGGCAGCTCCACCATCAGCCCCCGCAGCGCCACCGCCCGCGGGTCCTTCGGATTCACCGCCACCGCCGTGTCGCCCAGGTACGTCTCCGGGCGCGTCGTCGCCACCGTCACCCACGCCGGCTGGTCCTCCGGGAACGCCCCGGCTCCCGGATAGCCCCGGGCCGCCAGCTCGCTCCACTCCACCGGCCGCCAGTCCGCCCGCTTGGCCAGCCGCAGCGACGCATCAGGGTTCTCCGACCCTTCCACCCTTTCCACCAGCGGATACCGCAGGTAGTAGAACTTGCCCTCGACCTCCCGATCCTCCAGCTCGTCATCCGCCACCGCGGTTTGCAGCACCGGATCCCAGTTCACCAGGCGCTTGCCGCGATAGATCAGCCCCGCCTTGAACAGGCGGAAGAACGCCTCGCGCACGGCCCTGGCGCACACCTCGTCCATCGTGAACCGCGTCCGGGCCCAGTCGCACGAGCACCCCATCGCCTTCAACTGCTCGAGGATCCGCGCCTCGTACTCGTCCTTCCATGCCTGGGCCCGACCCACGAACTCCTCGCGCGACATCGCGTCCCGCAGCGGCCCCTTGAGCACCCCCTCCTCACGCAGGCGCCGCTCGACCACCGCCTGCGTCGCGATGCCCGCGTGGTCCGTCCCCGGCATCCACAGCGTCTCGAACCCCATCATCCGGTGGGCCCGAACGAGCACGTCCTGCAGCGTGTTGTTGAACGCGTGCCCCAGGTGCAGCGCCGCCGTCACGTTCGGCGGCGGGATAAGGATGCAGAACGGCTCGGCCTCGCCCCGCAGCACCCGCCCGGGGTCCGCGTGGAACGCGCCCGAGCCCTCCCACGCGGCGCGGACCCGCGCTTCGTGCTCGGCCGGGCGGTACTGGGCGGGAAGGCCCGTGGCGGGCGATGGTGGGGGGGTCGTGCTCATGGGCGTCGCCTCGCGGGACTCGCCCCGGAGGGCACAAAGCCGCGTGAAGGTTCGATCGTAGCCGGACCGATACGATCCCCGAGATGACCGACCACGCCCCAGATCAGCCCCAAAGCAGCAAGCAGGACAGCAAGCCGACCGGCACCACCCGAACAAGCGGGCGCCTCGTCGCGGGCCTGGCCGTCGCGGTCATCGCCGTCCTCGCGATCGTCGGCGGCGTGTTGGCTGTCCAGGGCATGACTCGTGCCCGCCAGAACCAGCCGGACGCCCGGAACACCCAGACCCCGACCCGCGACGCCTACCTCGCCCGCGTCTCCGAGGCCATGCGCAACTCCTCCTGGCGTGAGGCCGAGGCCATCCTCCGCGAGGCCATCACCATCTACGAGGGCGATCAGGACCTGCACCTGCAACTGGCCGACGTGCTCCGCACCCGGGCCACCGCCGCCGCCTGGCACGAGCAGGACACCATCCCGACCGGCAGCGGGGCGGTCGACCCGAGCAACACGGCCGCGGCCCGCGCCGCCCGCGAAGCCGCGGCCCGGCGCCAGGACGCCATCGACGCCTACGAGCAGGTTCTCATCGCCCTGGACATCGGCCCGCGCACACCGGACGTCGAGTTCCGCGCCGGCCTGCTCGCCAGCGAATCGGGCCAGCCCGAGGCCGCCATCGAGCACTTCCGAGCCGCCCGCGCCGCCGACGCCACCAACGCCGACTACCCGCTCTACCTCGCCCAGTCCCAACTCGCTACGGGCGAGGTGCTCGCGGCCAAGGCGTCGCTCCTGGCCGCGGTCAACGTGGACCCCGACAACGCCACCGCCTGGGGCACTTTTGCCGAGATCGCCCTGCGCGAGAACTCGCTCGATCTGGCCCTGCAGCACGTCCGCAAGGCCCGCGCCCTCCAGCCGGACAACACGGTCTGGCGGCTCATCGAGGCCCGGGCCCTGAAGCGCCAGGGGCACGCCGAGGAGGCCCTGCTCGTGCTCACCGCCCTGCCCGAGCCCGAGCAGCGCGACGCCCCGGTCCTCTCACTCATCGCCGAGTGCTACGCCCTCCTCGGCCGTCTGGGCGACGCCGCCAACCGCTACGCCGACGCCTCCGACAAGCGCGCCATCGATCCCGATCTGGCCCGCCAGGCCGCCGAGTGGCTCCGCCGTGCTGGCGAACTCGACCGCGCCGCCCAATACGCCGACCGCGCCGCCATGCTCGGCGACCCGGACGGGGCGGCCCTCGCGACCGAACTCCGCGGCGGCTGAGCCCAACCGCCCCTCACCTACAGTCCCGTCCCCATGACCGCCACCATCTCCAACCGCCGCCGCGGCGACGTCCAACGCTGGTCCCGCACTCTCATCCCCACCGCGCGCGAGGCCCCCGCCGACGCCACCACGATCAGCCACCGCCTGCTCGTCCGCGCCGGCTACATCCGCGCCCTGGGTGCCGGCATCTACGACTACCTCCCCCTGGCCCACCGCGTCATCCGCAAGGTCGCCGACATCGTCCGCCAGGAGATGAACGCCGCGGGCGCGAGCGAACTCCTCCTGCCCGCCCTGCTGCCCATCGAGCTCTACAAGGAAACCAAACGCGACGTCGACTACGGCCCGCTGCTCTTCCGCGTCGAGGACCGCAAGAGTGCGATCGCCGCCCTCGGACCTACCCACGAGGAGCCCATCACCGAACTCATGCGAGCGGCGGTCACGTCGTATAAAGCCCTGCCCCTGAACCTCTACCAGATCCAGACCAAGTTCCGCGACGAGGCCCGCCCCCGCGCCGGACTGCTCCGCTGCCGCGAGTTCCTGATGAAGGACGCGTACTCCTTCCACATGCACGTCGAAGGAGCGGGGGGGCTCAATGAGGCCTACGACGCGATGTACCGCGCCTACACCAACGTCTTCACCCGCTGCGGCCTGGACTTCACCGCCGTCGAGGCCGAGTCCGGCCCCATCGGCGGCTCCGCGAGCCACGAGTTCATGGTCAACGCCGACAGCGGCGAGGACACCATCCTCCGCTGCCCGGAATCCGGCTACGCCGCCAACGTCGAGAAGTGCGAAACCGGCGAACGCCCGCGCGGCGCCTTCACCGAGCCGCCCACCGGCGACCTGGCCGAGGTCCACACGCCGGGCATGCCCACCATCGACGAGGTCGGCAAGTTCATGAAGGTCAAGCCCGACCGCATGCTCAAGACCATCGTCTTCCAGGATGCGTCGGACGCCGCACCCGATGCGCCCGCACGCTGGATCGTCGCAGTCGTCCGCGGCGACCACGACGTCAACGAGGGCAAGGTCAAGACGCTCTCCGGCGCAACCAAGGTCGCCTTGGCCGACCCCGCCGCCGCCAAGGCCGCCGGCTTCGCCGTGGGTTATGTTTCACCCCGCGTCGTCAGCGCCGTCCCCAACACCCTCCTGCTCATCGACGCCGACGCCTCCCACGGCGGGTTCTGGGCCTCCGGCGCCGACAAGCCCGACCACCACGTCAAGCACTTCAACTGGCGACGCGAGGTCGGCTCCGCCCTCGACGACGCAGGCCGCGTCAGGGTCGGCGACCTCCGCAACGCCATCGTCGGCGACCCCTCGCCCCGCGCCCCCGGCGCCACCCTCGTCGCCCAGCGCGGCATCGAGGTCGGGCACATCTTTAAACTCGGCGACAAGTACTCCCAGGCCATGGGCTTCCTCATCCCCGACGAGACCCAGCAGCGCCGCCCCGTCATCATGGGCTGCTACGGCATCGGCGTCAGCCGCACCATGGCCGCCTGCGTCGAGCAGCGCCACGACGACGCCGGCATCCGCTGGCCCGCGCCCCTCGCCCCGTACCACGTCGAGATCGTCCTGATGAAGCCCGAGGACGAGCAGCACATGTCCGTCGCGACCACGCTGGCCGACGCTCTTGCCGACGCCGGCATCGACGTGCTCATCGACGACCGCCCCGAACGCCCGGGCGTAAAGTTCAACGACGCCGACCTCATCGGCCTGCCCATCCGCCTGACCATCGGCGCCAAGGCCCTCGAGCAGGGCGGCATCGAAGCCAAACGCCGCGACGACTCCGGCAAGGGCGAGATCGTGCCGACCGACAAGGTCGTTGCGTGGTGCGTGGAGCAACTGGGCTGACGCCGACGTCGAGCGCTCAGACGCCGGACCTGAGGAGGCCCCGCGACGAAGGTCCGGGTCGAAGCCGCCGTGTGCCGCCGCACTGGTTCACCAGTTCCGGTACCCGCGCTTCTCCATCTCGCTCCGCCCTGAGAGAAACAGCAGGATGGTCCCGACCACGAGCACGTACGCGCCGTGGACGAGCAAGCCCTCGCGCATCAACAGCCCGTCGGCCGCGATGACGAGCGTGCTGATCACGTACCTCGCGAGCGGCGAAAGGCTGTCCCACCAATCCCATCCCATGTCGTCGCTCCTTGGCGCGCCCGGTCGGCACTCGCGATCCGGCTGCCACCCGAGAAGCGACATCCGCCCGATCCACTCACCGGCGGGGCCCGACCCGCATCGGGAAGGCGCCAAAGAGAACATAACACACATTATCGGACGTTGAACGGGCAGGTTCCCGCCGGGGACCGTCCAATCAGGCCCGCCCGGTCTCCTCTCTCCGCGTTCCTCCGCGCCCCCCTCCGCGACCTCCGTCACGTCAGCATCTTGCACAGCAGCAGCGACCGGTAGTTCGTGTACGGCCACTGCCACGTCCCGTGCAGCCAGTACCCCCGCCGCTCGTAGTACCGGCGCAGGTCCACGTCCGGCTCGGCCATCGACAGCGCCAGCCGCTTGAACCCTCGCCCGATCGCGAACCCCTCGGCCGCCCGCAGCAGGGCCTCCCCGACGCCGTGCCCCTGGAACTCCGGGTCGACCGCGAACTGGGAAAAGTGGGCCACGTCGGGCTCGCCGAACAGCCCCGGCATCTCGTTGGGCTCCTTCTCCTGGAGGAGGATCGTGCCCGCGAGGCGCTCCGGGTCCGCGGGCGGCGCGAAGTCCGGCAGGCCCTCGAACGCGAGCAGGCACACGCCCGAGGCGCACCGCCAACGCGTGACGTCCACGTCCTGACGCCCGGCCAGCGGCTTCATCCCGCGCGCCACCTGGGCCCCGTACGCGCGGTGCAGCAGGGTTGTCACGCGTGCCACATCGTCCGCCTCGCGGATCACGCGGATGTGCGGGTGGTACAGCGGCTGCGGGCGGCTCGGCGGAGCGTCGGATTGGGCCATCGATCGGGCTTGCGACATCGGAACGGAGACTTTAGGCGACGCTTGCCCCCGGTTTCATGGCGCGCGAGAGACCGAACGCGGAGATCACGGAGCCAGAAGCGGAGCACGCGGGGCGGAGTTCGAGTTTGGCCAAGCCAGCAACGGGGCGCTCGGGCCCAAGCCCGACCGACTGCTCCGATCGGCCGGGTCCTTCACGAGGGCTCTGACTCCGCCTCCTCTGCGCTCCCCCGCCGCGACCTCCGCGTTCGCCATCCTCCGTTCGTACGCTCGACCATGGCCGAGCTGCGTCCCACAACCCCCCTGCCGACCTCAGGCGTCACGCCGATCCGCGTCCGATACTGCGAGTGCGACCCGATGGGGGTGGCCCACCACGCCGCGTTCATCCCCTGGCTCGAGATCGCCCGCACCGAGCTGCTCCGCGTCGGCGGCATCACCTACAAGCAGCTCGAGGCCGCCGGCATGTTCCTCGTCGTCGCCTCGCTCGACATCAGGTACCGCCGCCCGGGGCGCTACGACGACCTGCTCGGGGTCTCGTGCCGCGTCTCCGGCGGCAGCCGCGTCAAACTCGAGCACGAGTACGAGGTCCGCGTGACCGAGCGCGTCGGCGACGACCCCGAGCGCCTCCGGGCCAGCGGCGACGACCTGCTCGCCACCGCCCGCACCACGCTGGTGTGCGTCGGGGCGGGGATGGGCGTCCGAGCCCTCCCCGAGTGGCTCGCCGCGCCGGAGTCGGCGCGATCGTGATCCCTGCGCCCGGCCCGACCGCCCCGCCTTCCTACAGTCGCGCCTCCATGCGACATCCGGTCTTGCTCAACGTCCTTGCGACCCCTCCGGACCGTCGCCGGGGCTGCGCCGCCCCGCCCCCCTGGCGGAGCATCGGGCACGATCGCGCCAAAGAAAAATGCGGCGTCGTCGGCGTGTGGGGGCACCCCGACGCCGTTCGCCTCACCTACCTGGCCATGTACGCCCAGCAACACCGAGGGCAGGAATCGGCCGGCATCGCCGTCTCCGACGGATCGGGCATCACGGGCCTGGCCGGCATGGGACTGGTGGCGGACGTGTTCGACCACGCCGCCCTGGCCGCTCTGGAGACCCACGCCGGGGCGGGCGCGATCGGGCACAACCGCTATTCCACCGCCGGCGGCTCCAGGGAGTGCAACGCCCAGCCGCTCGTCGAGTCCTATATCGGGGGCCAGGTCGCCATCGCCCACAACGGCAACCTGATCAACGGTGACCTGCTCCGCCTCCGCTTCGAGGAGCAGGGGCACATCTTCCACACCACCAGCGACACCGAGGTGATCGTCCACCTGCTCGCCTCGCCACGCCAGCACAAGTCCGACGACGCCATGAAGGCAACGCTGCGGCGTCTCGAGGGCGCGTTCAGCCTGGTCATGATGTTCCCCGATCGCATCGAGGCCGCCCGCGATCCCTGGGGTTGGCGTCCGCTCGTGCTCGGCCGCCTGCCCGACGGCCAGCCCGCCGTCGCCAGCGAGACCGTGGCCCTGGACGTCATCGGGGCCCGCTTCGAGCGCGAGGTCGAACCGGGCGAGATCGTCACGCTCGACAACGAATCGCTGGGCGGGCGCCCCGTCAAGTCCCGCGCGTTCGCCCCGCCCTCGGACCGCCTGGCGATGTGCGTGTTCGAGCACGTCTACTTCGCCAGCCCCGCCTCGACGGTCTTTGGCCAGAACGTCCAGACTGTCCGCGAGCGCCTGGGCGAGCGCCTGGCCCACGAATCGGGCGTCGAGGCCGACTTCGTGATGCCGATGCCCGACTCGGGACGCTCCGCGGCCGCCGGCTACGCCCGGGCCGCCCGCATCCCCTACCGCGAAGGCATCGTCCCGAACCGCTACGTCGGGCGGACGTTCATCAAGCCGACGCAGGAGGAACGCCGCGCGGCCGTCCGCCTGAAACTCAACGTCATCTCCGAGATCGTCCGCGACAAACGCCTCGTCGTCGTGGACGACTCGATCGTCCGCGGCACCACCACCCGCGAGAAGATGCAGCAGATCCGCGAGGCCGGCGCCAAGGAGATCCACCTCCGCATCTCCTGCCCCCCCATCCGCCACCCCTGCTACTTCGGCGTCGACTTCGCCCAGCGCGACCAGCTCATCGCCCACGAGAAGGACGTCGAGGACATCCGGCGCTTCCTGGGCGTGGACTCGCTCCGGTACCTCTCGAAGGAGGGCATGCTCGCGTGCGTCAAGCACGCGCCGGAGAACTACTGCACCGCCTGCTTCGACGGCGACTACCGCCTCGACCCCGACCACCCGACCACCGGCATCGTCACCGGCTCCGGGCAGGAGTCGCTGTTTTGAACGGATCGATTGCGGAGACCGAGTTCACCACGGAGACACCGAGACACCGAGAAAGGCAAAGACCGTCTCGGGAGATTCCGTGTTCCGCGCCGGTCGCGATGGGCGTGACCGCACCCGGTCTCTTCTCTCTACTCTCCCAGTCTCTTCGCACCTTCTCCGTGTCTCCGTGCCCCAGTGGTTGACCCCATGCCCCTCAAACCCGTCCTCACCCTCGCCCACTCGCCCGACGCCGACGACGTCGTCATGTGGTGGCCCCTCGGCGACGCCGAGCAAGGCCGCCCCCCGGCCATCAACACCGGCAAGTGGCTGTTCCAGCCAGCGCAGATCGACATCCAGGAGGCCAACGACCGGGCGATTCAGGCGGCCGACCTGGACATCACCGCGATCTCGGCCCACGCCTACCCGCACGTGCAGGACCGCTACCGCATCACGGCGTGCGGGGCATCCATGGGTGAGGGCTACGGCCCGAAACTCGTCTGCCGCGGCGATGACGATCGGTGGCAGACCGACGGGGCTGTGCCAACGCTCGCCGACCCATCTGCCCCCCCCACCATCGCCGTCCCCGGCACCAAGACCACCGCGTTTCTGGTCCTCTCCCTCTTGCTTGGCCAGCGGTTCACACCCAGGCCCATGCGGTTCGACCTCGTCGCCGAGGCCGTGCGCCAGGGGCACGCCGACGCCGGGCTGCTCATCCACGAGGCCCAGTTGACCTTCGAGGACCAGGGCCTCCGCAAACTCGCCGACCTTGGCCACTGGTGGAACCGGCGTCACGCCCTGCCGCTGCCGCTCGGGCTGAATGTCGTGAAGCGCGACCTGGACACCCGCTTCGGCCCCGGCTCGGTCGACCACCTCTCGGGCATCCTCGCGGCCTCGATCCGCCACGCGATGGAGCACCGCGACCAATCGCGACGCTTCCTGCTTGAGCATCCGGACCGCAAGCCGGAGTGGGAGGACGCCGCGCTGCTGGACCGCTACCTGCGGATGTACGTCAGCCCGATGTCGCTGGACATGGGCACGCTTGGGCGCGAGGCGCTGGCGACGCTGTTCCGCGAGGGCGCGGCCGCGGGGCTGTGCCCCCCCATCGCCGCCGTCGACGGCGTGCCGGATGTCGCGGGATGATCCCAACGACTCCGGCTGGGGTTGCGGGCGTCCGGCCCGCACCAGGGCACTCCCCCCCAGCGGGCCGAAGGCCCGTATCCCCAGATTTCGGAGTGCGTCCCCACACCCCTCCCTATTGACCCCCCACCCCCACCCCCCTTCAATACCGACCCGTCCGGGATCGTCCCGGGCGGCACATCCAGCACCCGGGCCATCCACCCGCAGTCGTCGGGGGCGTCGCGAGGACACTCGTGAAGCCGGGATCGGCCGCCGCAGGGCGATCGGGCAACCCGATCGCGGCCCGCGGCACCCTCCGCCGCAGGCGGAAAAGGACGGACATGGCCAACTACACCGGCCCCAAGGTCAGGCTCTCGCGCCGCGTCGGCGCCCCCATCGCCGACAGCCCCAAGCACACCAGCAAGCGGGCCCTCATCCCGAACGGGATGCACGGCTACCGCGGGCGCCGCCTGCGCGACTACGGCATCCGCCTCAACGAGAAGCAGAAGCTCCGCTACCACTACAACATCCTCGAGCGCCAGTTCCGGCGCTACATCGAGATGGCCTCGGCCGCGCCGGGCAACACGGGCGAGGTGCTCATGTCGCTGCTCGAGCGCCGGGTGGACAACCTGGTCCGCCGGGCCGGCTTCGCCCGCACGATCTGGGCCGCCCGCCAGATGGTCTCGCACGGGCACGTGCTGGTGAACGGGCGCAAGCACGACAAGGCCAGCGCGATCCTTAAGGTCGGGGATGTGGTCTCGCTCAAGCCCAAGATCCAGAAGCTCGCGCGCGAGGCGATGGAGGGCCTGGCGGGGCACGAGGTGCCCGGCTGGCTCGAGGTCAACCCCTCCGAACTGACCGCCCGCGTCTCGGCCATGCCCACGACCGACCAGATCCCCTTCGACGTCAACACCAACCTCATCGTCGAGTTCTATCGCTAATCAAGAGAGCGACGAAGTGACACAGCGACGGAGCGACGAAGGGAACAATCACCTCGTCGCTCCGTCTTGTCATGCCCGTCGCCGCTGGCCTCGGTCTCTCCACTTCGTCGCTCCGTCGCCCCGTCGCTCCGTCGCTTCCTCGGCTTTCCTATGACCAAGTTCCTCCGCAAGTACAACAAGGTCCTGCTCGTCTTCGCCGGCGTGTTCCTGATGGTCGGCTTCCTGGTGGGGCCGGCCATCCAGCAGTTCGCGCCAAACCCGGGCAAACGCACCGTCGGCTACATCGGGCCCAACAAGGCCCGACGCGTCACCGCCCTCGACGTCGGCCTCGCCCAGGTCGAGGTGCAGCTGCTCCAGCGATTCACCAGCCCCATGGGCAACGCCGACCGCGGCCAGCCCATCCTCAACTTCGTCTCGCTCGACCCCGACCAAGAGGGCCTGCACTGGTATCTCCTCACCGAGGAGGCCCGGCGAGCTGGGCTGGTCGCCTCGAGCCTCGACGGGGCCCAGTGGATCCCCGACCTGGCCGGCACCCTCGTCGAGCCCATGGCCCGCCAGGCGCTGGCCTTCGAGATGATCCAGCAGTCGCCCGGCCTGGCCTCGCTCTTCCAGCAGAACCCGGGCCTGATCAACCAGCTCCCGCAGTTCAACCCGCAGCGATACCAGGAACTGCTGATCGAGTTCGGGGGTCAGGGCGGCCAGCCCGGCGTGGCCGAGCTCCAGCTCCGCCAGCGACGCGAGCAACTGGCCGCCTCCGCGGGCATGACCCTCGAACAGTTCGACGAGGCCGTCACCAAACTCCGCGGCGTCATGCGCCTGGTCACCATCAACCTCGGCGCCCCGGCGTTCTCCGACCGGCGCTCCACCGCCTTCGCCCGCGAGTTCGGCGACTCGGCCGAGCTCGACTACCTGTTCATCACCGGTTCGCGCCTGGCCGCAGAGGTCGGCGAGCCGACACCCGAGCAACTCCAGGCGCACTTCCAGCGGTTCCGCGATGCCGAGCCCGGCTCGGGCGAAAACGGCATCGGCTACATACAGCCGCCCCGGGCCCGCCTGTCGTGGCTCACGCTGGATCGCCCGGCCATCGTCGCCGCCGTCGAACAGTGGACGATCCCGACCAGCGCCGACGGCACCGACCCGCGCGTCGAGCGGTGGTCGAGCAACCGGATGATCTACCCCGGCACGTTCACGCAGGAGCAGGCCAACGTCGAGCGCGATCTGCGCTCGAGCAAGGTCGCCGAGATCATGGACCTGGCCCGCCGCACGATCCTCCAGCGGGCCCACGAGGGAACGCGTGCGCTCGAACGGGAGGGGCCCTACTACGTGCTCACCCCGACGTACCAGCGTCCCAGCCTCGAGTCGATCGCCGCTGCCGTCGCCGGCGCGGTGCTCGACCAGACCGGCGTCGCGATCCCGCAGCCCGCGGTCACGATCCTCAGCAGCGGCTGGCAGACCCGCGACCAGCTCCAGGCTCTTCCGGCCATCGGTCGCAGCGCCATGCGACAGGGCGCCAGCATTATCCCGTTCCCCGACGCGGTCCTGGGCGTTCGCGAACTCAACGAGGAATCGACGCTCGGCCTGCAGGTCGGTGTGCTCGCCGCGGATCGCCCGCTGGAAGACTCGGCCGGCAGCCAGTACTTCCACGTCGTGCTCGACGTCCGCGACACCGGGCCCGCCGAGTCGATCGACGAGGTGACCGACCAGGTCCGCGCCGACTACGTCGCGCTCCGCGGCTACGAGCTGCTCACTGCCCGCATGGACGACCTCCGCCGCCAGGCGGTCGAGGGCGACCTGGCCTCCATCGCCGCCCAGTTCCCGCCGGAAAACGCCGCCCCGGAGAACAACGAGCCCGCCGCCCCGCTGGCGGTCCAGCCCGGCGTGCCCGTCCGCGAGCTGCCCAACCCGTCGTTCCCTCCGCCGCTGGGCGACGAGGCCTTCTGCCGCGCCGCCATGGCCGCGGCCCGCACGCTCGATCCCACCATTCCCGCCCCCGACCAGCCGGTCGGACAGCGCACCATCGTCCAGGCGATCCCCGGCGCGATGGGCGTCGCCGTCGCGCGTGTCGTGTGGTTCGCGCCGATCACGCAGGAGCAGTACCGCGGATTCGCCGCCGGCGGCATGTTTAACACCGTCCTTCGCGAGTGGACCGAGCGGGCCGACGTCTCCGGCCCCGACCTGGCCATGACCGCCTACACGCTCGACGACCTCAAGGCCCGCTGGAACTGGGTCGAGCCCGACGCCTCCCACCAGCCCTGATCGGTCTCCCGCCCGCCTTGGCACTCAACGTCATCAAGCGCGGTTGAGCCCCTCAATCTCTTCGTCTCTCAGTCTCTTTGTCTCTGTCCCTTCTGCGTCACTCCGTCACTGATCACTCCGTCACTCCCTACCATCCCCAATGTCCACCAACGCCGCCCTCGCCCGACGCTTCGAGCAGATGGCGACGATCCTCGAGCTGCTCGGCGAGGACAAGTTCCGCGTCAACGCCCACGCCCGCGCCGCCCGCACCATCGAGAACCTGACCCAGGACGTCGGCGCCATCGCCGCCGACCGCGACGCCCTGCTCGCCCTCGACGGCGTCGGCCCCAAGGTCGCCGACAAGATCCAGGAGTTCGCGACCACCGGCAAGATCAAGGAGCACGCCGAACTCCTGGCCCGCATCCCCGCCGGCCTGCTCCAGGTCCTCGACGTGCCCGGCCTGGGCCCCAAGACCGCCAAGGCCCTGTGGGAGACGCTCAACGTCGAGAGCCTCGCCGACCTCAAACGCGTCATCGCCGACAGGTCGATCCTCACCGTTCCGCGCATGGGCGAGAAGGCCGCCCAGAAGATCGCCTCGGCCATCGAGATCGCCGAGCAAGGCGCGGCCCGCCTCCCCCTGGGCCAGGCCATGCCCATCGCCGTCGCCATCGTCGAACGCATGCTCAAGGTGCCGGGCGTCGCCAACGCCGCCTTCGCCGGCTCGCTCCGACGCGGCAAGGAGACCGTCGGCGACATCGACATCCTCGCCACCGCCGCCGACCCCGCCAAGGCCCACGACGCGTTCTGCAAGATGAGAGGCGTGCGCCAGGTCATCGTCTCGGGCGAGAGCAAGTCGTCGGTCCGCATGGCGATCGATCTAGACGCCGCATCGGACGCCGACCGCGACATCGCCGCCACAAGCAGCGCCGACTCCCCCACCGCCGAAGCCGCATCGCCAACCGCCGCCACGTCCGAGCGCACCATCCAGGTCGATCTCCGCGTCGTCCCCGAAGCCTCCTGGGGCGCTGCCCTGATGTACTTCACCGGCTCGAAGGAGCACAACGTCCGCCTCCGCGAACGCGCCCTCAAGGCCGGACGATCCCTCAACGAGTACGGCCTCTACCCCAACGACGACGACCCCGCCCCACCCCACAAACGCGGCATCAAACCGATCGCCGGCGCGTCCGAGGAGGAGGTCTACAAGGCGTTTAGCCTCCCCGTCATCGCCCCCGAACTCCGCGAGGACCGCGGCGAGATCGACGCCGCCCAGAGGAACACGCTGCCCCGCCTGATCGAACTGGGCGACATCAAGGCCGAACTCCACGCCCACACCACCGCCTCCGACGGCGCGCTCTCGATCGAGCAGCTCACCGGCGAGGCCAAACGCCGCGGCTTCCACACCATCGCCGTCACCGACCACTCCAAGTCCTCGGTCATCGCCAATGGCCTCCAGCCCGACCGACTCCGCGAGCACGCCAAGGCGGTCCGGCGCGCCGCCGCGGCCACGAAGGGCATCACCATCCTCGTCGGCGCCGAGGTCGACATCCTCGCCGACGGCTCGCTCGACTACGACGACGACACGCTCGCCCTGCTGGACGTCGTCGTCGCCAGCCCGCACGTGGCTCTCTCGCAGGACGCAAAGACCGCCACGAAGCGTCTGCTCAAGGCCATCGAGCACCCTCGCGTCAACATTCTGGGCCACCCGACGGGGCGACTCATCGGGCGTCGCGCCGGCCTCGAACCCGCGATGGACGAGATCATCGCCGCGGCCATGCAGCACGACGTCGCCCTCGAGATCAACGCCCACTGGATGCGCCTCGACCTACGCGACACCCACGTCCGGGCGGCGGTCGAGGCCGGCTGCCTCATCGCCATCGACTGCGACGTCCACGCCCCGACCGACTACGACAACCTGGGCTACGGCGTGCTCACCGCCCGGCGCGGCTGGCTCACCGCCGAACAGTGCGTCAACTGCTGGGACCACAACCGCCTGCACGACTGGCTCGCAACGAAGCGCTGACCGACCATCCCCCCGATCGCGAGCCGGGGCGTCCCCGCCCCGGTCCAGGTGGCACAGGACTCCGTCCGTTTGGTGGCACAGGACTCCGTCCTGTGCCGGCGGCGCAGCCGCCGACCCTGCCACCTGCGATGCCCATTACACCCGCCAGGTGTGGCCCGGCCCCCGGTACACTCGTCCGATGCCCGCCACACCCCAACCCGCCGGCTACTCCGGCACTCCGCTGCCCAAGAAGCTCGGCATCAAGCCGGGGCACACCCTGGTCATCCTCGACGCCCCCGCCGACTTCGACGCGCTGCTCACCCCGCTCCCCGACGACGTGACCATCCGTCGCGACCTCCGCGCCAAGTCCCCAATCGACGTCGCCATCGCCTTCGCCACAACGAGCGACCGCATGGCCGCCCGCGTTGGCACGCTGCGCACCCGCATCGCCCCCAACGGCGCCATCTGGTGCGCCTGGCCCAAGCGCGCCTCCGGCGTGCCGACCGACATCACCGAGGACGTCGTCCGCCAGATCGCCTTCGAGCACACGCTGGTCGACAACAAGGTCTGCGCCATCGACGCGACGTGGTCGGGCCTGCGCCTGGTCATCCGCCTCAAAGACCGGTGACCGACGAGGGCGGCACTCTGGCGTTTCAATCAATCGAAGGACGGTCAGTTCCAGTCATCATCCCGCTCGCGTGACCCGCCGCCGCTCCCGCGCTCCTGGCGTCCGCCCCGTCCTCCACCACCGCCGCCGCGCGGGCTCGGGTCGCCGAAGCCTCCCCCACCGCCGCCGCCACCTCCAAATCCACCGCGGCCCCCACCACCGCCTCCGCCGTATCCGCCACGCCCTCCGCCTCCACCACCAAACCCGCCGCGCCCGCCGCCACCGCCCTGGCGCTCGCGCGCCTCGTTGACCACCAGCGGGCGCCCATCGACCGGCCGCCCGTTCATCTCGTTGATCGCCGTCCGGGCCTCGTCGTCGTTCATCTCGACGAACCCGAAGCCGCGCGAGCGCCCGGTCTCGCGGTCGGAGACCACCTTCGCATCGGTGACCTGCCCGAACTCCTCGAACAACTGGCGCAGGGAATCATCCGTCGTGCTGAACGGCAGGTTGCCAACGTAAATCCGCATGACTCACGGTCCGGGGGTGCCCGGGAGATTGGGATGCACGCAGGAACGACGCCCCACTCCCGGCCCGGGAGCGCCGCTCGGCCCGCGCGGCCCCGGCGCTCGCCGGATCAACCCACGCGTGCCACCAAGATACAAAGACCGCCCAGTCACCGTCCAGCGGGAGCGCCGCTCTGACATGAACCGGGCGACCTTGTCGGGCCGCGCGTTCTGGTGGTGTACGGTGCCCCACGCGTCCATCGCTGCAGCAGCAAGCGCGAACTACCGCGGCAACTCCAGCGTGATCTCCCGACGCCGCGTCTCGCCGTCGTCCGACGCGACCTCGATCGTCACCTCGACCGGCGCCCGCAGCCGGAAGTCCGCGGCGTCGAGCGCCTCGCAGAACGCCTGCACCGTGCCGACCGGATTGCCCTCGACCTCCACCACCGTGCTGCCCCGGCGCAGGCCCGCCCGCGCCGCCGGGCTCCCCGGGATCACCAGGTCGAACGCCGGCGTCGCCCCGGGGTCGGTCCGCTCGAGCCGCGCCCCGATCGACACCAGCGACGTGATGATGTTCTGTCGCACCAGGTCGGGCCGCTCGAACTCGCCGACCCGCACCGTGACCGTCCGGCTCGTGCCCGCCCGCCACAACTCGATCCGCGCGTCGTGCCCCGGCTCCATCGTGCTGATGATCGATCGCAGCATCTCGACGCCCGTGATCCGCTGCCCGTCGATGCCCGTGATCACGTCGTCGCGCTGCAGCCCGCCCCGCGCCGCCGGGCCATCGGCCACCACCTGCGGCACGTGCACGCCCAGCCCGATGTAGCCCAGTTGGTCCCGCAGGTACGCCGGCCCGTCGAACACCGGCAGGTTGATCCCCAGGAACCCGCGGCGCACCTGCCCGTCCTCGATCAGTTGCCCCGCCACGAACTCCGCCACCCGCACCGGGATCGCGAAAGAGATCCCAGCCGACTGGCCCTGGTCGGTCGTCCCGACCGTGTTCGTGTTGTTGGCGATCGCCACGTTCACGCCCACCACCCGACCGAGAACGTCCACAACCGGTCCGCCCGAGTTGCCCGGGTTCACCGCCGCGTCGAACTGGATGAAGTTCGAGAAGCCCCCGATGTTCGCGTACGTCGTCGACTCGCGCCCCAGACCGCTGACGATCCCCTCGGACATCGAGAACTTGAAGTTGAACGGCGAGCCGAACGAGTACACCTTCTGCCCCACCAGCAGCGGCTCGCCCGAACGCGGCAGCGCGATCAGCTCCTCCAGCGGCGTGATCCTGATTACCGCGATGTCCGTCCCCGGATCGATCCCCACCAGCGACGCGTCGTACAGCCGCCCGTCGCTGAACTGCACCGAGATCGCCGTCGCCGACGCCACGACATGCGCGTTGGTCACGATGTAGCCGCGCTGGTCGTACACCCAGCCCGAGCCGAGCGACGAGGCGTTGATCCCGTTCGCGCCCGTCGTCCGCACGTCGATGTGCACGACCGAGGGCAGCACCGCTTCGCCCACGTTCGCCGTCGCCAGCGACAGCCGCTGCAGGATGTCGTCGTCGGCCAGCGCCTGCCTCGCCGCCCGCGCGCGGGCCGCGGCGTCCGCCGCCCGGATCATCCGCACCGCCGCAGGCGCCGCAACCAGCGTCACGAGCGTCGTGAGCAGCACCACCAGCGCCGGGCCGAAGGTCACGAATCGTCGCATCGGGCCTCCACTCCGCCGCTTCCCGGCAGCCGCCCCCCGTCCCATGATCCGTTATCGACCCGCCACCGGATCGGATGCAGGTTTGACCTCCGGCGCGCCCGGCCCCGCGGCCCCGAACCGCTCGGCCTCACCCGCCCTCATCCGATACCGCTCCCCACCGATCTCGCCTGACGCGACCCGTCGCACCCACTCCCGCCCCGCGGACACGATCGCATCCCCAAGCGCCGCCGCCGGGGCCGCAAACCGCGGCGTCTGATCCGACATCCCAAGCAGGTCCTGCACCACCAGCACCTGCCCGTGGCACCGCGTCCCGGCCCCGATCCCGATCAGCGGCACCCGCGTCGATGCCAGAATCCGCTGCGTCACCTCGTCCGGCACCGCCTCGACCAGCAGCATCACCGCCCCGGCCCGCTCCATCGCCACCGCGTCCGCCACGATCCGCTCGGCCTCCGCCGCCGTCCTGCCCGCCGAGCCGTACCCGCCCGTCAACGCCGCCAACTGCGGCCTCGACCCCACATGCGCACACACCGGGATCCCCGCCCGCGCCATCTGCCCCACCAGCGGCGCGAACGACGCGTCGACCTCCAGTTTCACGATGTCCGCCAGCCCCTCGGTCAGATACCGCCCCGCGTTCCGGATCGCCTCCGCGTCCGACGCGTGGTACGACAGGAACGGCATGTCCCCCATCACCACCGTCCCGGGCGCACCCCGCTTCACCGCCGCCGTCAGCGCCAGCGACACCTCCAGCGGCATGTGGAACGTCCGCGGGAACCCGAGCACGACCTCCGCCGCCGTATCCCCGACCAGCAGCACGTGCACGCCCGCCCGTTCGAGCAGGCGGGCCATGGTCGCGTCATAGGCCGTCAGGCAGGCAAACCTCTCGCCTCGAGACGCCATCGCGTTGATGGTCCGCAGCGTCACTGCTTCGGGGTGAGCGGCTCCTCGCCCCGCCGCATCGCCGATCGCGCCCCGATCGCCCCCCGCCCGCACGCCGTTCGTATTCCTGCTCGCGTCTTCCACAGCGGGAACTGTAGGGGATCGCCCCGCCCGCCAATGGCGGCCCGCCCGCCCGCTCCCTAGCGTTCACACCCCTCGCGGACGCCTCCCTTCAAGAACGCCTCCGCCGCACGACCCAAGGAGCGGGCATGCCAGCAACGGGCCCCATCACACTCGCCGCCGCCCAAGCCCCCGCCCTGTCCGTCGATCTGCTCATCGTCTTCGCCACCGCGACGATCGTCACGCTCGCGCTGCGCCACCTCCGCGTCGCCACGATCCCCGCGTATCTCGTCGCGGGCGCGATCATCGGCCCGGCCCTGGGGCTCGTCGCGCCCGAGAGCGTCGAGGGCATCGCCTCCCTCGCCATCATCCTGCTCATGTTCGGCATCGGCCTGCACATGGACCTCAAGGAACTCCGCGGCGACCTCCTGCCCATCTTCGGCGTCGGGGCCGTCGCCACACTCCTGGTCATGCTCATCGTCTGGCCGGTCGCCATGCTCTTCGGCCTGTCGCCCCCCGCCGCTCTGGCCGTCGGCATGGCGATCTCGATGTCCTCGACCGCCGCGGTCCTCCGCACCCTCCAGCAACGCCGCGAGATGAAGTCCTTCCACGGGCGCGTCTCCTTCGGCGTGCTGATCGTTCAGGACCTGCTCACGATCGTGTTCCTGGCTCTCATCCCAACGCTGGGAAGCTGGACCGAGTCGCTCGCTCCCGCCGCCGAGTCCGCCGTCCACGCCGCCGAGGCCGCGGGCGCGGCATCGCACGCCTCCACCAAGACCATGTGGGACCTGCTCCTCCAGGGCGTCCTCACCATCGCGGGCGTCGCCGCCATGATCGCCGCGGGGCGCATCGTCCTCCCCCGCCTGCTCGCCTTCGCCGCCAAGGACTCCTCGCCGGACGTGCTTCTCGTTGTCGCGGGCGCCGTGGCCATGGGCGCCGCCGTGCTGACCGGAATCCTGGGCCTCAGCCCCGAACTCGGCGCGTTCGTCGCCGGCTTCCTCCTCGCCGGCACGCCCTTCAAGCACCAGGTCTCTGGCCAGCTCACGCCCATGCGCGACCTGTTCATGGCCATCTTCTTCGTCGCCGTCGGCCTCAACCTCCCGCTCCAGGAAGTCATCTCGATGTGGTGGGTCGTGCTGCTGGCCGTCGCCGCCTGCATCGCGATCAAGACCATCGGCAACGCCGGTGCCCTCTGGCTCGGCGGCCTCTCGGCCCCAGTCGCGTTCGCGGTCGGCTTGGGCCTCTCACAGGCCGGCGAGTTCACCCTCGTCATCCTGCAGTTCGCCGAGGACCAGAACGCGATCGACCAGCGCACCCTCGGAGCCGCCACCGGCGTGGTGGCCATCACCCTCATGCTCACGCCCGCGCTCATGTCCCAGGGACGCCGCCTCGGGCCGCGCCTCGCGCACGTCAGGTCGGTCCGCCTCCTCCCCTTCGCCGTCATGCACGCCTCCCCCCTCGGGGGCGAGGGGCACGCCGGCGAGGGCGGGGCCGACTCGCCCCCCGACGATGCCGTCGAGAAGGCCCGCGTCATCATCGCCGGGTTCGGTCCCGTCGGGCGCGCCGTCGCCCAGCGCCTCGACCTGCTCGGTGCCGAGTCCACCGTCATCGAACTCAACCCCGCCACCGTCAAACGCCAGGGCGGGCTCGGTCGGCGCGTCGTCTACGGCGACGTCACCAACCCCGAAGTCCTCGAGTCCGCCGGCGCCCGCGAGGCCGACGCGTTCATCCTGACCATCCCCGACGACGAGGCCTCGCTCCGGGCCGTCCGCGCCGTCCGCGACCTCTCGCCCACCATCTTCATCGCGGCCCGGGCCTCGTTCCTCTCCAAGGGCCTGCTCGCCCGACAGCAGGGCGCCGACCACGTCACCATCGAAGAGATCGCCACCGCCGAATCCATGGCCGAGCAGGTCCAGCGCGAGTTCGCGAAGCGACGGGCCGCGGCCAACGGGCAGGAGCCCGAGCTCCCCAGTTCGGCCGTGCCCCCGCCGACCTGATCCGGGTGCCGTGGCCGCGGCTCTGCGCGGCCACGCGATCCACCCTGCGACTCCGCTGAACACGCCAGCGCGCCTGTGTGCCACGACCATCGCGGCTCGGAGCGATGGTCGTGCGATCAACCACAACGCCACGCATCCGCGGGTCGCAGCATCCCTGCGATTCGATCGACGCCAGTGTCGTTCACCGCCGAGGCGCAGAGTGCGCCGAGCAATGCGCATTCGCTTGTATTCGTGCCTTCCTCAGCGTTCTCGGCGCCTCTGTGGTGAGTCCTCCTGTTCCCGCCCCCAGCGAGCAGACGCGGACTCGAATCCCCGTCATTTCAGCCGCACGTCCCGCCACGCGGGAAACGCCTCCCGCCAGCCCCGAACCGCTGCGGCCTCCACCTCCACGCTCAGCACCGCCTCCTCATCGCCCAACTCTCCGAGCACCTCGCCCCGCGCCCCCACCACGATGCTCCCGCCGGCGTACGACAGGTGCGGGTCCGAACCGGTCCGGTTCACGCCCAGCACGACCGCCTGATTCTCGATCGCCCTCGCCACGAGCAGCGCCCGCCAGTGCGCCTGGCGCGCGTCCGGCCAGTTCGCCCCGATCGCGAAGCACTCGGCCCCCATCGCCAGCCCGCGCCGGAACAGTTCCGGGAACCGCAGGTCATAACAGATCGCCGGGCAGACGGTCATCGCGCCCCCGTCCGACGCACCACCCGCTTCGTCGCCCCACGGGTACGCGACCACCTCGCTCCCGCCCACAAACCGCTCCGGCTCGCGCCCGAACGAGAACGGGTGGATCTTCACGTACGAGCACACGAGCCGCCCGGTCGGATCGAATGCCGGCGCCTCGTTGGTCGCCTTCTCGGCACCATCGCCCAGCACCGTCCGCCCGCCCTGCACCCACGCGCCCAGCCGCGTCGCCAGACCCCGCAGGTACGCAAGCACAACCCCGTCGCGGTCGGCGGTCGCGCCCGTGTTCAGGCTGAATCCAGACGAGAACATCTCCGGCAGCAGCACCAGATCGCCGCGCGCGACCCCAACGCCTCGCAGCAGGCCATCGACGCGCCGGAAGTTGGCCTCGTGGTCCTCCCAGGCGATGGTCATCTGGACGAGGTGGGCTCGCATGGGCCAACCCTAGGAGCGAACAACGCCACGACTCAGGCGACCGTCGACTCGCCGCCGACGTTGGCCTTGTCGCCATTGGGCGCGGCCGCGACGCCCCGCGCCGGCTCTCCTCGATGCCCGCTCCCCATCCTGGGCAGCACCTGCGTGATCGCCCCGCACTCCGGGCACACCACCCCGTACGCCCCGGCCGCGATGCGGGCGATGTCCTTCCCGCACCCGTAGCACGTCGGCTGCGCCAGGCGGTGGGCCATCTGGTTCACCAGCACCGCGGCCGCCGCGAACGCCACACCAAGCACAGGCAGGGCCGGCAGCGCGAACGCCGCCGTCACCGTGAACCCGGCCACGATCAGACCCACCACCCACGCGAACGTCCGCAAGCGCAGGCGGTGCATCCACGTCGCGGCCGATCGGGCCGCCCCTTCCGCCGCCCTCTTCGCCCTGGAACCGCGAGAATCCGCCACAACGCACTCCCGAATCCGCCGACCGCCCACCGGGGGCTATTGAACCACGCCCAGGCCGCGGCGTCTACCCTCACGGACCGGCCTCGAATCACCCGACATGCATTCCATCGGCTCGGCCATCCTGGGCGCCTTCGAACTTCTCCGTCTGGCCACCCTGACCCGCTTCCGCCTCAGGGGCCCGTACTGGTCTTGGCGCTGGCACACCGCCTTCGGACGCGGCACGCCCCCCCGGTCGGAACTGTTGTGGGCCATGCTCCGGTTCGGACGCTGGGCCCGCCGGATGCGGAAGCTCTGACCCGAGTCCCACCCGCTCTCAGGCCGCCGCACCGCTCGCCGCCGCCTCGCAGTGGGCCTTGACCCGTTCGATGTCCGCCGCAACCGCCCCTTTGACCATCCCCATCACCAGCGGGTTCATCATCCAGGCCAGCAGGGACTTGCCGTTCGCGTCCATGACCATCGTGAGCTCCGTCCGTCCCTCGCCCGCCTTGCGGACGGTGAACACCGTGTCCCAGACCGTGCCGTGGGCGTCCGACACGAGCCGAACACGGTCGTTCTCGACGTGCTCGGTCACCTCCAGCTCGACCGACGCCCGGCGCTTGCCCATCTGGCGGGTCTCCCGGAATCGCGTACCCACCCCGGTCCGCTGCTCGCTCAGAAACGTGATGTCCACGATCTGCGGCTGGATCTCGGCGAAGTTCCGAACATCCGCGACCGCGGCGAAGACCGCCCCGATCGGGGCTTCGATTTCGCGTTTGATCGTGAGGCGTGGCATCCGCGTCCTCCTCGAGATGAATCCGCGGCCGCCCCAGGCCCCGCGAATGGCTGACAACCCAAACCAAAAACGACCCCGAGCGGCGGCACTCCCCGAACTGCAGCAGGGTTCGGGCCGGTGGGCTATCCTCAAGGCCGCCCAGCCGCCGATGGTACGGGACCGGATGCCGTCGGGAACGCAGGAGCCGCCCATGTCCGACCAGCCGACCTCGATCGCCGCCGCCGACGCCGCCGGCGGTCAGTTCGCCAAAGCCTTCCTGCCCGGCCTCGTGCTGGGGCTGGTCCTCGGCTTGTTCATTGGGGCATGGATCCCCCCATTCCTGGGGACCAAACCCGAGCTCCAACCCCCAGAGGCCAACCGATCGCCCCAGACGCCGGAAGAGCGTCACCGCGCCGAGGCCGGCGAGCCGGCCCTAAGCCCAGAGGAGGGTGTTGAGCCATCCCACGCCGAAGGTGATCCCGCCGGCGGGTGAGCGCCGATTGGTGGCCGCTCAGGCCGCCTGTGCCGACCCCCCGATTTCGGGCGGGATGATCTGCCCGGCCGAGGACCGCATCTCGTCGTACCTGGCCCGCAAATCGGGGTCCCGCAGGATCTTGTACGCCTTGGTCACGCGAGCCAGCTGCGCGCCGGCATCCGGCTCCGCGCACACATCGGGGTGCCAGCGCCGAACCAACCCCCGGTACGCCCTGGCCAGCTCGTCCGCTGGGGCGTCCGGCTCGACGCCCAGGATGGGGTACAGGTCCTCGACCTCCACCGACGCGTAGATCCGCCGCCGCGCCTGCGCCTCGGCTTCCTCCGGGGAAGGCCCGGAGTCGTGCCCCTTCTGCCCGATGTGGCGGAGGCGGGCGCGGAGCTCGTTGTCGAGCTCGAGGAACTCCACGCCGTACTCGTGGGTGCGGGCCAGCAGGCCCTTCCGCCTGATCCAGGCCACGCGCCCGGTGAGGTGGATGGGGCCCGCTCCGGCGACGAGCGTGAACCGCTCGACACTCCCCTCGGCGACGATGGGCGCTCCGTTTCGACGAACCCGCATGCCGCCGGCCGACAGATCCACCACCTCACCGAACGGGAACGAGGGAAGGCTGCGGGTCTGATAACGCCTGGCTTGTCGTCGCTGGCGCGGGCCGGTCGGCTCGCGGGTCCGCTTTGGTTTGGTCCCGCCCATGCTCACTGGATCGGCTGCATCGGTGTGCCCAAGTGGTCGATCCTCGCCCAAGGAGGCGGGTTCGGCCGGATAGACCGAACGGCTGTTCGTTGGGCGCCGCGCATGGGATTGGACAACCGCCGAAAGTCCGGTCGGCTTGTGTGCGAAGGGCTTTCCTCGGACCTGGGGGAAGTTCGGGATCTGTCGCCGCGCGGCTGCCGCATCCGGGGCAAGTCCATGGGGGCGCTGCCGATGGGCAAGACGTTCCTGCTCTCGCTCACGGGCGAGGGATTCGTGCTGATGATCGACGCCCGGATCGTGCGCCGGACCCGCCTGAGCATGTTCCAGCACGAGTACGGGCTCGAGTTCATCGATCCGACGCCGGAGCAGACGGCGATGATCGGCGAGATCGTCAAGACGACCGCCGTCAACCGCCTGATCCCGACGATCGACGAGGCGGCGCGCCGGGCGATGTGACCGGCGAGGCCGGGCGGCATCAACATTGCCGATTCGTGGAACGAAGCGCCACCGAACTGGCGACGCGGCGCGTTTCGATCGGGCGGGTTGCCCGGCCGGACGGCGGTTTGCGTATGTCCCTTCGAATGCCGCCCGAGGGCACTGTCACGAATCGGTCACGGGTCGGCGTCAAAGAGTGTGCGGATGTGGCGTGAGTGCAACGCCTCGTCCATCGCTCCGAATGAGAGAGGGCCGCACGAATCGGCCCCACGGAGCGAAAAGGAGCGGCGTCATGGAACACGACAAGCACAACCGGCACAACGCACGCCGACGCACGGAAAAAGCCAAGCGGATCGAGGCCGCCCCCGAGCCGGCCCCGCAGCCCAAGGAACTGGCCCACGCCGAGCCATCCGATCTGACCGACAGCGACGCGGCCATGCTCTTTGAGGCCGCCGAGGCGTTCGTGCGGGCCATCTCGACCGAGGACCCGGCCCAGGGCGAGCAGGCGGCGATCGAGCGTGCCATGCAGGCCGAGGCGCTGGCGCCGTTCGACGGGCCGGTCGTCAACGAGGCCGTGGCGTTCCTGCGGCGGATGGGGTACTTCGAGCGCAAGGCCGCGTGACGGACTGATGACTCACCCCCGGGCGGGCCGCGCCGTCCGCCCGGGTCAAAGCGACTCACCTCTCTCTCCTCTCTCAGAACGGGGGCGTGCGGGCGAAAACCCGCACGCCCTTTTCTTT
>JACKHA010000014.1 GCA_020639215.1 Phycisphaeraceae bacterium
CGTCGGCGGGTCGGACGCTCGAGTCGATCGCGGCATCGTGGGCAACGACCGAGTCTCAACTGCCCGAGGCCGTCGCCGCGGCCCTCCGCCCGAGCGCCCAGCGCCTGACCGAGCTGGGCGACTCGATCGCGCGGGTCGAACAGACGGGCGATCCCGGCGCGCTCGCCGCGCTGGTGCTCGATGACCAGTCCGCCGTCCAGACCCGCCTCGCGGCGTGGGACCGACTGGCGCCGGGCTCGTTCCTTGGTGTGGACACCGAATCGCAGATGCTCCAGCGCCTGCGTGCCGACGCCGGCGCGATCGCCGATCAGGCGCGGCGCGACGGGCTCACCGCGCGCCTCAACCAGCGTGCGACAGCGCTGTGGGCCAGCCGCATGGACGCCGCCGGCACGCGCCCGGAACTGGCCCAGGCCCGCGACCTGGCCGGCACGCTGGGCATCGGGTTCGACGGCACGGCACTCTCGGCACGGGCCCGGTTCAACATCGGCCTCAACACCGCGATCGAGCGGGCCGAGCAGGTGGCACAGAACGCGGGGGCGACGGACGACGAGTACCGGCGCGCCCTGCAGTCGATCCTCGACGTGGCCAATCGCCCGGAGAACCAGGCGCTGTGGGCGGGCGATCAGGCGATGGCCGATTGGATCACGACGATCCGCGAGGCCGCCGCTCCGCCGACCGGCGGCGGCGACCTCGCGACCGTCGGGCCGGGGACGGTCGGCTGGCGGTACCAGAACACCGACCCGTCGGGCCAGCGGGCGACGTACGTCTCGCCGGGCGGCGTGACGCTGGAGTTCGCACGCATCGACCTGCCCACGGGCCAGGGTGTGTTCCTCCAGACCACCGAGATCTCCGCCGACGCGTTCGGACGGGCCGCCGACCAGGGCGGGTTCTGGAACGAGCTCGAGGCCCAGTGGAGCGGCTCGGCGTCGGATGTCATCAACGGCACGGACTGGCCCGGCCCGGCGGTGTGGACCTACGACCGCAACCAGCCGGGGCGTCTGGCCCCCAACTCGATCTGGCTCCGGGCCCAGCGCCCCAGCGGACCCACGAGGGCCGTCGCCAACGCGTTCCCGCCCGGATTCGGCGAACGCCCGTCGCTCGACATGCCCATGCAGCAGGTGACCGCCAACGCGGCGCGCCTCTTCGCGCAGCGCGTCGGCTGCCGCCTGCCGACCGTTTCCGAGTGGCGGGCCGCCGCCCAGCGCGAGCCCACCTCGGGATGGAACGTCCGCGACCAGGTGTGGCTGAACCAGCGGAACCACGCCGCGGCCAACCAGCGCCAGACGCCCACGGTCCCGTTCCCGGACGAGGGTGCGTTCGCCGAGAACTTCGACGTGCCCGCCGAGACCGGTGCGAGCGCGACGCCCGCCACGTCGGCCTCCGACGGAACGCTGTACTTCCAGCCCGTCACCGCGGGGCCGGGCGCGACGTTCAAGCACATCATCGGCAACGTGTGGGAGTTCGTGCTGGACAACGGGCGCGTGTACGTGGTCGGCCAGTCGTCGCTGTCGCCGCCCGAGTGGGGCACAAACCCGGTGGAGGTGCCGGACTTCCTGCTGGGCGAGAGCCGCTACCCGGACGTCGGTTTCCGCCTCGCGTTCGACGCCCCGCCGCCCAGCGCCGGTGCCGATCCGCTGCGCGATCGCGCGCGGCAGATCCTGCGGAACGCCGTGCTCGTGGCGCCGAGCCCCTAGCCGAACCGGCCCGCGGGCTCACTCGTCGGTCGGCACCGACGCGAACACGGGCGAGCCCTCGAACTGGGCCGCCTTTGCGAGCTGCACGTGGCGGAGGAACAGCGCGTTGCCCAGCGAGTCACCGACGCCCACGCGACCATCGCCGGGCGACTGGTACCGCCAGTCCGACGTCGACCGACCCTGGCCGAACGAGGAGCATCCGCCCACCCCCAATGCGGCGGCGAGGGCAAGGGCGGCAACGATCGAGCGGGCGCGGCGGGGCATGGGCTTCCTCCTCCAAGTCCTTGTCAACAAACGACCTATCGACAACCAACACCCTCGGCCCGCAGGGCGCTTTGCGGTCTGGGTGTGTTCTCGGGCGTGCCCCCGCCTCCCAGCCGCGTCGATCGGCACGCCCCACGCCGCGTTGCGGAAGCCGGGACCGATCATCGCCACGGGCGTGGCCCCCGGGCGCGCCGATCATGGATTGAGTGGGAGCCCTGGCCGATGTCTCGCCCACGCTCGCGGGACTGGCCGGCGTTTGCGAGCCCCGGGGCCCCTCCGGGAGGGCGTGTCGGGCCTGGGCCCGTAAAGTTCCGTATCCAGCCGCGCCGCGCGGCATCGCGAAAGGACAGGCCGTGAGTTCCAAGGAAATCCGAACGCTGGTCGAGTCCACCGCGAGCCGCCTCCGCCTCGTGCAGGCGGACCTGGCCGACCACGAGCCCGACCAGCGCCAGGCCGTCCTGGCCGAAGAGGTCGAGCGGGCCATCCACCCGCTCGTCCCGGCCGACCGCGAGGAGTTCCTCAGGGAACTCGAGACCCACTTCCCCTCCTGGGAAGGCGGCGGCATCGCGGCCCCCGCGACCGCGCCCTCCGCCCCCGTCGCGGCCCCCATCGAGAACCGCGAGGACCGCGACATCTCCTACCACCTCAACAAGGTGCTGGCCCTGTCCGGCAACCTCTCGGCGGAACAGAAGGAAAGCGTCTCGCGCAAACTCGCCGCCGCCGGCTTCACCCTCGGCGGCATCGACGCCTGGCCCGAGTCCGGCGTGGCCCGCGTGAGCAAGGAAATCTTCGGCGGGCGACAGGCCAAGATCGATTCCCAGCGCGTGCTCGACCTGCTCGCGCTGTTGGCCGAACTGGCCATCCGCCTCGAGCCGGTGGTCTGGCAGACGTGGCAGCGCTGGCAGAAGGCCCACCCGGCCATGCAGCGCCGCCAGCGCGTCGCCCTGGGCCAGTCGATCGCGGCGTTCCTCTCCGGCGACGCCGACACGCCGCGAGGCAAGGTCCAGGCCGACGTCGAGGAGTTCCGGCGTCTGACCGCGGCGGTCGCGGGCTCGGCGGCGGTCGCGGGCCAGATGGCCGCGCGGGAACTGACCGACCTGTCCCCGGCCCGCATCCGCGAGTACGTGGAGATGGAAAAGAGCGGCGGGTTCATGAAGGGCAAGGCCGAGCGGTACTGGGAGAAGTTCCAGGAGATCGCGGGCCAGATGGACGAGTCGTCGCTGGAGGCGAAGATCTCCAAGGCGATGGCCGAGCACGCGGGGACGATTATTGGGATTGGGCGGTAGCAGCCCGCCAAGTCGCCCGCCCACGATCGCGTCCGGTTCTTCGCCCGGAGGGCGGGTTCTCCCGATCGCAGAATCCCCGCATCCCTTCGTCTTCCCCGCTCTCCATCGCTCCATCTCTTCGTCACTCCGTCACTCCGTCACTTCTTCTCTCCGTCTCTCCTCTCTCCTCTCTCCTCTCTCCTCGCCGCCCGCATATCCTGCCGTTCTCCGCCCGCCACCCCGCACCATGGAGGGTGCCCGATGGCCCAGCAGCCGTTGCTGCTCGACAGCCCGACCGATCCGAGCGCCGCCATGGAAGAGCCCAAGCCGCGCCGGTCCCGCGCCGATTCGCCGGCCAAGTCCGGTAAGTCCGGCAAGTCCGCCAGGCGCCCCCGCGCCACCGCCGAGTCCATGGCCAAGGGCCAGCGCGACATCGCCGTCTCCGAGTTCTTCGCCAAGAACCGCCACCTGCTCGGCTTCGACAACCCGCGCAAGGCCCTGCTGACCACCGTCAAGGAAGCGGTCGACAACTCGCTCGACGCCTGCGAGGAGGCCGGCATCCTGCCCTCGATCGCCGTGGTGATCGAGGACCTCCAGCCCGACCGCCCCAGCGGCCGGGCCAGCAAGGCCTCGCGCTACCGCGTCAGCGTCGTGGACAACGGGCCGGGCATCGTGCGCAAGCAGGTCGAGAACGTGTTCGGGCGCCTGCTCTTCGGCTCCAAGTTCCACCGCCTCAAGATGTCGCGCGGCCAGCAGGGCATCGGCATCTCGGCCGCGGGCATGTACGGCCTGATCACCACCGGCCGCCCCATGCTCATCCAGACCCGCCCCAAGGCGGGCGCCAAGGCCCACCACATCGAACTGGCGATGAACACCAAGGCCAACCGGGCCGAGGTGACCATCGACGAGACGACGGATGACTTCCCGCTGCAGCGCCTCCGCGATTTGCCGCAAGTTCGGGAGTTGGGCGACGCGTTCCTCTCGACCGACGAGTTCCCCACCGGCACCAGCGTCTCGATCGAACTCGAGGGCAAGTACCAGCGCGGCCGCGGCTCGGTCGACGAGTTCCTCGAACTCACCGCCATCGCCAACCCCCACGCCAAGATCACCCTCGTCCGACCCACCCGCACCATCGAGGACGAGCCCGAGGCCCCGCTGCTCAAGGGCAAGCGCAAGCGCGGCAGCGCGGCGTCCAGCGAACGCGACGCGCGAGCGAGCGCCGACCAACCCCACGCCAACACACCCCCCGGCGTCCACACCAACGGCCTTGCCCCAACTGACCACGGCTCGCCCGCAGCGACCACCCCCGACACCACCCAAGACCTCGGCCCCGTCGTCGTCTTCCCCCGCGCCGTCGACGATCTCCCGCCCGAGACCAAGGAGATCCAGCCCCACCCCAAGGGCGTCGAACTCGGCACGCTGCTCCAGATGCTCAAGGACTTCGAGGAGGCCGAGCGGGCCAGCGGCACGCTCTACCGCTTCCTGCAGGAGCGGTTCAGCCGCGTCTCGCCCTCCACCGCGGGCGACTTCTGCCGCGGCATCGGCGTCACGGCCCGCACCCGCGCGTCCGAGATCGACACCGCCAAGGCCGAGCGCCTCTTCAAACTCTTCCAGGACGCCAAACTCCCGCCGCCGCCGACCGACTGCCTGGCCCCCATCGGCGTGCAGCAACTGCTCAAGGGCATGTTCAAGGGCGTGCGGGCCGAGTTCTACGCCGCCAGCAGCCGCAGCCCGGATGTCTATCGCGGGCGACCGTTCCTGATCGAGGCCGCGATCGCCTTTGGCGGCGATCTGGCCAAGGACGAGGCGGCCCGGGTCATCCGCTTCGCCAACCGCGTGCCGCTGCTCTATCAGCAGTCGGCGTGCTCGAGTTTCAAGGCCACGACCGAGACGAACTGGCGGAACTACGACCTGCAGCAGCCGCGCGGCGGGCTGCCGGTGGGCCCGCTGGTCATCATGATCCACATGGCCAGCGTGTGGGTACCGTTCACCAGCGAGTCGAAGGAGGCGATCGCCGACTACGACGAGATCCGCAAGGAGATGCGCCTCGCGCTGATGGAGTGCGGGCGGAAACTCGGGACGTACTTACGCAAGCGCCAGCGGATGCGCCGAGAGGGCGAGCGGCGGGATGTGTTCGAGCGGTACATCGGCGAGATCGCCAAGGCCGCGTCGTCGCTGACCGGGGCCGATGCCGCGGCCCTGTACGACGCGTTGCAGCGTCAGGCGCGGCGGCGGACCGAGATCGCCGATGCGCAGCTCGACGACGAGGGGCGGGTCATCAAGGACGAGGAGAGTCTGAACGCGGACGATGGGGTTGTGATCGTGCCGCGGGCGGATGCCCGCGACGACGATGTCGTTGGTGATGCCGACACGAATGGCGGCGCTTCTGGTTCCAATGGCCGCGGCACGTCGGGCTCAACAAAGCCGCAGGCGAGGCCGGCCCGACCCATCGGCTCCGGTCGCGGCGAGTCCGACGAACGCGACGACGACTCCGATGCCGACGCACCCAGCGGCCTCTTCGCCGACGAGTCCCCGAAGGCAGCATCGAAGCCGAAGAAGAAGGTGCTCAAGAAGGTTCTGAAGAAGGTGCGGAAAAAGAGGGCGTAGCGGATCGCGACCAACGAACGCCCAACGCGACCAGACGCCGGGGCTGAGGAGGCTCGGCGACGAAGCCCCGGATCGATCAAGCGTGCAACGGGGAACGGACGCCCCAATCGCTCATAGCATCTCTCGTGCGTTACCTCGCCATCGACCTGGGCGACAAGCGGACCGGCCTGGCCCTGGGCGACTCGATCACCCGCCTGGCCACGCCCGTGCGCGTGCTCGAGGTCCCCATCGCCGCCCGCGAGGGCGAGCAACTGCTCGACGCACTGGCCGCGGCCATCGACGACCTGCTCGGCCCCACCGGCGAACTGGTCATCGGCCTGCCGCTGAACATGGACGGGACCGAGGGGCCGCGAGCCAAGATCGTCCGCGCCTTCGCCGCCCGCCTCGCGTCCCGCACCGCCCGCCCGCTGCACTTCTCTGACGAACGCCTGACCTCCGACGCCGCCGACAAGGCCCTGGCCCGCAGCGGCCTGACGCACAAGCAGAAGAAGGAACGCCGCGACGCCATCGCCGCGGCGAGGATCCTGGATGGGTTCCTCGCGGCGCAGCAGTAGCAGCCGCGCCGTCTCACTCCCCAACGACCCGCCCCAGCACGCCCCGCAGTTCCTCGCGATCCACGAACATCCCCATCGACTGCACCAGCCCCTCGCCCAGCACCGGGCCGTCGACGAACATCGAGACCTGGCCATCGGCGAGGCGGTTCAGCGCGATCTCGTGCTCGCCGAACCAGCCCAGCAGCACGTGGTCGTCGCCGGTGGCCTTCGAGTCCAACAGGTCGATCGCCCCGCGGACCAGGCCCGGCTCGGTCCGGATGTCCAGCGTCGCCCCGGCGGTGGTCAGGCCGAGGAGGATCTGCCCGTCCACGTCGTCATGCCGCCACTCGGTGATCCGCTGCGACACGTCGGCCCCCTTTGCCACGCGCCGCGGAGAGCGTCTCCGACGCCGCAGCGCCACATCGACCGCCACGATGCTCTGGACACGCCCCGGCCGTTCTTAGCCGCCGGGCGGGGCCCGATCCGGCCCGACCGCGTCGCGCGCGACCCGCCAGACGCCGTCGGCTTCCCGGCGATAGATCAGCATCCCCCAGCCCGTGCCCACGATCGGCTCGCCCCCGCCCCGGGGCGTGTCGGTGGAGGTGTAGGAGTACCGCTCGAAGGCCCAATCCCCGGCGATCTCGAACTCGAGCGACCGCTTGTCCCAGTGCGTGCTGAATGCGTCGAAATACCCCGCGCACCACTCCCGGACGGCCGCCTTGCCCACGATCGGCGGGGCGTTTGGCGTCAGGAACACCACGTCGTCGGTGAACATCGCCAACAGGCGATCGAGGTCGTTCGAGTTGATCGCCGCGATGTAGTTGCCGAACGCCTGCTCCGCCTCCACCCGGCGGGACTCGCTCACCTCGCAACGCTGCGACGCGCAGCCGCCAATCACCAGCGCCACGCCTAGGACGACCGCCCCAAGAGAACCAGCCACTGCCTGCATGCTCTGCCCCTTCAGAAGAGGCACCAGCATACAGCCCCGGGGCGATCTCGCGCGTGGGCCTAGACCTGCGGCCGCCCCTGGATCAGCTTGTGAAGCCGATCGATCCACTGCAGCAGCAGCGGCTGGGACGGCAGCGTGAACCGCATCGCCACCCGCTGGCCCGGCACCGCGGCCCAGGCCTCCTCGTCCGACTCGCTCTCGATCACCGGCGACACTTCCATCGTGAACTGCGGGCGGCGCGTCTGCGTGCCGGACCGGTCCTGCGGGTCGGTCTGCACGGTTCCGCCGCCGGAGAACCCGAGGGCCGGGTGGCGGAGCTGGTACTGCCCCGCCGGCAGCACCAGCGTCTGCCCGCCGTTCCACACGCGGAAGGGATCCGAATACACCCGCATCTCGATGTCGTAGTTCTCGCGCCCGAGATCGAAGTGCCACGCCGCCTCGGCCTGCCCGAGGTTCGCCACCACCCGCAGGTTCGACGTGTCCACGATCTGGCACACGCCCTGGCCCTCGGCGGCCCACGAGCCCAGGATCGTCGCCGGGTCCAGACCCACCACGAACCCGTCGTGCGGGGCCCGCACCACCAGCCGCGACATCCGCTCCTGCAGGTATGCCTCCTGGCGGCGCAGCGCCTCGATCCGCTGGCGCACCACGTCGGCCTGCACCGGGCTCTGCACCGTCGCGCGGCGCTCCAGGATCTCGGCCTCGCGGATGCTGGCGCGGTGCAGTTCCAGGCGGGCCTCGTACTCCGGGTTCTCCAGCGTCACGATCGGGTCGCCCGCGCGGACCCAGTCCCCCGGCACCACGTGGGCCGCGGCGATGAACCCATCGGCCCCCGCGAACACGCCGGGATCGGTCAGGCTCACCACCACGCCGCTGGCCCGGCGCCGGTCCTGCACCGGCACCACGCCGATCGCCACCAGCACCAGGGCCCCGAGGGCCACGCTGGTCGCGACCGCGCGGAACCGGTGCTCGGACAGCGACTGGTGGCTGGCCAGCCAGTGCACAAACTTGCCCGCCGGCAGGATGAACCACATCGTGCCGGTCCAGATGGCCAGCATGACCCCGAGCCCGAAGAGCAGCCCGAGCACGTAGGTCGTGATCGAGATGAACAGGAAGATCCGGTACGCCATCGCCAGGATGCCGTACACGACCAGCGTGACGCGCTCGCCGGGCTGGGTCGTCGGGGGCGTCTCGTTCTTGAGGCGGTAGAGGTACTTCTTGGCCAGGTGCTGGAGCATCTGCTGGCTGCGCTGCATCAGGTTCGGGACCTCGATGAGGTCCGAGAGGATGTAGTACCCGTCGAACTTCATCAGCGGGTTGGCGTTGAAGAGGATCGTCGAGATGCTCGCGGTCAGCATCAGGTTGTACGACAGTTGGTGGACCAGCTGCCCCTCGGCGGAGTTGAGCCACACCAGCGCCGCCAGGCACGCCAGGCCCAGTTCGAAGATCATCCCGCCCGCGCCGACCGAGATTCGCTTCCACTTGCTCTCGAAGGCCCACGCCGCCGACGCGTCCACGTACGGCGCCGGGATCAGCACGAGCAGCATGAAGCCCAGCTCGGGCACCTGCCCGCCGAAGCGCTTGCAGATCACGCCGTGCCCGGTCTCGTGGATGGCCTTGGCCAGCACGAACATCGCGAACATCCAGCCCCAGTTCGAGGGCGCGATCGCGTCCTCGAACCCGCCGCTGAGGCGTTCCCAGTGCGGGAGGAGCTGCGAGCCCGTGAACACCATCAAGGCCAGCCACAGCAGGAAGCCCCAGCGGTTCAGGATCGGTCGCAGGATCGGCTCGATCCACGCCAGGAACGCGTCGGGGTTGAACAGGCGGATCCGGAAGTACATCAGCCCGATCGCCTGCTGGATCGCCTTCTGCTTCCGTCGGCGCGTGCCGCGCTGGAGCAGCTGCTCGGTCTCCGGCGGCACATCGCCCGAGAGCAGGTTGGATTGGTACATCTGGCTGAGCAGCTGGATGACCTCGTTCTGCGTCGGGGCCGCGTCCGCGTGGCGTTCCAGCGAGATCTTCCAGACGTCCTCGACGCTGCGCCGCCCGTCGAGCATGCCGATGAACTCGTGGGCGATCGGGTTGAGCCGGTAGAACTGGTTTGTCGCCGGGTCGTGCACAACGTGCCACCGACGCCCGCGATAGTGCTGGCGCGTGATCTGGACGTGCGGCCTCAGTCGCGGCCTCATGGCGCGAACACGATGCCAGAACGGGCTGAAGGTGGGGCGGTCCATAAATCAGCAGCGAGACAGCGACAAAGCGAGACAGCGAGACAGGGTTGCAGAACACAGAATGCGCCGGCGACCCGAGGCGACAGCGCCCTGTCTCGCTGTCTCGCTTTGTCGCTGCCTCGCTCGCCCTACCACCACAGCCACAACCTCAACGTATCCCGGATCCGCCGCGTGCCGATGTCCAGCAGCGTGCGACGACCCGTGTTGAACTTGGCGATGCCCTCCATCCCCGGGCGCATGAACTCGGGCGGCGTGACGATCCGCCCGCGGACCTCGAACGCGTTGCGACCTTCGTCCGGGCGCGACAGCGGCACGATCCGCTCGACCTCGAAGTCGATGTAGTCGCCGGGGAACGCCTGCGTCGCCACCTGCCCCGTCTGCTCATCGCGGATCAGCGCGATGTCACGGTCCTCGACGCGGGCCAGCACCATCATGTCGTCCATCGTCGCGATCTCGAACAGCGCGTCGCCCAGTTTCAGCGACGAACCGACGCGGTCGCGTGGGTCGCCGGTCAGGATCGTCCCGTCGATCGGCGCGGTCAGCACCGACTGGGCGATCCGGCGCTCCAAGAGCGCGATCCGGGCCGCGGCCTGGTCCGCCTGGGCCTGGGCCTGCTCGGCCTCGGCCAACCGCCCGGCCCGCAGCGACTCGTCGGCCCGCGTCGCGGCCTCGGCCATCTGGCCCTCGGCATCCAGACGCGACAGTTCCAGTTCGTTGCTGTCCAGGCGCGCCAGCACCTGACCGCGCGTCACCACCGCGCCGGGGCGCACGCCATCGGCCACTTCGAGCAGGATCGCCTCGAACGGGGCCGCGACCACGCGCCGCTCTCGCGGCTGGATCGCCATCGGGCTCGTCACCCGGTATTCCACCTTCACGAACGTAACGGTGATGAGGATCGCCGCCACCAGCACGCCGAGCAGTTTCCACGCCGTGTGGCGCGGCCCGACGAGCCACGAGCCCGCCTTCAGGCCGCTGGCCGCCGCACGCACGGGCAGGGCCCGGTCGTCGCTGCGCCGCACCCGCAGCACGGGCGAGACCAGGTCCAGCGCCGCCTGCAGCAGTTCCACCGTCGCGATGTCCACCGGATCCTCGCCGGTGGTCTCGATCGTCAGGACGCCCAGGGTCTCCTCGTCGGCCCGCAGCGGCAGCGACGCGGCCTTGAGGCGCGCGTCCGTCGCGCACAAGTCCCGGTGCGCGTGCGTGATCGCCTGGGCCAGCAGCACGTCCGCGTCCTGCTCGCGCGAGCCGGCGGGGGCCGCCTCGGGCGGCGGCGGGAACACGACCGCCTGCTCCTGGTCCAGGCACTCTTCCATCGCGCTGCGGAGTTTGCGGACCATGTCGAGGCGCTGGTCGATGTGCTCGGTGTCGGACAGCGCGATCACCTTCACGACCGACGAGCCCGCCTTGCCGCCGCGCAGGCCCTTGACCCAGCCGATCGCGACGCGATCGACCCCGAGTTGGCGCTGCAGATCGTTGCAGAGCTGGAACGCCGCGCCCTTGAACGAACGGGCCGCGTTGATCGACGCGATCAGGCGGGCCGCCAGGTCGAGCGCCCGGGCCGAGGCCTGGGTCCGCTGCAGGATGCGCCGCGTCGCGTGGGCGTGGGCGTAGCCGACCAGCACCTCGACCAGCGCGAGCGTCGTCTGGAGCGCCTGCTTCGAGCGGTGGTCGAGCAGGAACGTCATGACGATCGTCGGCTGCCCCGGCGGGGGCGACGCGCCGGCTTCCTGCAGCGGCACGGGCGTCGCGACCAGGTACCCCTTCGGCGAGCCGTCGTAGAACGCGGTCTCCTGCTCGAACCCGCGGACCTCGATGCGGCTGTGGGCCGCCGCGGCCCGGGCCGCGCCCTTGGCCTCCGACTCGGACTCGACCGCCGACTCGCCCGCGTTCCCGCCGGCGCCCAGCGACTTGCCGACCTCCGCGGGCCACGCCGTCAGCACGCGCGGCTCGGCCAGATTCTCGTCCTCGCCCTCCCCGCCAGAGCCGACCGCGATCAGCAGCGCCTGACGCGCCCCGGCCACCTGCGCGATCACCGACAGCAGGCGTCCGAGGAACGCGCGATCGTCGGGCGCGGCCGCCGACAGTTCGGCGACCACCCGCTGCCAGGCCGGGGCGCGGAGTTGCTGGAGGTCGATCATTCGGAATCATCCCCCGACAAGCCCGTTGGAGCAGACGGACTCGTGCCGTCCGGCGACGCCTCGTGATGCGCCACGCTCTCGCTCGCCTCCGCCTGGCACATCGCCAGCACCTCGAGCCAAGCGTCGGACGGCTCGCTGAACCGCACCCACGCCTCGAGGCCGGACGGCAGCCCCGCGCCGTTCTCGATCGACACCCGCACCGTGTACTTGCCCGACATCGAGTCGGTCGTGGGCGAGACGTGCACGACCGAGCCGCGGGCCACGATCGGGCGGCTGCCGCGCCGGATCAGCACCCACGCCGGCGAGTCCGCCTCGATGGCGTGACGCAGGACCGTCTCGGGCAGCACCGGCACGTTGATCCACAGTTCCGAGAGGTCCACAACGCGGACGACGGGGTCGGTCTCGCGGACCACGTCGCCCATATCCACATTCACCGCGTCGATCACGCCGTCGAACGGGGCCACCAGGTGGAACCGGTCGACGCGGGCCTGGGTCAGTTCGGCCAGGTACTGCTCCTGCTGCTGGCTCCACTCGGCGATCCGCACATCGATCTGGGCGGTCTCCATCGCCAGGCGAGACCGGTCCAGCGTGATCTGGCTGTCGCCGCCGCTGCGGAACGATTCGAGCGACTGCTCGTACTCCTTCTGGGCCAGTTCGGCCGCGGCCCGGGCCCGCTCGATCTGCAGCATGCTCTCGGCCCGGTGGGTCTGCTGCTCGTAACGCGAGGCCTCCTCCCGGTCGTCGCCCCGGACCAGCAACTGGCCCTCGGTGACCCGCTCGCCGGCCTTGACCAGCACCTCCAGCACTTGGGTCGAGAGCGTGAAGCCCATCTGGGCATCCCGGCGAGGCTCGGTGAACCGCTTGTCTCCGCCGAACGACGCGCCCCACTGCTCGGGCGCGCTGGGCACCCCAGCCGGGAGGGCCAGGGGCGTGGGCTCGGGCTGGCGGGCCGTTGCGGGCGGGGTGGCAAGGCTGAGCACGAGGCTCGCCCCGCCCAGCGCTGCCAGGCTTCGGCGCGTTGCGTTCGGCATCGTGTGTGTCCCCACGACCCGCCTTGGGCCGGCTTGCCCCCCGCACGCCCGCCGTCTGGGCGGGGCCGACGTCGCGTCGGCGGGTGTGGGAGGCGGGCGGGTCGGTCCGGCGGCCGGTGGCCGCGTCGGGAGGAGTATACGAAGGCTGGGGGGAGCGGATGCCGGGGTTCCTGAGCGGGGCGGTCCTTGGACGTTCGCAGCAGTCCGTACATGTTCCTATCGTGGTTTCGGCACTCGCCTCACTTTCCGCCCCGGCCCCTCTATCGTTCCAGTCCAACCCACCGCCGCGTTCCCGCCACGGATGCCGGGACGCGTGCTCCGGAGATCGTCATGCCCGCGACCGCCGCCTCGTCCGCCCGCTCCGCCTCCCTCGCGATCGACGGCGGCGCGCCCGTCTCGAAGACCCCCGTGCCATTCATGAAGGTCGGGCTGACCGAGGCGGACATCGAGGCCGCGACCGCGGTGCTCAAGTCCGGCATGCTGCGGGCGGCCAAGAAGTGCGCCGAACTCGAGGAGCGCTTCGCCGCGGCCACCGACGCGAAGCACGGCCTGACCTGCGCCAACGGCACCTGCGCCCTGCAACTGGCCTACGGCGCTCTGCTCAATCCCGGCGACGACGTGCTCGTGCCCGCGTGGACGTACATCGCCACCGCCAGCATGATCGTGGCCGCCGGCTGCCGACCCGTGTTCGTCGACGCCCTGCCCGACACGTTTCAGATCGACGTGCGCGACGCCGAGAAGCGCCTCACGCCCAAGACCACGGCCATCGCGTGCACGCACCTCTACGGCATGCCGGTGGATGTCGAGGCGGTGCAGGACCTGGCCAAGCGCAAGGGCCTGCGGGTGATCTACGACGCCGCCCAGTCGCACCTGGCGACGTATGGCGGCAAGGGCATCGGGGCGTTCGGCGATGCCGTGACGTACTCCTTCTACGCGACCAAGAACCTCGGCACGGGCGAGGGCGGGCTGGTCACGACCAACGACGACGCGACCAAGCGGAAGATCGAGCTGCTGCGTTCGCACGGCGAGACCGACAAGTACCTGCACGAGCAGGTCGGGTTCAACTACCGGATGAACGACATCACGGGCGCGATCGGGTGCTCGAAACTGGATCGCCTGGGCGCGGAGACCGACGCGCGAAGGGCCTCGGCCGATCGGTACGACGCGATCGTGGGCGAGATCGACGGGCTGACCCCGCCGGGGCGGACGGCCAAGGCCGACGGCGTGTGGCACCTGTACACGATCCAGATGGACCCGGCGAAGTTCACGTGCACGCGCGACGAGTTCTGCAAGGCGCTGCTGGGCGAGGGCGTGCCGACGGCGACGCACTATCCCAGGAGCGTGACGCGTCAGCCGGCGTTCAAGGACGTGGTGACCGACCACCCGAAGGTGGCGGACGCCCTGGCGGCCCGCGTGCTGAGCCTGCCGATGCACCACGGGCTCGGAGATGAGCAGTTCCGGATCGTGGGCGAGGCGCTGGCGAAGGTGGCAGGGGCGTATCGGCGGTAGGTGGTGTGTTGGAGACCGACCGCGTTGGAGCGCCCCGATGCGGCGATTCGCGGATTGTGCGTTCGAGGGTCGCCGATTCGACGGTGCGGGCGTCGCGGCGTGCGATGTTGAGTGCCGGGGTTGTACGTTCCAAGGCTGCTCGATTCTGGCGGAGTCGCCCGAATCGCGGAGCGTGTGCAGGAACGTCCGGCTGATCGGCTGCGATCAACGTGGCTGCGGGATCCACGGCACGGTTTTCGAGGATGTGCTCGTCGAGGACTTCAACACGCACGGGCAGTTGGTTCTTGTGTTCGGAGCCGTGTTCAATCGGGTGACGCTTCGGGGCAGGATCGGGCGGCTGAAGATCGACACCGATTGCTTCGTGTCCTCGATGCTCTCCGCGCGCGAACGGCATCGGCGCACGAGCGAGTTCCGCTCGGCCAACGCGGCGTACTACGGCGGCGTCGAGTGGGCATTGGACATCCGCGACACCGAGTTCACGAGTGCGCCTGACATCTTGGGAATCCCGGGACGACTGATCCGGCGCGACCCTGAAACACAGGTCTTGGTCGAACGGCGGCGCCTGGAGCAGGTTGACTGGTCTGCTCTGGACTTCGAGGACGCGAGCACGGCGTACCGGCTGGCGCAGACCATCAAGGACGGGCGAGACGACCAGGTGATCGTCGCGCCGAAGCGGGGCGGGAAGTTCAAACAGTCGCTCGCGGACTTCCGGTTGCTGCGGGCGGCCGGTCTTGTTGCACCGGATTGAGGCGCGGTTGGGAGGGTCGGTGGGAGACATCGGGAATCCGGCTCGGAGAGCCGGAGTACCTCGAGGCGGCGTGATCGCTGGTTGCTGCTGGGTGCGCGCCGATGCGAGGCGGGCTGGAAAGCCCGCCCCCATCTGCGCGCGGTTGTCGTGTTTGGCGGATGTGCTCGGTGGATCGCATGCTTGCTCAGAGCAGCAAGCATGCCACGCGATCGGCGTCGGTGGGGTGCGAGGCTGGGAAGAAGTGGTAGGGAGTCCGGCTCGGAGAGCCGGCCCACCTTGGGCGTTCGGTCGCCTCAGCGTCTGCGAACACGGGCAAGGACGAACGCGGCGATGATCGCCATCGTGCCGGGCATCGGCACAACGAGAATCGAGGTGCCCACATAGATGGTCTGGGCCTCGACAAAGCCTGGAGTTGCGAAGTTCTCGTACAGTCTGACGTTCGGTGCGATCGGATCGGCGACAAAGTCGAACTCGATCAGTGTTGGAGCAGACACCTGTGGCGCGATCCAGTCGTAGGTCAGATACTCGACTCCGCTCGACATGAAGGCTGGGGGTGGCGGCGTCGTGGTCCAGTAACCCGATATCGTGGCAATGTTGTGGCTGATGATGTCGCCTGCTATCGGGGTGCCGTGTCTCCAGAGCGCTCCGGGAGGTGAGAACGCGGAGCCCACGTTGGAAGCACTGCCGAGCGAACCGGTTGCCAGCGAGTTGCCCCGGAGACCCGCGAACTGGATCGCCCCCTGCCAACTGACAACCACGCGGACCTCGAGCGTCTCACCGGGGAACACGACGGCATTGGGGTCGTTGTGGGAAACCTGAACCGTGGCGGTCTGGGCTTGCGCGAGACCCGCGGCGAAGCCAAGCAAGCTGATCGCCAGACACAGGTTCATGATGGGATGTCACCTTTCAACTCACCTGCAGACTCGGGTGCGACGACGCCTACCCCCGCACCTCCTGCAAACTCGCCACCGACTGCTTCAACCGGTTCACCGCCGCGAGGATGATGCGGACGGCTTCGTCGATTTCGGGGCGGGTGGTTTCGCGGGAGATGCTGAAGCGGATGGAGCCGTGGGCGGTTTCGCGGGCGCAGCCCATGGCCAGCAGGACGGGGGAGGGCTCGAGCGAGCCGGAGGAGCAGGCCGAGCCGGCCGAGGCGCACAGGCCCATCTCGGAGAGGAGCATGAGCAGGGCCTCGGCCTCGAGGCGTGGGAAGCCGATGCTTGAGGTGTTCCACATGCGCGGGCAGGGCTGGTTGCGCACGCAGGCGGGGCCGTTGACGACGGCGCCGGGGACGGCTTCGAGGATGGTCTGCTCGAAGTGGTCGCGGAGGTCGCGCTGGCGGCGGAGGTTGTCGGGGTCGGCGAGCCACTCGCGTGCTTCGCGGCAGGCGACGCCGGCGCCGACGATGCCGGGGACGTTCTCGGTGCCGCCGCGGCGGCCGAGTTCCTGCGAGCCGTGGATCTGGGGCGGGAGGCGGACGCCGCGCCGGAGCCAGACCATGCCGACGCCCTTGGGGCCGTAGAACTTGTGCGGGGCGAAGGTGAGCACGTCGATGGGGGTTGGGGAGGCGGGGGTGGTGTCCGGAGTGTGCGAGCCGTTGTGGTTGGCGGGAGCCGCGGCACTCGCTTGCGCGCCGCGTTCGCTCGGGCTGACGCTGCGCTCGCCGGGGTCGATGCGGGTGGGCATCTTGCCGACCCACTGGGTGCCGTCGCAGTGGAAGGTGACGTTGCGCTGTCGGCAGATGGTGCCGATGGCGTCGATGGGCTGGACGACGCCGGTCTCGTTGTTGGCCCACATGACGCTGACGCAGGCGACGCGGTTGGCGTCTTCGAGCATCGCGGGCAGGGCGTCGGCGTCGACGAGGCCGGCGTGCTTGACGGGCAGGATGCGTTCCTCGATGACGCCGCGCTTGGCCAGGTCATGGACGAGTTCGCGGACGGCGCCGTGCTCGATGGGCGTGGTGATGACGACGGGCTTGTCGGCGGTGCGGCGTTTGAAGTCGACCAGGCCGCGGATGACCAGGTCGATGGACTCGGTGCCGCTGGCGGTGAAGACGATCTGGCGCGGCTTGGCGCCGATGAGGTCGGCGGTTTCCTTGCGTGCGAGTTCGACCTTCTGGCGGGCGAGCTGGCCGGCGCGGTGGATGCTGGAGGGGTTGTGCCAGCAGTTCTCGAGGGCGTCGTGCATGGCGGCGACGACGCCCGGCGAGGGGCGGGTGGTGGCGTTGTTGTCGAGGTAGATCACGGGGCCATTCTACACGGCGGGGTTGGGGGCACGAACCCAAACCTCGTTGCAGTCGAGGACGGGGGGGCGCGACGGACGCCGGATCTGAAGCTCTGCGAAGATCCGGGTATCGCCCGGTGAGTGGTCGAACGAGGTGGCGATCAAGGTCGCTTGACCCGGACCTTTGTCGCAGAGCCTCCTCAGGTCCGGCGTCTGGTCGCTTTGCGTTGTTCGGCACGACCATCGGCCCGAGCCCCGATGGTCGTGGCACCGGTCCGCACACGCGTTCGGGATTGTTTCGTATACTGCGGGCGTGAGTGAGAGCGACGAAACCGGTGTAGGGGGCGGGGCGGGCGTGGACGAGCGGGTGCTTGAGGTCGTGCGCGCGACCTTCGGGTTCGATGGGCTGCGCCCGCTCCAGGCCGAGTCGATCGCGGCGACGCTGGACGGGCGCGATGCGCTGACGGTGCTGCCGACGGGCGGGGGCAAGTCGCTGTGCTATCAGGTGCCGCCGTTGGTGACGGGGCGGCTGACGCTGGTGGTCTCGCCGCTGATCGCGCTGATGCGGGACCAGGTGTCGGGGATGCGGCTTGCCGGGGTGCCGGCGGCGGCGGTGCACAGCCACCTGGAGGCGGACGAGAAGCGGAAGATCCATCGCCAGGCGGAGCGGGGGGAACTGCGGATCCTGCTCGTCGCGCCCGAGCGCCTGCTGCAGCCCGATTTCCTGGGGTGGGTGCGCGGGATCGACGTCGGGGCGATCGCGATTGACGAGGCCCACTGCATCAGCCTGTGGGGGCACGACTTTCGCCCGGAGTATCGGCGCCTGGCAAGGTTGCGCGAGTTGTTCCCGGGCGTGCCGCTGGGGGCGTTCACCGCGACCGCGACGCCGCGGGTGCGCGAGGACATCGTGGCACAGCTCGGGCTGCGTGACCCGGCGGTGCTGGTGGGCGTGTTCGATCGCCCGAATCTGACGTATCGGGTGCTGCCTCGCGTTGATCCCGTGGGGCAGACGCACGAGGCGCTGGTGCGCCACTCGGGCGAGGCGGGGATCGTGTACTGCCTCAGCCGCAAGGACACCGAGGCGCTGGCGGGGGCGCTGCAGGCGCGGGGCGTGTCGGCGGAGGCGTACCACGCGGGGATGGACGCCGGGCACCGCACGCGCGTGAGCGAGGACTTCCGCAGCGAGCGCCTGGACGTGGTCGTCGCCACCGTCGCGTTCGGCATGGGGATCGACCGGGGCGACGTGCGCTGCGTCGTGCACGCCGCGATGCCCAAGAGCATCGAGCACTACCAGCAGGAAACCGGGCGTGCCGGGCGCGACGGACGCCCTGCGGAGTGCGTGCTGCTGTACTCGAGCGCCGACGTGGTTCGGTGGCGGCAGCTGATGGCCCGCGGCAACGCGGAGGCGGTCGGCGACCCGGATGCGCTGCGCGATGCGCTGGCGGCCCAGTACGAACTGCTCGACGGCATGCAGCGGCTGGCGGGATCGGCCCGGTGCCGGCACCGACTCCTGAGCGAGTACTTCGGGCAGGCGTACGAGCCCGACGACTGCGGGGCGTGCGATGTGTGTTTGAAGGAGCTGGTCGAGGCGCCCGATGCGCACGACACCGCCCGGAAGATCATCTCGTGCGTCGCTCGGTGCCGCGAGGGGTTCGGGGCGGCCCACATCGCGGACGTGTTGCGCGGCAGCCGGGCCCGGAAGATCGGCGAGCGCGGGCATGATCAGCTCAGCACGTTCGGGCTGCTTGCCGGGGTGTCGAAAGAACGGCTGACGGCGTACATCAACCAACTGGTGGACGCGGGCGACCTCGGGCGGACCGAGGGCGAGTACCCGACGCTGTATCTGACCGAGCAGTCGGCGGCGGTCCTACGCAGCGAGCGGACCGCGACGCTGGTGGAGCCGAAGGGGATCCCGGACAAGCCGTCACGCTCGTCGGGGGCGGGGAGGGCGGCTGCGGAAACGCTCGAGCCGCTGGACGACAACGAGCGGGCGCTGTTCGAGGCGCTGCGGAAGGCGCGGCGTGAGATCGCGACGGCGCGGGGCGTGCCGCCGTTCGTGGTGCTCGACGACAACTCGCTGCACGAGATCTGCCGCGTGCGTCCGGGTTCGCTGGAAACGCTGGTGACGGTGCGAGGCATCGGCAACAAGAAGGCCGAGGCGTTCGGGGAGGAACTGCTGGACGCGATCCGGCGTGCGAGTGGGGAGTTGGGGCTGGGTCTGGATGCGCGGACGGGGTCGAGGCCGCGGACGTACAAGCCCGAGGGAGCCCTGAGCGCAGGTTCAGGTGGTTCTGACGCGCCTGATGATGCGCGTCCGGCGTTGTCGACCGGCGCCGCGGCCGCGGCTCCGTTGTTCCGGGAGGGGCGGACGGTCGAGGAGGTGGCCGCGGCGCTGGGTCGGGCGCGGAGCACGGTGGAGGGGTATCTGGGCGAGTTCGTGCTCAGCGAGAAGCCCGCGTCGATCCGGGCGTGGGTGGATGAGCCGACGCAGGCGCGGATCGAGGAGGCGGCACGGGAGGTCGGGGAGGGGCGGCTCAGGCCGATCTATGAGCGGCTCGGGGGCGAGGTGGGGTATGTGCAGATCCGGCTGGTGTTGGCGCACACGTGGGGATGACGTGCAATGCCGAGATTCGATCAGGAGGGGGCGGGGCTTTCCAGCCCCGCTCGCGGCGGGCTTGCGTCTGAAACAGCCGAGCGCTCTCGTCGTCGGCTCGATGAACCGAGATGGACGCTGACCGACGATGGCGATTCGCCGATGCGAGGCGGGCTGGAAAGCCCGCCCCCCTCTGCGGAGGCTCGCGGTGTGCGCCCGAGGCGTTTGGTTGATCGCATGCTTGCTCAGAGCAGCAAGCATGCCACGCGGCGGGCGTCGATGGGGGTCGAGGCCGGGTTGGGGGATTGGGAGCGCTCGGCTCGGAGAGCCGGTCCACCTGCTACACGCTCGCGGCCTTCACGCCAGAGAGGTCGCGCACCTCGACCAGCGCCTGGCGTTCGCTCTTGGGCGTGATGCCGATGGTGGCCAGGTGCTGACGCCACGCGATCTCGTGGGCCGCCCAGAACTCCTCGAAGGACTGCTCGAGGGAGCAGGACTGCATCGCGTCGATCGCGGCCCGGGACATCTCCGCCCGCCGCGCGTTGTCGGCGATGAGCCCGACGATCGCGTCGACCCACTGCTCGGGGTTCTTGTGCCCAAGCACGTGACCGGTGCGCCCGTCCTCCATCACCTCCTTCGGCCCGCCCATCTCGGTGACGAGCACGGGCAGCCCGGCGGCCTGGGCCTCCATCACGACCTGGCCCAGCGTGTCGGTGATCGATGGGAACAGGAACATGTCGGCCGAGGCGTACAGCTCGGAGAGTTCCTGGCCGTGGCGGAAGCCCAGGAAGTGGGCGCGGCAGCCTCGGAGGTCGCGCTGCATGCGGGCGCGGTAGGGCCCGTCGCCGACGATGGCCAGGTCGGCGTCGAGGCCGCGCCGCCGGCACTCCTCGTGGACCTGCTTCCAGATGGGCGTGAGCATCGGGAGGTTCTTCTCGACGCTGACGCGTCCGACGAAGATGGCCTTGACGCTGCGCTTCGGCACGCCGGTGGCCTCCCAGATCCGGTCGGTGCGGAACTGGGGGCTGAAGGTGGTGGTGTCAACGCCGGGCTTGAGGGCGACGATCTTCCGCTCGTCGAGGCCGATCGCCCCGAGCGACTGGATGTACGACTTGCTGCGGGTGAAGATGGTCTGGAAGGGCTTGTAGAACGCGCGCATGGCCTTCTGGCAGAGGAAGGTCATGCCGGGATCTTCGAAGAGGTTGTCGATGTAGGCCGGGAAGTCGGTGTGGTAGACACCCAGCACCGGCACGCGGAGCATGCGGGCGGTGAGGAAGCCGACCAGCCCGATGGGCCCGGGCGTCGAGATGTGGATGGCGTCGGGCTGGTGCTTGTCGGCGAAGCGGAGGATGCGCGTCGCTGGGGGGAGCACGAACTCGAGGTTCTCGTACTTCGGCATCTTGCCCGCGGCGATGGGCTTGAAGTTGTGGACGTACGCGGACTCCGCGACCGGGAAGTTCGTGCTGGTCACGACCTGCAGATCGCGCCCGGTGCGGGCCCCGATGTCGGCCATGTTGTAGATGAAGCGCGTCACCCCGTTGACGTCGCCCAACGTGTCGGTGAAGAGCAGGACGCGCATCGGACGCTCCAGCACGCTCGCCCCGGAGCCGGGGCTCGAGATGTCGTGGGTGAACTTCTCGATGAACACCCGCTCCTTGTTCTGGTGGAACAGGCTGTAGATGTAAGGCAGCTGGGCCGCCTCGACCATCGCGTAGGCCGCGATGTGGTCGATCATCGCGGCCTTGTCGCGCCGGGCCAGCGAGCGCCTCGCCCCCGGCGCCAGGCTCACGCGCAACCCGTCGAGCAGGTCGTCGATGAACGAGGCCATGCGGTCGTGCTGGCTGATGGCGGCCCCGCCGGTCCATTCGTCGGGGCGGAGGCGGTCGCGCAGGTCGGGGTACTGCTCGAGCACCGGGCCGATCGACTGGCGAAGCGCGCCCACCAGCGGGTGCGTCTTCTTCCGCTTCAGCAGGCGGCGCTTGGCGTAGGCCACCGCCATCCGCTTGCGGCTGGGTTTATCCATCTCGATGCCCGCGAATCGGAGCAGGCGGCTGGCGACCGCCTTGCCCGTCGTGCTGGTGCGGGCGCCGAAACGGTCCTTATAGAAGTTGGCCCCGACCGTTGTGAACTGGTGGGCCAGCAGGCTCGAATGCCCGGCGTCGCCGCCGGGGCGGCTGAACCCGCCCATGACGCGGCGCATGAACTCGGCGGGGTCGGTGACCTTGCGGGGCTGGCCATCGGTCCCGAGCACGGGGTCGAGCTCGGTCCATGTGCGCCCGATGTTGAGCAGGCCGTGGTCGTCGGAGCCGCCGGTCCGCCCCTTCTCCCAGGCCCGGGGCCAGATGGGCTCGAACCCGTAGCGGGCGGCGTACTCGTCGATCCGGTCGGGCGTCAACGCGTCGAGGAACGCGCGGATCGGCTCGACGGCGATCGAGGAGTGGGCCCCGTTGACGATCTCGAAGCACTTGAACAGCAGGGCGCACTTCTCGACGTGCTCGCGCGCGAGACGCCCGTTCTGGACGTAGAGCGGGTGGGCCAGCGAGTGGGCCAGGTTCTGCTCTCGGAGCCAGCGGGCGAAGGCGTAGACGTCGTCGCGCAGCCCCAGGGCGGCGATGTCCTCGTGCTGCCCGGGCGTCAGGCCCCAGACGAGCACGTGGAGCTTGCAGCGATCCTCGGGGAAGTAGACGGTGACCTCTTCGCCGACGATGAAGCCCGGGAAGCCGCGCTCGACCAGTTCCATCGCGCCCTTGATGGTGTCGTGGTCGGTGATGGTGACCAGGTCCATGCCGCGGGCCTTGGCCTGGTCGTAGACCTTCTCCGGGGGGGAGTAGCACTCGGGCACGCCCATGAGGCCCAGGGCGGCGACGGCCGGGCCGTCCGAGGCCCAGGAGTGGACGTGGGCGTCGAGGCGCGTGAGGAGGTGCCCGGCGGGAGCGGGGCTGCCCGCGGAAGGGGCCTCCGCGGCAGGGAGGGGCCGAGCATGGGTTGGATCGTCGGGCATGGCCAGGTTCCGCTCGGGCTCCGGCAACGACGTCCGGGCGTAACTATATCGCGCCAATGGGGATGGATACCTGGATCACCCCAAGAACCCCGGCGTGCGGCACGGGTTTCGCGCGCCGTGAGCGCGTGCATGACCGGGCCTTCGCGCCGTGATCCCCTTGGGCTTATTGGGCTGGCGCGGACGGGGTTTCGGTAGAGCCGGACGGGGCCGGGCGAGGGCGGGGTCGCCCGTGCCTGGGCCATCTACCGTTGGCCATGGACCCAGCAGCATTCGCCAACGCGTTCCGGGAGCGTCGGGCCTCGGCCATCATCCGGACGGACTCGACCGACGCCGCTCGACTTGCCATGGACGCGGCGGTCCGCGGCGGGCTGACGATCTGCGAGTTCACGCTGACCGTGCCGGGGGCGCTGGACCTGGTGGGCGAGTTCCGCAAGCGAGGCGAGAAGGAGGGGCTGCTCGTGGGCGTCGGCACGGTGCTGACGCCCGAGGACGCGGTGCGGAGCGTCGACGCCGGCGCCCAGTTCCTGGTCTCGCCCGCGATGGACCCGGCGGTGATCGCGGCGGCGGGACGCCTGGGCGTCTCGATGATGCCCGGCTGCGCGACGCCCAGCGAGATGCTGGCGGCCCACCGGGCCGGGGCACGCCTCCAGAAGCTCTTCCCCGCGGTGCCCAACGGCCCCTCGTGGGTCGCCCAGACCCTCGCCCCCCTGTCGATGCTGCGGATCGTGCCGACCAGCGGCGTGACGGTCGAGAACGCGGCCGACTACCTGCGGGCCGGGGCGTGGGCGGTCGGGTTCGTCGCGTCGCTGTTCGAGGCCAGCGACGTGCGCCACGCGCGGTGGGACGCGATCGAGGCCAGGGCCAGGGCGGCGGCGGCGGCGGTGGGGGGTGTTGAACTGCCGGTCCGGTAGACTCCTTTCATGCCCCCGAAACCGCCCCCACACCTGGCCGTGTTCCCCGGCTCGTTCGATCCGATCTCGTTCGGGCACCTCGACGTGATCCGGCGGGGGCGGCGGCTGTTCGATGAACTCGTGGTCGGCGTCGGGCACCACCCCGGCAAGGACCAGTTGTTCACCACCGAAGAGCGGGTCGAGATGGCCGAGCGCCTCGTGGAGGGGCTGGTGGCCAAGGAGGCGTCGGCGGCGCCGGTGCGGGTGCTGGCGTTTTCGGGACTGACGATGGAGTTCGCGCGGTCGCTCGGGGCCGCGACCCTGCTCCGCGGCGTGCGGAACCTGTCGGACCTGCAGTACGAGGTGCAGACGGCGGTGACCAACCGCGAGGTCGCGGGGATGGAGACCGTGTTCATCGTGGCGGGCCAGTCGTTCGCGTACACGTCGAGCAGCCTGATCAAGCAGATCGCGGCCATGGGCTCGGACCTGTCGCTGCTGGGCACGATGATCCCGCCGCTGGTCATCGAACGCCTTGAGCAGAAGAAGGCCGAGCGCCACCCGGCGCTGGAAAGGCTGAAGGCGGACCAGGGGTGAGCGCGCGAGCCGGGGCGTCCCCGCCCCGGACGGGTCGACTGCGCCGGGGTGGCACGCCCACGCGCAGCGCGGGCGTGGCGACCGTGGGCAGGCACAGACCAAGCCCTCGCCCCGCATGTGCCGGCTTGGGAGTTTCGTGCACGCGCGCGGGGCGTGGGCGTGCTACCCGACGGGTCCGGGGCGGGGACGCCCCGGCTCGCGCGGCGATGGCGTCTGCTCCGACGCGTGGACGTGCCACCCGAGCCAAGGCGTGCTTCTACGCTTAATCGCGAACCAAGCCCGCCGGAGCCCGCATGTTCGACAAACTCAAATCCATGACGGCCCTCGCGGGCCTGATGCAGAACAAGGCCAGGCTCGAGGAGGCCGCCGAGCGCGTCAAGCGCGAGATGCACGAGGTCCGCTGCGACGGCGAGGCCGGCGGCGGGGCCGTCCGCGTGACCGTCGGCGGCGACATGATGGTGCTGGCGATCGAGATGACCCCGGCCCTGGCGGCGGGGCTGGCCGCGTCGGACTCGGCCCGCGAGAATGCGCAGACGCTGGTCCGCGACGCGACCAACGGGGCCCTGGTGCGGGCCCGCGAGCGGGTCCGCCAGATCGTCCAGCGCGAGGCCGACGCCCTGGGCATCGGCGACCTGACCGCCGACCTTGGCGGCATGAAGCACCTGTTGCCATGAGCGGCCAGGGCGCGATCGAGGGAACGATCGGGGGCGTGACGGTCCAGGCGCTGGCCGTGGCCCGGCGAGATCTGGCCATCGCGATGGACGCGCCGGTGCGGCGCCTCGACCCGGACGCCCGCCGACGCCTCGACGAGGTCTGGGAGCGCGAGGCCGCCCGCAACCCGCGCCTGTTCGACGGCCCGATCCTCTCGTGCGTGGACGCGGACGCGGCCCGCGGGCGGCTGTCGTGCCGACGCGCGTCGTACCGAGAACTCATCGCCCACCCCATCGTCGACACGGGCGTGCTGCAGACCTCCGTCACCGGCGTGCTGACGGCGGCGGGCGCGGACGGGCGCGAGCGCGTGCTGCTGGCCCGTCGCGCCCCGCAGACGCGGATCTACGCCGGGCAGTGGGAACTCGCCCCCAGCGGCGGGCTCGACCCGCCCACCCCCGCCGACAGCCACACGGATGCCGTGCTGACCGGAGATGACGCGTGGCGGCAGCTGCTGGTTGAGATCGAGGAGGAACTGGATCTGGATGTGGGGGCGTTGGAGCACGGAGCCGGGACGGAGCCGCCCGGTCCGGCGTGCCTGTGCACGGATCATGCGGCCCGCAGCATCGACATCGTGTTCCGCGCGCGTCTGGAGGGCGACGCGGTGAGGGCGGCGCTGGACGGATCGGATGGGGCGAACTGGGAGTACACCGAGGCGCGGTGGGTCCCGGTGGACGAGTTGGCAGCGTTCGATGCGCGTGAGGCGGCCCGGATCATCGCGCCGACGCGGGCGCTGCTGCGGTTCTTTGGGTGGGTTCGGTAGCGGCCGCTCGGGTGGCACGCCCACGCCTCGCGCTCGAACGGTCTCGGTCGACGGAAAGCACGTCGCGAGGCGCGGGCGTGGCGTGAGCAAGGGTGGTCGAGGGTCCACGCCCGCGCTGCGCGCGGGCGTGCCACCCTGAGCAGGTCGAACGCGCGCGCGCCGCAACGAACGTCTACCGTTGCCCGTGCCCGCCTGGTTCTCATCGCACGAGTCCGTGTCGTTCGATCCCGCGCCCCCCGAGTGGCGCTGCCGCGCGGCCCCGACCGACCCGGACCTGCTCGCCCTGCGGCGCGAACTCGGACTCCCCACGGATCGCCCCGTCGTGATGAGCGGGCACCAGGCGGCCATCTGGCACGCCGGGATCGCCGCCAAGGTCTTCGCGCTCGACGCCGCGAGCGAGCGGTTCAGCGCCGCCTCCGCGTGGATCGTCGTGGACCAGGATCTCGGCACGCCGGGTCGGCTGGCGTACCCGTCGTGGAAGACCGAGATTGGAGCCGACGGCGCGAGCCGTCGAGCACCGATTCGGCGGACGCTCGATCTGCTGCCGTCCGCGAAAGCCGACGTCGTGACAGGGCGTCAGAGCGCCCTCCGCCGCAGCGCCGTGCAACCAGATGACGCCGCGACACCGGACACTCGCGAGTCGATCGGGCGCGTCGCCGGCGCTCTCGCGGCGCACGCCGACGCCTCCGGCCGCGCGATGCAGGCGACTCGCGCGGCACTGGACCTCCTCGGTCCGTTCCGGCGCGAGCGACTCCTTGACGTGGGCGCGCCCGTTCTGGTTTCCGCGCTGGCACTCTCGTGCACGCCCCTGTTCGTTCGCCTCTTTGGCGCCATGCGCGACGACGCTGGCGCCTGCACCGCCACCTACAACGCCGCCGTCGCCCAACACCCCGACGCCCGCCTCCGCCCGCTCGCGGCCGCCACGCCCCGCGGCCCGGAACTCCCGCTCTGGCGGATCGACGACGCCGGGCGACGCCATCCGGTCTTTGTGAGCGATCTGGGCGACACACCGCGTGAGAACCTCGCCCCCCGCGCCCTGACCATGACCGCCCTGCTCCGCTGGGGCGCGTGCGACCTGTTCATCCATGGCCTCGGCGGCGGACGCTACGACCCCGTCATGGAACGCTGGCTGGCCGACTGGCTCGGCGTGCGCGACCTGGCCCCGGCGGTGGTGGTCTCGGCGACGCGCCTGCTGCCGATGGTGGACGAGCCGCCCCCGACGCCGGAGCAAGTCGCGCGGGCCCGATGGGCGGCGCACCATGCGCGACACGACCCGGTGATCGCGGTTGAGCGCGAAACCGGGCCCGCACGCGGCGACGACGCATACGGCACAGGAATCGAGACCCTATCCGTCAGCGACAAGAAGTGCGAACTGGCCGACGCCGTCGCACGCGCCACCGGCCCCGAGCGTGCCGCCCGCTTCCGCGCCATGCACCAGTGGCTCGCCGAGCAGCGGGCAGGGCGAGCCGACGCGCTGCGGGCTCTCGACGCCCGGGCCGCGGCTCTCGCTGAACAGGCCGATCTGGCCAACGTCGTGTTCGACCGGACCTGGCCGTTCCCGCTGCTGCCGGCCGAGTCGATGCGATCGCTGGCCGACGACATCCACACGCAGCTGCGCGCCCAGACCGCCTGACGCGCGCGAGCCGGGGCGTCCCCGCCCCGGAACCGATCGCGCCAAGGCGCCGGCTTGTCGTTGATCGCTTTTGAAGAGACCGGGGCGGGGACGCCCCGGCTCGCGCGCTGTGGGGTGCTTGGCGACGCGCCAACACCCGGCGATGCGCTCACCCCCGCCCGGCGAGCCTCCCCGCCAGCAGAAACGCCAGTTCCAGCGACTGGGCGTAGTTGAGGCGCGGGTCGCACGCCGAGGCGTAGTTCACGTGCAGCGTGTCCTCGGTCACGCCGCTGGCCCCGCCGATGCACTCGGTCACGTCCTCGCCGGTGAGCTCGAAGTGGACACCGCCGAGGCGCGTGCCGGCCGCGCCGTGGGCGTCGATCGTCTCGTGGAGCTCCGCCAGGATCGCATCGAACGAGCGTGTCTTGACGCCGGCGGGCGTGGTCAGCCCGTTGGCGTGCATCGGGTCGCACATCCACAGCACCGGGCCGATGCCCGCGGGGCCCGCGTCGCCGGCGGCGCCGTGCACCTGGGCCAGCAGCGGTGCCAATCCCGCCGCCGCCTTGCCCGCGCCGAATCGGGTGATGAGCACGACCTTGCCCGCCTCGCGGGCCGGGTTCAGCAGGCGCACGAGGTCGATCACCTCGCCGCCGCTGGCCGTCGCCCCGATCTTGACGCCAATCGGGTTGGCAATGCCGCGGAAGTACTCGACGTGGGCCCCGTCGAGCGCCCGCGTCCGCTCCCCGATCCACGGCATGTGCGTCGAGAGGTTGTAGTGCCCCGGGCGGCGCGGCACGGTCCGCGTCACCGCCTGCTCCGCGAGCAGGTTCAGCCCCTCGTGGCTCGTGAAGAACTCGACGCGCTGCAGGTCGTCCACCGCCTTCTCGCCCAGGGCCTCCATGAACTTCAGGGCGTCGGCCAGCGTCCTGGCCATCGCCTCGTACTCGCCCCGGCGCTCGGGCGTCAGCGAGGCGTGCGAGAAGAACGACAGGTCCCAGTACTCCGGGTGGTGCAGGTCCGCAAACCCGGCATCGATCAGGCTCCGCACGAAGTTCAGCGTCAGGGCCGCCCGCTGATGGGCCAGCACCATCAGCCCGGGGTCCGGCGTGCGCGACTCGGGGGCGAACGCCGCCCGGTTCACCTGGTCGCCGAAGTACGACGGCAGCGTGACCGACGCCCCGTCCACGACGCGCGTCTCGGTCGGGCTGCTCCGGGGTTTGGCGTACTGCCCGGCGAACCGCCCGATCCGCACCACCGGCGTCCGGATGCCGTGGACCAGCACCAGCGACATCTGCAGCAGGATCTTGAGCTTGCTGGCGATGGCCTCGGACGTGCACTCGTCGAGCGACTCGGCGCAGTCGCCGCCCTGGAGCACGAACCGTTCGCCCCGCTGGGCCCCGGCCAGCAGAGCCTTGAGGCGCTCGATCTCCCAGGAGGTCACCAGCGGGGGAAGCGAGGCGAGTTCGCGGAGCGCCGACTCGAGGCGGGCCGCGTCGGGGTACGCGGGCATGTGGGCCGCCGGGCGGGAGCGCCACGAATCGGGCGTCCACGCGGCGAGCGGCGCAAGCGGCGCGCCCGATGGCCCGGGCATGCTCCCGTTGGCCGCCGGCGTGCTCGCCGTCTCATCGCTGCTCGCCTTGTCAGCCTGCTTCGCCTGGCTTGCGCCGCCCACTGGTGGACTCCCGGTGCCGCGATTCGACGCCCAAGCGTCGTCGCTTCGAAACCAACTCTACGGGCCAATTCTGCGCTCCCCGTCAAAAACCGGGCCACGCCACCGCAAATCCACCCGAAATCCTCACGAGAACCTGCCGCGTGGACGAAGGACAACGAGGCCCGCGGCTTCGCGGGGGCGGTCACGGACGACCGCCGCGGCCGTCGCCGTCCAGCAGAACAAGCGGCCCGAGGGAACGGACGCCCTGGGGCCACGCCTCACGAAGCACGGCGACACACACACAGGCTCGTCGCCCAGGAGCAACGGAATGCCGTCCACCACCACGCGTCGCACCACCTCTCGCACCACCAACCGACGCACGACCCGCTCGGCCAGCCGCCCGGCCAGCCGCACCGGCTCGCGCAAGACCACCGCCCGCAAGACCGCTTCCCGCAAGACCACCGCCCGGAAGCCCGCGGCCCGGAAGACCACCACGGCCCGCAAGACGACCGCCCGCAAGACCACGGCTCGCAAGACCACGGCTCGCAAGACCACCACCGGCGCCCGCAAGACGACCGCCCGCCGCACCACCGCCAAGCGGACCACCGGCACGTCGGCCCGTCGCACGACCGCCCGTCGCACCGGCACGACCGCCCGCAAGACCACCACCGGCGCCCGCAAGACCACGGCCCGCCGCACCCCGGCCCGTCGCACCGGCACCACCGCCCGTCGCACCACCACCCGGCGCACCGCGTCCACGGCCCGCAAGACCACCACCGGCGCCCGCAAGACGACGGCCCGCCGCACCACCACCCGCTCCAACAACTCGGCGACCCGGTCCTTCACCGCCGCCGCCCGCCGCGCCAACACCTTCAACACCCGCAACGCCTGGCGCCGCGCCGCCTGAGGCCAACCGGCACGTCCAATCCATGCACGCCGCCGGCTCGTCCGGCGGCGTTGTCGTTCCGGGACGCACTAGTTCATGCGAACGCCGGGCGGCGCATGCCGACTCGTCGCGATCTCACGATCGTGCCTCTGATGCGTGCTACCAGCCGCGGCTCCGAGCGGCTGGTGCAGTCATGCAATCGCACGCGCGCCTCAACCCATCCTGTCCCCGGCCCTCAACGATCCACCTCGTTCCATCCTCTACCATCCCCCCATGTCCGCCCCACGCGCCCTGGCCGACATCGAGTCCGTCCGCCTCGTCGTCGGCCTCGAGGTCCACGTCGAACTGGCCACCCGCACCAAGGTGTTCGCCGCGGTCGGCAACCCCGCCCACCCGGAGTTCGACGGCGCCCCGCCCAACACGCTGATCGACCCCGTCGTGCTGGGGCTGCCGGGTGCGCTGCCGGTGCTGAGCCACGCCGCGGTCGAGGTCGCCGTCCGCGTGGGCCTGGCCCTGAACTGCCGCATCGCCGAGCAGTCCAAGTGGGATCGCAAGTCCTACTTCTACCCCGACCTGCCCAAGGGCTACCAGATCAGCCAGTACGACCTGCCCCTGTGCTTCGACGGGCACCTCGACATCGCGCGCACCGACGCCAACGCGGAGGGGCACGCCCACCCTGATCCGTCCAAGGGCACCCGCCGCATCGGCATCCTCCGCGCCCACCTCGAAGAGGACGCCGGCAAACTGCTCCACGAGGCCCCCGGCGGCCTGCCCATCGACACCACCATCGCCGATTACAACCGCGCGGGCGCCCCGCTGCTCGAGATCGTCACCCAGCCCGACATCACCTCCGCCGACGAGGCCGTCGCCTTCTGCCGCACGCTCCGCGGCATCTGCCGCTTCCTGGGCGCGACCGAGGGTGTGCTCCAGAAGGGGCACATGCGCTTCGAGCCCAACATCAACTGCGTGCTGACGCTCCGCGACAAACGCCTGATCCGCACGCCGATCGTCGAGGTCAAGAACCTCAACTCCTTCCGGGCCGTCCGCGGCGCGATCGAGGCCGAGCTGCGGGACCAGCCCGCACGCTGGGTCCAGACCGGCATCGAGCACGCCCCGGGCACCAAGCAGACCCGAGGCTACGACGAGCGGGCACTCGGCGAGTCCGGCGGCGGCCCGAGCGACGGCGGCGCGACCGTCCTGCAGCGCGAGAAGGAAGACGCCCACGACTACCGCTACTTCCCCGACCCCGACATCCCGGTGCTCGACCTCGACCCGGCCTGGGTCGACTCGCTCAAACGCGCCATCCCCGACCTGCCCGACAAACGCTACCGGCGCTTTACCGAGGACTTCGGCCTCTCGCCCAAGGAAGCCGCGGCCCTGATCGACGAGCGCGACGACTGCCTGTTCTTCGAACGCATCGTCGATCTGCTGGTCGAGCGCGACGTGCCCCGCAGCCGCGCCCCGAAGGTCGCGGCCAACCTCGTGCTCCAGACCGGCCTCAAGCACGCCAACGCGAAGACCACCGGGCAGCCTGAGAAGGACGCTGACGCCGGTGGCCATGCGGTCGAGGCCGACACCACGGAATCAGCCCAGTCCGCCGCCGGCCCCGCGCTCGTCAGCGCCCTGGGCATCTCCCCCGAGCAGGCCGCCGCCATCGGCGTCATGCGCGAGGACGGCCGCCTCTCGGCCGCCAACGCCGACGCCCTGTTCGCCATCCTCTGCGAGCCCGACATGCGCGGGCGCAACGCGGAGGGCGTCGCCGAGTTCCGCGCCCTGCTCACCGTTCGCGACGACGCCAAGCTCGACGCCTGGTGCGACCAGGTTCTGGGCGAGAACCAGCCCATCGTCGAGCAGATCAAGGCCGGCAAACTCCAGGCCGTCGGGCGCCTCGTCGGCGCGGCCATGAAACTCTCCGCCGGCGCGGGCGACGCCAAGGCCATCCGCGACCGCCTGCTTGAGAAGATCGGCGTGAAGGAATAGGGCACGCCACGAGCCGCGCGGCTCAAGCCCGCGGTTGCCCCGCCAACATCGCTCCGTCCCGACTCACGCTCCGCCAAGACCCGGGTCTAGAGCCGATCGCGCAAGCGATCGTGTCTCCGCATGAAGTCCTCGATCGCTCGCGTGATCCGCTCCATCGGGCATCGCCCGAGCGTCAACCCGGATCCCCGCTATGACAACTTGATCACCCGCCGCCCCACCCACTCCATCACCAACAGCCCAAGCAGCAACACCAACGCCAGCGGCTTGTCCCACAGCGTCTCGACATCCGGCCGCCCCTCGATCGTCCTGGCCCGGCTGGGCAAGTCTCGCAGCGACGCCATCTCCCCCGCCCCCAGCACCCGCCCGCCGTTGGCCTCGCCCAGCGACGCCAGCAGCGCGTGGTCCGTCTCCAGGCGGCGCAGCTCGTCGTCCGGATGCGACACCTCGATCTCGCCGACCAGGTCCGACAGCAGCGTGTCGTCGGTCTCCACGATGTACCGCCCCGGCGTGGTGGCGACCCACGTCGCGGCGAACGTCGTGGGCGCGTCGAGCCCTTCGACCCCGCCGGTTCCCGCGCTCCCCGAGACGCCGCCGCCCTCCGGCGCCAGGCGCAGCACCCCCGCCGGCGTCGACCCGCCCGTCGGCCCCAGGCGGCGCACCCGCAGCTCGATCGCCTCCGACCGCCGATCAACCAGCGCCTGATCGATCAGGCGCACCACCACCCGCACCGGCTGGTCCACCCGCGCCCGCCCCGGCGTGATCTCCAGCACCGCGCGCTGGCCCGTCCGCGCCAGGCGCTCGCGCGCCAGGGCCCGCACCAGCGGGATCCAGAACCGCTCCGAGAGTTCCTCGCCCCGCCCGTACCGCCACCGCCAGATCTCGTCGGTCGCGACGTACATCACACGCCCCGCACCGTACCGCATCGACAGCACCAGCGGCGACGCCGCGGCCAGCGCCTCGGTCCCGGGCGGCTCCAGCGGCTCGCCCCCACGCACGCGCCACGCCGACTCCGGCACGCCCACCGCCAGCACCTCGGCCGTCGCCTTGATCCGCTCGGCCTCGATCCGCTGCACCCAGCGCAGCAGCGACCAGCCGGTCCGCGGGTCCGAAACCTGCATCGGCCACGCCGCCGGACCGCCCGCCCCATCGCCGGCCCCAACACCGGCCGGATCCCCGAGTTCCAGCACGCCAAGCCGCTCCGCCAGCGCCGTCCGCCAGATCGTCACATCCTCGTCCCACACCGCCACGTCCGCCCCGCCCGGGCCCGACAGCGTCATCGGCAGCAGGCTCGCCAGCGGGTTGCCCGCCCACGAGCGCGGCGTCGCCCCGCTCCCGCCGATCCACAGCACCCCCGCGCCATTCGTCGCCACATGGCGCGCCAGCGACCGCGCCTGATCCTGGCTCAAGAGGTCCGCCCGGAAGTCGCCCAGGATCACCACGTCGTACGCCTGCCAGTCCTCGTACGTCCGCGGCAGCACCGTCAGCAGCACGTCGCCGTCCTGGGCGTACCGCCGGTCGGGCGACAGAATGAGCGCCGAGCCCGTGATCGACTGCTCGCGCAGCAGCAGGTTCTTGATGTACCGCTGGTCCCAGCGCGGGTACCCGTCGAAGTACAGCACCCGCACGGGGCGATCGACCAAATCGATCTCGACTGATTCCACGTTGTTCCGCGCGATCAGGTCCGGCGTGTCGGGCACGATCTCGACCCGCCACTCGGCCCTGCCCGCGTCGCCGGGACGCACGGTGATCGTCGTGTCCAGCGGCCCGCCCGATTCCCGCCCGGGATCGCCGCCCCCGGCATCGAAATCCTCGGCCTCGACCCGCTGCTCGCCCAGCACCAACCCCGTGGCCGTGTCGACCACCCGCACCGTCGCCCCGGGCGTCTGGCCCTGCCCCAGGCGTTCGATCCGCACGTTGACCGGCACCGTGTCGTTCACGAACGCCGCTCGAGGCCCCTCGGCCCGCGTGATCGCCAGGTCCGGCAGCGCCTCCGGGCTGCCCAGCGCGACGCCGAACACGTCCACGCGCTTGAGCCGCTCGCGCAGCCCCTCGCCGATCTGGTCGATCGACCGCCCGTCGCTCATCACCACCACCGCCGCCACCGGTCGGGCCGCCACCAGCGAGAGCGCCTCGCCCAGCGACGCCCCGATCGCGGTCCGCCGCCCCGTCGGCTCGCCCAGCACCGGGCGAACCCGCCCGCCCTCCACACTTGTCTCGAGCTCGTACGCACCCGCGTCGAAGCCCAGCCACAGGATCCGACGATCCGCGGCCAACACATCCAGCGTCGGGTACGCCGCGTCCAGCGTCGCCCGCAATTGCGCCTCGCGCGTCCGGCGCTCCGCTCCACCGTCGCCCCCGCCCTCGAACGGCGCGTCCGGGATCGTCATCGACGACGACCGATCGACAAGCACAACCACCCAGTCCGCCTCGGTCGCCAGATTCGGCCTCGTCAGCATCGGCCCGGCCAGCAGCACCAGCAGCAGCACGATCACAAGCGCCCGAAGCCCCGCCAGCGCCGCCCGCCACGCCACCGCCCCCTGCAAGCGTCGGTACGTCAGGCCCGCCAGCGCGATCGCCCCGACCACCAGCAACGCCGCGGCCCACGCCGGTACCGCGTGGGCCAGTTCCAGCGACACGCCCTCATCCCCCAGGTTCAGATCGCGCAGCCCCAGCAGGCCCGACAGCCACGAGCCGCCCTCGGTCGCTCCAACGCCGCTCATGAGCACCGACACCAACCCGTCGAGATGGAGCAGCCCCAACATCACGCCGCCCCCTTCCCGACGCGCTCGCCATCAACGCCCGCGTGCGAGAACGCCCGGGCCGCCACCGCCTCAACAACCGCCAGCCCCAGCGCCAGCGCGAACAGGATCGGCAGCCACGACCAGTCCCGGCGCGACGCCTCGGCATCCGCGCCATCGCCCGCCGACGCCAGGCGCGCCCCGCCATCGTCCTCCAGCCACAGCACCGGCCCGGCCCCGGTCGTTTCCAACCACGCGCCGATCTCCGCGCGCGTCTGCGTCGTGGTGTCCGAAGCCCCCGCCGCCGGGTTCACGATCACCGCGCCCACGTCCGCGCCCGTCGCATCGACGCCGCCCCACACACCCGCGTGCCGGATCGCCTGCTGGGCCACGCCCGAAGGCTGCACCCGCACCACCTCATCCGCGCCCTCCGCCACACGCCCCGGCCCGAGCCACCGCAGCTCCACCGCCCCCGCCGACGCCACCGCCACCTCCCCCGCCTCGATCCGCCACCCGCCCCGCGCCGACGCCACGCCCTGACGCACCACCTCCTGCAGCAGCGGGATCATCAGCGGCTTGGTCGGCAAATCCGACCACGCCAGGTCCATCGCCACCCCGACGTACACGACCAGCCCGCGCGAGACGCCCGAACCACGCTCGCCACTCTCTCCATCCTCTCCACCCGCACCGCCAACCCGCGTGGCCAGCGCCAGCACCCGTCCATCCTCCAGTGCCAGTAGCGCCTCGCCCGCGCCCGACTCATCCGCCGCGACCGGCATCGCCCGACGCACGCCAACCGGCCGCAGCAGATCCCCCATCTCGCCCTCGACCAGGGCCAGGAGCCCCGAAACCGACTCGGGCCGCACCACCGCCGCACCCGCGTCTCCGCCGACAACTTCTGCCTCGCGCGCCAGCGTCCAGTCCAGCCCGAACGCGCCCATCGCCGCGTCCGTCCACACCTGCGCCCCCTCGCCCGGCTGCGGCATCACCACCACCAGCCCGCCCAGGTCCGCGAAACGACGCAGCGCCCGCCACCCCTCATCGCCCACACCCTGCGGCTCGGCAACCACCACCGCCTGCAAACCCGCCAGCCCCGACGCGTCCACGCCGCCCGGCGGGATCGCCTCAACCCGGATCTCGCCCCCCTCCCGACGCCCCTCCGGGTCCAGCGCCGCCTCCACCCAGTCGAACGCGCGATAGTCCGCAACACCAGGCCGCGGCCCGAACCGCGGCGGCGCCACGACGCCCACCTCCAGCGACTCGCGCCGATCGATCACGCCCCGGCGCACATCGTCCCGAGCCAGCGCGTCGCCCCGCCCCAGCCTCGCCTCGACCACGATCGGCCCGCGCACCTCGCCCACCAGCGCCGCCGCCGCCGCGATGTTGATCCCCAGCGCCACCGAAGCCTCGCGCTCCCCGGCCTCGAACACCAGCGTCCCGCTCGCCAGCGCCGGCGTCGCCCGCGCCACCGCCGACGCCCGCCGAACCACCAACTCGACATCAACGCTCGCCGCGCCCCCCACCGCCCCGAACCGCGCCGCCCGCACCCGCACCTGCGTCGTCGAGACATCGCCCTGCCCGAGCACGATCGGACGCAGCGGCTCCACCCCCGTGATCGCGATGTTGTCCACGACATCCGCCGCCGGCACGGTCGCCGCCAGCACCAGATCCCGCGCCTCACCAAGCGAAGGCAGCCCACGCTCCAGACTCCCCAGCCCGGCGCGGAACTCGCTCAGCACCGCGACCACCACGCGGTCGTCGCCGCTCCCGCCCGCCCGCTCCTGCGCGATCTCCCCCGCGATCCGCGTCAGCGCGCCCGCCAGATCGCCGCGGCTGTCGGCCCCCTCCAGCACCGCCACCCGCTGCGCCGCCGTCGCCAGCGTGCTCGTCGCGGGCGCGACCACTGCGCTCGCCGGCCCCGCGAGCGCATGCACCGCCACCCGGTCCCCGCGCGCCGGGTCCAGCCGCTCGATCAGCTCCAGCGCCCGCTCCCGGTGCCGCTCCAACGCGCCGGGCGAGCCCTGCCCCGCCGTCAGGCTGTTGTCGATCACGAGGTGCAGCGTCGTGGCCCGCGAGCCCAGCAGCGGGTCGGCCCCCGGCACCATCGGGCGCGCGATCGCCAGCGCCGCCAAGAGAACGATCAGGCACCGCGCCGCCAACAGCAGCAACTGCTCCAGACGCACCCGCTGCCTCTGCCGCTTGTACGCCTCGATCAAGAACCGCATCGCGGCCCACCGCACCGGACGCCGCCGACGCCGCATCAGGATGTGGATCACGATCGGCAGCGCGATGCAGCCGAGGCCGATGGCCAGCAGGATTGGGTGGGCGAAAGTCATTGGGGGAAGCGACGGAGCGACGGAGCGACGGAGCGACGAAGGGAAGGGCGAGGATGATGCACGGCCGTTGGGGACGGCACGGTTGAATGGATCGGTATCCTGGTACGAACCGACAAGGAGACACCGGCATGGCGACGATCAAGACGTTCCGGGACCTGATCGCCTGGCAGCGGGGGATGGACCTTGCCGTCTGTGTCTACAAGGAAACGGCGGCGCTGCCCAGCGAAGAGAAGTTCGGCCTCACGGCCCAGATGCGCCGCGCCGCCGTCAGCATCCCGAGCAACATCGCCGAGGGCCACGCCCGCCAGTCCCGCCCCGACTTCCTCCGCTTCCTCCGCACGGCCCGAGGCTCGCTCGGCGAACTCAGCACGCAAACCGACCTCTGCCGCCGACTTGAGTTCTTCGCCGACACGCCCCGTCTGACCGAACTGCTCGCCGAGGAAGACCGCATCCTGCAGGCGCTCATCCGAAGCCTCGAACGCAAGGCGACGGAATGAAGGCGGCGACGAAACGGCGGAGCGACGGAGCGACGAAGAAAACGCGAGGAAACCGACAAACGAGCATCGACGCCGCAGGCGGCCTCCCCCCTTCGTCGCTCCGTCGCTCCGTCGCTCCGTCGCTTCTCTCTCATCCATACTTACTGCTCTTGATCTGCGCATTCCTTCTCGCCACAAACGCCGCCAACGCCGGCCCCAGCCACTCGTGCGTGCTCAGCCGCTGGTAGTCGAACCCGAACCCCAGCATGATCTTCTCGATCGACTTGAGGTGCCCCTCCAGCGTCTCCAGGTACGCCCTCCGCAGCGCCCGCGGATCGACCCGCACCCGCCCCTCGCCCTCCAGCCCCTCGAACGGGGCCGAGTCCGCGAAGTCGAACGCCGTCTCGGCACGGTCCAGCACCTGGAACGCGATCAGGTCGTGCCCGCGGTGCCGCGCCCGCGCCATCGCCTTGCGGACCTGGGCCGCGTCCTCGAACAGGTCGCTGATGAGAACGATCAGGCACCGGTGGCTCAGGCGGGCCAGCGTCTGGTCCATCGCCCGCGCCAGGTTCGTCGCCTCCCGCACCGGGTGCGTCGAGAGCGCCCCGATCACCTGCCGCCACATCCCACGCTGGCTCGACCGCGCCAGCATCGTCCTCACGCCGTCGGCGAACAGCACCACGCCCACGCGGTCCCCCTGCTGCAGCGTGATGTACGAGATCGCCGCCGCCACAGCCGTCGCGTGGTCGAACTTGCTCCAGTACGCCCGCCCGTCCGGGCTGGCCTTCCGCCCCTGCCCGCTGGCCGACTCGAACGACCGCGAGCCGTAATCCATCGAGCCCGAGCAATCGACCATCACGATCAGGTCGAGGGCCGTCTCCTGCTGGTACTGCTTCAGGTGCAGCTTGTCCGTCCGCCCATAGACCTTCCAGTCCAGGTGGCGCACGTCGTCGCCCGGCACATACGGGCGGTGCTGGGCGAACTCCACCGAGAACCCGTGCAGCGGCGAGCGGTGCGACCCGCTCATCACGCCCTCGACGATCGTCTTGGCCCGCAGGTCCATCGACCCCAGACGCGCCAGCGTCTGCGGGTGCAGGTACAGCGACGCATCGACATCCGGCGGGCGCACGCCGCCAGGGCCACCGCCCCGCCCCAACGCCCCCGAGCCGACCACCCTGTCGCCCGCCTCATCCATGCGAGGGATGGTACCGGCCCACACCGATCCCGATGCCGCGCCCTTCGCCCCTTCCGACTCGAGGGACATTCCTGCCCCGCTCGAACGAGGCCGCACGCCCCGCCAACCAGCCCGCCCCCAGCGTCCACCCCGATGCCCCCGCAGACATCCTCCACAACCACAGCCCGCCAACGAAAAGGGGGCGAGCCCCACGGCCCGCCCCTCACCATGCAAGCCCGAACGCCGATCACTTCCGAACGATCAACCACACGACGATCAGGATGATCCCAACGACGGCGATCACGCCTCCGCAGACCCCCCCGAGCACCGCGAACACGCCGCCCACCAGGGCCATCGCGTCCGACTCCTTCAGCAGCGAGAAAGCACGCTGGTCCATCTCGCCGCTGCTGGTCACCGACAGCGTGTAGTCGCCCGCCGCCGGCGTCTCGAACGCCGCGACGAACCGCCCGGAGTTTGTCCCGATCTGGATGCTCGCGTCCCCATCGGGCGACTCAACCGTGATCGACTGGCCCTGGGCGTCGGTCACTGTCAGGCGCGTGTCGTTGGTGGGGTACTGATCGCTCGGCGCATACGTCCGCCCGCCCATGTCCAGCTGGTCCCACACGATGACGATGTTGCCGCCCGCCTCGAGGTGGAACGTCTTCTCCCCGGGCGCCACCAGCGTCGACTGCTCGTTGGCCAGGCTCTCGAACGTCGAGACCATGCTCGCCCCGCCGCCCACGCCCACCAGCACCAGAATCCCGCCGATCACAAGCGCGATCAGACCCAGCACCAGCAGCACGATCCCCTTCTTCTTCGGCGGCGGTCCATACTGCGGCGGGCCGCCCATCGGCGGTCCGTACTGCGGAGGCCCGTACTGCGGCGGTCCCTGCGGCGGCATCTGGCTCATCGAGTCCCTCCTGTCTTCGTGACCGCCCCGATCACCAGGCGGCGCACGTGGCCCAGCGGCGCGACACGCGCCCGATCCATCGACAACCACCCAGCGTATCGCCTTCCGATCCCGGGTGTCCCCACGAGGCGACAATCCGGTGGACAACCCACAACGCCCCCCATGCGACACCCGCCCCGACGCGGGGACGCACACGACAACACAATGACACGCCCCGAACAGGCGCGGGCCGCAGCGCCCGGCTCAGCCCGCCGCCGCCTTCGCAGCCCCCCGCTTCCTGGACGCCTTCGACGCCAGCAGGTTCAGAACCTCCACCAGCACGCTGAACGCCATCGCCGCGTAGATGTACCCCTTCGGCACGTGGTGCCCCATCCCGTCGGCCACCAGCATCACCCCGATCAGCAGCAGGAACGCCAGCGCCAGCATCTTGGTCGTCGGGTGGCGCTTCACGAAGTTCGCGATCGGGCCCGCCGCCACCAGCATCACCGCCACCGACACCACGATCGCGATCACCATCGTCCAGATCAAGCCACCGGCCATGCCCACGGCCGTGATCACCGAGTCCAGGCTGAACACCAGGTCCAGCAGCATGATCTGGAAGATCGCCGCCGCAAACCCCGGCGGAGCCTTACGGTGCATCTCCCCCTCCGGGTCGTCCTCCAGTTTGTGGTGGATCTCGCTCGTCGCCTTGTACACCAGGAACGCCCCGCCCAGCAGTAGCACCAGGTCCTTGCCCGTGACCGAGTGCCCCATCACCGCGAACAGCTCCCGCGTCAGCGTCATGATCCACGTGATCGAGAACAGCAGGATCAGGCGCATCACCATCGCCGCCAGGATCCCCGTCCGCCGCGCCCTGGGCTGCTGCTCCGCCGGCAGTTTCTCCGTCAGCACCGCGATGAAGATGATGTTGTCGATCCCGAGGATGATCTCCATCGCCACCAGCGTCACCAGCGCCGCCAGCCCCGCCGCCGTGAACACCTCCGCGATCGACCAGTTGATCCCCTGCACCGCCCCGCCATGCCCGCCGGCCGCTTCCGCCGCGTGCTGCGCCCCCTCGATCGCCGCCTGAACCGCCCCCGGATCAATCGGCGGCGTCGCCAGCGCCGCGTGCAACACGCCCTGAGCGACCTCCACCAACTGCACCATCATCTCGCGGCCTTTCCCTCAGCAGTCCGAGTCGATTCGGCCCGCATGGTAGCGAAACCACCCGCCGACACCCCGCCTCCGTACCCTCCACCCCATGGGCATCGACGCCTGGATCACCCTCATCACCATCCTGCTCATGTTCGCAGGCCTCATGTCCGGCCGCGTCGGGGCCGACATCGTCGTCGTCGCCGCCATGGCCGCCCTGCTCGTCACGGGTGTGCTCACCCCCGCCGACGCCCTCCGCGGCTTCGCTAGCCCGCCACTGGCCACAGTCGCCGTCCTCTACGTCGTCGCCGCCGCCCTGAAAGAAACCGGCGCCCTGGCCCTGGCCACCCGCGCCCTGCTCGGCACGCCCAAAACCGCCCTGGCCGCACAGGCCCGCCTCGTCCTGCCCGTCGGCGTCCTCTCCGGCGTGGTCAACAACACCCCCATCGTCGCCATGTTCCTGCCCGTCATCGACGGCCTCTCCCGCCGCACCGGCATCCCCGCCAGCCGCCTTCTCCTCCCGCTCTCCTACGCCGCCATCCTCGGCGGCGTCTGCACCCTCATCGGCACCAGCACCAACCTCGTCGTCGACGGCATGATCAAGGCCCACAACGCCGCGCGCCCCGACGACATCATCCCCGAGTTCGGGATGTTCACCATCACGCCCATCGGAGTGCCCGTCGCCATCGCTGGCCTGGCCTACATCCTCCTCCTCGGCCGCCGCCTCCTGCCCGACCGCTCCGCCAACGAGCCCGAAGCCCACGCCCCCCGCCGATACACCGCCGCCCTCCGCGTCCTGCCCACCTCCCCGGTCGTCGGCAAGACCCTCGAGGCCGCCGGCCTCCGCCACCTCCCCGGCCTGTTCCTCTCCCGCATCGAGCGCGCCAGCGAGACCATCATCGCCGTCGGACCCGAAGAGGTCCTCCACGCCGGCGATGTGCTCGTCTTCGTCGGCGTCGTCGAGTCCGTCGCCGACCTCCAGCAGATCAAGGGCCTCGAACCCGCCGGCGACGACCCCCAAGGCGACTCCGACGACAGCACCCGCCGACGCTCCGGCAACCGCCTCATCGAGGCCGTCATCGGACGAGACTCGCCAATCCTCGGCATGACCGTCCGCGAGGCCGGCATCCGCACCCGATACGGCGCCGTCGTCGTCGGCGTCCACCGCCAGGGCCAGCGCAAGAAGGGCAAGATCGGCGACGTCATCCTCCGCCCCGGCGACACCCTGCTCATGGAAGCCGCCCCCGGCTTCGCACGCCGCCACCGAAACTCCAGCGACTTCACCCTCGTCTCCGAGGTCGAAGGCGCCGCCGCCCCGCGCCACGAAAAGTCCTGGATCGCGCTGGCCATCCTCATCGCCATGGTCGCGCTGGCCGGCACCGGCGTGCTCGACATGTTCGTCGCCGCCCTCCTCGCCGGCGGCGCCCTCATCGCCACACGCTGCCTCACCGGCCAGACCGCCCGCAAGAGCCTCGACTGGACCGTGCTGGTTGTCATCGGCGGCGCGCTGGGCATCGGCGGCGCCATGGAGAAAACCGGCCTGGCCGCCTCCATCGCCCACGCCGTCCTCGGCGCCGTCGATCCGCTCTCCGCGCTCCTGGGCCCCTGGGTCCTGCTCGCCGTCGCCTACCTGCTCACCCTCGCCTTCACCGCCACCATCTCAAACAACGCCGCCGCCGCGCTCATGTTCCCCATCCTGCTCGAACTCGCCTCGGCCCGCGGCCTGGACTTCCGACCCTTCGCCGTCTGCCTGGCCGTCGCCGCCTCCTGCGAGTTCTTCACACCCATCGGCTACCAGACCAACCTCATGGTCATGGGCCCCGGCGGCTACAAGTGGATCGACTACCTCCGCTTCGGCGGCCCGCTCACCATCCTCTGCGGCATCGTCTGCGTGGGACTGGCGCCGCTGTTGTACTGAGGTGCCACAGGTTTCCAACTTGTGTCGGCGGCGCACCCGCCGACGGAAGAGCCACACGCGCCGCACAACCGCCCGCGCCCCCCAAACCGTGGCGCCCGACGCCCCACGAGCCGCGCGGCGCAAGCCCGCGGTCGCACACGCCCCCTCGGCCAGGCCCCCCGCGCCGTCACCCCAGCGGCGCGAGCACAAAGATGCCGAGCAAAATGTTCAGGATGCCCACCAGAGCGGCCCCGGCGATCACCCCCGCGCAGATCGGCTCGTGCGTCTGGATCCACAGAAGATTCCCGGTCGACTCGGGCTTCTTCTCGAACATCTTGTGCGTGATCCAGAAGAACGCCGCGCCGACGAACATGGCCAGCGTGGACTCGGGCGGGATGACCACACCCAGCCCGATGGCCAGCGGGCTCAGCGGGAACTTGTTCTTCGTCCGGACGCGGATCACCTCGAACAGCACGCCCACCACCGCCGCGACGATCATCGACACGACGATCGACGTGGACAGCAGGGATTGGGCGGTCGACCCGCCGAACAGTTCCTGCATGAGGTCCGACACGCCGCGCCACTGCAGGGCCGAGGGGAATCCGAACTCGTCGGTGATCATGGCGTCCTGGATCGACTCGCCCTCCTGACGCTTGGAGAGGAACAGCAGATAGAACAGCGGGGTCGAGGCCAGGGCCCCGGCCACGATGCCGATGCAGTGCCCGATGGCCTGCTGGCGCGGCTTGGCGCCGAGCATGTAGCCCGGCTTGATGTCCATGAGCAGATTCGAGGCGTTGGACGCGACCTCCGTGCACATGACCGCGGTCATCAGGTTCGTGGGCGGGTGGTTCGGGTGGGCCGCGCCGAAGATGAACTGCGGGATCTTCGACAGCGAGCCCGTGGGCGTGATGCTGGTCAATGCCGTGCTGCTTACGGCGATGACCGTGAGCAGCACGATCAGCGGGATCGCCAGCGCCCCGTAAATGACCGGCACCCCGAACCACAGGTTCGCCAGCACGACGCCGATCGCGCCGATCGCCGGCACGCCGACCCACGAGATCCACAGCGGCAGCTCGATGTGCCCCAGGACGTCGGTCCTGGCCTCCGGACCCGCCTTCTGCCTGCCCTTGCCGGTGATGACCCGGAACGCCTCGACGAAGATCTTGGGCTTGGCGAACAGCGAGACCATCGACGCCGAGACCATGATCGCGATGCCCCACCACAGGGCCCAGTTGTTCACCACCGACGCACGGCTAAAGACCGCGTCGCCGGCGGCGTATGAGCCGGCCAGCGGGCGGACCTCCTGCTCGCTGATCATCCAAGGGACGAGGATGAAGAAGTTGATGATCATGCCGATCATCATCGAGATCGCGCCGCGGATGCCCAGCAGCCCGCCCGCCCCCATCATCGCCAGATCAAGGGCCGGGGTGAGGCCCAATTGGCGGAAGGGCACGCCGGCGAGCTTGGGCTCGTTCTCGCCCAGCCAGTTGTAGAACGGGATCAGATTGTGGGGCAGGTGCCAGGTGCTCGTGAGCTCGTCCTTGTTCTGGGTCAGGAAACTCGTCCACGAGCCGCCCTTGCCCGGCCACATCGTCAGGGCCCGGAGCAGGCGCATGCACGCGTCGCCCGAGATGTAGGCGATGAACGCGGTCGCGCCGGCGGCGATCGCCAGGGTCTTGGCCTTGAACATCCCGACCTTGGCGGCCGATGTGTAGAGCGTGTCGAGCACCACCCCGCACGCCCGCCCCTCGGGGAACGGCTGGTGCTCCTCGTTGATGAACCGACGCTTCATCGGGAACGCGACCAGCACGCCCATCAGCGACAGCACCACGTTGAACGCCATCATCTGCCACCACGGCATAATGCTGTTGCTGACCCACATGTACGCCGCCATGCCCGAGATGAGCGGGCCGGTCATGTACCCCGCGGCCGTGGCGATCGACTGCGAGCAGTTGTTCTCCAGGATCGTCATGTCCTTGGCGCCCAGACGCCCAAGGACGCGGAAGAACGCGAACGCCAGGATCACCGACGTCAGCCCCACCCCGAGCGTCCACCCCGACTTGGCCCCGACGTAGAGGTTCGTGGCCGAGAGGATGCCGCCCAGGAAGAACCCGGTCAGGCCCGACCGGAGCGTGAGCTGGGGCATGTCGCCGCGCCACACGTTCTCGAGCCACCACGTGTCCTTCTGCTCGCGCGACCAGGTGCGGACTTGCTCGTCGGTCAGGTGTGGGATAGCCATGCGGGGGGCCAGTGTACAGACCCGACGGAGCCGGACCAAGGGCGGGTATTGTGAGGGCAGGGAAGGGCCAAGGGACCCGCGGGGATGGGGGCGGAGGTGCTCGATGGAGTTCGATCTGGAACGGGCCGCCGAGGTGCTCGAGTCGACCCCGCGGGTCCTCCGGGCCATGCTCGAAGGCATGTCGGAGCGATGGACGATGGCCGACTACGGCCCGGGCACCTTCAGCCCGTTCGACGTGCTGGGCCACCTGATCGAGGGCGAGCGGACCGACTGGCTCCCGCGGGCCAGGCGGATCCTGGAGGAGGGCGAGTCGCGCCCATTCGACCCCTTCGACCCAACCGCCCGGGGCAGCGAGGGCGACGGACGCACCGTGACGGAGCGCCTCGACCTGTTCGAGTCGCTCCGGGCCGGAAATGTCGCGGCGGTGCGCGAACTGGTCGGGGGCGGGGGCGCCGGGCTGCTCGACCGCCGGGGACGCCACCCGGCCCTGGGCGTCGTCACGCTCCGCCAGTTGCTGGCCACGTGGGTCGTGCACGACCTGCACCACCGGGCCCAGGTGTGCAAGGCGATGGCATGGCAGTACAAGGACGAGGTCGGGCCGTGGCGGGCGTATCTGAACACCTTGCCGCGGGAGTGACGCAGGGACGGGGAGACGAAGTGGCAGCGTGAGAGGTGCGCGATGAGTGATAGCAGCCGGGTCGTGATCGAGAGGGCTGGGGTCGGGGATGTGCCAACGGTGACGCCGTTGTTTGGAGCGTACCGGGGGTTCTATGAGGCCGCGGCGGATGCGGGGGCGGAGGCGGCGTATCTGCGGGAGCGGATCGAGCGGGGCGAGGCGGTGGTGTTGGTGGCGTGGCAGGCCGCGGGCGGGGCCGACCCGGGTGACAGAGGGCCTGGCCCGGCGAGCCGGGCCCGCGAGGCGATCGGCTTCACGCTGATGTATCCCACCTTCACCTCCGTCGCCATGCGGGCCGCGTGGATCCTGAACGACCTCTACGTCGCGCCGGGAGGGCGCCAACGCGGCGTGGGGCGTGCGCTGCTGGAGGCCGCGGCCGAGGCGGCGCGCGAGGCTGGGGCCATGCGCCTGGAACTGCGGACCGCCCACGACAACGTCGCGGCCCAGCGCCTCTACGAGGCGATGGGGTGGAAGATGGACGAGCGGTTCCGGAGATACACGCTGGGGCTGTGAGCGATCCGCCACGTGGCGGCCGCCGCCCCCGATGGAGGTGCGCGATGCAGAGCCAGCCCGATCCGATGGCCTGCCCCCGCTGCGCGACCGGGCTGCACTACGTGGGCACCAAGCGGTTCCACGAGGGCACGCGCGGCTGGGCCTTCTTCCTGGGCGACCTGGGCGAACTGTTCGTCAACCGCGAGCACTTCGACGTGTACGTGTGCCCGCGTTGCGGGCGAGTGGAGTTGTTCGTGGATGGGATCGGGGAGGAGTTCAGGCCGCGGTGAGGGGGCGGGGTGTGGCATGCTTGCTGCTTTGAGCAAGCATGCTCTCGACTCCCACACGCATCCGGCAACTCGACACGCCTGCTCAGAGCAGCAAGCACGCCACGCGTTGGGCGCGGTCTTAGGTCAGGCCCTGAACACTCCCCGGCAGAACTCCATCTCCTGCTCGGTCATCAACTCCGCATCCGCCCGCGCGATGTTGCACCGGGCCTGGCGCTCGTTTCGGAAGCCGGGGATGACCGAGGCGACGTTGGGGTGGCTGGCGACGAAGCGGATCGCGGCCGAGGCCAGGTCCTCGACGCTGTCGCCGAATCGCTGCCTGATCCTGGCCATCTTGGGCTTGAGGGCCCGCAGGCGGTCGCTCGTGAAGGCCTCGTTGACGCCGCGGACATCGCCCTCGTCGAACGCCGGCGGCTTGTCGGGGTCGAACTTGTCGAGCAGCAGGCCCTGGCCCAGCGGGCCGAAGGCCACGAAGCGGATGTCCTGCTCGCTCATGATCGGCTGGAGGCGCGAGTCGGGGCGGATGCACGCGTCGACCAGCATGTTCGCGCGGCTCTGGAGCACGCGCGGGCGCGTGAGCGGGATCGTCCGCTCGAACTCCTCGACGCTGTAGGCCGACTGGCCCACCACGCGGACCTTGCCTTCGTTGACCAGTTCCTGCATGGTGGCCGCGGCGTCGGCGATGTTGCCCGGCATGTCCGGGCCGACCGCGGCCCTTGTGTTCAAAGGATGGGGCCAGTCGGCGAAGTAGGGGTTGTGGAAGTAGTAGATGTCGATGGCCTCGACACCCAGGTTTTCCAGCGACTGCTCGCACTGGTTCCTGATATGCCGCGGCGTGTAGGCGTGCGGGGCGCAGCCGGCGAACCAGCCGACCTTGGTCGCGATCACGAGGCGGTCGGCGGGCACGCCGAGGCGCTTGAGGCAGTCGCGAAGGAGCCGCTCGGCCCGCCCGTTGCCGTAGATGTCGGCGTTGTCGAAGTGGTTGACGCCGGCGTCGAGCCCGGCCTTGAGGCCGGCGGCGACGTCGTCGATGGAGACATCGCCCCAGCCGATGGGCTTTCCGTTGAAGAGGTTCCAGTTGGGCCCGCCCATGGTCCAGCAGCCGAAGCCGATCTCGGAGAGGGAGAGGTCGGTGCGGGGGATCTGGTTGTAACGCATGGGGGAGGGTATGGGCGCACTGGGTTGTTCAAAGGAACGCGAAGGCCGCGAAGAACTCAGAACTGGACTTGGCACATTGGACCAACGGCCCAATCCGATCCATGTCTGCCCTCCGACATCGCGCTCTTCGCGGCCTTCGCGTTCCCATCGAACAACGCGCGACGCTCTCTCAGAACGCCCGCTTCGTCGGGTTCACCACCAGGTTGTCCCGCCCGAGGATCAGGAGGTCCGCGATCTCGATCGCCTCGACCATCGATTCCTTGGCCTGGTCGAGGTCCGTGGCTCGCGGCAGGATCTTGCCCTCTTCCAGGTGCTCGGGGGTCGGGATGGCGTCGCCGCAGATGAGGGTGGTGTGCCGGCTGCCGGCGATGAGCACGCCGGTGAGGCCGGGGGTGACGCCCGGCAGCGGGAAGAGGCTCACGCCGGGGGCCGGGGCGTCGGGGGCTGGTTGGCAACGCTGGAGGATGGCCACGTCGCGGAGCAAGGCGTCGCGCGCATCGGGGTCGAGCGCATCGTCGGCGTCGGGGTCGGATTCCGAGGCCCGCAGCAGCGCGGCCATGGGCACGCCCACGCCCTCGCGCTCCGGGGCCGCGATCAGCCAGCGGGCCGACTCGAACGCGGGCAGGGCACGCCGGCAGTCGGGGTGGAACGAGGTCAGGAACACGTCGGTGATCTGGCTCGGGCGCAGGCCGGTGCGCTCGCCCAGGCGCGGCACGAGCGCCTCGGCGGGCAGGCCGGGGTCGATGAGGATCACGCGGTCGGCGCTGCGGACGAGGGTGGTGGTGGCGTGCCCGGTGCGGGTGTTGGGGGCCTCGTGGCGGAGCGGGTGGGCCGCGAGCGTGCCGATGGAGATGACGCGGGCGTCGGGTTCGCGCGGGGGCATTGGGGGAGGGTAGTGGGTGGAGGGGAGCTGAGAATAGAAAAGGGAGAGAAGAGAGAAGAGAGAAGAGAGAAGTGACGGAGTGGGTGGAAGCCGGGCTCAGTTAGTTGGTTGCACGATCTGCTGGATTCGCTCGGCGATCGGCATGAACGCGGCCATAAAGGCGTCGAAGGCGTCGTCGCCGGGGCCGGGGCGGGCGGTGTGGGCGAGCATGTCGTCGGGGGCCAGTTCGGTCGTGATCGGCGGGAGGTCCGGGTGGAGCGCCTCGCACGCGGCGACCATCGCGCGGGCGTCGGCTTCGGACATGTGTTCGCGGATGCGGTCGAGGACCGGCTGGTCGAGAGGAGCTCGGCCAAGGCGCTGGGCGACCATGGCTCTGACCTGCGGTCCGGGGTCGGGCAGGGTGACGCCGGGATTCTCGCCCGCGGCGGCCTTGGCGGCGGCGAGCATCATCACGCCCTGCATCAGGACGGGGAAGTTGGTCATGGCGCAGCGGACTTGGGCCCACAATGGGTCTGGGAGCATGTGGGGACCATACGGGATGGCTGGGGCACGTGGGACAGGGGCTCGGGGCGGATGCCCCCTCCGCCCGCGTCGCGGAGCCTCGTGGGCGCCTCCCCCGCACGCGGGGGAGGAACTCCGGTCCAGCGGCCCGGTATAGTGGACTGCCCCAAACGGAGGTCGATCATGCCGAGTGCTGCCGGGCGGATGCGCCCATTTGCTGTCGTCGCCGCGCTGTGCGTCCTGCCCGCTGCCGCCCTGGTCGCCTCGGCCAATCCGCCCGCGACGCGGGTGGAGGCCGTGACCGACGTGATCCACGGGCGCGAGATCGTGGACCGGTACCGCTGGCTGGAGGGCGACAACTCGAACCCCGCCCGGATGGGCGTCACGACTCCGGAGGTCATGGACTGGACGCGGGCCCAGAACGGGTACACCCGCCAGATGCTGGACAACCTGCCGGGGCGCCAGGCCTTGGAGGCTCGCCTGCGCGAACTGATGGAGGTGCCCTCGATCTCGGCCCCGACGATGCGGGGCGACCGGTACTTTTACACCCGCCGCGAGGGCGACCAGCCCCAGCCGGTCGTCTGGATGCGTGAAGGGCTTGACGCCGAGCCGCGGGCCCTGCTGGACCCCAGCGCGGTCGACGCCTCGGGCCTGACGGCCCTGGGCTGGTACGAGCCCAACAACGACGGCACGCTGATGGCCTTCGGCCTGTACCGCGCCGGCGACGAGAACTCGACGCTGTATGTCATGGATGTGGACTCGGGCGAGTGGCTCGCCGAGGAGATCCCCGGCAAGGTCGGCGGCGCCCAGTGGCTGCCCGATTCCAGCGGGTTCTTCTACGAGCGCCTGGAGGACGTGAACAACCCCTACTCGGCCCAGTTCAAGTTCCACCGCCTGGGCACGCACCACCGCCAGGACCCGGTGCTGTTCGAGCAGGACAAGGAGGGCCCGCTGGCCACGACCTGGGGGCCGTTCGGCGTGGTCGATCGCCAGGCCCGCTGGCTGGTCAAGGGCTACTGGGTGTCGACCGCCGCCACGGACTTCTGGGTCGCGGACCTGGACGAGTGGTTCCGCACTGGCGAACTGAACTGGAAGGTCATGGTCCAGGGCGAGCAGGGGCGGTCCGGCTCGTTCCAGTTCCTGGGCGACACGCTATACATGCAGACCCAGATCGGCGCGCCGAACGGGCGGGTCGTAGCGATCGACCTGCACAACCCGGGGCTTGCCTACTGGCGCGACGTCGTGCCCGCCCAGCCGGGGCGAACGCTCGAGGGCGTGTCGATGGCCCGGGGCATGCTGGCCGTCAACTTCCTTGAGAACGCGTACACCGGGATCGAGCTGTTCAACCTCGACGGCACGACGCGTGGGCGCATGGAACTGCCGGGCATCGGCTCGGCCGGCCTCTCCACCAGCGACGACCGGACCGAGGCGTTTCTGACCTACACCTCGTACAACGAGCCGTCCTCGATCTATCGCGTCGACCTGGCCACCGGCGACCGCTCGCTCTGGGAGCGCCCGGACGTGCCAGTCGACCCTTCCCTCGTCGAGGTCCGCCAGGTGCGGTACGAGTCGGCCGACGGCACGCCCGTGACCATGTTCCTGGTCCACAGGCGCGGGCTGGTCCTCAACGGGAACAACCCGACGCTGCTGTACGGCTACGGCGGGTTCGACATCTCGATGACCCCGTCGTTCAGCGCGACCATGTTCCCGTGGTTTGAGGCCGGCGGCGTCTACGCCGTCGCGAATCTCCGGGGCGGGGGCGAGTACGGCGCGTCCTGGCACGAAGCCGGGATGCTCGAGAACAAGCAGAACGTGTTCAACGACTTCATCGCGGCCGCCGAGTGGCTCATCGCCAACAACTACACCAACCCGCGCCGCCTGGCGATCGCCGGCGGGTCCAACGGCGGGCTGCTGACCGGGGCCACGGTCACGCAGCGCCCCGATCTGTTCGCCGCGGCCATCGTGGGCGTCCCGCTGCTGGACATGGTCCGCTTCCAGCACTTCCTGATGGCCCGGTACTGGGTGCCCGAGTACGGCGACGCGGAGCGCAGCGAGCACGAGCTCGAGTACATGATGGCCTACTCGCCCTATCACAACATCCACGAGGGCACGCGGTACCCGGCGGTGCTGCTGACCGCCGGCGAGAACGACACGCGCGTCCACGCGCTGCACGCGAGAAAGATGGCCGCCGCCCTGCAGGCCGCCACCGCCAGCGACCCGGACCAGGACCCCGTGCTGCTGTGGGTGGACCTGGAGGGTGGGCACGGCCAGGGCAAGCCGCTGGACCTGCGGGTGCGGGACGTGGCCGACCAGCGGATCTTCCTGATGTGGCAGCTGGGGATGCTGGACTGAGCGTTTGGGTGTTCGAGTGGAACGCGGAGGGCGCGAAGGGCGCGAGGTCATTTCGGGCCCGTCGGCGTGCCGGCGGGCGCGGCTGGGCACGCCCGATGGCGAGCGCGTGAGAACGCGACGCGGTCCGGGGCGGGGGACGCCCCGGCTCGCGCGTCGGGGAAGGTCCGCTACAGCGTTTCTTTGAGCGCCGGAGCCGCGCGGAACGTGCAGGTCTTGGTCTCGGCGATCTGCATCGGCTCGCGCGTGATGGGGTGCACGCCGTTGCGGGGCGGGCGGGTCTTGGCCTGGAACGTCCCGAAGCCCGCGATCGTGACCTTGGCCCGCTCGGCCAGCCCCCGCCCCAGGCACGCGAAGACCGCCTCGACGGCCTTGGTCGCCTCGGCCTTGGTCACACGCATCTCCTCGGCGACGGCGTCAACGAGATCGCCCTTGTTCATGCCAGCCTCCCCGATTCGGGTCGGGACCGTCCGCCCCCGACCCCGGCGCGCCAAACGCGAGCCCCCGCGCGAACAGTGCTATCGGACAACGCCCAAGAAAGTCCATACTAACTGTCAAGACAATCCCTCAGTCGGGGGGAGACTACCGTTCTTCTTCTCGGCCACACACATCCGCGTCGCCGAGACGCCGATCGCACACGATCTTGTTGGAATCCGGCATGCACGAGCGGGCGGAACATGTGGACGACCCGGGCGTGGCGCACACCCCGCGTCCGCGCGTGCTGATCGCCGAGGCGCTCGACCGCGAGTGCGTCGCGTGGCTCGCCGAGCGTGCAACCATCGACCAGATCGCCCCTGGCGGGGGCGGTTTCGACGAGGCCCTGCGCCGGGCGGAGGCCATGATCGTGCGCACGTATGTGCGGGTGGACCGGGCCATGCTGGAGCGCGGGCCGCGCCTGCGCGTCGTCGGACGGGCCGGGGTCGGGCTCGACAACATCGATGTGGAGGTGTGCGCGGCCCGGGGGGTCCGGGTCGTCCACACGCCGGGGGCCAACACACGGGCCGTCGTCGAGTTCGTGCTGGGCGAGGTCCTCGACGCGTTCCGCCCGAGGGCGGCTGTGGACCGGGCGCTCGCCCCGTCCGAGTGGGCCGCGGCCCGGGCGGCTGCGATCGCGCCCCGCGAGATCGGGGAACTCACGCTGGGCATCCTGGGCCTGGGGCGGATCGGCTCGGCGGTGGCCCGGGCCGCCGGCGGCTTCGGGATGCGCCTGCTGTACCACGACCTCCGCGAGATCACGCCCGACGAGCGCAACGGGGCTGTCCCGGTGGCGATCGAGGAACTGCTCCGCGAGGCCGACGTCCTGAGCATCCACGTTGACGGACGGGCGAGCAACCGCGGATTAGTCGCGGCGTCGATGCTGGGGCACTTGAAACCGTCGGCCCTGCTCATCAACACGAGCCGCGGGCTCGTGGTGGACGCGCCGGCCCTCGCGGCGTGGCTGCGGTCGAATGCAGCGGCGGGCGGGCGCGCGGTGCTGGACGTGCATGAGCCCGAGCCGTTCGGGACGGACTATCCGCTGCTCGGTCTGGCGAACGTGCGCCTGACGCCGCACATCGCCTCGGCCACGGCCAGCGCGAAGCGGGCGATGTCGTGGGTCGTGCGGGAGGTGTGGGAGGCGCTGGCCGAGGCGTGCTAGGCCCGAACGTGGCAACGACCGCGCAGAGCCCGACGCGCGAGCGTCGAGGTCCTGGGTGGCGGCGCGATCGGATTCACAGGCCGACCACGGCGCTGGCGCGTCGGGCTCTGTCTCACTGGGCGACGCGGGGTTTCCGCAGCACCCGGTACACCGGAGAGGTCTTCACCGACAACAGGAATCGGTACGCCCCGGACTGCTTGAGGTGGGCCAGGCGTTGCTCGGGCGGGAGCGAGCGGGCCGCGTGGGCCGCGTCGCGCCACGAGCGCCCGAACCGCAGGCGCGCATACGCGGCATAGGGCAGCGACGACCGGACACGCTCGATCGCCCGCCACGCCTTGCTCGACTCGATCGCCTTGAGTTCGGTGAGCGAGGTCGCACGCCGGCGGGCCGTCCGCTGGCCGGCGGCGCCGCGGCCGGACCGCCCGTTGCGCGGGGCGTTTTTCCGCGAACGAGCGGGCTTGCGGCGATTGGCCTTCGGCGTCGCACCCGCACCGCCACGCTGCGCGCGCCCGTTCGCATTCATCGCGGGCGTCGGCGTCGCAGGCGCGGCCTCGCCCGCCGCCTTCACCGCGCGCTCGCACGCACGCTGCAGGCGGAAGTAGTCGATCGCCCGCACCGCCAGTTCCTCCGCCAGCCTGCGCGGCAGAATCTGACGCGGGGCCCGATCCCGCAGCGTCCGGGCCTTCTCGAACAGCCCCAGCATCCGCTGGCCCATCACATCCAGCGTGAAGTGCTGCGCGATGCGCTCCCGACCCGCGGCGCCCATCGCCGCCCGGCGCGGGGCATCGCCGACCAGTTCCCGCAGCGCCGCCGCGTACCGCTCGGCCTGCACGTCCTCTGGCTCGGCGCTCACATCCAGCAGCACGCCGGTCTCGGGCGTGACCAGTTCCCGCTGCCCGCCAACATCGGCCCCCACCACGCACAGCCCCGCGGCCATCGCCTCATAGATCGACAGCGCGATCCCCTCCCACCGGCTCGGCAGGAACAGGACGTCGGCGGCGCGGTACAGCGACGGCATCGCCTCCGGCGGCTTGGCCCCGAGGAACCGGATCGACTCGCCCAGGTTGTGCTTGCGGATAAACGACTCGAGCCAGGGGCGATCCTCGCCGTCGCCGACGACCAGGGCCACAACCTTCGCTGCCGGTGCCGCCGCGCCATCCGCCGAGCCGCCCGCCCCACCACCAGCCTCAACCACCCGGCGCACCGCCTCCGCGAACACGCGCGGCTGCTTCTGCGCGCACAACCGCGCCGGATACAGCAGCACCGTCGCATCCGCCGGGATCGCCAGTTCCTCGCGCACGCGGGCCTGCTCGCCCGAATCCGGGGCCCAGATCGACGGGTCCACGTTGATGTGGCACGCCTCGACCCGGTCGCCCTCGGCGCCCCGATCGACCATCCACCGCTTCAGGTGCTCGCTCACGACGATGTTCAGGTCGAGCATGTCCTGCGTGGCCGCGGCGTAGCGCGGGTAGCCCCCGGTCTTCCAGCCCTCTTCTTCAATGTGCGTGAGATCGACGTACGCCGGCTCCGGGCAGCACGACCGCAGGTACGGCAGCACGTGGTAGCCCAGTTCGCTGTTGGTCACCATCACCACGTCGGGGCGACGGCTCTCGATCAGGTACCGCAGGAACACGACGCGGTCCGGCGGGCGCAGGAACCGCTCGGTCACGAACACGTCCGGCGTCAGGCGGGCGTACTGGGCCAGCCACGACTGGTCGCCCTCGAGCGTCGTCGCGACCGAGACTTCCCAGCCGCGCTTGGTCAGTTGCTCGATCAGATCGAGGTTGAACTTGTCCGCCCCGCCGAACCGCAGCCAGGGCACGATCATCATGAGCCGCGGCTTGGTCTTTGACAGCGGATTCGCCACCGGCGCCTCGGCGGGCAGCGGGGCCATCGCCGTCGGCCACGTCGGCTTCGGGCGCGGCAGGCCCCGCCCGTACAGGTCCGCGTACTTGGCCTTGAGTTCCGCCGTGAACCGCTCCTGGTTCGGCCCGCGGTCCCAGTTGCCCCACGACGAGTTGTGGTTCGGGCGGCGACGGTACCAATCGAGAAACTCGGGGATGCACGTGCCCCAGTGCCCGGCATTGGCGCAGCGCAGCCAGAAGTCCCAGTCCTCCAGCCCCTTGCGGTTGGCCTCGTCGTACCCGCCCGCGGCCTGCCACACGCTCTTGCGCACCACCGACGTCGGCGTCACCAGGTTCTCGTGCAGGAACGCGTCGATGTTGTGGAACCCACGCCCCCACAGGTAGTTCTCGTGCCCGAACCCCACCGTCCACCCGCACACGAACCCCCACTGCGGGTTCGTCCGCAGGAACCACACGCACTTCTCGAGAAACGTCGGCTCGGCCATGTCGTCCGAGTCGATCTGCATGACCAGATCGCTCCGGGCCGCGGCGTACCCCGCGTTGCGGGCCGCCGACAGCCCGCGGTTCTCGGGCAGGTCCAGCACGCGGACCCGCGGGTCGCGCCGGCGGTACTCGTCAAGCACGGCCCGGGCCGCGGGGTCGGGCGTGCCGTCGTTGACGATGATCCACTCCCAGTCCTGGAACGACTGGTTGAAGATCGATGCGGCGGTCTCGTGGAAGATCGGGCCGGTGTTGTAATACGGCGTGATGATCGACACCGCGGGCACGTGCCCCGCGTCCACACCCCCCTCCCCCGCGTGCGGGGGAGGTGTCACGCGAGGCTCAGCGAGCGTGACGGAGGGGGCAGCCTTCGCTCCGGCATCCCGCGGCCCATACCCGTACCCCGGGCGCTCCGGGTGCACCGGCGTGCGGGCGTAGTCGGGTTGCCGAGGGTCGATCATCCCCGGTCCATCCTCTCTCGCGTGTGGGGAGCGTGCCACGCCCGGGCCGGCTCGAACCGGCTGGCTACGGCCAGCGTGACCGCCCGGGCCGTCGCCCGGGCCCACGGCCCCGGCGGGCGTTCCCCCACCAGCCTGCATCGTTGCGGGGGTGGGGGCGGGAGTCACGCCGACTTTGCGAAGTCATGACCGTCCAGGCACGACGTGCATCGCCCTCGAACGCTCCACGGCCTCTCGAACCAACTTCCGCTCCCGCGTCACCACCGTGATCCGCGTCAGGCCGAACGGCCGCACCAGATCGTCCCGGGTCGCCGGCGGGCCGCCGTCCCAGCCGAAACGCCGAAGCAGGAACGCACGCTCAGCCTCCCCCATCATCGCGGCCCCCGCGCGGACACGCGGGTCCGGCTCGGTCCACGCCTGCCACGCGCACAGCGACAGGCTCCAGTCCGCGATCGGCGTGCCCCCCGTCAGCCGCGGCGTCGCACGCGGCCTCGCGTCGTCCGGGCGGGCGTGCTGCTTCAGCCACCGGACCACGGCCCGGTCGATCGCCAGCCCCGCCGGGGCCGCCAGGCGCCCGGCCACCTTGCCCGCCGCCGAGAACGGGTCGTACGCGTCGATCCCCTCGCCCACGCCGCGGCACGCCAGCACCACCAGCGCCGCCAAGTCGGCCCCACGGACCTGGTCCAGCGGGCGTCCAAGCCTCGACTCGATCGCCCGCGCGATCAGCCCCTGCTGCGACAGCACCAGCGCCGCCTTCAGGCGGGACGCCCAGCGGAGCGAGGTCTCGGCCAGGTCGATCGGCTGGGCGTCCGGCTTGGCGGGATCAAGCCCCGCGGCCAGGTCGGCCGCCCGGCGCACGAGCAGGTGGTAGGCCTGGGCCCTCAGGCGCTCCTCGATCCCGACCGGGGCCGGCGTCCTCGGCGCCTGCCGCGCCCACTCGAGCGCGTCGAGCACGGGCCGCACGTCAAGTCCAGTCCGGCACGGCTCGGCCTCCAGCACCCGATCCGCGGCATCAACCTTGACACGCGCTCCGAACGGCGTCACCTCCACACCCTGCAACAGCGCGGTCCGCCGCCTGTTGATGCAGCGGACGACCGACACGCGCGATCGCTTCGACCGGCGCGCCAGCAGGCCCGGGTCCAGCGCCCGGCGCCACGCCCGCCACGCCAGGCGCTCGAACCGCTCGTCGGGCGGGCCCGGGGCGTCGAAGATGCGAGCGGCCTTGGGCCGTGCCTGGTCGTGGCGCTGGAGCACCTGGCGGACCGCCTCGTGGCTGCGGTCGAACCTTGTCGCCAGGCGGGCCGCCGCCTCGTTGAGCGAGCAGCCGAAGCGGGATCGGTACCGCCCGGCTCGCCGGACGATGCTGGCCTCGATTTCGGGAGGGATCCGCGTGAACTTGCGGGCTTTGGCGATCGTCCGCCCCTGGCGGGCCTCGAAGGCCTCGACGATGTCGGGCGTGAAGGCCAGGCGCACCTTCGCGTCGCCCCCGATGACCCGCCGGGCGACCAGGCCCCGCTTGCGATACCGGTCCAGCGTCTTGCGGCTGACCGACCACCGGGCCGCCAGGGCCTCGGTGTCGAGCCAGCCCTCGGGCAGGTCGGCCTCGCCGAGACGAGCCGCGTCGGACAGGCGCTCCACGAACGCCGAGAGATCGGCCAGCAGGGCGTTGCCCAGGATGATCGCCGGGGACTCGAGTTTGGCCTCGTACCCCGTGACCCGGGCGATGATCCACGCTTCGTCGTAGGTGGACGTCGCCAGCACCTCGCCAGCCAGCGACTCGGCCCGCTCGATATCCCGCAGCAGGGCCTCGCGCGGGGCGAAGCGGAGCTGGCGCGCCAGGTCTTCCAGGGCCGGGACCACCATGCGCGTCAGCGGTGGCATCGGGGCGAGCATACGGAGGCGGTTGGGGCATGGATTCCGAAGCCGAAAAACAGGTCCGAGAAGAACCCCCCGGCACAGGCGAGTCCGACGGCGCAATCCGTTTACCCACAATGCTTTGTGCGCCATCAACACCCCTGCGGCTCGCCCTCCGCCCTCCCGGCATCCGATGCACCGGCATCGTCGCGGGGTCTCCCCGCTTTGGGTGGGTCGGTGTGCAGGATGTCGTGCAGGAGGGGTGGCGATGGCGCTACGGATCGGGGAGTTGCTCGAGCGTCGGGGGGTGCTCAACGCGTTGCAGCGGGACCAGATCCTGGCCGAGCAGCGCCGGAGCGGGCGTCCATTCGGCGATCTGGCCGAGCGTCTCTACGGGGTGAGCCCGCGCGACATCGAGCAGGCCTGGGCCGAGCAGTACGCCTCGCTGACCGAGCCGATCGACCCGCGCGAGGCGTGCGTCGACCCAGACGCGCTGGCGATGGTGACCGCCCGCCAGGCGTGGCAGTTCTCGCTGCTGCCGCTGCGGTTCTCCGGGGATGAGCTGGTCGTGTGCAGCACGCAGACGCAGCTGGCCCGTGCCATGCGGTTCGCGGCGTGGCGGATGCCGCTGGCGACCCGGTTCGTGCTGGCCTCGCCGGCCCGCCTGGGCGAGGCGCTCGCCCGCCACTACCCGATGAGCGGGATGCGGGCCGAGGACGTGGGCGGCGCGGTGGGCATCGGGTCGCGGTCGGTCTCGGGCGAGATCGGGGACTACGACCTGCACGAGCTCGAGTAGGCACCCCCGTACGATCCGCACCTATGGCAGACGGCGCGCCACTCATCGGGATCGACCTCGGCGGGACCAACATCCAGGTGGGTGTGGTGCGCCCGGGCGCCGCCACGGTCAAGGACGCGGTCCTGGGCGGGGCGAAGAAGAAGACCAAGGCGGACCAGGGGCTCGACGCGATCCTGGATCGCTTGGGCGAGGGCGTGAACGCGGCGTGCCAGGACGCGGGCGTCACGCTCGCGGACATCGCGGCGATCGGGATCGGGGCGCCGGGCGTGATCGACCCCGCCGAGGGCGTGGTGGTCGAGGCGGTGAACCTGCGGTGGAACGACGTGCCGCTGGCCCGCCTGCTGGGCGAGCGGCTGGGCAAGCCCGTGGTCGTGGACAACGACGTGAATGTGGCGCTGTGGGGCGAGCGGGCGCTCGGGGCCGCCGTCGGGCACGAGGAGGTGCTGGGCGTCTGGATGGGCACGGGCGTGGGCGGGGCGCTGATCCTGGGCGGGCGGCTCTATGAGGGGCATTGGAAGTCGGCCGGCGAGATCGGTCACATGGTCATCCTGCCGGGCAACCCGCCGGGCTCGCGGACGTTCGAGCAGAACTGCTCGCGCACGGCGGTGGTCGACGCGATGGTCCGGCTGATCCGCTCGAACCGCAAGAGCGTGCTGACGGACCTGTGCGGGGGCCAGTTCTCGAAGGTCAAGTCGCGGACCATCGGGCGGGCCCTTGAGATGGAAGACGCCCTGACGGTGGAGGTCGTGGAGCACACCGCCGAACTGGTGGGCATCGTGGCGGCGAACATCGTGACGATGCTGAGCCTGCCGCTGGTGGTGCTGGGCGGCGGGCTGACCGAGTCGCTGGGCCAGCGATTCGTGGACCTGGTGCAGCGGGCTCTGCGCGACAACGCGTTCCCGGCCCGGTGCCGCGAGGCGAGGGTGGTCGCGTCGGCGCTGCGGGACGAGGCCGGGGTGGTGGGCGCGGCGATGGTCGCGGCGGAACGGATCGGGGCCGCCTGAACCGATCCGGCGCCTGAACCGAACCACCATCTGAACCGATCGGGCGCGGCGTGCGAACGATGCGGCGTGGAGTCACGCAACCGAACACCCAAGCCGCTTCTGTCGCGGCGTCGGTGGCGCTGGCCGTTCAAGGCGGGCATCGCGGTGGTTGTCACGACGCTGGTGCTGTTCCCGCGGGTTGACCTTCTGGTCAGGAACATCGGGCACTGGGCCCGGTTGGACGAGCTGATCGAGCCGGACGCCCCGGGGCTCGCGGCGCTCGAGTCGCGGGTGCGGGAGCGGTTGGCCATCTCGCCGCCGGAGGGAGAGCCCGGTGCTGCGTCCACGGCTCGGCCCGTTGACGCCGCGCTCGTGCTGGCGACAACGCAGGCGGTTGTCGAAGACGCGATCCCGTACGCCTGGGACTGGGAGACCTGGGGCGTGGCGGATTACGTGCCGCGGGTTGAGGAGACGCTGGCCAAGGGGCGGGAGGACTGCGACGGGCGTGCGGTGGTGGCCGCGTCGCTGCTGCGCCGGATGGGCCACGACGCGCGCCTGGTTTCGGACATGGGGCACGTGTGGGTGTGGACGCCGTCGGGCCAGACAATGAGCCCCGGCGAGCTGGCCGGGGGCGAGGCGTTCGTTCGTCAGGGCGAGCACGGGTCGGAGGTGAATCTCGCGGCGGTGTTCAATCTTCGGGCGATCGTGTTCGACTGGGCCAGGAACCTGGCGTACGGCGTGGCGGTGTTCCCGGCGTGGCGCGAGGCGGTGCTCGTGCTGCTGATCTGGGGGTTGGTGCTGGGGCGACGCCCCAGGTGGAACGGAGCGGTTCTCGGACTCGCGGTTCTCGTGGCTGGTTGGTGGGTGTTGAGGCTGGGCGGGGCGGACTACTGGAATCCGCGGATCGGTCTGGTGTGGCTTGGGTTCGGGATGGTGGCGGTTGGGGTTGTGGGGGCGTGGGCGTCGCGACTGCGAGTGGGCCCGCCTTTGTCGGGCCAAGAGGCTTGACGCGGGGCGGGGCATCATGGATGCTCTGACCTCTTCCAGGGCTCGCGGGGGTTCGGCGGGCTTTCTCGCCCTCGGCATCGGATCGTCGAACGGACAAGGCCGATCGCGTGATCGGCGTCGGGTCGCTGCCGCGGCTGCGGTGTCGGGCCCGCTTTCGATTGGGAATCGCGCGCGGGCAATCCGCGCGGCGTGCGGGGTTGAAGGGGACACGATGAACAGCAAGGCGATGGTCGTTCTGGCGGTGGCGGGTCTGGCGGCGAGCGTGGCGCTGGGCGACACCACCGCGGGGTCGGTGCTGGCGGCGCTGGAGCGCCCCGCGCCCGTGGGGCTCGAGCTGCGTGCGGGCTTCGTGGACACGTCGGCGCCGGTGGGCAACCTTGGCGCATTGGCCGGGACGGCGCCCGAGGGCGGGCGGTACGTCGTGCAGCTCGACGGCCCGATGACGCCCGAGCGGTGGACCGCGCTGGCGGCGGCCGGTGTGGCGATCGGGGACTACCTGCCGACCAACGCGTGGATCGTCGATCTATCCGGCGCGGACGCGGCGGGCCTGGACGGGCTGGGCTTCGTCCGCTGGCACGGCGCGTACGAGGCGGCGTGGAAGATCGACCCCGAGGTCGGGGCCCGCGTGTTCACGTCGCCCGAGCGGATCGAGCTGCTCAACATGGGGCGGGCTCTGCTGGACGTGACGCTGTTCGACGGTGCTGGCATCGTCGAGGGCGTCACCGGCCTGGCGAGCATCCCGAGAGTGAGCGTGCTGCACATGCTCAACCTGGGCGGCAACGAGCAGATGACCGTCGAGTGCGACCTCGATGACGTGGCGACCATCGCGGCGCTGCCGATCGTGCAGTTCATCGAGGAGGCGCCGGACGTGGCCCTGCGCAACGCCACGACGACCTGGATCGTCCAGAGCAACCAGACCAATGTTCGGTCCATCCACGACCGCGGGCTGCACGGCGAGGGGCAGATCGTCGGCATCCTTGACGGCAAGGTCTGGACTTCGCACTGCTCGTTCAGCGACACCAACCCCATCGGCCCGACCCACCGCAAGATCGTCGCGTACAACACCTCTCTGGGCGCGGCCAGCCACGGCACGCACGTGGCGGGCACCGTCGTGGGCGACAACGGCGTGACGGGCGACCTGCGCGGCATCGCGTACATGGGGCGGCTGGCGTTTGACGACACGCCCTCGTTCAACGAGACCGCGGTCTACACCGTGCTCGCCCAGCACCACAACCAGGGCGCACGCGTGCACACCAACTCGTGGGGCAACGACGGGACGACGGCCTATGACGGCCTGTGCCGCGGCTTCGACCGGTTCCAGTACGACTTCGAGGACAGCCTGGTGCTGCTGGCGGTGACCAACACCAGCACGCTGCGGAACCCCGAGAACGCCAAGAACCTGCTGGCGTGCGGGGCCACCAGCGACACGCCCAGCCAGGCGAGCCACTGCACGGGCGGCACCGGCCCCACCGCCGACGGGCGGCGCAAGCCGGAGATCTACGCCCCGGGCTGCGGCATCCTGTCGGCCAGCAGCTCGAACTCGTGCGGGACGCGGTCCTCGTCGGGCACGTCGATGGCCACGCCCGCGCTGGCCGGCTGCTCGATGCTCGTGCGCCAGTACTTCACCGACGGGTTCTACCCGAGCGGCGCGGCGAGCCCGAGCGACGCGTTCACGCCCACGGGCGCGCTGGTCAAGGCCGTCATGCTCAACTCGACGGTCGACATGACCGGCGTGTCGGGGTATCCCTCGAACCTGGAGGGCTGGGGGCGGGTGCTGCTCGAGGATGGGCTGTACTTCCCCGGCGACACGCGCCGCCTCTATGTCGAGGACGTCCGCAACGCCAGCGGCCTGACGACCGGCCAGTCGACGGAGTACGCGGTCGACGTCGCCTCGTCGGGTCAGCCGCTCAAGATCGCGCTGACGTGGGTCGAGCCCGCGGGCGCGGCCGGGGCGAGCAACCCCGTCGTCAACGACCTCACGCTGCAGGTCGTGGCGCCCAACGGCGTGACGACCTACCTGGGCAACGTGTTCAGCGGTGGGCAGTCCACCACCGGTGGCACGGCCGACGTGAAGAACAACGTGGAGATGGTGCTGGTCAACGCCCCGACGCCGGGCGAGTGGACGGTGCGGGTCGTCGCGACCGCGGTGCAGGGCGCCCGCCAGGGGTACGCCCTGGCCGTGACGGGCGACGTCTCGCCGGCGACCGGGTGCCAGCCCGACCTCACCACGGGCGCGCTCGCCGGGCAGCCGGGCTACGGCGTGCCCAACGGCATCGTGAACAACGAGGACTTCTTCTACTACCTGGCCCAGTTCAGCGCGGGCAACGCCGCGGTCGCGGACCTGACCACGGGCGCGGTTCCGGGCCAGGCGGGGTACGGCGTGCCCAACGGCGTGATCGACAACAATGACTTCTTCTACTACCTGGCGATCTTCAGCGCGGGGTGCTGAGTTCCCTCAACGGCGCGTGGACGCGTGCGCGGCGCATGTGATGCCGCCCATCGCGTGCCGATGCAGGATCCACCTATTTCGTGCGACATTCTCAAATCGCGGCGGGCTCCGGCCCGCCGCGTTTTTGTTTGGTTCCGCCCCGGGATATGAGATTCGGGGCGTTCCTGATGCGCCGAGCCGGTGCTGGCGTGCCCACCCGCGGCGTCCTTATGGGGCGCGTCGGCGATGAAGTTGCGGCATGAGCCTTGGCGCACGCGTGTGGCGCGGTAGGCTGTTGTGTGGCCGAACGGCGTCTCGGACTGCCGCTGCCGCCGGTGCGTGGGGTGCGGGCGATTGGTGGTGCGGGACGCCCTCGAGCAAAGGAGCGAGGGATGCAACGCACGAATCGGGTGTGGTCGCGGGCGTTTGGTGGACCGGCGGCGCTGACGCTGCTGGCCGGGACCGCGTTCGGGCAGGTCTTCTCGCACGACGGCGGGACGGTGGGGCTGCCGGGCTCGGCGGTGTTCGCCGGGCCGGACGTGTCGGCGATCTTCGTCGGGAACCAGGTGGGATCGAACTCGCTGGTGTCGGGTTCGGCGGCGCTTGGGCTTGTCGCGGGCGACAACGTCGACGGGATCGACGCCGGGTCGCGGACGCTCGGCGACGGGCAATTCAATCCTTCGTACCTGTTCTCGGTGTTCCCGGGCGCCATCGGGCAGCCGGGCACGGACATCAACGCCAACATCCCGACCAACGCGGC
>JACKHA010000015.1 GCA_020639215.1 Phycisphaeraceae bacterium
AGGTGTCACGCGAGGCACTGCGAGCGTGACGGAGGGGGCAGCCGATCAACCCTCGACCCACGCCAACACACCCCACACCTTCGCCGCGATCGACCTCAACCCCGCCGCCTCCACGATCCGCTTCCACGCCCCCGTCGCCCTCGACCTGGGCGCGATCGCCAAGGGCCACGCGCTCGACCTGGCCGCCCGCGTCCTCCGCGAGCACGCGATCGAGACGGCCCTGCTCCACGCCGGCACCAGCACGGTCCTGGCCCTTGGCCACCCACCATCAGCCGACGCCTGGCGCATCGCCATCCGCACGGACGCGGCCCCAACGCGTGGCATGCTTGCCGCTCTGGGCAAGCATGCCGATCAACCCGAAGCAACCACGCCTCCGAAAGCCGCCACCGGGCCGCCGGGCCCAATCGTCCCGCTCACCAACTCCGCTCTCTCCGTCTCCGCCCACCACGCCCGATCCAGCCCCACCGACCCCGCCACGACCCACATCCTCGACCCCCGCACGGGCCTGCCTGCCACGCCGCACCACCCCATCGCCGCCGTCACCGCCCCCACCGCCACGCTCGCCGACGCCTGGTCAACGGCCATTCTCATCCTCGAGTCGCCGCCGCCGGCGCTGCCGCCCGACATCCGCGTCGTCCTGCCGACGAGCGACGGAGTGCCGAGTGCCAAGGACTGAGTGCTGAGTCTCGGCGACCCGGCGTCCCCCACCACTCGGCACTCAGCACTCGGCACTCGCTCCTACTGTCTTCCCATGCCCACCAACCGACGCGATTTCATCCGCACCTCCGCCGGTGCGCTGGCCGCCATGGCCATCGTGCCGGACCTGGCCCTGGGCCGCTCGCTGCGCCTCGACGCCATGCCCGTGGGCCTCATCGGCGCGGGTCGCCAGGGGCGCGTCCTGATGGGCGAGATCCAGAAGATCCCCGGCGCGACCATCGCCGCGGTATGCGACCCCGTCGAGTCCCGCCTGGCCGCCGGCCTGCGCCGTGCCCCCGGTGCCCAGGGCTTCGCCGACCATCGCGCCCTGCTCGAGCGCGACGACATCCAGGCCGTGTTCATCGCCACGCCCACCCACCTGCACCGCGCCATCGCCGAGGCCGCCCTGGCCGCCGGCAAGCACGTCTATTGCGAGGCCCCCATCGCCCACACCATCGACGACGCGAAGGCCATCGTCCGCGCGGCACGCTCGTCCTCCAAGGTCTTCATGCCCGGCCTCGAAGGCCGCTCCAACCCCGTCTACCAGCTCGCCCGCACCTTCTTCCGCTCCGAGGCCGTGCGCGACCTGGCCTCCATGCGGGCCCAGCAGCACGAGAAGATCTCGTGGCGAACCCCGGTCTCCAACCCCGCCGACGAACGGGCCCTCAACTGGCGCCTCGATAACGCCGTCACCATCGGCCTGCCCGGCGAGTGGGGCACCCACCAGTTCGACGTGTTTCACTGGTACACCGACCGGCGCCCCCTGCGCGTCCGCGGCGTCGGCTCCATCCGCCTCCACGACGACGGACGCACCCTGCCAGACTCGGTCGCCTGCCTCGTCGAGTACGAGGGCGGCCGAACGCTGTCGTACGAAGCCACCCTCGCCAACTCCTACGAAGGCCGCTACGAAGTCCTCTACGGCACCAACGCCGCGATCAAACTCGCGTGGAGCCACGGCTGGATGTTCAAGGAAGCCGACGCACCGACCCAGGGCTGGGAGGTCTACGCCAACCGCCAGCAGTTCCACAACGACGAGGGCATCACCCTCATCGCCGACGCCACGCAGCTGGCGTCGCAGGGCAAACTCCAGGAGGGCGTCGGCCTGCCCCACCCGAGCGCGTACTACGCGGTCGAGGACTTCCTGGGCGCCTGCGCCGGCGGCGAGGCCCCGCCCGTCACCGCCGCCGACGCCCTGCGAGCCACGGCCTTGGGCATCGCCGCCCACCGGGCGGTGTTGGAGGGCGTCACCATCGACATCACCGACGAGATGCTGACGGCGTGATGCTCCGGTCACCCGTCGTGGCCATAGACGACCCGGGACGGAATCGACTGGGGGCGTCAGCCCCTCTGGACGCCGGCGGGAGACCGAACTCGGAGAGCCGGTCCGCTCCGGTTTCCGCTAGCATGACCGGCTCCTCGCACCGGAGCCCCCTTTGTCCCTCCTGCTCATCATCACCCTCACCCTCGCCGTCCTCACCGCCGGCTACCTCCTCTACGGCTCGTTCATCGCCCGCTTCTACCGCCTCGACGATGCCGCCACTACCCCCGCGGTCAGGAACAACGACGGCGTCGAGTTCGTCCCCACAAAGCCCTTCTACCTCATGGGCCAGCACTTCTCGGCCATCGCCGCGGCGGGGCCGATCGTCGGCCCCATCGCCGCGTGCGCCGCGTTCGGCTGGCTGCCCTGCCTTTTGTGGATCCTGCTGGGCGTCGTGCTCATCGGGGCGGTGCACGACTTCTCGGCCCTGATCGCCTCGGTCCGCCACGGGGCCCACTCGATCGCCGAGATCGCCCGCCACAACCTGTCCAAGCGGGCCTGGATCGTGCTCGTCGCGTTCATCTGGGTCGCGCTGCTCTACGTCATCAGCGCGTTCACGGCCGTCACCGCCGACACGTTCATCGGCAAGAGCGAGGAACTGGCCGGCATCACCGGTGAGTTCAATCGGGGCGGCGCGGTGGCCGCGGCCAGCACCATGTACCTGCTCCTCGCCCTGGTCATGGGCGTCGTCCAGCGGATCGCCAAGCCCAACATGTGGATCACGACGCTGGTCTTCGTCCCCGCGACGCTCGGCATCGTCTGGTTCGGCACCCAGGTCTCGACGATCCTGCCCAACATCGCCCAGGGCGTGTGCGACGCGGCTAACGGCGCGCTCGGGCTCGACGCCGCGAGCGGCTACACGCAGGCGACGTTCTGGCAGGTGCTGATCCTGATCTACTGCTTCGTTGCCTCGATGCTGCCTCTCTGGCTCCTCCAGCAGCCGCGCGGCTACCTCGGCGGGTTCGTGCTGTACCTTGCCATCGGCGTCGGTGTGGTCGGCATCCTCGTCGGCGGGCTGTTTGGCGTGCCCGGCGCAACCGTCGCGGGCACGGAAGGCACCGCAGCCGCCGAGCCGCTCGCCTCCACCACCCTCTCCATCAAGCAGCCCATGATCGCCGAGAACATCGGCTCCATCCCCGCCTGGATCGCCGGAGGCGACGACGCGCCCGCCCTGACCAAACTCCTCTTCCCGTTCCTGTTCGTCACCATCGCCTGCGGGGCCTGCTCCGGGTTCCACGGCCTGGTCTGCGGCGGCACCACCAGCCGCCAGATCGCCAGAGAATCCCACTGCAAGCCCATCGGCTTCGGCGCGATGCTGATGGAGGGCTTCGTCGCGGTCATCGCCCTGGCGACGATCATGATCGTCGCCCCCGGCACCGCCCAGGCCTCGGCCCCGCCAAATGAGATCTACGGTTCGGGCCTCGCCTCGTTCCTGCTCGCGATCCTGCGCGAGTCGCGCGAAACAAACCCCGCGCTCTACACCTTTGCGGTCACGTTCGGCACGATGGCCGTTGCCACGTTCATCTTCGACACGCTCGACGTCGCCACTCGCCTGGGGCGGTACCTGCTGCAGGAACTCTTTGGGCGCACGGGGCGGGTGTCGGGGGCGATCGCCGCGGGCCTGACCGCGGGCGTGCCGCTCGTGTTCCTGCTCACCGCCCAGGCGGGCTCGTGGCGGGTGTTCTGGACCCTCTTCGGCACGTCGAACCAGCTGCTGGCCGCCCTCACCCTGCTGGGCGTGACCGTCTGGCTCCGGCGCACCGGACGCAAGTCGTGGTACGTCTTCTGGCCGATGGTCTTCGTGATGACCATCACCGTCACCGCCCTGCTGCTGCAGATCGCGCACGGCCTGCGGGCGTGGGGCGACTCGAACGCGATGCTCAACGCGGGCGTGGCGATCGTCCTGCTGGCGCTGGCCGGCGTGTTCATCGCGGAGGCGGTGGTGGCGCTGCGGCGGATCTCGGCCAACCAGCCCCCGCCCGCCTCAGCCGCCGCTTGACGGACTGGGCGCACCCGGCGACGACGGAGCCCCATCCCCTTCCGCATCCGGGAACTCCTCCGGATTGCGCCCCTTGTATTCGACGAACCAGTCCTCGCCCACATCCCCGAACAGCAGCTCGTAGTCCACGTTCCGCGTGACCACCTCGACCGGCAGCCCGGGCAGTGCCGCGAGATCGCCGTCGCCCGACACGCGCAGCTGCCCGGAGGACTGGAGGTAGTTCAGGATCGCCACGCGCAAGTCGGTCGCGGCCTGGTCCCGCGCGTTGCGGGCGTCGAGTAGGTCCGCCTCGGTGTCCAGACGCGTCCGCGTGTCGATCTCGGCCTCACGCTCCTCGATCTCGCGCTGGCGACGCTCGTTGATGTCGACGCGGTACTCGGCCAGCTCGAGCTGGCGACGGGCCAGGTCGATCCCGCGGGCCGTCCGGCGCACGTCGAGCAGCAGGTTGTCGCGGAACTGGTCGTACGACCGCTCCCGCTGCTCGAGCGAGATGATCGCCTGGCGCACCTGCAGGCGCTCGATCCGCCGGTCCAGCGGCATCCCGAACGTCGCCGAGGCGTTCCACGACGCGTCGTCGGGGTCGATCGAGAACCCGGCGTTGTCGTTGTCGCGATCGGACCCGACCGAGACCCCCGCCGACACGTCGAAGTCCGGCAGGACGTTGTTCCGGGCGATCAGCACGTCGCGGCGCGAGTCCACGACCCGGTCGCGTTCGGTCTGCAGGTCGAGGCGGTACGACAGGGCCGCCTCCATCGCGGCGTTCATATCGATCTCGGGCGCCGCCAGCGAGAGCGACGACCCGTCGATCCGCAGCGGCGTCCCGACCGCCAGCCCGAGGCGGATCTTGAACCGCTCGAGCGCGACCACGTACGACTCCCGCTGGTTGTCCAGCGACGCCCGCGCGCTGAACACGCGGTTCTGGGCGTCGGCCAGCGCGAACTGCGCGATCAGCCCGTCGTTCGCCAGCGCCCGCTGCTGCTCGGCGAACTGCAGCAGGCTCGCCAGTTGGATCGCCTGGTTCCGGATCCCCGCCAGGCTCTGGAGCAGGCGGAAGTAGTCGACGGCGACACTCACCAGGAACTGGCGCCGGAAGTCCTCGAACTCGCGCGCGGCGTAGATCAGGTCCCGCTCCGACTGGATCAGCGGCTCACGGGCCACCATCCCGCCCCCGCGCAGCAGCGGCACGTTGGCGCTGAGCGACAGCTCGTTGGACCGGAGCGTCTCGCTCCCGACGACCTCGCGCAGGTTCTCCGTCGCCCGCGTGATCCACCGCGCCTCGACCTCTCCGCCGTAGGGCAGGCGTTGCGTCGCCCGCAGCTCGTTGATCAGGCGCAGCGCCGTGTCGAACCGACCGTCGTCGCCGCTCCCGCTGGCAGAGACCGTCGTGTCGTTGAACAACCGCGGCCCCCAGCGGTGCTGCTCGATCAGCAGGCGGATCGCCGCGAGGATGTAGTCCTCCTCGGCCGACCGGTACTCGCGGCTCGTGAGCTGGGCCTGTCGCAACGCCCCCTCCAGATCGAGCACGAGCAGGTCGGCTTGGTCGTAGCCGAAAGCCGCCGCCGCGATCCCCGCGTTGCGATCGAGGCGTGCCGGCACTGCCGCCAGTTCGCCGGCCACGTCGAACCGGAGAGCGTCGGCCTCCGGGTTGGTGGTCGCGGGCCTCGATGAGTACAGCCCCGACCGGTCAACCTCCGGGGAGCCCCGACGCGTCGGCACAGCGGTGGGAAGCCCGGACGCCTCGGCCCGCTCACGCATCAGCGACTCGGTCCGCCGATCGATGGCGCTCAAGCCCGGCGAGCACCCCGACCCGAACAGCACTGTGCCCATCAGCAGAACCGTACACGGTCCGATAATCAACCATGAGGTCAACGCGGACCGCGTTGCCATGATCGTATTGTGATCGGCATAACGATCGGGCAACGCGCGGACTCCAGTCTGATATAGTTCGGTGTGCGGGCGCGATTCGGGGCGGGAAGGGGCGGGAGTGTACCGTGCTCGCCCCTCAAACGTTGCGAATCGAGGGGCGCGCGCCTAGTGTTGCCCTCGATTCGCCGACCGCCTCGGCGGGGTCCGGATGCCGCTTCGGACCCGATTCGCTGGCTTGCAGGGGCTATTCCACCCGCTTGAGTCTGATGTCCGAGCGGTCTTTGTTTGGATCCGTGGGCGGCCGGGCTCGGCGGCCCGAACCCCGACACGAATCGATCGCTCCTGGACGCACGGAGGCGTCGCCGGGGACGGGAGTGAATCCCCGTTTTCGGGGATGTGCCGACGGATGATCACGGCCGCACGACCGGTCCGTTCCTTCACGGGAGTCCGCGCTCGATGCCAACGATGACCTACGACGGGCGTTCGTTCCTCTTGGACGGGCGCAGGTTCTGGATTGTCAGCGGGTCGATCCACTACGCCCGCGTGCCCGCCGAGCTCTGGGCCGACCGGATCCACGCCGCCCGTCTGGCCGGGCTGAACACCATCGAGACCCCCGTGTTCTGGGCCCGCCATGAGCCGCGCCCGGGGCAGTTCGATTTCGAGGGCGACAACGACCTGCGGCGCTTCGTGGAACTGGTTGGACAGGCCGGGTTGCGTTGCATCCTGCGGGTCGGGCCGTTCGTCGGGTCGGGGTTCGATCTGGGCGGTTTGCCCCCCCACTTGCTCGCACTGAAGAACGTCGACCTGCGGACGCACAACGCCCCGTTCCTCGACGCCGCGTCCAAGTTCATCGGTGCCCTGGCCGACCAGGTCCGCGATCTGCAGGCGACCGCTCCCGGCGCCGGCGGGGATGAGGGCAAGCCGATCATCCTGATCCAGAACGAGACGGCGTGGAGCTGCGGCAAGGACACGCTGGCGGCCCAGTATCTGGGCGAGCTGGGGCGGTACCTCCGCGAGGCGGGGTTCAGCGTCCCGGTGGTCAACGCCAACAACCTGTGGCAGAGCGTCGAGGGCGAGGTTGACGCCTGGTCCGGCACTGAGGATCTGCTCGCGGCCATGCGCCAGCTCGGCACGGTCGCGCCGGGGCAGCCTCGTCTGGTGATGAGCCTGCCGACCGGAACGCTGGACGTGTGGGGACGCGCGCCGCAGGCGCGCACGCCGGGGCACCTGCTCCAGCGCCGCATGGGCGAGGTGCTCGCCGGCGGCGGGCAGTTCAATCTCACGCCGTTCCACGGCGGGACGAACTTCGGCTTCACTGCGGGACGCCACCCAGAGATCGCCGACGCGTACATCGCCTCGAGCAACGACCGCGGGGCACCGCTGGGCGAGACAGGCGGGATCAACCCCTGCTTTGGCCCGATGCGCCGCCTGGCCACGTTTGCCTCGCGCTTTGCGCGGACGCTGGCCCACGCCGAGATCGAATCGGCCCCGGTCATCGCCGCTCCGAACGCGCGGGCGATGGGCGGCGGGACGGTTGACGGCGGCGGGTTCGCGGTCGCCGCGGTCCGCGGATCGCACGGCAGCGTCGCGTTCGTGTTCGACCGCGATCCGATGGCGGCCGAGTCGGGCACAATCCGCACGATGGAACTGCTGCTGGGCGACGGATCATCGCTGCCGGTGGCGCTCGGCAAGCAGTCGGTCGGCTGGGTGACGCTGGACATCCACATGGGCGGGCGGTCCGTGTTGAACTACTCGACGCTGAACTGCCTGGGCTACCAGGGCACGGTGCTGGTGTGCTTCGGACCCGCCGGCGCGCCCGGGGTGGTGTCGATCAACGGCGCGCCGATCGACCTGGACGTGCCGACCGGCGACGCGCCGCTCGTGCAGGAGCACGAGGGCACGACCATCGTTGTCGTGAACGAGGACACGGCCGACCGGACGTTCATCACCGACGAGGCCGTGTTCGTTGGCGTTGACGCCACCGACTCGGCGGGGCAGCCAATCGGCGCGAAGGGGCGCGACGCGACGCGGATCGATGCCGCAACGGGCGCGTCGAAGCACCTGGGCGCCGATCGCTCGGCCTCGCGCGCCACGCCTCCGACGATCGACGACTGGGCCCTGGCCCAGATGGGCGAGTACACGGGCGGTTCGAGCGCCCGATTCGCGTCCATCGACGGACCGGGCGACCTGACGCGCCTGGGCTCGCCCTACGGCTACGGCTGGTACCGCGCGGTCATCAAGAGCGGGGCCGCCAAGCGCGTCCGGGCCATGTTCCCCGAGAGCGCCGACCGACTGCACCTGTGGGGCGACGGGCACGCGCTCGGGGCGGTCGGGTATGCCGCCGCGGAGGATGTGTCGCTGGCGCTCAAGCGGACCACGACGCTGGTGGTGCTCGCGGAGAACCTCGGTCGCCTGGCCGGCGGCAGCGGGATGGGCGAGGCGAAGGGCCTGTACGGCCCGGTCTGGGGCACCACGCCGATCAAGCTGCCCAAGCCCAAGATCGTCGCCGGCGAACCCATCGACCTGCTGGCGTTCAAGTCGCCGCTCTGGGAGGTGCGCGAGGGCGACACGAGCGAGCCGGACCGCCTGACCTGGGTCGTGGCCCACCGGCGTAAGACGGGCCTCATCGTCCGCATCGATCCGCTGCCGGCCCGGGCGGTGCTGATCGTCAACGAGAAGCCCGTGCGGTTCATCGGACGCAGCGGCACGACGCGCCTGGTGCTCGATCAGGACCAGCTCTCGCGAGGCAACAACACGATCCAGCTCTCGTTCCTCAGCGAGGGGCTCGACATCGACATCGACGCGCTGACCAAGGTCGCCTCCGGCTCGCTGCACCTGCACGAGGCGGCGGCCGACATCGGGGCCAAGGCGGAGTGGGCGTTTGCCAAGTGGGAAGCCCCCGCGCCGTCGGCGTTCGCCGCGGCGACGAAGGCCGCGATGTCGTCGACCACCGGCCCGACGTGGTGGCGGGCGTCGTTCCGCACCAAGGACCGCGAGACGCCGCTGCTGCTCGAACTGCCCGGCATGGCCAAGGGGCAGATCTACATCAACGGGCGCCACCTCGGGCGGTACTGGCTCACCGGCCCGGCCGGCTGGCAGCCCGCCCAGGATCGGTGGTACGTCCCCGCCCCCTGGCTCCGCGAGGACGGCGACAACGAACTGGTCCTGTTCGACGAGGAGGGCGGCAACCCGAGCAAGTGCCGCCTGGTGCTTGACGACCGCCCGTCGCCGATCCGGGCGTAAGAGTGACGCAGTGACAGAGTGACGAAGTGACGGAGTCGGACGAGTCTGAGGCCGCCGCGACGCCGGTGCCTCCCGCCAGATCGCGAGCACGCCGCCGCCCAGTATCATTCGCTTCGTCGCTTCGTCGCTTCGTCGCTTCGTCGCTTCGTCACTCGGAGCCCCCATGCCCCCCATCGGCCCACTCTGGCAGCGTGCCGCCTCGTTCGCGGCTCACGCCCATCGGTCCCAGATCCGCAAGGACAACCGCACGCCGTACTTCGCCCACCCCGTCCGCGTCGCGATGGCGGTGCGCGACGTGTTCGAGTGCCGGGACGAGATCGCCCTGGCCGCGGCGTTCCTGCACGACACCATCGAGGACACCACGACGGACTACGACGATCTGGCCGAGGCGTTCGGGACGGAGATCGCCGCCTGCGTCGCGGCCCTGACCAAGAACGCGTCGCTGCCCGAGCACGTCCGCGAGCCGGCGTACGACCGGGGCCTGGCCGAGGCGACGTGGCAGGCGAGGCTGGTCAAGCTGGGCGACGTGTACGACAACTTCCACGACGCGATCACGACCTGGGGCATCGAGAAGATCCCCGGCAAGAACTTCGAGCGGGCGGCCCGGGCCCTGCGCCTGGCCGAGCAGGGTCAGAAGGACGCGGGCGGGGCGATCGAGCGGGCGATGGCAATCGTGCACCGGATGGTGGAGGATGCGCGGGCGTGATGAGCGCCGTGCCGGGACTGGCGACGCCTGTCGCCCTCGGGCGCCTGCGTCGAACCACGCCGGACGCGGTGTAGACTCGGCTCATGGACCCGACCATTGGCGTGCTGCTTGTGCTTCTTGTAGGGATCGCGCTAACCGCGGGGTGGCTGTGGTCCGACCAGGCCCGCCTGCGCCGCAAGGCCGAGGAGGCCGAGCAGCGGGCGGTTGAAGCCGGTGGGCGGCTGCACGAGGCCGAGGCCCGTGTGCAGGAGGAGCGATCGCGGAGCGAGCAGTCGGCCGAGCGGTGGCGGGCCGATGTCGAGGAGGCCCAGCGGGAAATCGCGGACCTGCGGGTCGAGATCGCGCGTCTCATGGAGGTCCAGCGGGCGGGCGAGTCGTCGCGCCGACAGGAACTCGAAGCCCACTCGAAGCTGGCCACCCAACGGGAACACGCGCTGGGAGAGCGCGAGCGGGCGCTCCGCGAGGAACTGGAGCGGCTCCAGAAGCGGAGTGTCGAGACCTTCGAGTCCCTCGCCTCGCGCGCCCTCAAGGGCACGACCGAGGAGTTCCTCAAACTCGCGGCCCAGCGACTGGCGACCGCCCAGCAGGCCAGCGAGGCGGCCCTGCAGCAGAAGCAGACGGCGTTCGACGCGCTGGTCAAGCCCATCGCCGAGGCGCTCACGCGTCAGGACAAGAAGCTCGAGGACATCGCCCGCCAGTGGGGCGAGGCCAAGGCCGGGCTGGTCGAGAACCTCCGCGGCATCGGGGAGGCCCAGGCCGGCTTGCGGGCCGAGACCGGGCGGCTCGTGGCGGCGCTGCGCGAGCCGCACGTGCGCGGGGCTTACGGCGAGGTCACGCTCAAGCGCGTCGCGGAACTGGCGGGCATGTCGCCGTATTGCGACTTCTCGACGCAGGAGAGCGGGCGGGACTCGGAGGGGCGGCTGCAGCGCCCCGACATGGTCGTGAGCCTGCCGAACGAGCGCCGGATCGCGGTGGACGCCAAGACCAACATCCGGGCGTACCTCGACGCGATCGAGGCCGAGGGGGCGAAGCAGGCGACGCTGCTCGACAAGTTCGCCTCCGACGTGGCCCGCCAGGCGATCGACCTCGGGCGGAAGGGGTACTGGAAGCAGTTCGAGAACGCGCCGGAGTTTGTGGTGATGTTCATCCCGGGCGAGCAGTTCATCGACGCGGCGCTGCAGCGGCGTCCGTCGCTGCTGGAGGAGGCCGCGGCGGCGAACGTGATCATCGCCGGGCCGGCGACGCTGATCGCGCTGCTGCGGGCGGTGGCGGTGGGCTGGAGCGAGCATCGCCTGGCCGAGGAGGCGCGTTCGCTGATGCGCCTTGGAAAGGAACTGCACGAGCGGGCGGCGGTGGCGCTGGAGCACGCGGCGAACCTGGGCAAGTCGATCGATCAGGTCGTGCGCCGGTACAACCAGCTGACCGGGAGCCTGGAGCAACGATTGTTGCCGACGATCCGAAAGTTCGAGGAGACGGGGGCGTCGTCGGGGCGGACGATCGAGGACTTGCCGATGCTGGAGTCGAAGCCGCGGGTTCCGGAGGGGGCGGACGCCGCGCCGTCGGGTTGAGTCTTGGCCGTTGGTCGCGTCGCCGGGGTTTGGAGCTGGCTTCTGGGAGCAAAGCGACAGCGGCCCCGCCGCCGGGTGGCGACGGGGCCGCGTGGCTGTGGACGGTGCGACGTGATCAGCAACCGGCGGCGAAGATGGCCAGGTAATAGAAGAAGTCGTCGTTGTTGATGATGCCGTTGGGCACGCCGTAGCCCGGCACGCCGGGAACCGCGCCGGTGGTCAGGTCGGCGGCGGGGTCGTTGGCGGCGAAGATGAAGAGGTAGTAGAAGAAGTCGTCGTTGTTCAGGATGCCGTTGGGCACGCCGAAGCCGGGCACGCCGGGGACGGCACCGGTCGTCAAGTCGGGCTGGCAGGCGGGGCCGGCGTCCGGGACGTAGGCCAGCCCGAGCAGGTTGAGCGAGCCGTTGGGGCCGACGACGGTGGCGAAGCCGGTGTTCAGGTCGATGGTGTACAGGTTGTCCTGGCTGTTGTCGAGCATGTACATGGTCTGGTTGTCGGGGTTGTAGGCCAGGGCGTTGGGGTTGGTGACGGTCGCGCCGCCGCCGAAGAGCGGGCCGATCGCCGACCACGCGCCGGTCACACGGTCGACGCTGTAGAAGCCCTCGTTGCCGCTGCTGGTGCCGTACAGCACGTCGTTGGTCGAGTCGTAGCCGAGATTGGGGAACGAGGTGAGGCCGGTCTGGGCGATCTCGGTCGCGAGCCCCGTGTTCTTGTCGACGCGGTACAGCGCGTTTGGCGTGCTGGACGCGGCGTAGAGCGTGTCGGTGCTGCTGTCGTACTCGAGGCCGTGCATGACGACCGGCACGCCGTACGCGCCGACGAGGGTGGCCTCGCCTGTGGTGAGGTTGAGCGTGTACAGCGAGTCGTTTCCGGTGGAGGTGAGGTACATCGTCTGGGTCGAGCTGTCCCAGGCCAGACCGGCGGTTGTGCTCGCATTGGACGAGACCGTGAGCAGCTCGGTGACCGCCCCGGTGTTGATATCCACCGAGTACAGCACGCGGCTGGAGCTGATGGCGTACATCGTGCCCGCCGAAGCGGTGCCGGCGGCGACGGCGAGGGCGGCAACAGCCGCCGAAGCGATGGTCCTCATATCAATCTCCCTTGCCCCCACAACCGGCGGCCGAAGCAATCGTACGGACGCGTCGCGCGTCGTTCAATCGCGATAGCGCGAGGCGCGGCGCGATCCGTCTTGGGCTGGTCCGGAAAAGGCAGGCGGACCACGCCCCCCTACGATTCGTCTGCATGCCCACTGCCCCCCGAACCGCCTCGAAAGCCGCGTCGAAGCGTCCGCCGGACGTGGCCATCGTGGTCAGCGCGTACAACCGCACGATCACCGACCACATGCTCCAGGGGGCGGTCCGAGAATACGAGGCGGCCGGCGGCAAGGGGGGAGACCTGGCGATCGTCGAGGCGCCGGGCGCCTACGAGTTGCCCCTGTTGGTGATGGAAGCCTCGCTGATCAAGAGCGTGCGGGGGGTCGTGGCGCTCGGGTGTGTCGTGCGGGGTGAGACCGACCACGACCGGTACATCGCCGAGGCGATCGCGCGCGGGCTCATGGACGTGGCGCTCGACACCGGGGTGCCCGTCGGCTTTGGGGTGCTGACGGTCAACACGATCGAGCAGGCCATCGCCCGCAGCGGCGGCTCCGACGGGACCGGGGCGGGCAACAAGGGCAACGAGGCGATGCGGGCGGTGCTCGAGAGCATCGCGGCGATCGACGCCATCGGGCGGGCGGGCGAGAGCGGGCGTCTGCGTGGTCTACGCTTGGCCCTCGCGGGGGAGGCCGCGGACAAGGCGGTGCCTGGCGCCGGCCGAAGCACCGCTGGCAAGACGAAGGGGTCCCGCACGACGCGGGCCAAGGCCTAGACCGAGTCCGGTTCATCACGAAGGCGATCCGACGAGGGCCGCCAGCCGAGCAGGAAGAGACCACGCCACCGATGGCCACACCCCGCGACATCCGGATCCTCGCGCTCCAGGCGCTGTACGCGATCGACGCATCGGATGGGCGCGACGCGGGCGCGATCGAGCACGCCATCGGCGAACCCGGCACGGCGTTCGGGCTGCTGGACGCGACAGCGCGCGGCACGGTGGCCGCCCCTGAAGCGGAGTACACCCCCGCCGAGCGCCGCAAGGCGTTCGAGGCGGCGTCGCAGGCCTGGGCCTCGCGGGACGAGGCCGACGAGTTCTACGCGACGCTGGCCCCGACGTGGCCCGCCAGCCGCCAGCCGGTCGTCGATCGCTCGATCCTGCGCCTGGCGTGGCGGGAGTTGTCGCTCGGCAGGCCCGCGGCCCGGATCGTGGTGGACGAGGCGATCGAGCTGGCCAAGGCGTTTTCTACCGAGAAGAGCCCGGCGTTCATCAACGGGCTGCTCGACAAGGCGCTCAGGCACTTCGAGCGGGAGCAGGGCGACACCGACGAGGCGTTCGGCTCGCCCGAAACCTCCACCGCCCCCGCCAACGGCGCGCCGGAGGCTTGACGCGTGGGGCTGTTCAAGTCCGTCATCTCGCGCGTCAAGAAAGGGCTGGAGCGGACCCGCGAGGCGCTGGTCGGCGGCCTGCGATCGCTGCTCGCCGGGCGTCGGCTCGACGACGCCCTGATCGACGACCTGGAGCGGCGTCTGCTCGAGGCCGACGTCGGCCCGAAGGCGACGGCGCGCCTCGTCGCCGGTGTGCGCGAGGCGTACAAGGCCGGTCGGATGGAGCGGGGCGAGGAGGTGCTGGCCTACCTCAAGCGCGAACTCAAGGCGATGTGGCCCGAGCAGGATCGGGCCCTTCGGCTTGCGCCCGCCGCGCCCAGCGTCATCCTCGTCACCGGCATCAACGGCGTCGGCAAGACCACCTCGATCGCCAAACTGGCCCACATACTGAAGGAGGAAGGGCGCTCGGTGCTGGTCGGGGCGTGCGACACGTTCCGGGCCGGGGCGGTGCGCCAGCTCGAGGTGTGGGCGGACCGGATCGGGATCGGGCTGGTCAAGGGGGCCGCGGGCGCGGACCCGGCGGCGGTGGCGTTCGACGCGGTGGCGGCGGGCAAGTCGCGCGGCGTTGACGTGGTGATTCTGGACACCGCGGGGCGCCTGCACACGCAGGACACGCTGATGCGCCAGCTCGAGAAGATCGTCCGCGTCGCCGGCAAGCACGTCGAGGGCGCGCCGCACGAGACGCTGCTGGTGCTCGACGCGACCAGCGGGCAGAACGCGCTGCGCCAGGCCGAGGAGTTCGCCAGGGCCGCCAAGGTCACGGGCATCGTGCTGGCCAAACTCGACGGGACGGCCAAGGGCGGCGTGGTCGTGGCCATCCGCGACGCGACGGAGATCCCAGTCAAATTCATCGGAGTGGGCGAGACGCTGGACGACCTGCAGCCGTTCGATCCGGATGGGTTTGTGGAGGCGATGTTCGAGGAGTGAGTGGGAGGGCAGTCCGGAGTCCTGTGCCCTGAGGCCTGATGGGCGGGCCGAACCACGCCCGACGATCTCTGAGCGAAGTGTCGCCAGACCTTCAGGACTCAGGACCAAGCACTCAGGACTGGTGCCCTGCCTCGATCAGCCTCCGCAGCGCCTCCGGGAACGCCCTCATCTCTTCTTCGAACACACGGGCGGCCAGCGTGTGGACGTCGTCGCCCTCCAGCACCGGGCAGGTGCGCTGCAGCAGGATCGGGCCGCGGTCGTACTCGTCGTCGCAGAGGTGGACCGTGCAGCCCGAGTGGGTCGCGCCCGAGGCCAGCACCGCGGCGTGGACGCGGCCGCCGTACATGCCGGGGCCGCCGAAGTCGGGCAGCAGGGCGGGATGGATGTTCACGACGCGCCCGCGGTAGGCCTCGGGGATCTGGACGATCTTGAGGTACCCCGCGAGCACGACCCAATCGATGCGGTGCTCGTCGAGCAGGGCGGGCAGCGTCTCGCGCGGGATGACACCGGGGACGACGACGGTTCGGAGGCCGCGCTCACGCGCCCGCTCGGCGCCCGGGCACTCCTTGGACGCGACGACCAGCGCGACCGTTGCGGGCAGGTCGCCTCGGTCGATGGCGTCGGCCAGATTGAGCATCGTGCGCCCGCCGCCGGACAGCATGACGCACAGGCGGGACAGCCCACGGGCCTCCGACGCGGCTGGTGCTTCTCGCGCCTCCATGCTCAGACCATCACCGCCAGGGCGCTGGCCCGGTCCTTCTTGATGTTGAACAGGCGATCCATCTTGGTGACCCTGAGCGAGCCGAGCACGTCCTCGTCCATGGCGCACATCGCGAACTTGCCGCCGCCGGACTGGCAGTGGCGGAACAGATCGAGCAGCATGCCGATGCCGGCCGAGGCCAGCAGCAGCACGGCCTGCATGTCGAGCACCAGGCGGGGCTTGCCCTTGGAGAGGGCCTCCTTGAGCTCGGCCGCGATGATCTGGGCCTCGTACTCGCCGACCTTCTCGGTCTTGACAGAGGCGACGAGCACGCCGTCGGTGTATTCGCCGATGAGGTAGGTCGAGTCGAGCATGGGAAGAGTCTATCGAGGCGGGTCCCGGCCGGGGGGGCTGGATTGGCGGCGCTCTGTCCTGGATTCCGGGTCCACCCGCCCCTTCCCTACGATCCGCCGATGTCCGATCGCCCGATCACGCTGGAGATCCAGGAGCCGCTGTGCGCCGTGTTCCGGCGTCGGCTGAAGGCCGAGGGGCTCAAGTACACGCCCGAGCGGGCCCGCATCCTCGACATGGTTCTGCGGCAAGAGGACCTGTTCGAGGCCGATGCGCTGCTGCAGCAGCTGCGTGCGTCGGGATTCCGGGTGTCGAAGGCGACGGTGTACCGCACGATCCGCCTGCTGCAGGACGCGGGGATCATCCAGCGGGCGCTCTCGGACGCGGATCAGGCCCAGTTCCAGGTGGTCTACGGCAGCACGCCGCGCGACCTGATCATCCGCGTGGACACCAACGAGACGATCCCGATCGACGCGCCGGAACTCCTGGCGCTCCGTGAGCGCCTGTGCCGCGAGCACGGACTGGTCGCCCAGGGGCATCGGTTCCAGGTGTACGCGACGGCGCGAGAACCGCGTGGCTGACCGGTGAACTCGACCCACAATCGCGCGGCCACGCGTCAAGTACGCAGGCGCTGGGCGAGCGGCCCCTCGAACACGAACGTGCGGGCGGTGGCGGGCGCGGCTCCGACTGGGGTTTCGGGCACGCCGATCCGCACCCACGTCAGACGCTCGGGCGGCAATGCGTCGGCGACGCGCGTGGCCCACTCCACCACGACGACACCCCCGCCCGCGAGGAGTCGGTCCCACCCGATCGCGTCCAGGTCCTCGCCCGAACGCAGGCGGTAGGCGTCGATGTGGACGAGCGTCCAGCCGCGATCGGTCGGGTACTCGTGGGCCAGTACATACGTCGGGCTGGCCACCAGCCCCGGCGCGACGCCCAGAGCCGCCGCCAGGTGGCGGACGAACGTGGTCTTGCCCGCGCCCATCGGACCATCCATCGCGAGGATCTCGCCCGTTTGCAGCGCCATCGCCACGCGGGCCGCCAGCGTCGCGGTGTCGTCCTCGGTCCCCACCGTGACGCTCGCGCGAGTGGGCCGCGTTGACCCGGTGATTCTGGTCGGCGTGTCTGGCACGGGTGATTGTTGGGTGGGTGATGACGCCTCGCCGGTCCCCGCTGGGCGTCGCTCACCCCGCCCGGCGCTCGCCGTCGTCCTCGATGCCCAGTGCTTTCATCTTCTTGTACAGCGTCGTGCGGTTGATGCCAAGGTCGTCGGCGGTCTTCTGGCGGTTCCAGGCGTTGGCCGCCAGGGCCTTGAGCAGGATCCGCTTCTCCGGCTCGCGCAAGGCGTGCTCGAGCGTCATGGGCACCCAGTCGGCGTCATCGTTCTCAGCGCTCGTCTTGTGCACATGCAGCAGGCGGCGAACCAGCGGGGACGCGGCGTCCGCCTCGCCCGTGACCTGCCCCGGCAGGTCCTCGGTCCCGATCGTGGAGCCGCGCGTCAGCACCGCGGCCCGCTCGACGACGTTCTGGAGTTCCCGCACGTTGCCGGGGAACGGGTACCGGCGGAGGGCGTCCATCGCGTCGGGCGAGAACCCCACGATCTGCCGCCCGAGTTCGCTCGAGTACTTCTCGAGGAAGTGCCCGGCCAGGATCGGGATGTCGCTCGTCCGCTCGCGCAGCGGCGGGAGCTCGATCTTCACGACGTTGATGCGGTAGTACAGGTCCTGGCGGAAGGAGCCCTGGGCCACCAGCACCTCGAGCGGCTGGTTCGAGGCCAGCACCACCCGAACGTCCACCTCGACCGTCTGGGTCGCACCCACGGGCTCGAACTTGCGCTCCTGCAGCACCCGCAGCAGCTTGAGCTGCATCGCGGGCGAGGCGGAGTTGATCTCGTCGAGGAAGATGGTGCCCCCGTCGGCCGCGAGGAACCGCCCCACCTTGTCCGCGTGGGCCCCGGTGAACGCGCCCTTGACGTGCCCGAACAGTTCGGACTCGAGCAGCGTTTCGGGGATCGACCCGCACGAGAGCTCGACGAACGCCTTGTTCCGGCGCGGCGATCGCTGGTGGATCGCGTGGGCGATCAGGCTCTTGCCGGTCCCGCTCTCGCCGGTCATCAGCACGGTCGTGCGGCTCGGGGCCACCGCCTCGACCAGCTCGAAGATCCGGCGCATGCGGTGGTCGGACCCTACCACGTTCTCCAGCCCGAAGCGCGAGTCCAGTTGCCGCCGCAGCAGCATGTTCTCGGCCAGCAGGGCCTGCTGACGGAGGGCCCGCTCCAGGCTCATGCGCAGCTCATCATCGACAACAGGTTTGGTGAGGTAGTCGCTGGCGCCGAGTCGCAGCGCTTCGACCGCCGACTCGACCGTGCCGTAGCCCGTGAGCATGATGACCACCGTGTCCGGGTGGTCGCGGTTGATGCGCCTGAGCAGCTCCATGCCGCTGGTGCCCGGCAGCGACACATCGGAGATCACGACGGCGAACGCCTCGGGCCCGCGAGAGGGCCCGTCGATGCCGGTGGACGCGGCGGCCAGCATCTCGCCCGCTTCGCCGGCGTCGAGGGCCGTCGCGGTTCGGTAGCCCTCGCCCGCCAGCAGTTCGGCGAGCGACTCGGCCACGATCGGGTCGTCGTCGACAATCAGGATCTTGGGGCGTGGCTCGGCCATGGTGTCCGACGCGATGTGCGTGACGCTGTGGGATGGGATGGACGCAACTCGAGAGGCGTCTAGGAGGATGCGGTTCCGTCGGACTGCCCGATCAATCGTTCCGCATCGGTGCGGGCCGGCCACACGACGCTGAACCGAGCGCCGATGACGCCAGGGGCCGTGCCGGGGGCGCTGGCATCACCCAGCCGCGGCTGCAGAGAGATCCGCCCGCCCGCACGAGCCACGATGTCGCGGGCCACGGCCAATCCGATGCCGTGCCCCCCGGGCGTGGTCGTGAACCCATGCTGGAACACGCGATCGCCCCCCGGCGGCGGGCCGATTCCGTCGTCGAGGATCTCCAGGCGGAGCACCGACGCGGCGCCACCGGTCGCCAGACGTTGGGCCGTGACATCGATGCGACCGGCCCCGGCACCCCGCCGGTCGGCTCGCTGCTCGATGGCCGTGATCGCGTTGGTCAGGCCGTTGAGCACGATCGAGTACAGCGCACCTGCCGGCAGCTCCGCGCAGTCCGGCTCGATGTCCACGCCGATCTCGATTCCCGAGAGCGCGGCCCGCGGCAGGCTGACCTGCACCGCGTGGCGCACCGCCTGCAACACCGTCAAGGGGCTCTGGGCTCCGGCCATCTGCGAGCCCAGCGGCCCGCTGGCGCCGCGCATCGCCGTCGAGACCAGATCCGACATTCGCACCAGGGCCCGCTGGACGGTCTCGATCTGGCGTTTGGCGTCGTCGAGGCGGTCGGGCTCGCTGCCAGGGCCGCGGATGGCCCGCTCGGCCAGTCCCAGGCACCGCATCGAGCCGTCGAGAATGTTCGAGAGTTCGTGGGCCAGGTGCTCGACCCGCCCCACGCCGCCGACCGCGTCGTCTGGCGTCGGGCGGAGGGGCGGGGTAGGTGGCGTCGGGGGATGTTGCTCCATCGCCACACCCATCGGCCACCGCCCGCCCCCCGCGTGAGCGGACGTTGCCCGCACGCGACAGCGCGCCGGGTGCGGGCGTCGCTCTGGGCGCTCTGGGCGTCGCGTGCGGGGAACATGGGCAGAAACTGCGTGCCCGATGCCGCAAGACGCTCGACCCGGCCCTCCCGGCGAGGCTCCGGTCTCGAGAGACGCCGCGGCAAGGTGCCCCATCCCGATCCTCCGCACCGACAGGCTCCGGTGTCAACTCATACCGTTCCCGCGTGGCGTTCGGGATCCACATCGTATCGGAGCTGCTCGAGCGTGGCCCTCGTGCGGAGGCGGCCGGAGCCCGCCTCGCTGCCCCCCGCGGCACAGAGGTCCGCCAGTGGTCGTGCCCGACGTGCGAGTACGACCTTTCGGGCCTGGCCGCGGACGCGATCTGCCCGGAGTGCGGCCTCCGACTCGAACCCGGCGTGCTGCACCTTTCCGGTTGGAAGGCCAGCCATGACGTGCCGACCGGTCCGCGTGCGCGGGTTCGCGCGGCCATTGTCAGCCTCTGGATCGCGGCGTTCGTCGCCGTTCCGTTGTCACGCAGGATGGGGCTTCTCTCGTGGGGCGTGCCGTGGCCCGTCTGGGTGCTCGGGTTGGCCGCCCTGATCTTCACCGCCCTGCTGCTGAGATCCGGGCGTTCGGCGGCGGCGTCGACGCGACCGGTCCACGTCCAACTCGCGCCCGATGGCGTCCGCGTGCCGAAGCACTGGACCGGGCCAAAAAGGGTCGCGTGGAGCCGCTTCGAGCGGCTCCGGTTCCGGCGCGTGCGCCGAGGCATGTACCGCTTGGAGTTGCTCGCCCCGTTCTGGAGGCGCCACTTTCACGAGACCTGGCCATGGAACGCCGGTCTCTGGCACGTGCGCGCGGTCTTTCCGGCGAGCCGGCGGGACGCGGCCTTGGTGCGGCGCATCGCCAGGCGCCGCCTCAGTGCAGCACCCGAACCACTTCCGCCTCGTCCGTAAGACCCCGGGCCGCCTTCTCCATCGCGTCATCCCGCATGGGGCGGTACCCGGCCTTCACCGCGGCTTCGCGCAGCGTCACGCCGTCGGCCCGCTCGGCGGTCAGGCGACGCAGCTCGTCGTTCATGACCATGAGCTCGTACACCGCCAGGCGGCCCTTGTACGTCGACCCGCCGCAGACCTCGCACCGCGCCGGGCTCCCCGTGCGGTCCAGCCCGCCGCCCGGGCTCAGGCCCGAACCCTTGCACGCCTGGCACTGGCGTCGCAGCAGGCGCTGGCCCATCACGCCCAGCAGCGACGACGTGACCAGGTACGGCTCGGCCCCCACGTCGATCAGGCGCGGGATCGCCCCCGGCGCATCGTTCGTGTGCAGCGTCGCGAGCACGAAGTGGCCCGTGAGCGACGCCTGGATCGCCAGCGACGCCGTCTCCGGGTCGCGGATCTCGCCGACCAGGATCACGTCCGGGTCCTGACGAAGCAGCGAGCGCAGACCGGTCGCGAACGTCACGCCACGCTTGGGGTTGACCTGCATCTGGCTGATGCCGTCGAGCTGGTACTCGACGGGGTCCTCGATGGTCATCACGTTGCGGCTGTTGCGGTCAATCTTGCCCAGGCACGCGTACAGCGTGGTCGTCTTGCCCGACCCGGTCGGGCCCGTCACCAGCACCATGCCGTAGGGGCGGTCCACGAGGTCCAGCAGCTGGGCCTGCATCTGGCCCGACATGCCCACGGCGTCGAGGGTCAGCTGCGTGCTGGACTGATCGAGCAGCCGCAGCACCACCCGCTCGCCCCAGATCGTCGGGATGACCGAAAGGCGGATGTCCACTTTCTTCGAGCCGACCCGCACCGTCGTCTGCCCGTCCTGCGGGCTGTGGCGGTTGGCGATGTCGAGTTCGGTCATGACCTTCAGGCGCGTCGAGATCGCCGGGGCCAGCGTCAGCGGCGGGCTGAACGCATCGTACAGCATGCCGTCCACGCGGAAGCGGATCGTGAGCCGCTCCTCCTGCGGGTGGACGTGGATGTCCGACGCGCGCCGGCGCACCGCCTCGAACAGGATCATGTTCACCAGGCGGATCACCGGGGTCTGGCGGGCCAGCGCGAGCAGGTCCGTCCCGCCCTGGCCGACGCCCGCCGCCGCGGAGGCGAAGGCCGACTCGTCCAGCGGCATCTCGTCGATGATCTCGGTGACCAGGTCGCCGCGCTGCTCGTAGCCGCGGTTGATGAGGTTGGCGACCGCGCCGCGCGGCGTGAGCACGAGGCGGATCGGCATGTCCAGCAGCGACTCGAGCAGCGAGAACGTCGCGGGCTGCATCGGCTGGGCCGTCGCCACGACCATGACGGGCTGGCCGTCCTCGACGACCGTCTCGACGCCGGCGACGTGGCGAGATCTGGCGTCGTCCGGCGGGACGAGCTCGTAGAACCGCTGGGCCGAGTCCTCGAGGCGCGGCTCGGCCACGAACGACAGGCCCGTGCGCTCGGCCAGCTTCTCGAGAGCCGTCTGCTCGTCGAGCGCCAGGATCTGCAGCATCACGTCCCACGGTTCCTCATCGGAGCCGGGGGCGCGGGGGAAGGCACGCAACTGCTCGGGCGAGATCTCGATCGGGTGGAACAGGCGGGCGATCCGCGAGAAGTCGTCGGAAACGACCGAGGCGGTGCGGAGCGCATCATCGCCCGCGCCGTGGCGTCGGGCCAGGGGGTCGCGTCGTCCGGATGGAAGGCGTTTGGACATAGGGGGCTCGGGAAGCTACTGGTTGGATGTGGCTGAGTTTTGCATCGGCGGCAAGCGACGGAGCGACGCACCGACGAAGCGACGGAGGGGGAAGAGAGAATCGGCCGGAGCCACACGACGCATCATCATCCTCACCACATCATCCCTCCGCGCTCCTCGGCCCCCTCCGCGACCCCTGCGTACTCCCCTTACGGCTCCAACCGCGGCGCGGGAGCCGGCGAGATGATGTCGATCATCCGCGGCTGGATCTGGGGCACGCCGTCGGGGAACTCCACCTCGCTCTGCGGGCCTCGCGTCAGCAGGCGCATGTCCTGGAACGACGGATCGGACATGATGTAGGGCGTGATGAACACGTAGAGCACCGCGCTGGTGTCGTTCTGGTTCGTGTCGCGGAACAGGTGCCCGATCAGCGGGATGTCGCCGATGATCGGGATCTTCACCACCGTGTTGCGGGTGTCCTCGACCACGATGCCGCCCACCACGATGGTCGCGTCCGACGGGATCGTGACCGCCTCGGCGGTGACGGTGCGGTCCTGCTTGGGCGGGGGCACGCCGTCGGCCGTCGAAACGCCGGTGAAGTTCGAGAGCGTGATCTCGTACTCCATGCGGATCCAGCCGTTGCTCGATATACTGGGCGTGACCGTGAGCGTCGTGCCCGCGTCCTCGTAGCCGTTGAACGCCGTGACCGAGGGGGCGCCGGTGGTCTGGCTGGTCGAGGTCGTCGGTTGCTGGTCGATGGCCTGGATCGAGGCCTCGAAGTTGTCGTTCACCAGGAGCTGCGGGCTCGAGACGATCCGCGAGTCGGTGTCCGTCGCCGTTGCGTGCATGATGATCGGCACGTACTTGCTCTGGATCACCGCGGTGGTCAGGCCGGTCAGGTTCGCAAGGGGTTGACGCGGGTCGGAGATATCCGTGGTCCCATCGGCCCGATTGAGCCCGAAGTTCGTCTGGATGATCGGGTCGCCCGCGGCGTTGATGACCTGCGTCTCGAACGCCAGGCGGCTCGCCTCGGTGTTCGACACCGCGACGATGTGGGCCCGGATGTACACCTGCTGGCGGCGCATGTCCAGATCGCCGATCAGCCGCTCGTACTGCGGCTGCAGGTTGGCCGGGGCCCGCACCAAGATCTGGTTGTTGGCGATGTCCGCGACGATCTGCGTGTACTCGTCGCCGAACAGCGACACGCCCTGGTCCGGCCCGCCCTGCTGCTGGAACCCGAGGAACGGGTTGAACGGCTGCTGCTGCTGCCCGCCGCCGGTGGGCAGCAGGCTGCCTCCCTCGCCGCCGGCCGCCTGGCCCAGGATCAGCTGGCGGAGCAGGTCCGCGGTCTCCTCCGCGTCGGCGTTCTGCAGGGCGTAGGCGCGGATGGTGACCGCCTCGCTCTCGAGCCCGATGTCCTCGATCAGGCGGGCCAGGATCGCGTGCTGCTCGGGCGTGCCGAAGTAGATGATCTTGCCGCGCCGGACGTCCACGATCATGCGCGAGCCGCGCGCCAGCGTGTCGGGCGCCTGGCTCTGCTGCTGCTGGCCCGGGAACACGAACCCGCCGAACTGGTTCTGGTTCTGGGACTCCTGCTCGATGACCACGACCTCGCCCAGGCCCTGGCCGCGCGCCAGGTTGGCGATCTGCTCGGCGTACTGCCCGGCGTCGTAGCTGCGGCTCTCGAGGCGGCTGGCCACGTCGATCCGCTCGATCACCTGGCGGACCAGATCCAGTTCCTCCGGGCGTCCGCTGAAGATCAGGGCGTTGCCCTGGGCGTTGACCATCAGGCGGGCCTCGATGTTCGTGATTAGGCCCGACGTGCGGTTGCCGGTCTGCGGCTGGCCCGGCGCGGCGGGGTTCTGGAACTGGGGGAACTGGTTCGGCTGGTTGGGCTGCGTGCCGCCGGAGGGTGCGCCGCCGAGCAGCTCGATCGCCCGGTCGCGTGCCGCGGGCGCCGAGATGTTCCGCAGCGGCACTTCGAAGAACTGGACCTGGAGCATCTGGTCCCGCACCTGCTCGATGGCTCGCTCCACGATCATCACGGTCCGCGGCGTGTCGGTCACGGCGATCAGCCCGAGATCGTCGAAGTACACGACCCGGGCCGAGGTCGCCCGAGACGGCGGGAACACCGACTCAACCAGCGGACGCAGCGACGAGGGCTTCATGTTGGGCGTCGGGATGAGACGGGTCGTCATGTCCGACGGCACGATCGTGTCGCCGCTGGCGGGCACGATCTGGTACCACCCGCTCGCCTCCTGGTAGATCATGTAGTTCCGCTGCTCGAGCAGGTCGTTGAGGAACGTGATCATCTGGTCGCGCCGGAGCTCGATCGGGCGGTTGATCACGACCTGGCCGGACAGGTCCGGGTCCACCACGACATTGATCTGCAGCGCGTTGACGATGTAGTCCACGATCTCGGTGAGCTCGGCCGGCTCGGTGAACGCCGGGATGGTGTAGATCCCCTCTCGCCCGCCGGTCGGCGGGACGGTCACGCTCGGCTGGCGACTCGGGGCCGCCCCCGGAACGGCCCCCGGCGCCGTCGGCGTTGCGGAGGGCGACAGCGGCGTGCCCGGCTGACGCACCGGCTCGCCCGGAAGATTCAGTTGCTGGCCGCCCGCCGACGCCGCCAACCCTGCGAGCGCGACGAGCGACACCAGCCGCGCCACGCCACGCCGATTCCGGCCCAGTGATCCAAGGCGTGACCCAGCCTGCGTACCGCGCCGCCCACACGTGCTGTCTGCTTGCCGCATGACCAAATCCCCTGCGTTGCCGATCCCACCGCTCGCGTCCGAGAGCCCACGGCAGACTCACCCGCCACGCCCTCGGCCCCCTGTCTACCGGCTCGCCGCCGCCGGGGCACGCTCCTGAGGCAAAAAACGCGCCACAACCGCGCCCCGATTGCGCCCCGATCGCGCCGGATCGGTCGGATTGTTGCCCCCCCCGCCCGGCGGGCGACCACACCGCCCGCGATCGGAGACAGACCGCAACCCGGTTGCATTCCGATCCAGCAAGAGCGGGGCCGCGGCTCCGCGCCATGCCGGCGCACCCCGACGCCCAACGCACGACCCGGCCCAACAATGCCCGATGCGCGTCGTCAGCCTGCTTCCCTCGGCGACCGAGATCCTGTGCGCGATCGGGGGGCGCGACCTGCTCGTTGGGCGCAGCCACGAGTGCGACTTCCCGCCCGACCTGGGCCCCGGCGGGCTCGACCTGCCCGTCCTGACCGCGGCCCGCACGCGCCCGACGCATGCCGACACGGCCGCAACGCTTGGGATGAAGGTCTCGACGCCATCACCCTCCGCGGCGATCGACGCGCAGGTCCGCGGCCTGCTGGCCCGCGGCGAGTCGCTCTACGCCCTCGACGCCGCGATGCTGACCGATCTCCGCCCCGACCTGGTTCTCACGCAGGACCTGTGCGAGGTCTGTTCGATCGACCTGGCGACGGTCCAGCGCGTCGTGGCCGATCTGGACCGCTCAGGCCATCCTGCCCCAGCCATTCTGAGCCTCAACCCGCACACCGTCGAGGACGTGCTCGACGACATGCTGCGCGTGGGCGAGGCCACCGGTCTCAACGAGGAGGCGTCGCGCGCCATCGTCCGCCTCCAGGAACGCCTCACAACGGCCCAGTCGTTCGTCAACCCCTACGAGGAGGGCCCCGTGGTCGGGTTCCTCGAGTGGACCGACCCGCTGTTCATCGCCGGGCACTGGACGGTGCAGCTCATCGAGCGGGCCGGCGGACGCCACCCGCTGAACCCAACCACCGCCCCCGAGGGGTTCGGGGCCGCCGCCGGGATGCAGCAGGGCTCGCGCCGCGCCGGCAAGTCCATTGCCGTCGAGCCGGAAGTGTTCGCGGCGACGCACCCCGACCGCCTCGTCGTCGCACCCTGCGGGTTCGACCTGGACGCCGCCTGGGACGCGACACGATCCATGGCCTCGAACAACTGGTTCAAAGAGCTGCCGGCCGCACAGACGGGCCGCGTCGCCGTCGTCGACGGCAACCAGATGTTCAACCGCCCCGGCCCGCGCCTGGTGGACGCGTTCGAGTGGCTCGTGTCATGGCTGCAGAACCGCCCCGAACTCGCCCCGCCGGGATTCCCGGTGCGCGAGTGGACGGGCTGAGCCGTGGAGAACGCCGGCAGTGGCCTTGGGCTCAGCACCCTTCGGCGAACCGCGCCAGGAAGTAGAAGAAATCTTGGTTCGTGATCAGCCCGTCGGGGATGCCGTAGCCAGGAGCCCCGGGGATCGCGCCGGTGGTCATGTCCGCGACGAACCGGTTGCCCGCGGCGAACTGCGTGAGGAAGAAGAAGAAGTCCTCGTTGTTGATCACGCCGTTGGGAACGCCGTAGCCGGGCGTCGCGGGCACCGCGCTGGTCGTCAGGTCCGCCTCGCACAGGAAGATCCCGCCGACCTCCGACTCGATCGTCTCCAGCACCGAGTCGTTCACCATCGGCACCACGTCCAGCGCGTCGATCTGGTCGCCCGGCGACAGCCCGAGGAACACACCCTCGGCGAACAGCGACACGACCCCGAACCGGGAGAGCAGCACGTTCGCCCCGCTGCCGCCGAACAGCACGAGTGAGGGGGATCCAGGCGTGAGCGTGAAGTACACCTCGTCGTCGAGGTCGTATTGCCCCAGCGTGCCCTGGTCGAACACGACCATCGCGTTGATGTCGTCCTCGATCGCCAGCCCCAGCTGGTTGAACAGGGCGTACAGCTGCTCCGAGCCCGGCGCGTTGATGTCCGTGTCCACAAAGATGTTCGCCCCGCTGGGCACCACACCCGGCACCACGAGCGGCAGCGACGGGCTCCCCGCGGTCAGCGAGTAATAGAACAACTGCCCCGGCGAGGGCGGAATCCCCCGGCTGGCGCCGACGATCTCATCCCGCGCCACGCCGATCGGCACCGTCGCCGGCGGATTGGCCACCGGTTCCAATCCCCACGCCCTGGGATACTGCTCCGACTGGTTGATCACCAGCGCGTTGTTGAACAACCCAAGGCTCGGCGGGCCCATGATCAGCCCAGTCACCCGCTGGAATCCCTCGGTCGACATGAAGATGTCGGCCGGGTGCTGGCGGTTCATCGCCTGGTCCGTCACCGAGAACGGCGGCAGGAAGTCCACGAACGAGTCGGGCGGCAGCCCGATGCTCCCGTCGTCCACGCTGAACCAGAACGGAAACTCCCCGAAGAAGTCCGTCGGCTCCAGCGCGTTCCGCGAGATCGCGTCGAGCTGATCCTGCGGCTGCCCGATCCGCATCCCGGCCCCGCCCCCCACCAGCGCGGGCGTGCCCATCGCCGACGCAAAGTACACGCCGTTGCCCTGGAGCCCCGAAGGCCCGCCGCTCTGCACGCACAGCAGCTGCGCGCGAGCCGACGCCGCGACCAACGCGACCGCCCCCAGCCCAAGAACCTGGCACATCACCACACGGCGCACGCGAAACCTCCCATGATCCGAACACCACCAGCATCGCAGATTGCGCCCGCGATGCAAGAACCAAGCGATGAAATCCCCTAAAACCTCACGGACGCCTGACGGATTCTTCCGCTTCGCGGACCTGCCGCCAGTCCTCCAGCGTCATCGCGTACCGCTCGTGCCCCTCCCAACGTCCCGCGATCTGGAGATAGTTCGGCGAGTACCCCTCGTACCGGAACCCGCACCGAACCGTCAACGCCCGCGACGCCGCGTTCCGCGGCATCAGGTTCGCCTCGACCCGGTGCAGCCCCAGCCCCTCGAACGCCCGCTCCAGCACCAGCCGCACGCCCTCGGCCATCAGCCCCCGACCGCCGAAGCCCTCGCCGCGCCAGTACCCCATGATCGCGTTGTCGAACGGCCCGCGGCAGATCTGGTTCAGGCTCACCACGCCGACGATCCGCCCCGACCCAACCTCGCACACCAGGTGCCTCTGGTTGGACTCCGTGTCCGCCGACGACACCAGCCGCTCGGCTTGGGCGTGTTCGTCCAACGCCACCCCGCCGGGCGGCAGCGGGTCCCACCTCGCCAGCCACTCGCGGCTGGCCCTTCGCAACGCCGCGATCTCCGCCCGGTCCGCATCGACCGGGTGGCGAATGAGAACGCGGGCGCCGCTCAGCAGCGGCGCCCGCGCAGGACTCACTAGGTTCGCGTCGCGCATCGACGCCAGCGTAGCCGGGCGTCATGCCGGCCCGCCGATCGCAGCCGACCCTCACACCCGGCGCGCGGCCCGGGATTACTGCCGGCCCGCCTCGGCCGACAGAAGGATCTGCACGGTGTTGCCCAGCGGCCCGGTATCGCTGCCGTCATCGGCCGAGTAGGTCGTCATGCCGAAGTCCCGGCGCTGGATCTCCATCTGGGCCTGGAACGCCCCGACGGTGTTGCCCCGGAACTCGCCCGTGCCCAGCCACTCGAAGTACACCGTCACGGGCCTGGTCTCGCCGTGGAGCGTCAGCTCGCCCTCGACGGTGTACATGTTCTCACCCATGTCCTCGGCCACCGCGAACGACGTGGACTCGAACGTCGCCTGCGGGAACTGGCGCGCGTTGAAGAAGTCGCCGGAACGCAGGTGGTCATCGCGCCCCGCGTTGCCGGTGTCCACGCTCGACGTGTCGACCATGAACTCCATCCGGGCGGATTCCGGGTTCTCCGGGTCGAACACCAGCGTGCCCTGGAGCGTGTTGAACCGCCCGTAGAAGTTCGACACGCCGGCGTGCTTGATCATGAAGTGCACGCTCGAGTGCACCGGGTCGACCGTGTACGACGCCAGGGCCGACGCCTTCAACTGGGCCACGCCCTCGGCGCCCGGGGCGTTCCACCCCTCGCCAGACGCCCCGGCCGAGCGGTCCTGTTCCGCGGACATGGCGATCAGGCCGGTCCCGAGACCAACGAGCACGGCGACGGTCCCGATCGAATACACGCGATTCATGCTGGAGGTCTCCTTCCCCGATCCGGGGGCAATGTCGGTCCACAACGGGCGCGACTACGTGGATACCGGCGCGAGCGGCCCGCGGTTGACACCGAGCAACCCGCTCGTCACGCCCCGTATTCCCGGGGGCTGCCGCGTTACCGCTCGACCACCATCGCCACGCTGTTTCCGCCGCCCAGGCACAGGCCCGCCAGCCCGCGCTTGGCCCCGGTCCGCTGCATCTGGTGCAGCAGGGTCGTCAGCACGCGGGCGCCCGAGGCCCCGATCGGGTGCCCAAGGGCCACACCGCCGCCGCAGATGTTTAGGCGATCCTCGCCGATGCCCAGCTCCTTGATGTTGCACAGCACCTGGGCGGCGAACGCCTCGTTGATCTCGAACAGGTCGATGTCCTTCAGGCTCAGCCCCGCCTTCTCGACCGCCATCCGCACGCCCGTGATCGGGGCCGCGAAGATGTCCTTCGGCGCCACTCCGCTCGTCGCGTACGACACGATCCGGGCCATCGGCTTGAGCCCCAGTTCCTCGGCCTTGGTCGCGCTGCACACCGCCACCGCCGCAGCCCCATCGGAGATCTGGCTCGCGTTGCCCGCCGTCACCGTCCCGCCCTTGTCGAACGCCGGACGCAACTTGGCAAGCCCGTCGGCAGTGGATTCGGCCCGCACGCCCTCGTCGACCGCGAGCCCGCCCTCCGGCCCCGGCACCTTGCGGTTGCCGACCTGCTCGCCCGTGAGCGCGACGATCTCGCTCGCAAACCACCCGTTCTTGGCCGCGGCCGCCGCCCGCTGGTGGCTCTGGGCCCCGAACCGATCCTGGTCCTCGCGGCTGATCTTGTACTTCGTCGCGATGTAGTCCGCGCTGTTGCCCATGGCGCAGCCCTCGAACGCGCACGTCAGCCCGTCGAACTGCATGTGATCCTTGAACTCCGCCGCCCCGAACTTGAACCCCGCCCGCAGCGGCGCGAAGTGCGGCGCCGCCGACATGTTCTCCAGCCCGCCCGCGATCACGCACTGGTTGTCGCCCGCCTTGATCGACTGGGCCGCCATCATCACGGCCTCGAGCCCGGACCCGCACACCTTGTTGATCGTCTTGGCGCTCAGCGTGTCGGGCAGCCCCGCCTTCAGCCCCGCCTGGCGCGCCGGGTTCTGCCCCAGCCCGGCCTGTAGCACGCACCCCATGACGCACTCATCGACATGGCCCTTCAGCGCCGGGGCCGTGTCCAGCACCGCCCTGATCGCGTACGAGCCCAGCACCGGCGAGGGCGTCCCGCTCAGCGTGCCGAGGAACTTGCCGATCGGGGTCCGCCTGGCGGCGACGATCACGGGCTGCGCGGTCATGGGCAACTCCTGACCCGGCTCGTCCGGCCGGGATCGCTGGGGTCTGTGGTTGCCCGATGATACGCCCGGCGCCGATCGATCACGCCCGTCCGCGGCCCCGTCAGTCGATCCCGACCTGCGCCAGATGGTCGTTCAGCACCCGCTCCAGCCTCGCCTCGGTGCCGCTCGACCAACCCTGGCTCCGGTGGATCACCCGCCCGTCGGCCCCGATCACCACGATCGTCGGCACCGCGTTCACCCCGTAGTCCCGCTCGACATCCGCGTTGCCCACCAGCGACGGGTAGTTCGCCCCATGTCGCTCCAGGAACGCGACGGGGTCCACATCGTCGCGCACCTGCACGCCGTACACCCGCACGCCCCGGTCCCGGAACCGGTCGTACAGCCGGTCCATCGCCGGGATCGACACGCGGCACGGCGGGCACCACGACGCCCAGAAGTCCAGAACGATCACCTGCCCGTAGTAATCGTCCCGCACGACACGCCGCCCGTCCGGCGTGCGCATCTCGAAGTCCGGCGCGTACGGGCTGGTCCGATACTTCTGCCAGAAGTACCCGCCCGACGCGAGCAGGAACAACGCAAACAGAACCGCCGTCCGACTCATGGCGCACCCTCCCCGCCTCGCTCCTCCGTGCCAGGGCGGCGCATCGGCCTGATGCGGGGGGCTCGCCAGTCGCGGCCCGGCCAGATGGTCATCACCGTGCGAAGCCATGGCGCATGTTCCGCGCGGACAGGCCCGCACGCGGACCTGGCGCCCTAGGGATGGCCCCGGTTCTCGGGCGGTGGTCCCTCGCCCGCGCGCTCCACCCCGGTATCCGGGAACTCCGCGTCACCCCCAGCGTCCGAGTCGATCGCCGCGAGGGCCCGCTCGATCGCCCCTCGCAACTGCGTCTCCAACTCCGGCCCAGCCCCTAGCGCCCGGTAGATCACCCGACCATCCGGCCCGATCGCGTAGATCGTGGGGATCCCCTGCACCTGGTACGCCTCGGCCACCTCGTCGGCCTCGACGAGCAGCCCGTACGTCAGCTCCCGCTCCCGCATGAACGCCACCGGATCCGAATCGGCGTCCCACACGTGCAGCCCCATCACGTGCACCGGCTCGCCCTCGAACGCCTCGTGCACCTCCTGCAACGCCGGCATCGCCGCGATGCACGGCCCGCACCACGTCGCCCAGAAGTCCATCACCACCACCGACCCGCGATACGCCGACAAGCGGTGCGTCGCACCCGCCGCGTCGCGCAGCGTCCAGTCCGGCGGAACCGTCCCGATCCGCGGCCCGTCGAACCCGGGGTCCGGCGTGTGCGCACCCTCGCTGTACCCCTCCGGCACGCGCAGCGCCAGATCCCCATCGCCGATCTCGGCCTCGGTATCGATCCCCGAGAACGTCACGATGTTGAACCCGTACGCGTTCTGGTCACGCCGGAACAGGCACACCTCCGCCCGCACGGGCAAATGCGTCGCGGCATCGAAGAACCACCACACGTCGTACAGCCGCCCATACTCGCTCTGGCGCCGCGTGTAGTCCACGCGCACGACCTCGCACTCCACGCCATCGACCGTCCGCCGCCCGGCGTACGCCATCGGCAACTCGCCCCCGCCGTCGACCGCCTGGTCCGTGATCAGCCCCTCCCACATCACCAGCCAGAACACCGCGGGGAACACGCCTTCCGACGCCAGCAGCCCCATCGCCTCACCACCCGACGCGACCACAACCTGCCGCGCCTCGTGGTCGATGACCCTGGTCTCGTCCGGCCTGGTCAGCACCGAGAACGCCTCGGTCGTCTCCGCATCCGGGCGCGTCGCCTCGCCGTCGAGCAGGAACGTCCAGCCCTGCCCCTGCCACCGGGCCGCCAGGTCCACGTCCAGCGAGGGCTGGTCGAGCGCCACCGCCCCGATGTGCTCGACGCGCACGTGCGCCCGCAGCGACCTCGCGCTGCCCAGCGCCTCGTCCGCCGCGATCAGCACGCGGACCGCATCATCGCCCGCGGCCAGGGTCGTCGCGACACCGACCACGAACCCCGCCAGCACGACCGCCGCGCCGCCCGTCCCCATCCGTCCCAGCATCGTCGCTGCCCGCATGGCGTCACCTCCGTCGCCAGAGTTTACGAATCCGGTCGCGCCCGGTTTCGTTCCTTGAGACCAAGGCGCTGCGCCCGCCAAGAACGAGCCGGGAGTCGTGCCAGCCCCCACCCATTCAGCCAACCACGCATTCCGGTACCATCAAGCCATGCCCGACGACAAAGCCGTCTCCTGCCCCAAGTGCCACGTCAAGATGGAACGCGTCAAGGTCGAACGCCTCGCCACCGACCGCTGCCACAAGTGCGGCGGCCTCTGGCTCGACCAGGGCGAGCTCGACGCCCTGCTCTCCACCCGCGGCGGCGCCAAGCAGGCCATCGCCACACTCGACGCCGGCCCGGCCGTCGAGGGCTCCCGCGCCCGCCACGTCGTCAGCCGCGTCGAATGCCCCCGCGACAAGAGCCGCCTCATCACCATCGTCGATCGCAAGCAGCCCCACATCCAGTTCGAGGCCTGCACCAGCTGCGGCGGCACCTTTCTCGACGCGGGCGAACTCAAGGACCTCTCCGAACGCACGCTCCGCGAACGCCTGGCCACTCTGTTGCCGTAGCCCACACCTGACGACGAACACACCCGTCCCACAGCCACCGCGCGGGTGGCACGCCCACGCGCAGCGCGGGCATGGCGAAGCACCACCCCGCCAACTACGCCCCACCATCCCCCAACACCTTCGGAATCTCCACAAACGGCGCCATCGACGCCGGCGCCATCTTCATCAGCGCCTCGGTCGGCAAGGCCACCCCCGGCTCATCCTTCCGCAACCGGTGCGGCTCGTCCGTCACCCGCGCCAGCGGCTCCACGCCCTCCAGGTCCAGCGTCTGCAGCCGCTGGACATACCCCAGCACCGCCGCGAGCGTTTGGCGATACCCGGCGACCTCATCGTGCGGGATCGCCAGCCGCGCCAGCCGGGCCACGCGATGCACATCGCCATCGGTCAGTTCGACCGGCTCGCCACTCTGCGCTGGCTCTCGCTCGGAGTCCATCCCCGGATGGTACCGCGACGCACCGGCGAACGCTCCGCTCGCCGCCGCACTCCACACCTACATCAGCGACACCGGGTCCACATCCACCGCCGTGTGCGCATCGCTCTTGAGCAGGCGCGCCGCCCGCACGCTCGCCAGCAGCCGATGCAGCACGCCCGCCGACGGCGCGACGACCTCCACCGCCACTCGGTGCTGCCCCGCGATCCGCGCCACCGCGCAGTCCATCGGCCCCATCACCCGCACGCCCCCCAGCCGCTGCTCCCCCGCCGCCCGGTCCAGCTCACCCGCCAGCCCCTCCGCGTGGGCCCACGCCCGCTCGTGCTGCTCGTCGCGCGTCACGATCCGCGCCATCCGCGCCGCCGGCGGCAGGCCGCTGCCCATCCGCACCCGCAGCTCCGCCTCCGCGAACGACTCGAAGTCGTGCCGCGACGCCAGCACGATCGCCGGCTCGTGCGGGCTCATCGTCTGCACCACCACCCGCCCAGCGTGCTCGCCCCGCCCCGCACGCCCCGCGACCTGGCAGATGAGCTGGAACGTGCGCTCGCCCGCCCGGAAGTCCGGGATGTGCAGGGCCGTGTCGGCGCTCAGCACGCCCACGAGCCTCACGTTCGGGAAGTCCAGCCCCTTGGCCACCATCTGCGTGCCCAGCAGCACGCGGATCACGCCGCGCGAGAACCGCGACAGCGCCTCGAAGTAGTCCCGCGCCGAATCCATCGAGTCCGAGTCCACCCGCAGCAGCGTCCCGCCGCCGCCCTCGCCCGCGGGCTCCAGCCCAAGCCCCGCCAACTCCTCTTCGACCCGCTGCGTGCCCGTGCCGAGCCGCACGGGCGGCCGCCCGCACACCGGGCACGCCGCCGGCACCAGCTCCTCGCCCAGGCAGTGGTGGCACCGCACCACCCCCCCCCGCGGCAGGTTCTCGTGGCGATGCAGCACCAGGGCCGCGTCGCACGAGTGGCACATCAGCGTCCACCCGCACGCCGCCGACGAGCACGCGATGTGCGTCGCGTACCCGCGCCGGTTCAGCAGCAGGATCGCCTGCCCGCCCTCCGAAAGCGTCTCGCCCAGCGCGCCCGACAGCGTCGGCCCGATCATCGCCCCCGGCCGCCCGCTCCCAGTCAGCGCGGCCTCGCGGCGCTCGTGCGCCATGTCCACCACCCGCACCGCCGGCATCGTCCCGCGGCCCACGCGCTCCGCCAGCCGCCACAGCCGATACCGCGCCGGCGTGCGCTGCTCGGACCCCTGCTCCCCAGTCGGCAGCCCCACCGCGTTCGCCCACGTCTCCAGCGAGGGCGTCGCCGAGCCCAGCACCACCGGGCACCCCTCCACCTGCCCCCGCTTGATCGCCACATCCCTGCCGTGATACCGCGGCAACTGGTCCTGCTTAAACGACGCGTCGTGCTCCTCGTCTACCACGATCACGCCCAGGTCCGCCACCGGTGCGAACACCGCCGACCGCGCCCCCACCACCACCCGCGCCCGCCCGCTGGCCGCCATCGCCCACTGGCGATGCCGCTCGCCCGCGGACAACCCCGAGTGCAGCACCGCGACTCCTCCCCGCACGCCTTCTTTGCCCACCGCCCCAACATCGCCGAATCGCTCGACAAACCTCCCCGCCGTCTGCGGCGTCAGCGCAATCTCCGGCACCAGCACCAACGCCGACCTGCCCGCCGCCAGCGCGTGCTCGATCACCCGCAGGTACACCTCGGTCTTTCCCGACCCCGTGATGCCGAACACGCAGTGGACCGCGAACGACCCAAGCGTCGCGGAGACCCCCTCCACCGCCGCCGCCTGCGCCGCCGTCAACGCCGGGCGCGCCACCGTCGTGCCACCCAGCAACTCCAGCGACGCTGCCTCCGAACGGCTCCGCACCGTGTCACGCGTCACCTGCTTCAGCAGCCCCCGCTCCACCAGCCGATTGATCGGCCCCACATTCGCCAGCCCGAGCCGCAGCGCCAACGCCCGCGGCTCAGCCGGAAACGCCGACGCCTCCAGACCCCGCACCGCCTCCCACGCCGCCGCCGTCGCGCCCGGGAGCCGCGGCTCAACCTCCGACGCCGCCAGCCCCACATCCCCCGCCACATCCACGAGCGTCTCGGTCCGCCGCCCCACCCCCCGCTTCACCGCCGACGGCATCATCGTCGCCAGCACCATCCCCAACGGGCACACGTAGTACTCGCTCATCCACAGCGCGAGCTCCACCAGCCCCTCGGGCAGGCGCGCTCCCGACCGCGCCGCCACCGACTTCACCTTCTTTGCCGCCAGCCCCTCAAGCAGCTCCTCCCCCACCGCCACCACGATCCCGCCCGTCCGCCGATCCCCCGCCCCAGCAGCACCTCAACCCGCTCCCCCACCGCCAGGTCGTCCCACCCCGCCGCGTACGTCAGCCCCTCCGCCGACGTGTCCAGCCCCCGCTCCACCGCCACGCGCGCGTACCGCCCCGGCGCCCCCGGCGGAGCCGACGCCGCCCCACACTCGCGCCCGAACAGCGACTCCATCGCCATCCACCCCACCAACCGACACAACAACGAACACGAAGGCCGACAAGCCCGCACCGCACCTCTATCATTGCACTCGATGCCCAACACCCCGCGCCAAGCGCACCGACCGACAGGCCGCCTCGTCCTCGCCGACGGCTCCGTCTTCACGGGACGCGCGTTCGGCGCCACAGGCCGCGGCCTCACCCCCGTCGCCGAGGTCGTCTTCAACACCGCGCTCACCGGCTACCAGGAGTCCATGACCGACCCCTCGTACTCCGGCCAGATCCTCGTGCTCACCACCCCCCTCATCGGCAACACCGGCGTCAACGCCGAGGACGTCGAGAGCGCCCGAGTCCAGATCAGCGGCCTGGTCGTCCGCGAACTCGCCCAGCGCCACTCCAACTACCGCGCCACCGACACGCTCGACCGCTACCTCGCCGACGCCGACGTGCTCGCCCTCGAGGGCATCGACACCCGCGCCCTCACCCGCCGCCTCCGCTCCGTCGGCGTCATGAACGGCGTGCTCTGTGACTCTGACACCCCCACCACCGAACTCCTGGCCATGGCCCGCGCCGCTGCCAGCATGGCCGGCGCCAACCTCGTCCCCGCCGTCGCCTGCCGCACCGCTTCCCGCTGGGGCGAGGATCTCGGTGACTGGGACCAGGACTTCACGCTCGCTTCATCCGACGCCAACCGGATCAATCACAACGACACCGAACCAACCCGCCCCTTGCGCGTTCTCGCCCTCGACTGCGGAGCTAAGCGCAACATCCTCCGAAACCTCGCCGAACGCGCCTGCCAGGTCGAGGTCATTCCTCACACCACCACCGCCGACGAGATCCTCCGCCGCTTCGACGCCGGTGAGTTCGACGGCCTGTTCGTCTCCAACGGCCCGGGCGACCCCGCCGCCGTCGAACAGACCATCGCCACGCTCCGCCGTGTTGTCGCCCGCGAGGCCAACCCCGTCCCCACCTTCGGCATCTGCCTCGGGCACCAGCTCCTCGCCCTGGCCATCGGCGCGAAGACGTACAAACTCCCCTTCGGACACCGCGGCACCAACCAGCCCGTCCGCGACACCCGCACCGGACGCGTCGAGATCACCAGCCAGAACCACGGCTTCGCGGTCGACCCAGACTCCCTCGCCGCCGCCGGGGGCAGTATCACCCATGTTCACCTGAACGACGGAACCGTGGCCGGCTTCCGCCTCGCAAACCGCCCGGTGTTCTCGGTCCAGTACCACCCCGAAGCGTCCCCCGGCCCACACGATTCCTCGCCACTCTTCGACGAGTTTGTGCGGGCGATGCGCGCCGCCAAGCGCGGCCCGCGCTTCTGATAGGACCCTGATCGGCACCCGAATGGGCGGGCATTTCTCGCCATGCGCCGGGATCGTCCTTGCGGGGCCACGCTTTGCTGGTACATTTGTGGCATCTCCCGGCAGCGTCGCGGGTGGTCCTGCATCCCGTTCGCGCCGGGTCCGCGGGGGTGGGTCCGGTCGATCGACCGGGGAAAGGGTCGCGGACATCCATTCGCGTTCCTGAAATCGTGTCCGTTTCTCGGCCACCGCGTCGTGTGCGGGTCGGCACGAGTGCCGCGCCTTCCTTTCGGTTGGGGAGCGTGTGATCCACGTTGTGAGAGGAGTCAAACGATGAAGAAGAGTCTTGCCCTGATGCTCGCTGGCGTCGCCGGCCTGGCGACCGCCGCGTCCGCCCAGAACACGCTCCGCGTGGTCGACGACAGTAACGCCACGGACTTGTACGCGGCGTACCACATCGTCCGCACCGCCGACGGCCGCACCGCGGTCCTCCCCGGCGGACCGACCATCGGAACCGACGTCGAGGAGCTCGCGTTCGACAACCTGACCAACGTGTGCGCGCCCTGCGTCGCCAATGGGCGCCCGTTCAACCTCGCCTACGCCAACCTGCAAGACTACATCGACGGCACGGGCACGGGGGGTGCGTACCTCTTCGGCATGACCCAGACCACGATCGGCGGGTCCACCCTCGGCGCCCCGTCGGCCCCGCCCCAGGTCCCGCTCCCGACCGACATCGTCGCCGATGAGTGGACCGCCGACGCGAACGTCCTCGGCCTCGGCGAAACCGCGCCGATCACCCGCTACAGCTCGCGCCTCTATCACCGCAACTTCGACCCCACCGTGCCCGAGAAGGAGATCCGCCTCACCACCGCCTTCTTCAACGAAGACGGCACCTTCCTGTTCCAGGCCGAGTCCGTCTTCCTCACCACGCTCACCGGCGGCTCGACCTCCAACGGCGTCTACCGCATCCTGCTCGAACTCGACTTCACCGGCTTCCCGGGCTATCCCGCCGGGTTCGACGTCGCCAACACCGGCATCGTCTACCACGACTGGATCAACATGGACTTCAACGGCGGCGCCACCGGCGAGGCCGACGTGGCCGTCTACATCGCCGGCGGCGACCTCAATCTGACCGCGATCGGTCTGGGCTTCCCGCAGCCCCACACCCTCGTCGCCGTCGGCTCCGCCAACCACTCCGAGTGGCTCGCCACCGACGGCGAGACCGGCTCGCTCGGCCCGGGCTCCCTCGTCGACCCCTGCTTCGACCTCAACTGCGGCGACACCAGCCCCAGCGACATCCTCAACACCGGCTTCCTCATCAACTGGGCCTTCGTCGACAACGTCACCACGCCGATGAGCGAGCTCACCCACGACTTTGTCAAGCAGATCTTCGTCGAGACCGGCGGCGGCCCTTCTTGCGCCCCCGACCTCACCACCGGCGCCGTCCCCGGCTCCCCCGGCTACGGCGTGCCCAACGGCATCCTCAACAACGACGACTTCTTCTACTACCTGGCCATCTTCGCCGCCGGCTGCTGATCCCCGTCGAACCGGCCCACGAGACACGCCAAGCCCCCGTCCGCCTGCGGACGGGGGCTTTCTCTTGCGCTCCACGCCCACGCCGACGGGTACAGTCAAACGATGCCACCGGCACCGACCGATCCGGAACTCGCTCTGGCCGCCCGGACGTGGCGTCTGGCCATGCTCACGACCGCGGACCCGAATCTGGCCCGGAGGGCGCTGTCGGCCCTGGCCCCGGTGCCGCCGAGCCAGCCGCTGACCATCGACCGCATCGATCGACTCGCCATCCAGGCGATCCGCCGCGTAGGCCCGCCGGCCCGCAGGCGCAACCTCGCCCAGTCGGACGACGCACCCGATCCCACGCCCGACCAGCCCCCGCCGAACGCTCCACTCCATTCGCTCGGCCCCGCACACGACGTGATCGCCCGCCAGCCGCTCCAGGCCGCCGAGGCGTTTGTTCTTCGCCGCCTCGACGACCTCGACGCCATCCGCGCCTGCCGCGCGATGGACTGCTCCCGTTCCGCCGCGGAGCGCTTCCTCGAACGAGCCGAGAGCGCCCTGGCCACGGAACTCGGGCACGACCAGGCCACCGCCGCGATCCGCGGCCTCCGCGCCCGCGCCGAAGCACTCACACCCTCGCCCGACGTGGTCGCGACTTGCCTCGAACGGGCCCACGCCCGTCACAAGGCCCGCATCACGATCTGGCTCGTGTCGATCGCGGGCGCCCTGCTCGTGGCGTTCCTCGCCCTCGCCGCCGTCGCCGCCCGCTGATCCCGCTCAGGAAACAGACAACGGGCGACGGGGCCGTTGCCCCGTCGCCCGCAGAATGGCAATCCTTCCGGCGCTCGGTCGCTCAGCAGCCCAGCGAGAACAGGTTCAGGTAGTAGAAGTAGTCGTCGTTCGTGATCAGGCCGTTGGGCACGCCATAGCCGGGCTGTCCCGGCACCGCGCCCGTGGTCAGGTCCGCCACCGCCAGGTTGCCCGCGCTGAACTGCGCCAGGTAGTAGAAGAAGTCCTCGTTGTTCAGCACGCCGTTCGGCGTCCCATACCCCGGCTGCCCGGCGATCGCGCCGGTCGTCAGGTCCGGCTCGCACGACGGGCCGCACAGGTTCGTGTGCAGCTCGGTCCGGAGGTTCAGGTACGTCGCCAGCGCGCGATCGAGCTGCCCCGGCGAGAAGTAGTCGCGGCACTCCTTCCGCGAGTACGACATCAGGTTCCGCACGTTGGGCATGTACGCCGCACCCGAGCACGGATCCAGCGAAGAACCCGTGTACTGGCACGCCGTGTTCACGCTCGACAGCACGTTCGGGTCCGCCGGCGTGTCGCACACCAGGTCGCCCGCCGTCGCGCAGTTCGAGCCGTTCACGCACTCGGCCCCGCCAGCCCCGGTCTCGTGCGTGTGGAACAGGTCCAGGTAGTGCCCGATCTCGTGCGGGAACGTCGAGTGGTTCGTCGGGAGCCCCGTGCACTGGTTGTTCATCGCGATCGACTGGATGCTGCTGAACGTGAACGCCGAGATCCCGCACAGCCCCGCCCCGTTCAGTTCCGCGAAGTAGATGTTGATCGTGCCCGGGATGTTGTTCGAAATCCGCATCTGGTTCACGGTGCTCGTCGACGTCGGCTCGTACCACGCCGAGTTGTTGATGTAGTTGATCGGGCCCGGCACGCAGAACTGGATCCCGATCGGCGCGTAGAACTGGTTGGCGTCGATCAGGGCCTGGTCGAGCTGGGCCTGCGGGATGCCCCCGGTGCCGTCGTTGCGCCGAACGACGTGGAACGTCAGCGCGATCCGGTGCACGCCCTCCGGACGCCCCGCCGGCAGTTCGTACGCACCGCTGGCGTGCAGGCGCATCGCCAGGCGGGCCTCCTCGGGCGTGAACGTCGTGCGGCACTCCTCGAACGCCGGAGCGACCCGGTCATCCGGATGCCCCAGCGCCACCGCCGCACCCACGCCGATCACCACGAGCCCCACGCCCAATCCGGTCGAACTCCGCTGCTGCATCGATGCGTCCCCTTTCCCCCGAACCCAACCTCCGACGAGCCACGCGCCATTGTCGGGATCGGGTCGCGTAGGTCAAGCCGGATATCGCCCGTGGACGCCCTCGAGCAACTCTCGATTGGACCCGCTTGTCACGCCTCGGCCTGCGCGGGCTCCAGCCCGATCGCCAGCCCGCTCCCGGAACCGGACGCCCCCCCCGCCCGCTCCGTCTTCTCAACCAGTCGCCGGCGCAGGTCCTCGCCCTTGGCCAGCAGCACCCAACCGTCGTTCGTCGCCGCCCGCTTCACGCCGCCGTCCCGCACCAGCAGCCCGAGAACCGCCATCCACTCGTCGCCGAAGCCCAGCCACAGCAGGTCCTCGAACCGGCGCGACTGGCTCGCGGCCAGTTCCCCCAGCGCCCGTGCCAACCAGCCCTGTGCCGCCCGATCCAGCATCATGCTCCACCCCCGATTCCGGGCATCTCTGCCCCGCCGACTCCAGCTCACAACCACCACGCCCGCCCGGAAGCCATCGCCCCGCCGGCCGCTGCACAAGCCCGAACCCGACGCCCCGACCGGGACATCAGACCATTCGAAGCATCCGGGGCACCGGCAGAACGCCGACCCCCACTCCGATCCGCCGACCGCGCTCCCGCGGCTACCCAGCGACCCGAGCACCAGCAGCGCACAGGTTTCCCCGGGCGCTGCTGCCCCTCTCGTCGGCCGCCAGTGTTTCGCGTGACCCCTTGTTCCGGTGATCCGGGCCACGTGCGATCGGCGGCACTCCAGCGGCGGGGCCCACAACCCCGCGAAGGACGCCGATCGCCCACTCACCCATCGGCGCCCGCGCGGCCCCGGGTGACCCTCCGGTCATTCCACCCAAAGCCGAGTGTCCATTCGCGCTGGTGTCGGGTCTGGTTGCGTCCTTCGGTTCCCCGAAAGCACACGACACATGGATTATGGCCTTGGCCGACCAGCCAGAACGCCATCGGCCCGCCTCAGCGCGTCTGGCCCACGCACTGCCCCAAGCCCCGCCGGATGAGGGCCAACTCGTACAGAACCGCGTCCGCCCAGTTCAACTCGCGGCACTTGGCCACGTCCGTCGGCGTGATCTCGAGGTCGTCCGGCTCCTCATCCGCGGCCCGGCGCTCGTGGTGGGGCGACCACTCCAGTCCCAGCAGGCCGCAGAGGGTCCGGGCGTCGGTGTCGTAGGACTCTTGGAATCCGACGAACCAGAAGTTCGCCAGATTGACATCCGCCCGCTCCATCCACGCGTGGTTGACCCGCCAGCAGTCGTCGGCGTTGTGGTTCGGGCCGGCGCCCCTGCGGGCCAGCAGGACGGCCATGTGGTTGGCCACGAGCGGGTGGTTGCGGCTGGAGACATACTCCCCAAAACCGGGGCAGTGGCGGAGGATGACCGGGTTGAACCGGTTGGACGTGTCCCGGCGCATCATGCGGTAGCAGGACAGGACGCGGGCGACCGGGGAGCGGAGGAACGTGACGTAGCGGGCGGGGCGCCCGAACATCTCGTGGATGCCGTACCAGGCCTGGTGCCCGGCGGCGACGCGGACTCTGGCCCGCTGGTCGGGTGTCATGGCGCCGATCTGCTCGATGAGCACGTCGGTGGTGCGGTCGACGCCGTAGAGGTCGAGGAACTCGCCGGGGGCCAGGCCCTGGCGGATGGTGCGGACGAGGGAGGTGCCAGCGGTTTTAGGGATGTGGAGAAAGACGGTCAGCGGCGGCGTCGGGGGCTCGGCGGCGTCGGGGGCGCGGCGGGGAGAAGGGGCGGGCATGGGGGAGAGTAGAGGTGGATCGGGGTGGCGAGTTGGGAGACTCGGCCAATCGACCCCGATCGCGGGGCGAGCGGGGTCCGTGGGTTTCAGTGCCGCGTTAGGCGCGGCGAGCGCGCGCCGATCACGGGCTGTCGAAGACGTAGGTGAAGTCGGCGACAGGCACGTCGCTGGTGGTCAGCAGTTTGTCGCAGAGCAGGGCGTTGGAGCCGGTCAGGATCGGGACGATGTGGTAGTGGCGGTCTGGGGGGATCTCGTCCGGATCGGTCTCGTCGAAGTAGACGAGGGTGATGGCGCGGGTGCCTTGGCCAGAACCGACTTCCCAATGGGCGTTGTCGGAGGTGGGGTCGCACTCCTCGCCCTCGGGGCACCAGAAGACGTTGAACGGGAAGCCCGAGTCCCAGGTGACGGGGCCGTAGAAGTAGAGGGTGATGGAGGAGGCGCCGGGGATGATGGCGCCGCCGTTGGCGGGGAGGCAGTCGCCGTCGTGGAGGTGGAAGGGGACGAGCCCGACGGCGCCGATGAAGCCAGTCTGCGAGTAGTATGGGACAGGCGAAAGAGTCGTCGCCGGGTTTGAGACGCGCACCTCCCCGAGCCATTCGGCACCGTTGTTTGCGGCGTTCAGGATGACATTCCCCGGGTCGTCATCGAACGTGATGGTCGACGTTCCGTTCCAGATCAGGGCGTCCTCGGCGAGATCGCCTGCTATGCGGAGCATTCCGCCGATGCCGAAGTTGAAGGAGATCAGCCCGGTGCTCATGAGATCGCCGAGGATGTCAACGGTGGCATCGGGCAGAACTCCATTGATCCACAGGTTCCCGCTCATGTCCCCACCGATCTCGACCGGAACCTCGATCTGGCCGATGAACAGATTGCCCTCGCACGAGCCGTCGAAAGTCGCGCCGGGGTTCGGCACCGTGGTGCTGTCCTGGATGCCGGTGGCCCAGATGGTGCCGGCGAAGTCGTCGCGGAAGTGGATGTGGTTGATGTATGAGAACGAGGTGCCGAGGGTGGCCTTGATCCAGGTGAATCCTCCTTCCGCGTCGATGGACTCGATGCCATGGTCCGCCCAGATGTAGGCGGTCTGGACGCCGGGCAGGCCGATGTCGCCGGTGACGTCGATGGTGCCGATGGCGCCGAACTCGGCGTAGACGTCGCCGGAGAGGGTGCCGCCCACCTCGATCAAGAAGATGTCGGAGTCGCTGTTGTCCGCTCGCGGGCCGGCCGTGACCTCGGCCGTCAGGTCGCCGCCGATGCGCAGTTCGGAGATCAGCTCAGCTGCGACCTTATGCTGGAGTGGTGTGCCCGATCCCAGGCTGCCGCTGATGTCGATGAGTTGGATCTCAAAGGACTCAGGGCTCGACGTGGACTTCTCGAGCACGTCGCCGACCATCGAGAAAGTTCCATTGCTGCTCTCGTCGATCGTCATGCGACAATCCGCGTCGCACTCGACCTCGACGGAGGTCAGCACCGTGGCGGCGGCGCTCGTGCTCAGCGTGAAGACGCATGGGGAACCGGCGGTGACGTGGATCGTGGCCGTGTACGGGTTCGAGCCGCTGACGGACATCGACGCCGATCCGCTCGCGACGGTGAGCGTGAGGGGCTGTGCGCGCGCCGCATGGGCGAGGCCTGCGAGGGCCAGGAGTGCGACGATACGGGTGGTCATCCGATTCATGTCCTGAATCTCCTGTGAAGCAGACACACGGCCGGCCCCAGAACCGCCAAAGTGGCGGTGGCCGGGACGACCGTCGCGATGCGAAGTGCGTCCTTGGTGGCTTGCATGTGGACCGTCTGGAAATTGTCGAGGCGGTCGCGATTCCAATAGGTCGGTGATCCGGCACCCGAACCGGCGTCGAGACGCTGCAAGCCCGAAACGCCGTGTATCCAACCCTCCGTGAACTGGTAGTCGGTGCTCGACACATCCCACATGCCCCACGGGCTCTGCGTGGTGGGATACGAGCCGACGTTGACGCCCGCGGCCGGCGGCACCGAGTCGCCCGCGGCCTCGCCGATGCCCGGCGGCCCGGCGATCAGGTTTTCGTTGCCCCCGTCGGGCATCAGCCAGTATCCGCCCTGGCCGTTCCCGTACCGGTTCGGATCCCAGTGCGCGCCCTTGGTGTACTCGTTGACCGTGGGGATCCAGAACCGGGCATCGGGGTGGTGGGTAAACTGGTCGGTCAGCATGGTGATGCCGCCGACGACGACCTCGCCGAAGGTGCTGGTGTCGTAGGCCCCGTCTTCGAAGGCCCAGGCCTCATTCGCCTTGTCGTTGTGCAGCCAGTTCGCGTAGCGGGCCGCGATGCGCCAGGTCATCTCCGCGCTGAAGTTCTCGGCACCCGACCGAATCTGGTACTGCGGTTGCCCCCCGACTGAGCCGGTGTACTGGATCCACCGGCCGGTGAGGGCGGTGGCGTTTGGGCTGCCGGCGTAGTGCGGGGCGTACGCACGAACGAACTCGATCCACTGCTCGTTGGTGACGTTGGTCCGCATGATGCCGAAGTCGTGGTCCACCGCGCCGAGCGGCGGGGCCCACGCCGGCCAGAGCGGGGCTTCCTGCGCGGTCGCGCCCCGGTTGCCGGGGTCGCCCACGTGGACGAAGTCGAGGCCGTAGCGGGTGAACACCTCCGCCGATGCGGACGAACCTGCCGCACCGAGGGCGGCGACGCCGACGCAGACCACCGCGGCTTTCTTGGCGGACTTGATGGCTCCAACAAGACGGGACATCTCGGGCTCCTTCTCGGACGTTGGACAGGATGACACAGCGACCCCGTTCGCACAAGGGCTTCTCATCGAACATGACACAATCTTCGCGCTTGAACAACCCGAACGAGGGAATTAACACATTTCCGAGGCGTGGCATGGCCAAAACGCACGGAACTGAGGCTCGGTGTTGCTGATCGACGCGAGAGTGTGTTGGTGGGCGGTGGAGAACCGCTGCGGGCGGGGCGCCCGCAACCCCATTCTGAAGTTGGGGCGGACGCGGCCGGCGTCAGATCGTCCGGTACCCGCCCGTCGGGCTGCCGATGCGGTGGACCGCGAGCGTGCTGGTCGAGTACACGCGGCCCAGGGGCTTGCCCGCCAGCAGCACCACCGCGTCGCCCGGGCGAACAAGTCCGGCGGCGAGCAGGTCGGCCTCGACGCGGTCGCCCCAGTCGGAGAGACGTCCGGAGGCGGGCGGTGGTGTGTGGATGGGCGTGACGCCGCGGAGCAGGGACATGCGCCGGGTGGCGCGTGGGTTGGAGGAGTAGGCGACGATGGGGATGCGGAAGTCGTTCTGGCTGAGGTAGCGTGCGGTGCCGCCGTTCTCGCTCCAGCAGGCGATGGCGACGGCGCCGACGTCTCGTGCGACGTGCCAGGCGCCGTGGGCCAGGGCCGCGGTAAAGTAGCGGCGTTCCTGGAGGACGGCGGGCGGGTCGGCCCGCATGGGCGTCTCGTCGATGCGGGCCTCGGCGGCCTGGATGATGCGGGACATGGTCTCGACGACGAGCACGGGGTGCTTGCCGGTGGCGGTCTCGGCCGAGAGCATGACGGCGCCCGCGCCGTCGAAGATGGCGTTAGCGACGTCGCTGGCCTCGGCGCGGGTGGGGGTGGCGGCGTCGATCATGGTCTCGAGCATCTGGGTGGCGACGATGCTGGGCTTGCCCCAACGGTCGCAGGCGTCGAGGATGCGCTTCTGGGCGACGGGGACCTGGGCGATGTCCATCTCGACGCCGAGGTCGCCGCGCGCGACCATGATCCCGTCGGCGGCGTCGACGATGGCTTCTAGGTTTGCCAGGGCCTCGGGCTTCTCGATCTTGGCGATGACAGGGATATAAGAAGGCGTTCCCGAGCCGAGGACGCTCTCGGATTGGGCGCGGTCGGCGGGGCACATGCCGGCGAGGCGGTCCTTGAGCAGTTCGACCTCGGCGGCGTTGCGGACGAACGAGAGGGCAAGGAAGTCCAGCCCGTGGTTGACGGCGAACTCGACGCAGTCCCAGTCGTCGTCGGTGATGGCGGGCGCGGAGAGGCGAGAGTCGGGGAGGTTGATGCCCTTGCGGCTGGTGACCACGCCGCCGACGGTGACCGAGCAGCGGAGGGCGCGCCCGTGGCCCTCGACGGCGAGCATGCGGATGCTGCCGTCGTTGATGAGCACGCGGTGGCCGGGGAGGACCTCGCCGGCGATGGGGTCGTAGTCGGTGGGGAGGGCGATGAGGCGGCGTGGCTGGGGAGCGGCTGCCGCGCCGGCGCCAACGGCGGGAGTGGGCGCGCCGGCGTCGAGCGGCTTGACGGACGCGTCGGTTGCGTCGGGATCGATCACGACCTCGTCGCCCGGGGCGAGCTCGACGCCCGGGCCTTCGGGACGGAAGCCCGAGCCGATCTTGCCGACGCGGATCTTGGGGCCCTGGAGGTCGCCGAGGCAGCCGACGGGGCGGGCGAGACGCTCGGCGGCGGCGCGGACGGTGTCGAGGCGGCGTGCGTGATCGGCGAGCGTGCCGTGCGAGAAGTTGAAACGGAAGATGTTGACGCCGGCGTTGATGAGGTGCTCGACCATGGCGGGCGAGTCGCTCGCCGGGCCGATGGTGGCGACGATGCGGGTGCGCGAGACACGCGCGGGCGTGCCCGGCACGGGGCCGGTCGCCGCGCGAGACCGGGGTTGCTGGGGCTGGTCAAGGGCCACGCTGACTCGTCCCATCTCCAGCCTCCGTGGGGCTCGCGGGCGTTCCGGCAGCGGCGGGCACGCCGGCCGCGGGCGAGCCGGCGCTGCGCCACTGGCGTTCCATATCGACCACCGCCGCCTGGTTCTCGCGGAAGACCTGGGTGTAGACGACCTGGAGGCGGGCGGCCCAGGTCGGATTCCGCCATGTCGCGCGGACGGCGCGGTAGGTGTCGGGGGTGAAGTCCTGGAAGGCCTCCCACGGGGCCAGGTGGGGGAAGGCCTGCGTGAGGGGCAGCGGGCGTCCCTGGTCGTCGGCGGGCCACGCGGCGTCGGCGCCGGGGCGCTCGATGCCGAAGATCGACTCGTAGGTGGCCCGGACCTGCGGGCCGGTGGGCATGGCGTCGAACCGAGCCTCCATCGCGACGACGAGGGTCGGCGGGGCGTCGGGATCGGCGCGGACGCGATTGAGGGCCTGCCACGCGGCTCGAATCTGGTCCGGAGAGTCGATGGCGAACGCGCCCATCATGGGTCCGATGGCGGAGCGCCAGCCGCGGGGCGCGGCGTCGCTGGCGATGTCGTACGGATTGATCGTGTCGACCATGTACGCGAGGTCGCCCGTGCCGGCGTCGTACATCGCGGGCAGGATCGGGAGGCGGCGGAGCTCGTACTCGATGGGGCCGAGCGGCGCGCCGTCGGGCGTGCCATCGACGGAGGGCGGGCGTGGGAGGTCGTGGCTCGCTTCGAGCGTTCGGTGCGAGCGGAAGTTCCAGAGGGCCTGGCCTTCCCGCGTTAGCACGAATTCGACGAAGCGTTGGGCGAGTTCGGGCTCGGGTCCGCCCCGAAGGATCGAGATGGGATCGGGGTCGATGTAGGTCGCGCCCGGGGGATCGACGTACCCGACGCGCCCGTGCTCGGGCGACTGGCCCGGGGCGAGGATGGCCTGGCCCTGGGCGCGCCCGTAGAAATCGATGGCCAGCGCGGCGGCGGCCTCGCCCTGCGAGACGTCGAGCGGCGGGCGGGCCGAGGACGCGACGAAGGAGCGTGAGTTGGCGGCGATGCGGCGGAGCAGGGCCCAGCCGGCATCCCAGCCGTACTTCGAGAGGATCGAGTCGAGTGTCGTTGAGAGCGAGCCCGACTGACGCGGGTCGGCCATCGCGACCCAGCCGAACAGGCGCGGGTCAGCCAGGTCGTCGAAGGATTCGATCTCGTTCTTTCCGAGCAGGTTGCGGACGAGTTGGCGGTTGTAGACGATGCCGAACGAGGACAGGGCCGTGCCGATCCAGCGCTGGTCCTCGTGAACGAGCGGCTGTGTGCCGATCACGCGCACGGGGAACCACTCGTCGAGCTGTACCTGCGAGAACCCGACGGGGACGGACATCGGCAGGGCGACCGGGTCGGCGCCCTCGGAGGGCGTGACACGGACGCCTTCGCCGGCGGCCAGGCGACCGTGGTCGTACGTCCCGCCCCCGAACATGAGGTCGTAGCCGATCGTTCCCGGCTCGCAGGAGCCGTCGGGTGCGATGCGCCCCGCGGTGATGGCGGCGTTGTACTGGGCCTGCAGGACGCGGATGATCTCGCTCGTGCCGCCGGGCGAGCGGAAGTCGACGTAGACGGGCGGGTCGTCGGGGTATCGGCGGGCGTGCCAGTCGCGGAAGGCGCGGGCGAACTCGGTGCGGATCTGCTGGACGTGGGGCGTGACGATGATCAGCCTGCGGTCGCCGGGCTGCTCGCGCTCGGACGCGCCGCCCAGCAGGAGCGGAACGCCCGCGAGGACGATCAGCAGCAGCACGCAGAGGACCGTGGCGACGCGCATGGGCGCAGTGTATCGCGAGAGCGTGGCGGTCGATTCGGCGAGATGGCCCGGCGTTGTTCGCTCAGCACCCCGCGGCGAAGATCGCGAGGTAGTAGAAGAAGTCGTTGTTGTCCAGGGTCCCGTTGGGCACGCCGTAGCCCGGCTGGCCGGGGACCGCGCCGGTGGTGAGGTCGGCGACGGCGACGTTGCCGGCGGCGAACTCGTTGAGGTAGTAGAAGAAGTCGTTGCTGTTGAGCAGCCCGTCGGGCACGCCGTAACCGGGCTGGCCGGGGATCGCGCTGGTGGTCAGGTCGGGTGCGCAGGTGCCCATGGCCAGCGGCAGGATGTAGTCGATGATCACGGGGCGGTGGTCGGAAGCGATGGGCGTGATGTTGCCGGGTGACACGGGGAAGGTTGCACAGGGCGGCGGGAGCGAGACCGCCGGCGTCCGCGTGGAATCGAAGATGTGGGCGCGGCGGATCGAAGCAATCGAGTCCTGATGGGCCTGGTAGTCGAGCTTGCTGCTGGATTGCGTGGAGCGCGAGCCGGAGAAGAACTCGACGGCGCTGTCGAACGTGGCGTCGGTGCCGTCGCGGTCGACGCCGTCGGACGAGCCGCCGACCACGCCGCCGGCGACCATCCAAGACGCGGGCCCTCGCGTGCCGGGGGTCGAGTTCTCGTCCTCGTTCCAGTCGCCGCCCCAGATGACCGGGGTGTCCTGGTCAAGGACCATTGTGGCGGGGGGCGAGTCGAAGATCTTGGCGTTGGGGTCGGGCACCGCGCCGCCGTTGCCGTTGTACCAGTACTGGATCAGATACGAGACGTTTTGTGCGGCGGTGACGCGCTGCTGCATGTCGCCGCTCGTGCCGCCGGCCTTGAGGTGCCCGTTGCCGATGACCACGTCGCCGGCGTACTGCGCGGGCAGGTCGATCTCGGCGAACATGAAGCCGCGGATGCCGCCGTTGGGGCCGGGCGCCCACGCGTCGGGGAAGATCGGGGGCGTGTCGGAGTACTCGGCCCGCGTGTCGCCGTTGAGATCGGCGAACGGAAAACGGGAGAGGATGACGTTGCGGTTGAAGCCGTCGTTCGAGGAGGAGACGAAGATGTACGGCAGGTCGTAAGCGGGCACGTACTGCTGCACGAACGAACCGACGGTGCCCCCGAGGAACGGGTCGGCCCCACCGTGGATCAGCAGCTCGCAGGTGGTCGCGAGCTGGGCGACGGAGTCGACGCCCGACCCGGTGCCGTTGCCGGAGTTGTCGCCGGCCTCCTGCAGGATCAGCACGTCGGGCTGGAACGAGGCGACGACGCGCGCGATGGCGTTCCAGTTCGAGCCGAACGAGTTGGCCTTGTTGGCGGTGCGACACACGCCGTCCTCGACGTTCCAGGTCATGACGCGGAGGTCGGTCTGGTCGGACTTGAGCCACTCGGCCGCGACCGGGTTCCACTGGGCCAAGGCGACGCCGCACGAGGCAACGATCGCGGCGACGGAGCCGAGCACGCGGGCGCAAGTGAAACTCGCCATCTCGATCCTCGTTTCATGCGCCGGCGCGGCCGTGGTGTTCGTGCCCACTCCCCGCCGGCTGACCGGAACACCCCGAAGGGCCACAGGCCCCGACTCTCGCAAAGAAACGCCCGCGTCGCTCGACGCGGGCGGCTCGGTCGATGGTTGCCGGGCTCCGCGATCTCGCGGCCCCCGGCGTCTCCGGCTCAGCAGCCGGCGGCGAAGATCGACAGGTAGTAGAAGAAGTCGTCGTTGGTGATCACACCGTTGGGCACGCCGTAGCCCGGCTGGCCCGGGATGGCGCCCGTGGTCAGGTCGGCGACGGCGACGTTACCGGCGGCGAACTGGGCCAGGTAGTAGAAGAAGTCGTCGTTGTTGAGGATGCCGTTGGGCACGCCGTAGCCCGGCTGCCCGGCAATGGCCCCCGTGGTCAGATCGGGCTCGCAGACCTGCTGGACGCTGCCCGCCCCGACGTAGAGCAGGGCGGCGTAGGACTCGTCGAGCGAGAGCGGGTTGCCGCCGGCCGAGGTCGGGTCCTCGAAGTCGTTGTCCATGTCGACGTCGTAGATGATCTCCGCCGACAGCACGAGGCCGCCGAGGGTGCGGGGGTCGTCCTGGTCGAGACCTGCGGTGGAGATGTTGTTGAACGTCGCGCCGCTGACGTTGCTCGACCAGAACGCGCCGGAGGAGATGGAGTTGCTGTCGGCGATCTCGATGAAGTTGATGCGGTAGTTGCGCCCGGAGTTGGCGCCGGCGACGATCTGCCCTCGCGAGGCGACCAGTTCGAGGCGGTAGCAGAAGTTCTGGGCGTCGTACACGCCGCGGATCAGAGCGGTCTTGGGGAACGGCTCGCTCGTGATCTGCACCGGGGCGACGAACCAGATGTTGCCCGCGCCGTCGAAGCCGACGCCGGAGATGGTGGGACCGAACGGCGTGCCGCCGGTGAGGATGTTCAGGCCGATGAGGTTGCCGATGGTCGCGCCGTTGCCGTCCTCGATGGGCTTGCCGGCCAGGAGGCTGGGGTCCAGGTGGGCCGCGACGGTCCACTCCACGGGCGCGCCGGGCGCGAAGCGTGCCACGTAGATGGACTGGAAGGGCTGGCCGTCCGGGCTGGTGGGATCGGGGTAGCTGACCACGCCGGCGGCCAGTGAGCGGCCTTGGGGGTCGCGCCCGAGAGCGGTCTGGCCGTTGCCGCCGCGGAACGGCGTCTGGCTGAAGTAGTGAGTGAACGCGCCGATCGGCAAGGGCGTGCCCGCCAGGCCGTAGGCAACGGTCGGATCGAACCCGGTGCAGGGGTCCTGGATCGTGGCGGGCAGGACGAGCTCGGCGTTGGCGGTGACGTTGCCGGCGGCGTTGAGCCCCCAGACGAGTATCCTGTCGGCGTCGCTGTTGGCGTTGTACCCGAGCATCGAGCCGGTGCCCACCGAGCCCGGGAAGACCACCGCGGGGCTGAACGAGACGGTGCCGCGGGTGTTCGCCACGCCGAGCCCGGCGATGTGGGTGGAGTCGGCAACGACGGTGGGCGCGGCGACCGACCCGTTGGCCGTGCCCCGCACCAGCTGGTTGCTGAAGTTCGCGCCCATGACGAGCCCGCGTCCGCCGGCGATCTGCGCGGGGATGTTCGAGGGCGTGCCATGGGTCGTCGTGGAGTTGCGGACGATCCAGTCGGTGGCGGGCTGGTCGCGGTCGGTGAGCAGGGCCGAGATCTGGTTGTTCTTGTTGGGATCACGAGCCGGCATGTTCACGCGCCACAGGTTGTTGCCCGATGGCGCGCCGGTGGCGCCAAAGTCGTCCTGGCGGATGTAGGCGTTGCCGTTGGCATCGACGGAGCCGATGCCGACCTGGGCGGTGTTCCCCGCGGCGCTGGCGCCGTTGGAGGCGACCATGTACCGCGAGACGAACAGGCGGGTCGGGTTGTTCGGATCGAATCCGGCGACCGCCCCGAACACAGTGTTGCTGTTGCCCCCGAAGTCGGCGGCGACGACGCCGAACTGCGTGTACGTCGCCGGGGCGTTGACCGCGGTGTTCAGCCCGGTGTTGTTGTTGGTGGGGTGGACGCCTCCGCCGGCCTGGGTCCACGAGGCGTACTGCTGGGCGTTGGGCGTCGCGTTCTGCAGCAGCGTCTGGCTGAAACTCTGCGCCGAGATCAGGTTGCTGAAAAACGTCGCGCTGGTCTGGGCGGACTTGGCGATCGGGCCGATCGCGAACTGGTTGCCCCAGGACGACTGGAACGGAACGAGGTCGAGCACGAAGTCGGCCCGCTGGAAGGGCGCGCTGGCGGTGTACGGCGACAGGGCATCGCCGGGCAGGCCCGTGCCCAGGCTGCTCACGCTGTCCTGCCCGGCCGCGACGCCGGCGATGCCCGCGAAAGCGACAAGGGCCACGCCCCGGCTGATGAACGTGCGACTCATGCTCTCGATCTCCTTCTCTCGTGTGCCGACCGATCGTGCTCGGGCGCTTCTCGGACGCACCCCTGGTCCGGGGAGACTCGGCCACGAACCCGCAGCCCGACCCCATCAGGATCGGGCCGTTGGAGGGACCGAACTCGACAGCATCCAGCGGCTGTCGTGAGGCTTTTGTCAGGCCGAACGCCGACACCCACGACAGGTGGTCGCGTGCCCGGATCGCTTCGTCTCCTCTGTAGATCGTACCAGCATCACGACTTGGGACCACCATCGTCTCTTCGGGGATTGTCAAGAATGCGCAAACATCGCGCCACGTCCACCAAACTGGGAAAACGCGGGTGCCTCCAGCCGAGCCGCCGGGCTGGCGCTGCCAGTTTTTCCTCGATTCGGCCTCCACTTCGTCGTGTTCATCGTGTACGGTGGCTGGGCCTCGCTCGTGTGGGACTGCTCGGGGCGTCGCGTCTGTTCGGACGCTGTTTGATCCGCTCGCGCGGAGGCTGGGGCCTTCGGGTGATCTTCTGGCAATCCCTGTCCCCGGGGACTCGCGGCTTCGCTGCGGGCCCGCCTTGTCGCGTTTCGCGGAGGATCACATGAATCGCAAGATCGCCTGCCTTTCCGTTCTCGCGCTGGCCCTGGCTGCCGGCGGCACCGCGTCGGCCGCCGACATGGCGTCCAGCGGGCGTCTCCAGGTCAGCCCATCCTCGCAGGGCGTCACCATCCAGCTCAACGATGGGCGGGTCGTGCACTCGACCGCCAACGCGGTGGCCAACGCCCGGGTTGTCGAGGGCGCGGGCGTCACGGTCGTGACGTGGGACGAGATCGACGCCCAGGGCGCCTCGCAGGGCTACTACGCCCTGTCGCGCGGCGGCGCGTTCAGCCGCGTCGTCCGCAACTGGACGACGATCGGCACGCAGTTCGCTTCGTTCGACCCGCTGGTTGGCACGCCGGTGGTGCCCGCCGAGCTGCGCGCGGGCCAGCAGGACTCCGGGCTGGGCGCGTACATCGTGCAGTTCGTCGTTCCGCCGGCCGAGGAGTTCATCCACGCGGTCGAGAGCGCCGGGGCGCGTGTCGGCATGACCCTGCACGACAACGCCCGGATTGTCGTGATGGACCCGGTGTCGGCGGCGCAGGTCGCCCAGATGCCGTTCGTCCGCTGGGTGGGCGAGAACCACCTGGCGTACAAGATGGAGATCCCGCTGGTGGCCGGGCTGCTCGGTTCGGCCCCGCTGGTCGAGCGGCAGCTTTATTCCATCATGCTCGTGACGCGCGGCGCGGACGTGGCCAACGCCGGCGTCGCGGCGATCCAGCAGAGCGGCGCCGAGGCGTCGCACATCGATCCCGACACGGGGCGGGTTGAGGCGACGCTGACGCCGGCCCAGCTCCGGATGGTTGCCGAGTCGCCCTACGTGCTGTACATCGACCGTCGCGGCGAGCTGGAGTACGACATGGACATCATGCGCCAGTTCTCCGGCGCGGACTACATCGAGGCCCAGGGTGGGTTCAACGGCTCGGGCGTCAACGGCGAGGCCGCCGACTCGGGCCTGCTGCTGACCCACGAGTTCTTCAACGCCCCCGGCCTTGGCGGGGCGCCCACGCTCAGCCCGATCCTGCGGGCCGGCGGCTCGAACGCCGGCTCGTCGCACGGGACGGCGGTCTATTCGATCTGCTTCGCCGACGGCAATCCGACGCCACAGGCCCGCGGGCACCTCCCGCTGGCCCAGGGCTACTTCTCGCACGCGAACTACCTCCGCGGCTCCGGCTCCGGCACGACCCGGTACAACCACACCGCGGGCAGCGTCGCGCTCGAGATCGTGTTCCAGACCAACTCCACGGGCGACCCCCGCACGTTCCTGTACACCTCGATCTCGGCCGACACCGACACCCTGCTGTTCGACCACGACTTCCTGATGTGCCAGTCGATGTCCAACGCGGGGCTCATCCAGGACGTCCGCCCGCAGGCCTGGGCCAAGAACATGGTCTCGGTCGGCGGGATCATCCACAGCAACTCGACCAACCGTCTCTCGCACACATCGGCCGGCTCGACCGGCCCGGGCCAGGACGGTCGCATCAAGCCCGATCTGGCCTCGTTCTACGACAACGTGCTGGCGGCCTCCAGCAGCAACAACACCGCGACCACGCAGTTCTCGGGCACGTCGTCCGCGACCCCGACGCAGTGCTCGACCATCGGCCTGATCTTCGAGATGTGGGGTGACGGGATCTTCGGCAACAGCGTCACGGGCACCTCGGTCTTCGCCGAC